>JAYSSS010000136.1:0-7193 GCA_043720415.1 Ideonella sp.
CGCCGAGCACGCGCCGGCCGCCGCCGAGCACGCGCCCGCCGCCGCCGAGCACGCGCCCGCCGCCGCCGAGCACGCGGTGGTCGAGACCGCACTGGCAGCCATCGACCCCGACACGCTCACGCCGCGCGAGGCGCTGGACGCGCTGTACCGACTGAAATCACTGCTGCCGGCAGCGCCGCCCGGCCCAAGCCAGGGCTAGAACTTGTAGTTGGCCGAGACGTACACCGTCCGCGCCCGCGGGTCGTAAAGGCTGATGTCATAGCCGGACTGGAACTGGTTGCTCACCGGCACATAAATCGGCGGGTTCTTGTCGGTCAGGTTTTTCACGCCCAACGCCAGCTTCAGGTTCTTCACACCGGTGTAGGCCAGTTGCGCATCGAACAGCGACTGGTCGCCAACGAAGTGCTTCTCGCCGTCGATGTTGCGGTCATTCGTGCGGTAGCCGGTGTAGTAGTTGTGCGCCACGGTGAAGGCCCAGGCGCCAGTGCTGTAGGTGGCACTGAGCTTGTGCTTCCAGCGCAGCACGACCCCGCCACCATCGGCTTCAAGCACGGGCTGCGCCACGCGTTGGCCGTCCTCATCGAGTGTGTCCTCCACCAGGGTGCCCACCTTGCGCGAGATCGCACCGCCCGAGCTCACCTGGTCATAGCGAATGAAGTAGGTGCCATTCAAGCGCATGTCGAGCTTGCCACCAGCCAGGGCAAAACGCAGGTTGGCATCGAGGTCAATGCCTTCGAGCTTGGCGCTGCCGACGTTGTTCAGCGCGGCAAAGGTCTCGTCCACCTCACCGCCCGCGGTCAGCTTGACCAAGCCGGCATAGGACGGGTCGCCGGCGCGAAAGCGCGTGACGATTTCTTGTGTCGAGGGCGCGGTGATGATGCCGTCGACCTTGACGCGCCAGTAGTCGGCGCTGATCGTCAAGGCATCGATGGGCGAGAACACCATGCCCAGGGTCTGCTGCCTGGATTTCTCCGGCTTGAGCAGCGGGTTGCCGCCAGCGACCTCATTGACCTGAAGGTTAGGGTTGTTCGGAAACCTCGGGTCGGTGAACTGCGCCGATGAGCCCACGGTCTGCGGCAGCCACAGCTCGACCAGGGTGGGTGCCCGGAAACCCGTGCCGGTGCCGCCGCGCACCACCAGATTCTTCATCGGCTGCCAACGCAGGCTGGCCTTGTAGGTGTTGGAGTTGCCGATGTCGTTGTAGCGGTCATGGCGGGCGGCAACATTGCCTTCGAGCTGCTTGAAGATCGGCAGCACCAGCTCGCCAAAGGCCGACGTGACCTTGCGCTTGCGATCCACCGGCTCCTGCGCGCCGCCCAGGCCGGCGATGTCGCCCGAGAACTGCGCTGCACTGGGCCGCGATTGATAGCCCTCTTCGCGAAACTGCAGGCCCAACGCATAGCCTGCCACGCCGCCCGGCAGCGCGAAGGCGTCGCCCGTCAGCTTGCCGTCCACCACCCGGCTGCTGGAGGTGCCATCGAGCGTGGCGCCGGTGTACTTGGCCGGTGCGATGGCTTGGTTGAAGGCATTGCTTTGTGTCAGCGACCAGGGGTTCCAGTCGTTGGACGACTGCACCGCCTTGGCGTACTTCACCTGCGAGAAATAGCCGTCAGGCACCGTGCCCGTGAGCTCGTAGGTGTTGTCCGAATAGGCGAGCTCGTAGCTCTGCCCGGCCACCTCGCCGCGGGCACCCAGCACCAGGCGCGACTGCTCCGTGACATCGCGCTGCGTGCGCGGCCCGAAGTCGAACACCCGCGCCGTGATGGCCAGGGGCTGGCCGACGATGGCAGCCTGGCCTTGTGCCGTGAGGAAATCCGCGGCCTGCTTGTAGTTGGGGTTGCTGGGGAAGAGCAGCAGCACGGGATCGACGCCCTGCTTCACAAACTCGGCATCGGTGGTGTTGAAGCTGCGTCGAATCGGGCTGGGCTGGAAGCGCTGGATCTGCACGCTCCTGGTGTAGAGCACATCGCCGAACAACTCCAGAGAATTGCTGGCGCGAAACACACCGTTGAGCGTGACGTTGGTCGATTCGCGCTCGGGCGTCAGGCCGACAAAGGCATTGCTGTCGAAGGTGCAGTAGGGAGAGTTCTTGCTGGTGTTCGTGGGGTTCTTGAACATGTTGATGTCGCCGCATTTGTTCTGCGCCGCCAAGGGGTTGCCATAGCCCGTGCCCGGGCTGTTGCCAAAGCCGGGCAGGCGGCTGCCCTCTTGCCAGACGCCATTGACCGTGCGCCCCAAGGTGTAGCCGCCTTCGATGTTGCCCTGGCCGGTGGCCGCGGCAATGGTGTAGGGGAAGTTGTTGCCCGATGCGGAGAATTCGCGGTCCTTGGCAAAGAGCTGCGATTCTTTTTCCACCGACAGCGAGGCGGTGATGTTGTAGCGGTCCTTGTTCAAGTCGCCCAGGCCCCCGACCAGGGTGGCGCGCTGACTCCTGCCACCGCCATCGCGTGTCGGCGTGCCGCCCGACAGGCCAACATCGACTCCACGAAAGTCCTTGGACAAGATGAAGTTCACGACGCCGGCCAGGGCGTCGGAGCCGTAGATGCTGGACGCACCGTCCTTGAGCACCTCGACGCGCTCGATCGCGGCCAGCGGAATGTTGTTGACATTGACCGTGTTGCCCGTGCCGCCGATGGCCGAAGCCAAGCGCCGGCCATTGACCAGCACCAGGGTGCGCCCGCCGGAGAGGCCGCGCAGCGAAATCGTTGATCGGCCCGCGGTGGACGAGCCCGCGCCGGTGGCATTGGTGATCGAGTTCATCGTGCTGATGGCGGCCACCGAGTTCATCAACTCTTCGGTGTTGGTGGCGCCACTGCGGGCGATCTCCTCGCGCGTGATCACGGTCACTGGCAGGGCGCCCTCGGCGTCCACGCGTTTGATGGCCGAGCCTGTGATCTCCACGCGTTGCGTGTCCTGGGCCCAGCCCGGCACAAGTGCCGCGCTGCCGAAGATGAGGGCCATGGCATTGAACAAGGGGGTGCGAGCCAGCATGGTTTCTCCTGAGGATGTTGGGATGAATGGGTGACCGCGGCCGGCACTTCGCCGGCACAGGGCGCCATCTGACCAGTGCCGTGGGCGCGGCATGTCACCGTTTTTCACACCTGTGCGACGTGGCGCGACGCGGTCTTGATGGATGTCACGCACGGTCACAAACCGTGATCTTGGGCGACGCAGGCGACAGGCTTACATGCACCGGTGAAGTGGGAATTTCCCGACCCGTGGCGCGCGTGCGACAAATCTCCGAACAAGGCGCGGTGGCGCCAAATCTCTGCTCATGGCACGGTCGCGCCATTGGCCACTGCACCCCCCACCAAATGGCCCTTGCGGCAACCCGTGAGGCTGGATACACCCCGGCTCATGAACCCCGCGTCCAACCTGGCCACACGCAGCAGCGATGTCCCGGCGCCTGCATTTGCCGCGCGACGGCTGGGCTGGACGAGCGACGATGACAGCGCCGCCTGCGGCTGGCGCCACGCCATGCAAGCCGAGCACTTGGCCTTTGTCGATGCCCTGCCCTGGGCCGATCCCAGCCAGCCCGCGCCCGATGCGCTGGTGCTGTACCTGAGCAACGGCTTGACAGATCAGTTAGGCCGCCTGCGTGAGATCCGCTCGCTGCACCCCGACTTGCCCATGTTGGTGGTGGGCCGGGCTCTGCGCGACCTGGATCAGGTGCTGGCGCTGGAGATGGGTGCCGATGACGTGGTCGATGCCCAGTTGGGGGCGCCAGTGGTGGCCGCCAGGCTGCGCGCCCTGTGGCGGCGCATGTCCACAACCCGCCACGCCCTGCCGCCGGCGCCCACGCAACTTGCCTTCGGCGCGCTGCACTTGATGCGAGCGCAACGCCGTGTCTCGATGGGTGGCTGCCGCATTGCCCTCACCGAGGGCGAGTTCGAGTTGCTTTGGCTGCTGGCCCTCAAAGCCGGCCAGACGGTGTCACGGGTGGATCTGCTGCAACAGCTGCGTGGCCTGCGCGACGCCGGGCCCGATCGCTCGATCGATTGCCGGATCTACCGCATACGCGCCAAGCTGGGCGATGCACCCGGTCAGCGCCAGCGCATTCGCACAATCCGCAACTTCGGCTACCTGTTCTCGCCAGAGGCCTGCTGATCCACCTGGCGCAGGGCCTCGCCAATGATCTGCAGTGAGGCATCAATGAGCGTCGGCTCGGCGCTGCCGTAGCAAATGCCCAGACCATTGGCGGCGCCACGATTCAGGCAGATCGATGAGATCGGCACGGCGCCGACACCGCGCTTGCGGATCAACTTGAACACCGCCACATCGTCCACCTGCGCCGGGAAGTGCAGCGCCGCATGCATGCCCTCGCCCGTGGGGCCCAGTGAAGCCCACACCGGCAGGTGCTTGGCTACCGCGTGCTGCAAGGCGCTGCGGCGTTCACCACAGTGCTGGCGCAAATGGCGCAGATGTGCGCTCATGTGGCCTTCGTCGATGAAGGCGGCCAGCGCCACCTGCTGGGCCACGGCACTGTGTTCGCCAAAGAGACCTCGCATGGCAGTGAAGACCTGGGCCAGTTGCTCGGGCACCACCAGGTAGGCGATGCGCAAGGAGGGAAACAAAATGCCCTCGAAGGTGCCCACCATCAACACGCGCTCGCCGCCGTCCTGGGCATAAAGCGTCGGCGGCGCCGGGCCCTGATGCACCACCTCGGTGTTGAAGTTTCCCTCCATCACCCAGACCCCCGCTTGTTTGGCCCAATGCAGCAGCTCCGCAGCCCGGGCGCTGTCGGTGCGCACCCCCATGGGGTGCTGGCCAAGGGCATCCAAATACACGGCTTTGGCTTGTGGGGCCAGCACCTGTCCACGCGCCACATCCAGGCCACGGGCATCGAAGGGCACGCCCACAGCCTGCATGTTGAGCACCTCAAACACCACCGGCAAACTGGCATGCCCGGGGTCTTCGACCCACACCTGGTCGCCCGGCTCCAATAGCGTGCGCGCCATGAGCTCTATGCCTTGCATCACGCTGTTGAGCACGATCACCTGCCGTGCATTGCAGTGCACGCCGCGCGTCATGGCCAGGTGGCGGACGATGGCCTGTCGCAAATCCGGCAGGCCGGCCGAAGGGCCGTAGTTGAGGTGCTTGCGTTGGCCTTCGCCCAGGGCCCTGTGCATCAGGCGACGCCACACCTCCAGCGGGAACTGCTCTGTCGGCATGGCCCGCGGGTGCAAGGGCGCCAGGGTGAACAACTCACCCGGCACCTCCAGCCGCGACCATTGGCCAAGCATGGGCGCAAAGCGCTCCAGAACGCGGCGTGCGGCGCTGCTGGGGGCGGCACCCATGGCTTTGGCAGGCGCTGGCGCCACACTCGCTGGCAAGGGGTCAGCCACATAGCTGCCATCGCCCACGCGCCGCACGACGATGCCTTCGCTCTGCAATTGATCAAAGGCCTCATCCACCGCCCCGCGCGACACGCTGCACTCTGCCGCCAATCGGCGCGCTGAGGGCAACCTGGCCCCAGGCAGCAAGGTGGCCTGGCGCAGCGCATCAAGCAGCGTTTGATAGACACGCACACGCTGCGCTTGTTGCGCTTGTGGTGCCTGCTGGCCACCGTTCAAGGCCTGGATGAACGCGCCAACAGCCTGTTTGACCAAACGCTCGCCCCCGTTGTCATGGGCTCGCAATGTACGCAAGTTCAAGCGCGGACGGCGGGTGATGCGACCAAGTGTGTGGGCCGCGACAGCACACGGGGAACCGTCGGTGGGCCTGCGAAATTGGCGCCCTGGCAGCGCACCAATTGGCCCTTGTGACCCGCTCGGTGCCTGGCGAAGATGAGGCCATGCTGCCCATAGCCCGCAACGACCTGGCGCACGTATTTGACTTCCCCGCACCCAAGGCGACGCGCATCGCCTGGCCGGACCACAGCCGGTGCCTGATCCTGGTCATCGGCGGCCCGGCGCAGTTGCAACTGATTCGGTCTTTGATGTCACAGGCTGGCGCACGCAGCAGCGGTGTGGCGTCTGCGCTGGCTGCGCGCCAGGCCTGTGCGCATATCCGCTTTGACGCCATTGCCGCGCATCGCAGTGCCTTGGGGCCCAAGCTGGCGCACAGCGTGAGCGAGCTGCGCCAATGGTTTGGCGGGGCCTTGATGGTCATCGCCGATGACATGGACGAATCCGATGAGGTGCTCGCCCTGGAGCACGGCGCCAATGCCTATGTCACCATGCAGATGGCACCGCGGCTTCTGCTGGCCCGATTGATGGCCTGCATGCATGAGCCCGCCGGGCCGCCCCAAGGGCGAATACCGCAGTGCGCAGCACGGAGGTTGCCTGATGAACGCGCTGGCGCGCTGGCCACGCATCCCTTGGACATGGTCGAGCTGCCCGGCCAGTGGCGCTTCGATCTTGCCGCCAGCGCACTGCGGCGTGGCAGCCGCGAGCTGCCCTTGACCGAGCTGCAATTGGCCTTGCTGGAGTGCTTGGCCAACCCTGTTGGCCGCGTGGTGGCACGCGCCGAGCTGCAGGCCAGGATGGGCAGCAAGGCCGAGGCCATCAAGCGCCACACCGTCGAGGTCTATATCTTTCGCCTGCGTCAACGCCTGGCCCGCTACGGCCTGGATGCCTTTCACATCGAGGCCGTCTGGCGCCGCGGCTACCGCTTGCAAGCCACGGTCGTCCAAGTGACCTGAGACCCTGTCGCGCCTCGGCCCCGCCCCCGTCGCCGCGGGCCATGTTGATGGGACGAGAAGACCCCCCTCGTATACTCGCGCTTTCCACCAGAGCATTCACGCAGCGCGCCAGCAGCTGCCCTCAGGATGCGCCTCTCAATGACCAAGTTTGTCTTCGTCACCGGCGGTGTGGTGTCATCACTCGGCAAGGGCATCGCCTCTGCCTCGCTGGCAGCGATCCTCGAATCGCGCGGCTTGAACGTCACCCTCATCAAGCTTGACCCCTACCTCAATGTGGACCCGGGCACCATGAGCCCGTTTCAGCATGGCGAGGTCTTTGTCACCGACGACGGTGCTGAGACCGATCTCGACCTCGGCCACTATGAGCGCTTCATCACCACGCGGATGAAGAAGTCGAACAACTTCACCACCGGCCAGATCTACAAGTCGGTGCTCGAGAAGGAACGCCGCGGCGACTACCTGGGTAAGACGGTGCAGGTGATCCCGCACGTCACCAACGAGATCCAGGAGTTCGTGCGCCGCGGTGCCGAGGCCAGCAAGGTCGACGTGG
>JAYSSS010000137.1:0-21719 GCA_043720415.1 Ideonella sp.
TCCGGTGGTCGTGACCGCCACCCGCCGGGACGAGCGCAGTTTCGATGTTCCGGCCTCGGTCGACACGATCGATGGCACGACGATCCGCAACGGCCAGCCGGCGATCAATCTGTCCGAGACATTGGTGCGCGTTCCCGGTGTCTTTGCGGCCAATCGCGGCAACTACGCCCAGGACCTGCAGATCAGCTCGCGCGGCTTTGGCGCACGCGCCACCTTCGGCGTGCGTGGTCTGCGCCTGTATGCCGATGGCATCCCCGCCACCATGCCCGATGGCCAGGGCCAGGTGGCGCACTTTGATCTGGCCTCGGCGCAGCGCATCGAGGTGCTGCGCGGGCCCTTCTCGGTGCTCTATGGCAACAGCTCGGGCGGCGTGATTGCGGTGTTTGGTGCGCCGGCCACGCAAAGCAAGGTCGAGGTCGGTGTGGACGCCGGCAGCGCCGGCCTGCGCCAGGGCCGCATCAGCGTGGCCACGCCCATGGGCCAGGGCTTTGATGTCCAGGCCAGCTTCACCGATCTGGCCATTGACGGCATCCGCCCGCGCAGCCAGGCCCATCGTTCGCTGGGCAACCTGCGACTGGGCTGGCGCAATGACAGTGATCGCGTCACCGTGCTGTTGTCGGATCACACGCAGTCGGCGCAAGACCCGCTGGGTCTGTCGCGGGCGCAGTTCGATGCCGATCCCTATCAAACATCCTCGCTGGCCACGCAGTTCGACACGCGCAAGACCATCCGCCAGACCCAGGGCGGCCTGAACTGGCGCCACCGTTTTGGCGGTGGTGATGGCCTGCGCGAGACTGGCCTCACGCTGTACCAGGGCTCACGTGGCGTCACCCAGTGGCTGGCCATCGCGCCCGGCGTGCAGGCGCCGGCGCGGCATGGCGGCGGCGTGGTGGATTTCGACCGCAAGTACAGCGGTGTCGAGGGCCGCGCCACCTTGCAATGGGGCGATGTTGCCCTGGTGGCAGGGCTGAACCAGGAACAGCAAGAGGACGAGCGCCGCGGCTTTGAGAACTTCACCGGCACCGGTGCCGCCCAGCTGCTGGGCGTGCTGGGTCGCCTGCGCCGCGATGAGGTCAACACCGCCACCACGCGCGAGGCCTTTGCCCAGGCCGAACTGCCCTTGGGCGGCGCATTGGCCTTGACCGGCGGCGTGCGCACGGGCCGCGTCACCATGCGCGCCGCAGATCGCTTCTTGAGCAATGGCGATGATTCGGGCAGCCTGGCCTTCAGCTACACCAACCCGGTGGCCGGCCTGCGCTGGCAACTGCAGCCGGGCTGGGCATTGCATGCCAGCGCGGCGCGCGGCTTCGAATCCCCCACCCTGGGTGAACTGGCCTACCGGCCCGATGGCGCGGCCGGTTTCAACCTCAACCTAAAGGGCCAGTCCAGCCGACAGTTTGAGTTGGGCAGCAAGTGGCGCAGTGCGGGGCTTGAGCTCGACGCCGCCCTGTTCTCGGCCGAGACCGAAAACGAGATCAGCGTGCAGACCAACAGCGGCGGCCGCTCGGCGTTCCAAAACGTCGGCCGCACCCGCCGCCAGGGCCTTGAGCTGGCCGCCAGCTTCAAGCCCGCGGCGCAGTGGCGCGTGCGCGCGGCGGCCAGTTGGCTGCAGGCGACCTACCTCGACACCTACCTGACCTGCACCGCAGCACCTTGCACCACACCGAATGTGCGCGTCGATGCCGGCAATCGCATCGCCGGCACGCAGGCGGCCACAGCCTGGGCCGAAGCCGCCTGGACCCCCGGCTGGGTGCCCGGCGAGCTGGCGCTGGAATGGCGCGCCATGGGCCGCACCGCGGCCAACGACACCAACACCGAATTTGCCGGCGGCTACGCCCTGGCCAATCTGCGTTGGCGCGCCACCTTCGCGTTAGGCCAGGGTGATGCCATCGAGCTGCTGGCGCGGGTGGACAACCTGTTTGATCGCGTGCACGCCGGCAGCCTGATCGTCAACGATGCCAATGGCCGCTTCTTCGAGCCCGGCGCACCGCGCAGTGGCTTGCTGTCGCTGCGCTGGCTGCGGCGCTGGTAGGCCGTGTGGATGCGGCGCCGCGCAAGGTGTTGTTGAAACTCTTCTCCGCCCGGCGCGTGCCGGCCGGGCAGCCGCCAGCGCCCGAGCCGCTGTGGCTGGAGTGGCTGGCCCTGGCCGGCATGCTGGGCTTTGCCGGCTGGCTGCTCGGCGTGCGCGGCGTGTGGGGCCTGCTGTTCCGCTCTGACCCGACCGGCATCACCCTGGTCATCGTCATCATCTTCATTGCCGCCACGCTGTGGAGCGGTGCCCGCTCGCGCGAACTGGCAGCGCAGCAGGCCCTGCTGGAGCGGGCCATCCAGTCGCAGCACACGGGCCACGGTGGTGCTGCCATGCCGGGCTGGGCGGCCGACTACTGGCGCGCCCTGGCCGCCGCTCCGCGCGATGCCGCGACACCCATGGACCTGCTGCTGGAGTGCACCCACGGCCCGCACAGCACGGCCTGGTGGGTGAATGCGCTGCAGCTCAAGCTGGGCCTGCTGGGCAAGGTGATCGGCTTTTCCATCCTGGCGCTGGAGATCGGCCAGATCCAGAATTTCGACCCGGCGCAGTCGCAAGACCTGCTGCGCAGCCTGACCAATGGCCTGGGCGTGGCCCTGCTCACCACCATGGTGGGCCTGGTCGGCAACATCTTGCTGGGCTTGCAGCTCACGCGCTTGGACCGCTATGCCGACGCCATCGTCGCGGCGGCGCAAAAGCACGGCCTGAGGCACAGCCAGATCGATGCTCCGGTCCATCCCGTCGCGCCAGACCCTGCCGGTCATCTCGCGGCCGATGCATCGGTTGCCGTGCCGCCGCAAGCCGCCGCCTGAAGGCCCCGACCATGCGCGCCCGCCGCTTCGCCCGCGAGCCCGAGGTCGACCCGTTCTACGACATGTTGTTCAACATGTTGATCGCCTTCGTTTTCTGCTTCATCGTGGCCCTGATCGCCATGAACCCCAAGGCCTTGAAGTCGGGTGATGTGGCGGCCAAGGCCGAGTACATCGTCACCCTGGGCTGGGCCGACCTGGACCCCAATGATGTGGACTTGTGGGTGCAAAACCCGGCCGGCGACATCGTCTGGTTTCGCTCGCGCGAGGCCGGCCTGATGCACCTGGACCGTGACGACCGCGGCGCCTCCAACGACACGGTGGAAGTCAACGGCCGCCTGATCACCAACCCGCTCAACCAGGAGGTGGTGACGCTGCGCGGCATCGTCGCCGGTGAGTACGTGGTCAATGCCCATTACTACGAGGGCAAGGATGCCGACAAGCCCAGCGGCGGCGCCAGCGATGCACGCCTGGGCCAGGCCGTGCCGGTGACGCTCACCGTCGTCAAGGTCAACCCCCGCGCCGAGGTGGTGTTCTACGGTCAGCACACCCTGGCGCGGCCGGGTGAAGAGGCCACCCTGGTGCGCTTCACCGTCAATGCCAATGGCTCGGTCGGCGGCTTGAGCACGCTGGCCAAGGGCCTGGTCAAGCGCCAGTAGCGCGACTGTCGCCCGCTACAGCCTGCTGCTGCAACAGCCCTCACCCCACAGCCCCACAGCCTCACAGCCCGACCCCCACCATGTCACTCGCCATCGTTCTCGCCTTTGCCGTGCTGCTGATCTTGCTGGCGCTGTCCCTGCTGTGGTCGCGCTGGCCGGCCTGGCTCAAGGGCCTGCTGGTGGTTGGCGTCACCGGCTTTTACTTCTATGGCCATGAGGCCGTGCGCGAGATCTGGGGCATCCCCAGCCAGGAGCCCCTGCCGCAGCGCTTTGTGATGTTGGCCGCGGCGGTGGACGAGCCCACCGGCAAGACCTCGGGCTGGGTCTTCATGTGGGTCAGCGAGATTGTCGAAGGGCGCACCAGCCTGGCGCCGCGCGCCTACCGCCTGCACTACACCAAGGAGCTGCACAGCCAGATCGACGAGAGCCTGAAACGATCGAAAGACGGCGTCAGCCAGATGGGCACGGCCGAGATCAAGGTGGTGGGCAACAACCGCCGCGGCATGGGCTGGCTGCTGCCGGGCAACGATGAGCAGGAAATCAAGATCCGCGACCTGCCTTCGCCGCAACTGCCGGAGAAGTGAGATGGCAGCGCGTCTCCTGGCCACCCCCAGCGCCGCCGCAGCCGCAGTCGCCGCTGCGGTGCTTGCAGCCACCCTGGCCGGCTGCGGCAACACCGGCAGCAGCGAGGACTACTTTCCGCTCGATGCCGGCCGCAGCTGGACCTACCGTGTCACCACCGCCATGGGCGAGGACCAGACCCGCGTCGAATCGCTGACCATCAGCAACCGCGCCGCAGAAAACATGGGCGGCAGCCCAGCCACCCGGCGCCACGTCAACAGCGGCATCGACTACTGGCTGCGCAGTGACGCCAGCGGCATCGTGCGCATCGCCAGCCGCGCGCCGCTGGACCGCAACGCCCTGGCCGATGAGCCGGTGCGCCATGTGCTGAAGAAACCCTATGCCGTGGGCACGCAGTGGCAGGCCTTGACCACGGCCTATGTGCTGCAGCGCCGCAACGAGGTGCCCAAGGAGATCCGCCGCACCCACAAGCCCTTTCCCATGACCTACACCATCGAGGCCGTGGACGCCCAGGTGGTGGTGCCGGCCGGGCGCTTTGAGCGCTGCCTGCGCGTGGCGGGCAAGGCCACGGTGCGCCTCTATGTGGATGCGCAATTCGCCTGGCGCGACATCCCCCTGCACACGCTGGAGTGGTATTGCCCCGGCGCAGGCCTGGTGCGCGTGGAGCGCGAAGAGCTCTCACCCTCGCGCTTCATGATTGGCGGCAAGGTGATCTTGGAGTTGATGGTGGCCGGTTGAGCATCGACCCAAAGCCTTCGGTCTGGCTGACCCCTGGCTTACCGCGGCGCTGCAAGTGCTGCGTCTTGCAGCAAAGCACCAACCCTCGGGCCGCGGGCTAGGGGTTTGTTCGGTGCAGCGCAGGGGGCACTTGAAAACCACAATCGGGATGCCGTGGGATGCTGTGCCCAAGCAGAGTCGTGCGGCCCGCGCCGCCGTGTTGGCATTCACCAGATCGGTGGCGTCGGTCGCTACTTCCAAACGCGTCCCTGGACGCATCAGTCACACGCATCACGCACTTTGATTTCTCGATCGAGGAGACTTTCCATGAAATCGTTCATCAAGCCCATGGCCCTGGCCGCCATGCTTTCACTGGCCGCTGGCGCGCAAGCGCAGAGCTGGCCGGTCTACGGTGGCGACACCGGCAACACCCGCTACAGCGGCGCCTCGCTGATCAACGCCGGCAACGTCGGCAAGCTCAGCGTGGCCTTCGCCCTGCAACTGGGCACCACGCGCTCGCAAGAGTCCACCCCCATCCTGGTCGGTGAGACGCTGTTCGTGACCTCGTCGTTTGGCCCGAAGAATGTCTTTGCTGTCAGCGCCAAGACCGGTGAAGTCAAATGGCGTTATTCGCCTGACGTGCCCAAGGGCATCGACCAGTTCGCCTGCTGCGACGTGAACAACCGTGGTGTCACGTACCACAAGGGCAAGATCATCCTTGGCCGCCTCGATTCGCACATCGTGGCCCTGGACGAGAAGACCGGCAAAGAGCTGTGGAAGACCAAGATCGTTGACTTCGACGCGGGCTCGGTCATCACCTCGCCGCCCACCCTGGCCAAGGACGTGATCATCACCGGCTTCGGCGGCGGTGAATACGGCGTGCGTGGCGCCCTGGTCGGCCTGGACGCCAACACCGGCAAGGAAATCTGGCGCACCCACCCCGTGCCCATGGGCAACGAAAAGGGCGCCGACACCTGGAAGGGTGATTCCGGCAAGAACGGCGGCGGCGTGGCCTGGCACATCGGCTCCTATGACCCGAAGCTGAACCTGATCTATTACGGCACCAGCAACCCGGCGCCGTGGTCGGCCTCGGTGCGCGGCAATGACTCGTCGGACATCGGCCAGTTCACCAACCTGTACACCGCCTCCATCCTGGCGCTGAACCCTGACAACGGCAAGATCGAGTGGCACTACCAGACCACGCCGCACGATGCCTGGGACTACGACGGCGTGAACGAGCTGGTGTTCGCCGATCTGCCCTTCGGTGGCAAGAAAACCGCCGTGGTGATGCAGGCCAACCGCAATGGCTTCTTCTATGTCATCGACCGCGCCAACGGCAAGCTGCTGTCGGCCAAGCACTTCATCGATGGCGTGAACTGGGCCACCGGCGTGGACATGAAGACCGGCATGCCGATCGAGGCCGCGAACAACGCCAAGCGCCCCGGCATGAAGCGCAAGGCCGCCGACATTTGCCCCAACCTGATCGGCGCCAAGAACTGGATGCCGATGAGCTATGACCCGAAGAACAACATCGTCGTCATGCCCACCATGAACCTGTGCATGGACCTGGAAGGCATCCAGGCCGAGTACAAGCGTGGCCAGTTCTACCTGGGCGTGAACTTCGACCTGGGCAAGATCGGCCAGGGCGGCCATGGCGGCGGCGTCAAAGGCTGGGATCCGGTCACCGGCAAGCAGCTGTGGTTCAACAAGGACACGCTGCCCTACACCGGCGGCATGATGTCCACCGCCACGGGCCTGACCTTCCACGGCGACATCAAGGGCATGTTCAAGGCGCTCGACACCAAGACCGGCAAGAAGCTGTGGGAGTTCAACACCGGCTCGGGCATCACCGCCGCGCCGATGACCTATGTGCTCGATGGCAAGCAGTACGTTGCCGTGGTCTCGGGCCGCACGCTGTCGATCCCTGCCTTCTTCGGCGCCCTGGGCGAGAAGATGGTCGATGCCAGCCCAGAGGGCGGCACGATGTATGTTTTCACTGTGAAGTGAGCTGAGAGGAAATGATGATTCGCGGCAAGGCTTTTTCATTCGGGTTTGCCGCGGTCATCGCCGCCGGTGCAGCACTCTGGGCACCGGCGGGCAAGGCTCAAACAACGCGCGAGCCTTTGCGGGTTTGCGCCGACCCTGACAACCTTCCCTTCACGCGCGCCGAAGGCGCCGAACGGGGCATGTACATCGAGCTCGCCGAGCTGGTCGGCGCCAAGCTCGACATGCCGGTGCAGTACACCTGGTACTTCACCCACATGCAGCGCCGGGCGCTGCGCAACACCATCTTGCAAGGCGATTGCGACGCGGTTTTCGCGCTGCCCGCCAATGCCGAATACCGCACGCGCGGCGTGCAGAAATCCCAGCCCTTTCTGGATGTGGGTTATGCGCTGGTCGCCGCACCGGGCTTGCGCGTGTCATCGCTGGAGGGCCTGAAGGGCAAGCGCATCGCGCTGCAGTTCTCGACCACGCCACACATCTTCTTCTCCACCCTCACCGGCTACACCACCGCCACCTACCGCTCGCCGGCCGAGGTGTTTGAGGCGCTGGCCAAGGGCGAGGCCGATGTCGGCGTGCTCTGGGGCCCGGTGGCGGGCTACGACAACAAGGCCCTGCACCAGGGCCGCTGGCAAATCACGCCGCTGACAGGGCACGACATGTCGGGCCAGGTGGTGGTGGGCGTGCGCGTGGTCAAAGAAGGGCTGAAGGCGCGCATCGACCAGGCCCTGGGCGAGCTGCAACCGCAGATTCGCAGCCTGGCCGACAAGTACTCATTCCCTTCGGCCAAGCCGCTGAACATCGAAGTCAAGCCTGGCAGTGCCTTGTGGCAGGCCGCGCCGCTGGCGCAACAGCACCAGGTGCGCGTCCCCGCGTCGGGCTGGGTCACGGTGGCCGATGACACCAAGCCGGCGGTCAAACCCGCGGCCAAGTCAACGGACACCAAATCGGACACCAAGCCAGCAGTCAAATCGGCGGCCAAGCCCGCCGCCAAAGCTGCCGCCACCGCTGCGGCCCCTGCGGCCGCCGCCGCCGCCCCGCCCATGGATCCACAGATCCTGGCCGGCAAGGTGCGCTTCAACGACCAGTGCTCGCACTGCCACGGCTCCGACGGCTTCAGCCCGGTGATCGAGCGCGACCTGCGCCGCCTGAAATTGCGCTATGACGCCAAGTGGCAGGAGCTGGCACTGGCGACCATACGCAATGGCCGGCCCGATGCCGGCATGCCGACCTGGAAAGACGTGATCTCCGACACCGACATCCAGCAGGTGATCGGTTTTCTGGGCACGATTCAGAAGTGATCGGTCGGCTGCATCGGCGGGTTAGGCGGTCGGCAGCGGTCGCCGCACTGAGCGCCACTCTCACCGGCGCGCTCGTCGCCGGCCTGGCCGGCCAAGCGCTGGCGGCGGATCGTCCTTTTCTGGCTACCACCGGCGCCGCGGCCGAGGAAGACGACGATGGCGTCTGGTCGGTGGAGACGGTGCTGCAATCCAACCGCGCCGTGCGCGCGGCCAGCGTTGCCATCGAATACGCCTTCGATCCACGCCGATCACTGCAGCTTGAGCTGGGCCGCACGCGTGATCGCCTGGCCGGCGAGAGTGGCCAATTTGCCGAGCTGGAATTCAAATACCTGTTCAACCACATCGCCCGCGATGGCTGGGGCTGGGGTTTGAACCTCGGCCTGGGCGCCGACAAGGCCAACGGCCAGGGCTGGCGCGGCGGCAGTTGGGCGCTGACCATGCCGCTGTCGGTCGAGCTGGGCCAGCGTGTGGCCACGGCCCACCTCAACCTGGGCCTGGTGCGAGAGCGGGGTGAGCGCCGGCACAGCCACCTTTCCCTGGGCATTGAGGGCGAAGTGGCGCGGCGCGTCACGCTGTTTGCCGAAGTCGTCCGCAGTGGTGACGAGCGCTTGGCTCATGTGGGCGTGCGCCACTGGCTGAAGAAGGAAAAGCTGGCGTTGGACATTGCAGCCACCAGGCAGAGCGGCGAGGGTGGCGGGCGGGTCAGCGGCTGGGTGCTGGGCCTGGGCTGGTACGACTTGTAGCGGTGGCCACGGCCACGGCCACGGCCACGGCCACGGTCTGAACCCGACCGCGATTTAGCCCGGTGGGCGCGCCAGCCCCAGCCTGTCCACCGTACGCTTCTCCGCGGCCAGCGCGGCACGCATGGCCCGGGCATAGTCCTCGGGCCCAAGGTAGGCCAGGTCCTGGTCATAACGCGCCAACTCGGCGACATGCACCGGGTCGTTCATCGCCGTGCGAAAGGCGTCGTGCAGCACCTGCACCACCTTGGGCGCCATGCCGCGCGGGCCAGCCAGGCCATAGGGTGAGGTGGCGACGATGTCGTGCCCCAGCTCGCGCAAGGTGGGCACCTGTGGCCAGCGTTTGGTGCGCTGCTCGCCAAAGGTGACCAGCAGGCGCAGCTTGCCGGAATCGACAAAGGGCGCGAAGCCGTTGGAATTGACCCCCACCTGCACCTGGCCCGATGACACGCCGATCATCTGCTCGGCCGTGCCCTTGTAGGGCAGATGCACATAGCTCAGGCCGCGGCGCGCGAACAGCTCATCCATCACCACATGCGGCGTCGTGCCCACACCATTGGTGGCCACCGTCAGCTCGCCGGGCCTGGCCTTGGCTAAGGCGAAGAGTTCATCGAGGCTGTGTATCGGGCTGGCGGCCGGCACGACGATGCCGAAGGTGACGCCGCTGACCTGGATGATGGCCGTGGTGTCGCGGATTGGATCCCACAACACGCGTTGCACCCAGGGTGCGCGGAACACCGGCTGCGGCATCTGCGCAATGGTGTAGCCATCGGGCTCGGCCTGCTGCAACACCGGCATGGCCAGGGTGCCACCGGCGCCGCCGCGGTTTTGGATGATGATCTTTTGGCCCAACTCGCGCCCGGCCAGCTCGGCCAGCACGCGCAGGCTCAGATCGGTGGCGCCACCTGCGGGCCAGGGCACCCACAGGTTGATGGGCCGCGACGG
Source organism: Ideonella sp. (assembly GCA_043720415.1). GTDB lineage: Bacteria > Pseudomonadota > Gammaproteobacteria > Burkholderiales > Burkholderiaceae_C > Pseudaquabacterium. The sequence continues at coordinate 9,784 of JAYSSS010000137.1, forward strand.
AAATTGCGACGCCGCCTGCGCATGGGCCTTGCCGTAGGCCGGGCCGAGCAGCAGCGCCGAGGTCAGGCCCAAGGCCTGGCGACGTTGCTTGTTCATGCCGGCCCCCCACCGCGCTTGGCCAGGGCACCAAAGCCGCGCTGCGGGTCATAGCCCCAGGCGGCCAGGGCAAAGCACAGCGCCAGGGTGCCCAGCACGATGTAGGGCGAGACGCCCGGGTCCTTGCCGTACATGGCAAAGCGCATCCATTCCACGGCGTGGGTGAAGGGGTTGAAGCGGGCGATCTGGTAGACCCAGTTGGCGCCCGATTCTTCTAGCTTCCATAAGGGATAAAGCGCAGTGGACATGAAGTACATCGGGAAGATCACAAAGTTCATGGTGCCGGCAAAGTTTTCAAGCTGCTGGATGTTCACCGACAGCAGCAGGCCCAGCGCGCCCAGCATCAGCGCTGCCGACACCATGGCCAGCAGCACATGCGCGCTGTTGGCGCCCAGCACCGGCAAGGCCGTGCCCAGCAAGGCCGCGACGATGAGGAAGGCGATGGCCTGGGCCATGGACAGCACCGCGGTGGAAAACAGCTTGGCGAACAGGATCCACCAGCGCGGCAGCGGGGCGGTGAGCAGCAGCCGCATCAGCCCCATCTCGCGGTCGTAGACCATGGCCAGGCTGGACTGCATGCCGTTGAAGAGCAGCACCATGCCCACCAGGCCCGGCGCGATGTACACGTCATAGGGGATGTAGGTGTCGTAGGGCTCGACGATGGCCACGCCAAAGACATTGCGAAAGCCCGCGGCAAACACCGCCAGCCACAGCAGCGGGCGCACGATGGCCGAGACCAGGCGGCCGCTCTGGCGGCTGAACTTCAGCAACTCGCGCGCGACGATGGCCTGCAGGGCCTGCATGGCGTGGCGGATCATCTGGATTTGCACAGCTTTTCGGGCGCATCGGCGCCCAGGGTGTCGAGGATGTTTTTCGGGTGCAGGATGGCCTCCAGCGGCGCTGTGGCGACGACCGTCTGGCCATCGCTCAAGAGCAGGGGTTGGCGCAACTGCCCGTCCCAGGCGCGAAAGCCCAGGTTCACGCCCTTGGAGCCATCGAGCTCGCCCTCCAACAGCGCCTTGTGCACGGCCGCTGCAGGGCCCTTGGGCGCCGCGCTCACCGCCGCGGCCAGCGCCTTGGCACCCAACCAGGCCGACCAATCGTGGGCCGTCATCGGCCGCTTGGCGGCGCGGGCAAAACGGCGTGAGACCTGGGGCGAGCCAAAGCGCTCAAAACTGGCGTGCCAGGCCAGCGCCACCAGGCCGCCATCGCCCACCACCGGCCGCGCCAGGGCGGTGCGGTAGGGCAGGGCGCGGGCGAACTCGCCGTCGGAATCGACCACCCAGACCACGTCGTAGCTGCCCTGTGTCAGCAGTTGCGGGTTGGCCAAGGCGCGTTCACGCGGGTCGGCCGAAAGTTTGAAGGGCTTGCTGGCCACCAGTTGCAAGCCGTAGCGCTTGATCGCAGCTTGCGCCACCGCGGCGCGCTCGGCGTCTTGGGCACTGGGTCCGGTGAGCAGCAGCACCTGCTTCCACTGCCGTGCCATCAGCGCCTGCGCCAGTGCATCGGCGCGCATGCGCTCGCTGGGGATGACATGCAAAAGACGCGGCCGGCAATCGCGCTCGCGCAGCCGGTCGGCGGCCTCGCCAAGGTTGAGCACCGGCAGTTGCAGGCCCTCAGTCAAGGCCAGCAGCCAGTCGGCCGGCAGATCGGCCAGCAGCGCCACATGGCCGCCGGCCTGGGCCTTGGCCGCGGCCTCGCGCGCGGCGGCGGCGCTGGCCACCTGCACGGTCTCCAGGGCGATGCTGGCGCCCTCGCTTTGCAGCTCGAGCCGGGCTTCATCCAGGGCCACGGCCACGGCCTCGGCGGCTGGCCCGCCAGGGTGGCCGAGCACGGCGCGCTCAAGCCGGCTGCGATCCAGGCGTGGGTCGTCGGCGCGTTGCAGCAGGGTGGCCTTGAAGGCCGCCGCCTGGCTGACCAGGGGCCAGGCCGCAGCGACCAGCACGGCCGCCGCCATCACGGTTCCTGGCTTCAATCCACCACCAATGCAGCGTAGGGAACGCGCCCGACCGGGATGGTCTTGATGGCCTTGGCGCTGGCCACATCCACCACCGTCACATCGTCGCTCAGGCCATTCACCACCAGCAGCCGTTTCTCGGCTTTGTCGAGAGACACATTCCAGGCGCGTTTGCCCACCAGCACGGTGTCGGTGACCTTGCGCGTGGCCACATCGACAAAGGCCACATGGTTGGCCCGGCCCAGGGCGACGAAGGCGCGCTTGCCGTCGCGCGTCATGGTGATGCCCACGGGGGTGATGTCGGATTCACGCGCACCCTTCAACTCGAACTTCAAAGTGGCCAGCGTGGAGTGATCGGCGGTGGACAGGATGGTCACCGAAGCGCCCAGCTCATTGCTCACCCACAGCTGGCTGCCATCGGGTGTCAGCGCAAAGCGGCGCGGCCGCTTGCCGACCTTGACGTTCTTCAGCAGCTTGCCATCGGCGGTGTTGATGACATGCACCAGGCTGGCCACTTCAGACGTGACCCACACCGTCTTGCCGTCGTGCGAGACCTTCACGCCCTCCGGTTCTTTGCCAACCTCGGTCTTGCGGATGACCTTGCCGCTGGCGACATCGATGAAGGTCAGCGCGCCTTCGTCCTCGCTGCTGACGTACAGCGTCTTGCCATCGGGCGAGAGGTCAAAGGCCTCGGGATCGTCGCCCAGCGGCAAGTGCCGCACCGATTTGCGCGTGGCCAGGTCAATGATGTCGGCCACATTCGATTCGCCGCAGGCCACCATCAACTGCTTCTTGTCGGTGCTAAGCTGCAAATGACGCGGCCGCTTGCAGGTGGCGATGGTGCCGGTGACGCTGAGCGTGGCCAGGTCCAGCACCGTCAGGGCATGGTCCTTTTCGCTGGAGATGAAGGCCACGCCCTGCCCAAAGGCGGGTGCAGACAACAGCGCTGCGGTGGCCGCCAGCAGCGTGGCCAGGCGGCGACGCCATGTCTGCTGAGGCGATTGCAAAGTGCTCATCTAACTTCCTTTCCGGTTGAATCAAGCAGTGGCACGAATGAAGGCATCTTCCAGGCTGCCGCCGCCCAATTGCGCGGTGACATCGGCCGGCGCGCCATCGGCCAGCACGCGGCCCTTGTGCAGCAGGATGACGCGGTCGGCGGCCTCGGCCTCTTCGACCAAATGCGTGGCCCAGAGCACGCTGCTGCGGCGCTGGCGCACATCGGCGCTGACGGTGGCGCGCAGGTCGCGCCTCGATTTCGGGTCCAGGCCGACGGTGGGCTCATCCAGCAGGATGAGGCCGGGCTGGTGCAGCAGGGCGCGCACCAGCTCGACCTTGCGCCGGTTGCCGCCAGACAGCTCGCGCACGCTGCGCTGGAGCTCAGCGCCCAGGCCGGCCGCGGCGCAGCCGGCGGTGATGCGCTCGGCCGCCACGGCGCGCGGCAGGCCATGCAGATCGGCATGAAAGCGCAGATTGCGCTCGACGCTCATCTCCAGATCGAGGGTCATTTGCTGGAAGACCACGCCGATGTGGGCCAAGGCGCGCGCGGCCTGCTGGCGCAGTGAATGGCCATTGACCACGACGTCGCCAACATCGGCACTGAACAAGCCCGTAAGCACCTGGAACAGCGTGGACTTGCCCGCGCCATTGGGGCCCAACAGGGCAACAAACGAGCCCGCTGGCAAGGTCAGGGTCAGGCCATCGATCGCCGCGCGCGTGCCATAGCGCTTGGTCAGGCCCTGAATCTCAAGCATCGCGGTCTGTGCGCCCCCAGGCGGCGAAAAACGCCCGCCGCCGCCCCCCAAGGGGGTGAGTCAACTTGGGAGCGGCCCTGCGTTGACTCATGGGCGGCTCGCGGTGTTCCAGCGCAGCTTGCGGTAAATGGTGTTGCGGCTCACGCCCAGGCGTTTGGAGGCCGCCGAGATGTTGCCGCCCGCGGCCTGCACCGCCTGCCGAATGGCCTCGATCTCCAGCTCTTCGAGCGGCCGGGTGCCATGGCCTGGGCCGTGGCCGTTGAGGCTGTCGCCGCCTGGCGCTGTGGTCTCGCCCACCGGCCCCATGGGCAAGGCGCTGAAGTCCAAGCGCTGCATCTTGCTGGGCAGGGGCCCCTGGGCCTCTTCAATGAAGTCTTCCGGCAGGTGGCGATGGGCGATGACGGGCTCACCACTGGCCATGGCCGCGGCCGCGCGCAGCACATTGAACAACTGGCGCACATTGCCTGGCCATTGATAACTCTCAAACAGACGCACCACCTCGACCGACAGCTGTGGCGGCTGCTGCGGGCTGAGCGCTTGCAGGATGCGCCTTGCCAAGGGCAACAGGTCGCTGCGTTCCTGCAGCCGGGGCAGGCGGACCGTCAAGCCGTTGAGGCGGTAAAACAGGTCCTCGCGAAACCTCTTGGCCTCCACCAGGGTGCGCAAATTGCGCTGTGTGGTGCAGATCAGCGCGACATCCAAAGCCACGGCTTGGCCGTGGCCGGCGACCGTCACCTGGCGCTGTTCCAGCGCGCGCAGCAGCAGGGCTTGCGTGCCCAGCGGCAGCTCGCCAATGTCGTCCAGCACCAAGGTGCCGCCATGGGCTTGCAGCAACTTGCCGCCTTGGCCCCCGCCAGGTGTCGGCTCCGCACGGCCGCGCGGCTTGCCCTCCTGGCGATCAGTGCTGCCAAACAACTCGGCCTCGATCTGGGCCGCAGGCAATGCGGCGCAGTTGACGGTGATGCAGGGCTGGGCGCGACGCGCCGAATCCATGTGGATGGCCTGCGCCATCAAGGCCTTGCCGGTGCCGGTTTCGCCCTGGAGCAGGATCGGGATGTCGCGGTCCAGCACCGACCGAATCTTTTCAACCAAGCCGGCAAATTGCGCGTCACCGCTGGCCAGGGCCGCCAGTGCGTCATCGGTGGCTGGCGCAGCGCGCGTGCCGGATGGCAAGGTGGCCAAGGGCGGCACTGGGAGCAGGCTGGCCGTGGGCGGGTTGGGATCGGCTTGGGCCGGCGTCTGGCTCACGGCCTCGGCCAGGCTGGTCCACACCGGCCAGTTGAAGCGCGCATGCAGATGCAGGGCGCGGCCGCTGCCCAGTTGCACCGGCATGGGCCTGGCCAGCGGCGAGCGAAAGCGGTCCACCAGCGCATTCACCGTGGTGCCAAAGAGCTGGGTCAAGGACTGCATGCGCAGTGAAGCACCCGACAGGCCAAGCTGCTCCAGCGCGCCACGGTTGGCGCCCACGATCTTGCCGTCGATGTTGACCGCCAGGATGCCTTCCATCAGGGTGCCGATGTATTCAACGCGGGCATGGAAGTGCAGCCTCATGACGTTGCGGTAATCGTCGGTGAGCCAGTGGTTCTCGATCATGCGCGCCGACATCTTCACCAGCGCCATGGTGTGCTTGTGATAACTTCGATGGTCACCGGACACATCGAGCACGCCCAGGATGTTGCCGCGTGGGTCAAGGATGGGCGCGGCCGAGCAGGTGAGAAAGTGGTTGGCGTGCAGGTAGTGCTCGTCGGCATACACCAGGGTGGGCTGCTCCGAGATGAGCGCTGTGCCCACGGCATTGGTGCCCTTGGCCGATTCGCTCCAGTTGGCGCCGGGGGCCAGCGCCACCTTGGCGGCGCGGCCGAGGAAATCATCGTCGCCAATGGAGTGCAGGATGGTGCCGGTGGCGTCGGTCAGCACCACCATGCTGTCGGTGTCGACGATCTGCTCGTGCAGCATCTCCATCACGGGCGCCGCGTGTTCGTGCAAGCGCAGATTGCGCTCACGCGCCACTTGCAGATCGGAGCGCCCGATCAATGAAAAATCAGGCCGCTCGATGCGCGAGACACCGAGCGCAGCACAACGCAGATGCGATTGATCGATGCTCTCGATGTGCTCACGACCCAGATTGAGTCCTGCGGCGATGGGCCGCGGCAAGCCGGGTCGCGGCCCGGCTGATTGGCGCCTATCGCCTGGCGACTGTTCGCCATGCCGGCGCTCGGCTGTCGCCCTGGGACCGGCCGTGATCGACCCACGCATTGTTGTCACCTCCGCCGTCGGTGACGGCTTGTTCGTGCGTCCGGCCCCTGGGGCACCGCTGCAAGAGGGCGATCCTAGCGCATCGAGGGTGGCCGGCGCAGGTGCCTGGAGCCTGCTTTTAGTGGTTGGTGATGGCCCGCACTTCGCCCACGGTGGTGTGGCCCGCCAGCACCTTGGCCACGCCGTCCTGGCGCAGCGTGCGCATGCCGGCATTCATGGCCGCGGCCTGCAACTCCTCAGACCGCGCGTTGGTCTGGATCAGGTGGCGCAACTCGCGGTCCACGACCAGCAGCTCATGCAAACCGGCGCGGCCCAGAAAGCCGGTTTGGCCGCAGCGGGCACAGCCGCTGGCGTGGTGGTGTATCAATGCGCCAGCCTTGCCGTGCTCAGCCAGCCACTGCTCATGCAAGGCCTCGCGTGCCGGCGCTTTTTCAGGCTCGGGAAAAGCGCTCAGGTACTCATGCAGCAGGGCCTCGGTTTCCTCGGCCGTGGCCGGGCGGGCCACGACACAGTGCTTGCACAAGCGCCGCACCAGGCGCTGGGCCAGCACCGCCAGCAGCGAATCGGCAAAGCTGAAGGGGTCCATGCCCATGTCCAGCAGCCGGGTCACGGTTTCGGGGGCACTGTTGGTGTGCAGGGTGGACATCACCATGTGCCCGGTGAGCGAGGCCTCGATGGCCATCTGCGCCGTCTCGCGATCACGGATTTCGCCGACCATGACCACATCCGGGTCGGCGCGCAAAAAGGCCCGCAGCGCCTTGGCAAAGGTCCAGTCGATCTTCGGGTTGACCTGCACCTGGCGCAGTCCAGCCTGGGTGATTTCGACCGGGTCTTCTGCGGTCCAGATCTTGCGATCAGGTGAGTTGATGTGGCCCAGCGCCGCGTGCAGCGTGGTGGTCTTGCCGCTGCCCGTGGGGCCGACACACAGCACCATGCCATAAGGCCGCTGGATCACGGCTTCGAAGGCCTTCTGCACATCCGCGGACAGGCCCATGCCATTGAGTGGCATGGTGCGGGCCGAGGCCAGCAGGCGCATCACCACATCTTCAAGATTGTTGGCCGTGGGGATGGTGGCCACGCGCAGCTCGAGCTGCTGGCCTTGCATGAATTTGGAGAAATTGATCTTGCCGTCCTGGGGCTTGCGGCGCTCGGAGATGTCCAGATCACACATGATCTTGATGCGCGCCACCAGGGCCGCGCGGTAGGACGGTGGCAGCTCGATGTAGGGCGCCAACACGCCGTCGCGGCGAAAGCGCACGCGCACCTTTTCATGGCCCGGTTGGCACTCGATGTGGATGTCGGAGACGCCGGTTTGCTTGGCCTCCATGATCATGGTGTTGATCAGCCGCACCAGTGAGTTGTCGGATTGCTCGATCAGCGCGTCGTCGTCGCGGCCGCTCTCGGCCTGCTGCTGCTCCAGGTTGGCCAGCAGCTTGTTGGTGGTGTCGGGCTGGGCATCGCCGGCGTAGCCGCCAGAGCCCTGCTCGTGCATGGGCTGGAAGGCATCCTTGCCCAGTCGCTGAAACAGGCGCTCGACGGCTGGCAACACCGTGCCGGCGCGGGCCAGCACCGGCACGATCTTGCATTGCGCGCTGAACTCGGCCTGATCGATCAGGCTGCGCACCGAGGGGTCCTCAAAGGCCACGATCAATCGGCCACCGCGCAGCATCAAGGGCATCGCGGGCAAGCGCCGCGCCACCGCCAGCGGCAGCTTCAGCGCGGCTTCGGATTCCACCGGAAAAGCGGCGACATCGACCATGGGATAGCCCATCTTGCGGGCCAGTGCTGTCTGCAAGTCGGCGCGGCTGACCGCCCCCCGGCGCACCAGCAGCTCACCCAGCGGCAGGCTGCGATCGGTCTGCTGCTGCTGCAGCGCGGACTCGAGTTGTTCCTCAGTGATGTAGCCCAGTGCTTTCAAGGCCTCGCCGATGCGCACCATGGGCATGCGCGCCTGCTGGTCCACCGCCTGAATCAACTGCTCGGCGGTGACGATCTGCTGCATCATCAACAGGTCGCCCAGGCGGCGTGCGCGCAAGGCCTGCTGTTCGGCCACGGCCTGTTCCACCTGATCCAGGGTGGTGGATTGCTGATCGACCAGGACTGAGCCAATGCGCGGCCCCATGTCGGCGCCAATCAGGCCCACGCGTGGGTAAAAGCTGCGGCACACCGCACCGGTCGAGCCCGAGGGCGGAAACAGGAACACGCCCATCGGATGATCGACATGGCCCAGGGTGACGACATTGGCTTCGTCCTCACCCCGAAACACCAGGTGGCAGTTCTGCGGGCAGGCCCCAGCCAGATCGACACTGGCCTGGCCCGGCGCAGGCTGGCGCAAAGGCGGCAGCGCGCGCAACAGCGTCAGCCGCCGAAACTGCGACAGGCGCAGCGGCAGGTTGCCGCGCCCGGGTTGCATCTGCATGTGGGCGACGCCGCCTTCAAGGTCCAACTTCGCCAGCCGGCCCTGTGTGATCTTGCCGTTTGGCCCCTCGACTTCACAGGGCTCGGCCTCGGCCTGGTAGGTGGGCGAGGGATAGCTGGCGTAGGGCGGCGTTGGCCAGGCGAAGGCCGCACCGGTGCGCGGCGGGCCTGTGTTGGCCGAAGGAGGATCCTCGATCGGCACCAGCGACAGCGGCGGCATGGAAAGGTCGGACATCAGCGCGGCTCCCAAGGGCAACATCGGGGTGGCGCGCAGGCGGCTCCCGGGTCAGGCCATGCTAGGGGCCAGGTGTCGTCGCTGATGGCCTGAAGTGCCCGCCCGCAGGGGCCCAATTCGCCGCTGTAGCGGCTCGGCAGCCGGCCGCGGTGGCTGGGTCGCCGGCCCATGCCAAAGCCTGGCTGGCCGAAACGAAGACGGCGATGGCCACACTCAGCGCGAGCGCCCCATCAGTGCATCCGGCACCACCGTGACGATGGCCGGAAAGACCGTGATCAACACGATGGCCAGCACCAGGCAGCCGAAGAAGGGCAGCGTCACCCGGGCGATGCGGTTGCTGTCGATGCCCGTCATGTTTTGCAGCACAAAGAGGTTGAAGCCCACCGGTGGCGTGACCTCGGCGATCTCCACCAGCATGATGATGAAGATGCCGAACCAGATCAGATCAAAGCCGGCCTTTTGCACCATGGGCAGCACCACCGCCGAGGTCAGCACGATCATCGAAATGCCGTCCAGCGCCGTGCCCAGCACCAGGTACACCGCCACCAGCACGGCGATCAATGCATAAGGCGATAACTGAGCGGCATTGACGACCTCGGCCAGTTGCCGCGGAATGCCGGTGAAGGCCATGGTCTTGGTCAGGAAGGCGGCGCCGGCCAGGATGAACATGATCATGCAGCTGACCCGCGTGGCGCCCATCAGCCCCTGCCAGAAGTTGGCCCAGCTGAGGCTGCGCCCGGCCGCGGCAATGACCAAGGCGCCGAGCACGCCGTAGGCCGCGCATTCGGTGGCGGTGGCGATGCCGGCCACCAGCACCCAGACGATGAAGACGATGAGCAGCCCGCAGGGGATGAGGCTGCCCGAGCGGCGCAGCTTTTCGCCCAGGGTGGTGGGTGGCTCGGGCGGGGGCACCTTGTCGGGGTGCTTCAGGCTCCACCAGACGATGTAGGCCGAGAACAGGCCCATCAGCAACAAGCCCGGCAAGAAGCCGGCCAAAAACAGGCGTATGACACTGGCATCGGCGGCCACGGCATAGACCACCATGGTGATGGAGGGCGGGATCAGGATGCCCAGGCCGCCGGCCGCGGCCAGCGAGCCCAGCGCCAGGTTGCTGTCGTAGCCGCGCTTGCTGAGCTCGGGCAGGGCCACCTTGGCAATCGTGGCGCAGGTCGCGGCCGACGAGCCCGACACCGAGCCAAAGATGCCGCAGCCCAGGATGGTGGTGTGCATCAGCCGCCCGGGCACGCGGTTCAGCCAGGGCCGCAAGCCCTCGAACATCTCTTCGGACAGCTTGGTGCGAAACAGGATTTCGCCCATCCAGATGAACAGCGGCAGCGCGGCCAGCTCCCACGACGCGTTCGATTCCCAGAAGGCAGAGAACAGGTTTTTGCCGGGTGCCGTGCTGGTAAAAAAAGCCTGGCCGACCCAGCCGCATATGGCCAGCGTCATCGCGATCCACACGCCGCCCGAGAGCAGCACCATCATGATGAGCAGCAGCAAGCCGCCGATGAGAAGAATGTCCATGAAGCGGTGGCCCGGTTGACTGAAAGGCTGGCGGCGCGACTGCCGCGATCGGGTTTGCCGAACGCCCTAAACCTCGGACGAGAAATCGCCTTTGGCATGGCGTTCTTCCACCGCCGTGACGAAGGTCGGGCGGGCGCCGCGCAGCACCAGCACCAGCTCGTCGACCACCGCCACCAGCAGCAGCAGCGAGCCCAGCGCAAAGCTCGACTGCGGAATCCACATCGGCACCGGCAGCAGGCCCTGCGCGAGTTCGTCGAACACGAAGCTTTCGTAAGTGAAGCGCCAGGCCGACCAGGTGAGATACGCCACCGACACCGAACCGACGGCGAGCGACGCGATCTCCAGCGTGCGTCGCAGCCGGGGGCCCACGTTGTCGAGCAGCAGCGTGACGCGCACGAAGTCGCCGTGCTTGAAGGCATGCGCCATCGCGAAGAACGACGCCGCCGCGCACGACCACGCCACCAGGTCGTTCACCGCGCCAGTGCGCACGCCGAACTCACGCAGCACGCTCTGGCCGATCATCAGCACACCGACGATCAACAAAAACACCGCACCGATGGCCCCGGCGGCGTAGTACAGGCGGTCGAGCCAGCGGCGAACTGGGTGTGCGGCGCCGGGTCGCTGCCAAGCGGGCCCGCGTTCCCTCGGGGGAGTGGCAAACGGACCCGTTTGACGAGGGGCCGTCATTTACTTTTTACGGTAGGTGGCGATCACGGCAGTGCCGTCAGCGCCGGCCTTCTTCTCCCAGTCGGCCAGCATGATGCCGCCGACCTGGCGCATGTCGGTCATCAGCTTGGGCGAGGGCGTCATGATCTTCATGCCCTTCTCGGCCAGTGCTTTCTTGTACCAGTCGTTCTTCTCCTGGCTGACCTTCCAGCCGCGTGCCTCGGCCTCGGCCGCAGCCTTCAGCAGGGCTTGCTGCGTCGGCGCGTCAAGCGCGTTGAAGGCGGCTTGATTAACCAGGATGCCGTTCTTCGGCAGCCAGGCCTGCGTGTCGTACCAGTACTTGATGCTCTCGTAGGTTTTGGAGTCGTAGCCGGTCGAGCCCGAGCTCATGTAGCTGTTGACCACGCCCGTGGCCAGTGCCTGCAACAACTCGGCCGCCTGGATGGTCACCGGCTGTGCGCCGACGAGCTCGGCGATCTTCGCGGTGGCCGGGCTGTAGGCGCGCCACTTCAAGCCGCGCATCTCGGCCACCGAGCCGATTTCCTTGTTGACGTAGATGCCCTGCGGCGGCCACGGCACCGCGTACAGCAGCTTCAAGCCTTGCACCGCGAGGAGTTTGTCGAGCGCAGGCTTCTGCGCTTGGGCGAGCCTGGCCGATTCCACATAGCTGGACGCCAGGAACGGCAGCCCGTCGAGCCCGTAGATCGGGTTTTCGTTTTCGAAGTTGACCAGCAGCACTTCGCCGATCTGCGCCTGCCCGCCTTGCACGGCGCGCTTGATCTCGTTCGCCTTGAACAGCGAGGCGTTCGCGTGCACCGTGATCTTCAGCTTGCCGGCGGTGGCGGTGTCGACGTCTTTCGCGAACTGCACCAGGTTTTCGGTGTGGAAGTTGCCGGCCGGGTAAGCCGCCGGCAGGTCCCATTTGGTTTGGGCCGATGCGGTGCCTGCAAGCACCAACGAGGTGACCAGGGCGACCGATTGAACGACAGTGCGACGGGTTGGATTCATGGGAACTCCAGGCAGAAAGGTGGGT
>JAYSSS010000138.1:0-21676 GCA_043720415.1 Ideonella sp.
CGCGAAGCGCTTCGTACTTCTCAGCAATTTTGGATTCGTCGTCGGCCATGTCTCGATGCTACTGAGTTCATGGGCACTTGTAAACGTAATTTCTTGACGTCGCCTAAGGGTTGATCCGTGTAGGCTCGGATCGAGCGGTGGGCTTGCATCAACTCAGCAAATTCAGCGGCGTGGGGCATGGGGCGGGGCTCCTGGATGTGGCACATCATGCCAAGGCACCCGGCAGCCACGGGGCGTTCTGCCTCGACTCGGCGCGCTTGTCGCCTGCGATGCCGCGCGCCGGCCCTCAATTTTGGGTAAAGCAGGTGAGACGCCAGTGAAGATGTTGACCTCACCTTGAACGCCGCTGTTCAGCGTCCCTCGATGCGCGGCTCCACATCCACCACATCAAACCAGTTGTACCAAAACAGCGGCCGCCGATAGCCGACGAGCTGGGGCTGCATCAGCGCCACAAACACCAGATGCGTGCGCAGCTTGTAGGGCATCCAGGCGGCGGTCTGGCGCTTGGCTTGCAGGAACACTTGCTCGCGCTCAGGCCCATCGGGCAGCATCAGCAGGCGCTCGATCAGGGTGTTCATTTGCGGCTGGTTGAAGCGGCTCAAGTTGATGCCACCACTGGCCGCGCCGTTGTAGCGCAGCAGCCCTTGCAGGCCATCGGGTGAGCCCGCACGCCCGCTGACTGACCACAGCATCAGCTTGCCGGCGCGCGCGGCCTTGTACTGCTCGGGCCACTGCGCCGAGCGGAACGCGATGCGCAGGCCGATGGCGCCCATGTCGCGGCGCATCAGCTCGTCATAGCGCCGGGTTTCCTGCGTTGGCTGGGTGGCCATCTCCAGCAGCAGCGGCCTGCCATCGGGCTGCTCGCGCCAGCCGTCGCCATCGCGATCGACATAGCCGTACAGATCAAGCAGGGCACGCGCCTTGGTCGGGCTGTACTCGCTCATGGTGCTGCGGTAGGCCGGGTCGTAGCCGCTCATATTTAAGGTTATCGGCGATTGCGCCATCACGGCCGAGCCATGGCGCAGCAGTTCGATCTCGCGCGGCACGTCGATCCCTAAGCCGATGGCCCGGCGCAGCGCCACCTGGGCGGGGGCATAACCGCCGACCAGCGGGTGCTCCATGTTGAACATGGTGTAGTAGGTGGAGGGCATGACCACGCGCTCGGCGCGGATGCCGCGCTTGGCCAGGTGCGGCGCCACGCGGCCGGCGGGCAGGGCCACATGCGTGAAGACATCGGGCAGGTCAACCCAATCGGTGTCGCCATTCAGAAAGGCCAGCCAGGTGGGTTGCAGCTCATCAATGATGGCCACCTCCACGCGGTCGACCATGGGCAGGCGTCGGCCCTTCAAGCGTGCCAGCAGGGCCTGTCCTTCGCTGTCGTCGGCGGCGGGCTCGGCCTCGTACAGCAGCTCGCGAAAGCCTGGGTTGCGCTCGAGCACGATGCGCGAGGCGCGGCGCCACTCCTTGAGCACAAAGGGGCCGGTGCCGATGGGGTGCTGCATGGAGAGCTCGCCATGCGCTTCAATCACCTCGCGCGCCACGGCGCCCAGGGCGGTCTCGGCCAGTTGCTGGGCAAAGCGCGGCCGGCCGACATCGAGCGCAATGCGCAGCGTGTGGCGGTCCAGCACCTGCAGGCCGGCGATGGGCTTGCCGTAGTCAAAAGCGCGCTTGCCTTCGATGGCCTCACGGCGGCGCTCGGCCAGGCCGCTGATGCCGGCCTGCTCCAGGCCGCTCCAGGCCGGGCTTTTGTTGGCCGGGTCGGCGATGCGGGCGATGCTGTAGGCGTAGTCGGCGGCGGTCAGCTCGCGCGGCTGGCCGCCGAAGGCGGGGTCGTCGGTGAAGAAGATGCCGGGGCGCAGCGTCACCGTCCAGGTGCGGAAATCGGCCGAGGCCTCAGGCAGGGCCAAGGCCGTGCGTGGGCGCAATTTCACGGGGCGCGCCAGCGGGTCATAGCCCAGCAGCGGCTCGAAGATGTGGCTGTTGACCAGCGACGAGCGGGCATCGCCCACGCGGGCCGGATCGAAGCCGGTCTCGCTGAGCATGGCCAGGCGCAAGACCTTGGGGGTGGGCTGGGCGCTCACTGCACTGGCCCACCAAAGCGCACCGACGATGACCAGGGGCGCGAGGCTGCGCAGCAGGGCCAAGGGTCGCAGGCCTATCCACCCCAGGCCTAAAAATTTGTTCATGCCCCGATCATGCCAAGCCGCGCGGTGCCCCTAGTTTGAGGGCCGCCGTGCTGCATCAACTCCCCTGTTTGGCAATTCACAAAGCGCGCTGGCCCGCCTACGCTTTGAAGGCGCCGAGGATGACCGCCAAAGCTGCGGCCCGACGCGCGATCCACCCGCCACTGCATTCACAGGGAGTTGCCGCCATGGCCACCAAGATCACCGTCCCCGCCGTCCCCACCATCGCCGACATTGCCCGCATCAAGGCACTCGAGCGCGAGCGCTTTCGCGCCATTGATGCCGGCCTGATTCCTATCAAGCATTTGCCACGTCCATGCCGGGTGCGCATCCTCATGCTGGTCGATGACGGCATTTCCTACAACCAGTTCTACTTTGGCTTGAGCGAGGTGCTCGACACCCTGCGCAGCAACCCGGAGTGGTGGGTCAACTTCGACATCACCCGCGCCCACCGCCACAACGACCCTAACCCGCCAGTCGATCCTGCCGCCGTCGCGCTGTATGGCCCGCACTTCCAGAACTTCCACTTCGATCAGGCCGGCTTTGACATCAACGCCTTCGACGAGGTCTGGTTCTATGGCTTCAACTCGGGCACCGGTGCGGCCGGCAGTTGCGCGCCGATCAACGGCATCCCACCCAATGCCCTCACCGACAAGGAGCTGGGCATCCTGTACCGCTGGATGAACGAGCGCGATGGCGGCGTATTTGCCACCGGCGATCACTACAACCTGGGCGAGGCGCTGTGCTCGCGCATCCCGCGCGTGGCCTCGATGCGCAAGTGGCGCGTGATCCCGGGCGACGCCGCCAACAGCCCACCCAGCAACACCGGGCCTGACCGCCACGACAGCCTGGTCCCTGGCCACGATTTCGCCGGCACGCCGGCGCTGGATGAGGCCAACCAATACACCTTCGATGACGAATCGGACGACATCCCGATGCGCCTGCGGCTGCGCTGGTACGCGCTGCACTACCAGTGTCGGGTGGGCTTCAAGCTGCTCAACCCACGCTGGTACAAGCTGCCGCGCGTGCCGCATCCGGTGCTGTGCGGCAAGGGCGGCGCCATCAATGTCTTCCCCGATCACCCGCATGAGGGCGAGGTACGTTTGCCGCTCAGTTTGGTCGATAGCCCGAGCTTCTGCGGCTATGGCTTCCGCGAGTACCCGGACCATGGCGGCACGCCGCTGTCGCCACAGATCATTGCCTGGGCCCGCGTGCGCGACGACCACAAGGTGAGTGATTTCAAGGGCCTGGTCAATGCCAAAGAGTTCGGTGCGGTGGGCGCCTTCGATGGCCACTGCGTGCAGGTCGGCCGGGTGGTGGTCGATTCCACCTGGCACCACTGGTTTGACGTCAACCTGACCGGGCGCATGGTGCTGTTCGACGACACGCCGGGCAACATCTCGACCGGCGACAACCGCAAGCTCAATGGCTTCAACGACACGCCCGCCGGCCAGGCCGCGCTCGAGCGCATCCGCAACTACTACCGCAACGTCGCCGTCTGGCTGGCCCCGCCCAAGCTGCAGCGCTGCATGGCCGGCTGCGGCCTGTGGGGCGCTATCCACCGCTTCCCGCTCAAGGCCGACTTGCGCCACGACATGCCGCTGGTCGAGATCGGCGAGCATGCCGTCGAGGTGCTCGCCAAGTTCGCCGGCAAATGCCAGGTGCAGGGCTGGTGGCGGGTCTTCATCGAGCCCGCGCGCCTGCACAAGCTGCTCGATCTGGAGCGCTATGCCGTGCCCACCGAGGCCTTGCTGTGGCTGGACGCCTACATGATCGGCGGCATCCTGCAGCAGATGCTGAGGCTGCGCGACAAGCTGCCGGCGGATCGCCACCCCGGCGGGGACGAGCTGGAAAAGCTGGCGCAAGAAGGCGTGGCTGCGGGCATGAAGGCCCTGGCGGGTGATCTGCGCGATGGGCAAAGCGCTATCGCCAGCCTGGCCGAGGCGCTGGCCTCGTCCTGAACTGGGCCAAGGGGCGCTCGGGCCAGGCCCGGGCCTGCCCTTGGCGCCAGCGCACCGTTTCGCGTCGCGGCTGCGCGCCCACAGTCGCTGTTCACTGTCTTGGAGAGCCACACGATGTCACGCACCAAACTGCTGCCCGCCAAGGGCACCCCCATGGCCGAGTGGGTCATCAAGCCCGCCGAGCTGAAGAGACTCCATGCTGTTCCAGCCCCCGAGCCGGGTCGCATCAAGGTCCGCGCCCTGCGCATCCCGAAGGAAGAGTTGCGCCTGGAGCCGGCCGCGTGGGCGGCCAAGCACCTGCTGCATCCTCACCTTTGGTGGCCGCACTACTTTTGCCGGCCGCGCTTGCGCGTGCGACGCAACCAGAAGAATCTCAGCGCCATCCAGTGGCAGCGTTTCATCCACGCCATCGAAGCCCTGGCCGAGGCCGGCATGCCCAGCCCCAGCTACCAGGCCTTTGTGCAGATCCACATGGATGCCATGGACACCCATGCCGGCCACGCCTGGGGCGCGCACAACATGGGTGGCCACAACGGCCGCAATTTCTTGAGTTGGCACCGCGAATACATGGCCAAGCTCGAAGCCCGGCTGATGGCCATCAACCCGCTGGTGACCATCCCGTATTGGGATTGGGTGACGGACCGCAACGCCATCCCGGCCGCACTGAGCGGCGCCGCCGATCTGGCCGATTGGGGCGTGAGCCGCGGTGGCGCCTTCAATGGCAACAGCCTGGCCAGCGTGGCCCAGCTCAACACCCTGTTGGCGGGGTCGGATTTCGATGTGTTCCAGAGCACGCTGGAGGCCGCGCCCTTCCACAACCGGCTGCACGGCCTGGTGGGCGGCACCATGGTCACCAGCGCCTCGCCCGCCGATCCGCTGTTCTGGCTGCACCACGCCTTCATCGACAAGATCTGGGCCGATTGGCAGCTGCTGCACCCCGGCGTGAACCCGGCCAACACCGCCGAGGTGTTGCTGCCCGCGCCGATCATGACGCGCAAGGTGAGCCAGGTGCTGAGCACCCAGGCGCTGGGCTACGTTTACGCCTAACTGATCCATCCATGCGTCGGGCGGGCGCTGATCGTCGGCTGTGGGCCGGCGTCAACCGATCGGCGCGGCGGCGGACGCAGCGGCGCCCGCCGCCTCACTTCGCCCGCTTGACGATCAGCTCATCAAACTGCTTCAGCCACTTGTCCTGCAGGTCCAGCGCCTGCACTGGATCGATCATCTTCAGCGGCTGCCGGTTCAGCGGGTGGTCCAGTACTTTGGACGTTGGCACAAAGCTGGCTTCGGCCAGCAGCTTCTGGCCCTCGCCCAACATGAAGTCATAAAACAGCAGGGCCGCGGCCGGGTTCGGCGCGCGCCTGGGGATGGCGATGGTGCTGGGCTGGGCCATCAGCGGCGGCAGCAGCAGGGCCTCGATCGGTGCGCCTTTTTTCTTCAGCTGCTCGGGGTTCCAGTTGTAGACGGTCAGGGCCAAATGGATGTCGCCCGAGGCCACCAGGTTGGCCAGCACCGAGTGGCCTTTGCGCGCGGCGATGCCGTTGGTGGTGACGATCTGGTTGAACAGCTTGAGCCCGGCATCTTCGCCTAACTCGCCGATCAATGCGCCGAACCAGGCGTGGTTGTTGGCCTCGATGGCCAGCCGGCCCTTCCATCTGGGGTCGGCCAGATCGGCATAGGTCTTGGGCAGCTCTTCCTTTTTCACTGCCGCGGTGTTGTAGGCGGCGGTCCAGACATCGAGCGTGATGCCGGCCCAGGCGGCGTGCTTGGGCGCGGCGCCATTGATCAGGTCTTTGAAATGCGGCGACCACACGTCTTGCAGCAGCTTTTCGCGGTGCGCAGCCTCGTTCTCGGGCGCGTTGTTCTGCACGATGTCGACCTCGAAGCGGCCGCCGCGTGTCTCGGCCATCAGGCGCTGCAGCACGGCCTCAGAGCCCGCGCGCCAGGCCTTGATCTTGATGCCGGTCTTCTTGGTGAAGGCCGCCATCAGCGTCGGCAAATACGGGTAGACGTGGTAGACCGAGAGCTCGCCTTCTTTCTTGGCAGCCTCGATCAGGCGCTGCTGTCGGTCGGCCCCTTGATACAGCGCCTGCTCGCGCATGGCAGCGGCTTTGGCGGCATCCTGAGCGCAGGCGTCTGCGGATGCCAGCGAGGCCCCTAACCAGGCCGTCAATGCGCCAGCACCAAACACTCTTCGCTGCATGGTCTTACCCCTTTAGGCCACGCCGGGCGCGGCGCAGCAGGTAATCAAAGTTGATGGTGTACTGCTCGGGCCGGGTGATGTTGCGGTGCAGGTTGCGCACCGATTCATCGTTGAAGACCTCGCCCACACCACCGCCGGCCTGCGCCAGCAGTTGAATCTGGCAGGCGTTGTCCAGCATGATGGCCAGCACGGCGGCTTCTTCCAGACAGGCGCCCACCACCGCCACGCCGTGGTTGCGCATCAGCACGGCCTTGTGCGGCCCGAGCGCCTGGGCCACGCCCACGCCCATGGCGTGGGTGCGGATCAAATCGATGGTGTCGGTGAAGTAGGGCAGGCCATCGTGGAAGGCCACCGCCGGCTGGCTGATGGGCAGCAGCGTGCGGCCTGTGGCCGAGAAGGCCACGGCGTGCGTCGGGTGCGTGTGGATGACGCTCATCACCTCCGGGCGCAGCTTGTAGATCTCGCTGTGGATGTAGACCTCGCTGTGCTTGCGCGCCGTGCCGGCGACCTTTTCGCCCTCGATGTTGCAGGTGACGATGTTGTCCAGCGTGATCTCATCGAAGCCGAAGCTGTGCGGCTTCATGTAGAACAGCAGCGGGTTGCTGGGCACGCGCACCGAGACATGGCCGCGGGTCAGGTCGCCCTGCTCTTGCAGCACCAGGCCGGCATCAATCAAGCGTTGTTGGGCTTGCAGATCGGTCATGCGGCGGCTTTCTTGGCGGCGGGCTCGAACAGCTCGATCAGCTCATCGATGATGGGCGAGTACTTGGCGTGGGTGCGCAGCATGAAGCTGGCGAAGCCGTCGCTGTTGTGATGCTTTTTTTTCTCGTTGGGCAGGTCGATGCGGGTGTTGCGGGTGGCGTCGCGCAGCACGCCCATGGGATCACTGCCCTGCGCCACCTTGGCCATCTCGCGGCGCAGCATGCGGCGGTAAATGGCCACGCCTTTGTCCGAGGCGCCCAGGTGCTCGCGCGTGCGGTCGGCAATGGCGCCCTGGGTGATCCAGGCCATCATGTCCTGGCCGTCGATGTTGTCCATGATGAACTCGCCCTGGCTGTCCTTGTAGGGCACCTCGTATTGGTGCAGCGGGCCGGTCAGGTGCGGTGCAAACACCACCCCGGGCGGCGGCAGGTAGGCGTTGTACCAAAGGTGCAGGGTGTGGGTGTCGTCCACCGGCACGCGCATCTGGAAGGAGTAGTAACGCTGGGTCTCGTCACCATTGCCCACGGCCAGGATGTTGGGGAAGACGATGGGATGGCCGACGCGCCAGTCGTCCGAATCCTTGCTGTGCCCGGCCAGCAAACGGTGCTTGGTGATGCCGAACTCGAATTCGCGGAAATCGATCTCGACATGCGGCGCGCTGATCGCCACCTTCACGCCTTGCTGCATCTTCTGGAACTCGTACTGATGGCCGTGCAGCCACTCGGTGTGCACCGGGTCGAGCGAATTTTCCATGGCCTGCAGCCAGTTGATGGGCAGCAGCGCACTGCCTAACATGCGGATCGAGCCGTCGGCGACGAAGCCATCAAAGCGCGGCAGCAGCGGCGCCGGCAGCGGGCCCATGTAGGCCCAGAGCAGGCCGCCCAGCTCTTGCACCGGATAGCCGGTGGTGGCCACCCGGTCACGAAAGGCGGCGTTGTCGGCCTCAAAGGGCTGGTGCAGGCACTGGCCCAAAGCGTTGAACTCCCAGCCGTGGTAGGGGCAGCGAATGCCGCGCGCGGTGGGGATGCCGTGCAAGAGCGAGGCGCCACGGTGCGGGCAGGCCTCGGCCACCAGCCCGCGCTGGCCGCTCTGGTCGCGAAACAGCACCAGGTTCTCGCCCAGCAGGCGCACGCGCTGCGTCCATTTGCTGGCCAGCACATCGGCCGCGCCTATGGGCTGCCAGTAGCGCCGCAACAGCGCGCCCATGGCCGTGCCGGGGCTGACCTGGGTCAGCAATTGGTTGATTTCGACGCTTTCCATGTGGGGGAGGTCCTGCCAGCGCCGTGGCGGCGTGCCATCTGTCGTGGGGCTTGGCGCCCATGTTCCTTCAGAAGGAACATCGGTCCGCATAGCGAGACGGCGATTCTGGGAGGGGCCAGGTGGCTTTGTCAAGGCGCGGGCCGGTTGGCACGGGCCCGGTGGCACGGGCCCGGTGTGGGCGATGCCCTCGCCTGCGCTGCCTGCGGCCAGTCCGGACCAGCCTGCAGCGATCACCCAAGTCAGGGGGGCGCCCCGCAACCCCGGGGATTCGGATCACGGCCACAACCGCTATGGTCCGCCACAAACCAAATTGACCCCGTGGCGCAGCCCTGTGGCGCCACACCACGCAAAGCACCCGATGCACATCTCCAGCCGCAAAGCCGCCACCATCGCCCTGTTCTTGCTGAGCACCTCTGGCGGGGTCGCTGCAGCCCCTTCCGCAGTGGTCGTCTGGAACCAAGCCGCCCTGGCCGAAGTTCGCTTGGGCAAGCTGGGCCCACCGGTGGTGGCCCGGGCCTTGGCCGTGGCCCACACCTGCATGTACGACGCCTGGACGCACTACGACCCCAAGGCGGTGGGCCTGGTGGTCAACACGCCAAGACGCACCGCCGCCGAGTTCACCCTGGCCAACAAATCCAAGGCCGTCAGCTTTGCCGCCTATCGTTGCCTGGTGAACCTTTTCCCCGCGGGCGCCACGCGGCTCGATGCGGTGATGCGCGGCCTGGGCTATGACCCCGCCGACACCACGACCCTGTTGACATCGCCTCAGGGTGTGGGCAACTACACCGCGCAGACCGTACTCGCCAACCGGCGCAACGACGGCTCCAACCAATACGGTGATCTGGCCATTGGCGCCTATGCCGACTACACGGCCTACGTCCCGACGAATTCGCCCATGCCGTTTTGCCTGCCGACCACCATTGGCAGCTGCACCCTCAACATCGCCGACCCCTACCACTGGCAGCCGCTGATCAACAACCTGTTCTCGACACAGCGCTTCGTGGCGCCGTTCTGGGAGCGCGTGACGCCCTTCGCCTTGACCTCGGCCGCGCAGTTCGATGGCCGCCCGGAAGTCGCCAGCGGCCCGAAGTACCTGCAGAGCCCGGCGCTCTACCAGGCCGATGTGGACCAAATGCTGAGCATCAGCGCCACCCTGACCGCGCAGCAAAAGCTCAGCGTCGAGTACTGGGCCGATGGCCCGGAATCCGAGCTGCCGCCCGGCCACTGGTCGCTGTTTGCGCAGTTCATTTCGGCACGCGACAACCACAGCATCGACCAGGACGCGAAGATGTACTTCGCGATGCAAAACGCCTCCATGGATGCGGGCATCGTCGCCTGGCATTTGAAGCGCAAGTACGGCGGCGTGCGCCCCATCACCGCGGTGCGCTACATCAAGCAAGGCCAGGCCGTGCTCGCCTGGGGCGGGCCCGGCCGGCCGATTGAAATGATCGATGGCGGCAAGTGGTCACCCTACAACCCGGGCAGCAACTTGTCGCCGCCCTTCCCGGGCTATGTCTCGGGCCACTCCACCTTCTCGGCGGCCAGCGCCACGGTCTTGCGCAACTTCACGGGCAGCGACAACTTCGGCTTCTACACCGTCATCCCGCCCAATTTTGGTCGGGTCGAGCCCGGCGTGCCGGCGCTGCCCATGCCGATCAGCTTCCCGACCTTCAGCGCTGCCGTGGCCGACGCTGGCATGTCGCGGCTGTATGCCGGTATCCACTTCGCCGACGACAACACCGTCGGCCAGGTGCTGGGCAATCTGGCCGGGCAGCAGGCCTGGGAAAAAGCCAAAACCTTGTTTGATGGCGGCCTGGTGCTCACCACATCGAGCAGCAAGGCTTCAGCCGAGGCCTTGTCGCTGAGCTGGCCGCACACCGTCGATACCCTGAGCAACCGGCTGTTGATCGTTGGTGTGGCCACCGCCGATCTCAACTCGGTGGCCAGCGTCACCTACGGCACGCTGCCCTTGACGCGCCTGGCCCAACAGCTTGCTCCCAATGACAGGGCCAGGGTCGAGCTGTGGTACCGCCTGGCGCCACCCTCGGGCACTGCCAACATCAACGTCGCCATGGTGGCCAAGGATGAGATCGTCGCCGGCGCCATGTCCTATACCGGCGTTCACCAGACCACACCCTTTGGCACCGTGCGCCAGGCCAGCGGCAACACCAAATCGGCCTGCGTGACCCTGGCCAACGAAGCCGCACCGCTAGTGACCAGCCTGGCGGTGATAGATGGCGCCAGCGTGGCCGCGACTGCCGGCGCCGGCCAGACCATGCTGTGGAACCTGCGCGCGGCCACAGCCGGCCTGCCCGTCGTGGGCGACATCGTCGGCACCGGCATGGTGGGCCCGGGGGCGCCCGTGGCCAGCATTTGCGAGGCCTTGGGCAGCTCTAACCGCTGGGGAATGATCGCCGTGCCGCTCGCGCCGGCGCGCTTGACCGTGGTGCCACCACCAGGCGGCTGGTTGCCAGAGTCCTGATCCGCGCCAGCGCAGGCTCAAACGGATGGTGGCGGCGCGCGATCCCGCCTGCGCTGCGCCACCCGACACCCGCCCTCACTCACCAAAGACGGCGCCCGACATGTTGTAGCCCGACACCGCGCTGCCAGACTCGCTGATCACCAGGCCCTCGCTCAGGATCAGGCCTTCGCTGAGCACCAGGCCTTCGCTGAGCACCAGCCCTTCGCTGAGCACCAGGCCTTCGCTGAGCACCAGCCCTTCGCTGAGCACCAGGCCCTGGCTGAGCGTGACACCTTGGGTCAAGGTAGAACCACTGCCGCCCACCAACCAACCGCTGAGCGTGGCCACCGGCGTGAAGATGCCCGTCTTGCCGATTAAAGAGTTGCCGCCCAACAGCCCATCGGCGATGACCACGCCGCTGCTCAGCAAGGGGGTGGTGCTCGGGTAGGACTGCGAAAAGTAGCGCGCAAAGGTGTTCGCGGCAATGCCAGTGCCTGACCAATAGGTGGGCACGACCTGGATCGCGAAGCCATTGGCCCAGCTCAGCCGCGGGTCCCAAATCGGCTGGTAGGCGGTGAACAGTTTGGAGCCACTGGCCACATGCAGGCCACCCACAAACACCACGCGCGACCAGTTGAAGGCGACGCCAGCCAGGGTGGTGCTTCTCGTGGGCATGGTCTTGCCGGCGGCCAGCAAGTTGGTGCCAGTGCTCAGGGTGCCGGCCAGCACAGCTGTGTTGATGTCGGTGCGCAGGGCCAGGGCCAGGCGTACGGCGCCTTCAAGATTGAGGGCACCCGCGCCCTGCTGCAGCATGTTCTGCCCCGCCAGCGGTTGCGCGGTGTACTGCAAGATGGCCTTGACCAAGGGCGGCGTCAAACCCGGGTTGGCCTGCAGCAACACCGCCGCGGCGCCGGCCACCGCGGGTGCAGCCACCGAAGTGCCACTGAGCATGATCAGGCGCTGGGCATAGACATTGGGGCTGGTGGCCGCGGTCTCCAGAGCGGGGAACACGGTGGCCAGGGTGTTCTTCACCGGTGTCGAGCTGGAGGCTTGCGTCGCACTGGCGCCTATCACCTTGTTGCCCGGCGCCACCAGGTCGGGCTTGATGACGTCGTCGCGCCAGGCGATGTTGGTGGCCGGGTCGACCCAGACGCCGCGGGTCGGGCCGCGCGAGCTGAACTTGGTGACCTGGTCGTCGGAGCGCGCGGTGCTGGGCCCAAAGTTGACCGAGCCGACGGTGATGGCCGTGGGCTCATGCCCCGGCGACGAGACCGAGCCGTAGACCTCTTTGGCGCTGAGGTTGAGGCCGAAGTTGCCGCCCGCCACCACCACCGTGATGCCCACCGCGGTGGCCATGCGCACGGCGTCGCACAAGAGATCACCGTCATAGCTGTCGGTGGATTGCGCCGCCAGGCTGATGTTCATCACGCGGATGTTGTATTCCTTGGCGTGGTAGATGACCCAGTTGATGCCCTCCAGCGCATCGCTGAGCTTGCCCACACCGGCGGCATTGAGCACGCGCACGTCGTAGATGTTGGCGTTCGGGGCGACGCCAGTGGAATCGGGCGACTGGTAGAAGCCGCGTCCTGCGGCGACCGAGGCCACATGGGTGCCGTGGCCATAGGGGTCCTGCGTCAAGGCACTGGCCGAGGAAATCTGCGCCTCATAGGTCGCCAGGGCCGCACTGCCGGGCTGAGGTGAGCTGTCCATGGCCCAGGGGTCGGAGAAATTGAGCGCGCTGGCCTTGAGCATGTCCACGCTGCGTTTGACACGGCTCACGCCCGCGGCATCGTTGAAGCTCCTGTGCGCCTTCATCACGCCCGAATCGAGGATGGCGATGCCCACACCGGTGCCGTCATAGCCGCTGTAGGCCGTGCTCGTGCTGTAGGTGCGCACGCCGCTGACGTTGGCGCCGACGATGGTCTCCAGCGTGCTGGCCGCGCCCTGGGTTTCGCGGTTGGGGGTGATGCTCTTCACATCGCTGTGTTTGGCGAGTTGCTTGACCTTGCTCGCCGGCAAGGCCACGGTCAGCGTCTTGAAGCGCCCGTGCACCACCTGTACCGCGCCGCCCAGGCGCTGCACCTCGGCCTTCAGGCCGGCCATCAGTGGATCGACACCGTCGCTCTTGACCAGCAGTTGCAGGGTGTGCACACCGCCTACATCCTTGGACCACTGGGCCTTCTTGGTCTTGGGTGCCTTGAGTTCGGCGTCCAGATCGTGGCTCACACCTCCGCGCTGCTCGTGACGGCCCTGGCCTTTGGATTTGGCCAGCGCCGGCAGCGGTGCCAGCGCGCCGAGCAGGCCCGTGGTCGACATGACGGCCGCCATGACGGCCGCCAGCAAGCGGCGGTGGAAGGGCGTAGATGAAGCACTCCTGACAAGCCTTTCAAAGCGCCCCAAGGTGGGCGATCAAAATATTACAGGTGATTCACCATAGTGCTTGACCGGCTATTGAAAACAATATTCACATCGGCACCAGTGCAAATCATCGGTGGTATTTAACGATGCCGACACCTGTCATTGAAGTGATCGCAGACAAGGGCCGCGAGTACGACAATTCCGCGGCTGGCAGTGGATGAACTCGAGGGAACCGAAGTTACAGCTTGGCACTCAAGTCTTCATCGGCGATGCCGATAATATGTTTCATCGGCGCTGGATAAATACTTATCTTCGGCAACCTATGGTATCAATGCCGTGGCCTGATCAAATACCTTGACAGGGTCACATGGTATTCAAACGGCCGCCCGGCTTGCCCTGGAGTGCGCCGCGCGGCGCCCGCGCCCGCCAAAACGCCAGCAGCGACACCGCACCCATACCCGCCAGCGCCAGTACCACCTCACGGTAGCTGGGCACGGCCAACAACAGCCAGGCGGTGAGCAGCGGCGCCGCGGCGCGCGACAGCAAACCAATGCCCGACATGGCACCGCTGATGCGACCCACATGCTTGCGTCCAAAGTACTGGGGCACCAGACCGCCGCGGACGATGGTCACCAGGCCGTTGGACATGCCAAACAGCAGCGCAAACAGCAGCAGCGCGGGCAGCGTCTGGCCCAGGGCGAAGATGGTCATCGCCGTCGGCAGGCCGGCCATCACCACCAGGCCGACGCGGCGCAGCGGCCAGTCGCGCCCGATCCAGGCCAGGACCAGGCGCCCGGCCACCTGCGCTGGGCCGATGAGCATCAACACCAGCACCGCGTCAGCCTGGGCCACGCCCTTGCTGGCAAACACCGGCATGACATGCGCCCACAGGGCTGCCGAGACAAAGGCGTGCAGCATGAAGCTCAGCGTCAACGCCCAAAAGGTCGGCTCGCGCAGGGCCTCTTGCAGTGTGGCGTCACTGGCCTCATCGGCCGCGCGTGTGGCGGCCACCACCGCCGGGCCGCGCAGCGCCCAGGCATTGAGCGGCGCCACCACGAGCAAGAGCACCACGCCAATGGCCATCAGGGTGGGCCGCCAGCCGATGCCGGCCTGCGCCCAGGCGATGGCCGGGAAGGCCAGGGTGCTGGCAAAGCCGCCCACCAGGGTGACCAGGGTGATGGCGTGCGCGTAACGTTGCGGGTAGCGTTTGGTGAGCACATTGAAAGCCGGCTCATACAAGGTGGCGGCCATGGTCACGCCGAGCACACCCCACACCGCATACAGCATCCAGGGCGCACTGATCTGTGACCAGGCCATGAAGCCCAGGCCCGAAACCAGCGCGCCCCAGCCCATCACCGCCCGGCCATGGCCGGCGTCGATGGCCGCGCCCGTGGCATAGGTGCAGGCGCCCCACAGCGCCAGGCCCAATGTGAAGGCGCCCATCAAGGTGGGCTTGTCCCAGCCCAGCTCTTGCTGCATGGGCAAGACGAACGATGAGAAGGCGTAGTACAGCGCCGCCCAACTCAACAGCTGGCCGGTGGCCAGCGCCGCCACGGTGGCACCAAAGCCGGGGCCAGCGGGGGCGGTGTTGCCGCTGTGGGCGGCGGCCGGGCCTTCGTTGCGATGATCGGGTGCTGACACAGACGCCGATTCTGATCGAGGCCTTGCTCGACGGTGCCAGGTCAGCGCCAGGTCAGCGCCACAGCGGCACGGCCGCCGCGCCCGGCCGAAGTCCGCCCGCACATCGTGACCGAATTCACGGATTGATGCCCGCCCTTGGCCGCTGGCCTTCAGTGGCCTGCGCGCACGCCGAAAACCTCGACATGCGACAGGCCCACACCCCCCAGCCCCGTGCCCGCCAGGGCATGACCTTGATCGAGTTGATGGTGGCCGTGGCCATCGTCGCCATCCTGGCCAGCACCGTGATGCCCAGCCTGATGCAGCAGATTCGCCAGGGCCGGCGTGCCGATGCCCTGGATGCCACCGCCGCAGTGCAACAGGCCCAAGAGCGCTGGCGTGCCAACAACACCAGCTACGCCTCCACCCTGACCAGCCTGAACACCAGCGCCACCAGCAAGGACGGCTACTACGGCATCGCCCTCAGCGCCAGCTCGGCCACGGGCTACACCGTGACCGCCACGGCGGTGGCGGGCAAGAGCCAGGCCAGCGACAGCGGCTGCACCGCCCTGGTCGTGGCCGTGGTCAACGGCGCCGCGACCAAGACCCCCACCCAGTGCTGGCGGCAATGATGCGAGCCCGTGGCTTCACTTTGATTGAGCTGATGGTCGGCCTGGCCGTGGCCGCCATCCTGGTGTCGATCGCCGTGCCTTCATTCACCAATGTCTTCACGCGCATGCGTGTCGAGGGCGTGGCCAATGAGCTGGCCACCGATTTGCAGTACGCGCGCAGCGAATCGATACGGCTGCGCACGTCGGTGGCACTGACGCCCGACAACGACGGCCTGGGCTACCAACTGCTCGATGGCGCCACGCCCTTGAAGGCCGTGCGCTTTGCCACCGGGGTGTCGATCAGCACCGGCACCTCGGTCACCATGAGCCCGCTGCGTGGCACGGCCAATGCCGTCAGTCTTGACATTGCCGCCACCGATGTCGCACTGCGCGTGATCACCAATGCCATGGGCCGGGTGCTGATGTGCACGCCGGACCAGAGCCTCAAAGGCTACGCCGCATGTTGAGCCTGCCCGCACCACGCCGCAGCGCTGGCCTGGCAGCGCTTGGCCGCTGCCTGGGCGCGTCCTTGGTCGAGCTGATGATCGGCGTGACCATCGGCCTGCTCATCGTCGGCAGCTCGGTCAGCTTGTTCGTCATTCACTTGACGAGCAGCAAGCAGCTCATGATCAGCACCCGGCTGAATCAGGAATTGCGCGCCGCGGGCGACCTGGTGGTGCGCGACCTGCGCCGCGCTGGCTATTGGCAAAACGCCATCCAGGGCACCTTGGCCATAGGCACCGGCTCGACCACCACGCCCAACCCCTACAGGGCGGTGACCACGGGCAGCAGCAGCGTCGAATACGGCTTTTCGCGCGACACCACCGAGAACGACACCTTCGACAGCACCGAGGCCTTCGGCTTTCGCCTGACCAACGTCGGCGTGCTGGAAATGCAGACCGCCCAGAACACCTGGGTGGCGATGACCGACCTCAACCTGGTGCGCATCACGGCCTTCACCATCACCCCCATCGTCACCACCTTGCCACTCGGCCAACTCTGCCCCAGATCATGTGCGGTGGGCTCGGCGAATTGCCCGACCACCAGCGTGCGCCGTGTCGATGTGGTGCTGCGCGGCGAATCGGTCCGCGACGCCACCCAGGTGCGCGAGCTGCGCATGTCCGTGCGCCTGCGCAACGATCGCCTGGACGGCGTCTGCCCGGCCTGAGGGGCCCGGCCAAACCAGCGGGACACACCATGCATTCCCTTCGCAAACAGCTTGGCGCCGGCAGCCTGGCCATCATCATGCTGCTGTTGTTTGCCACCAGCCTGGCGGTGGTCTACCTCAACCGTGGCCTGATCTACGAGCAGCGCACGGCCGCCAACCTGCAGCGCGCCACCCAGGCCCAGGAGGCCGCCGAGGCGGGCATCGAGTGGGCCACGGGCATGCTCAACGCACCCTACGACATCGGTACGAACTGCGCATTTCTCACCACCACCAATGTGTCGTTCCGCAAGAAGTATGTGATGACCATGTGGAACGACGCCACGGCGCCGACCTCGACCATCGTCGCCTCCGATGCGCGCCCGGGTTGCCGTGTGGTCGGTGGCACCACCACCTGCAACTGCCCCGCGGCCAACACCAACAGCGCCTCCACCATCGCTGGCGAAGGCGTCAGCTTCTCGTTGCGCTTCGAATCGGTGGGCGCCGACAACGAAGCCGTGCGCGTCACCTCCTGGGGCTGCGCGGCCACCAATGGCGGGCAGCTCTGCAACACCGGCAACGCAGCGGCGGCCGACGCCAATGCGCGCATCGAGGTGGTGCTCAAACTCAAGCCGGTGCTGCGCGCGGCGCCGGCCTCGCCACTGACCTGCGGCAGCTCCTGCACGATTGGTGGCTCGTACAACATCGTCAACACCGATGTGCCGACCAATGGTGTGCTGGTCAATGCCTGCACCACCATCACCACGGCCAACGGCGTCACGCTGAGCACGCTGCCCGGCCAGGCCCCGGGCAATGCGCTCATCGGTGGCGATGCCTCGCTGTGCGCGCTGTCCAGTGCGGACACCACCTGCACCAACTCCAATATGTTCATGGCCTACTTTGGGTCGACCATAGAGCAGTACCGCGACGCCCCCACCACCAAGGTGCTGAGCTGCAGCAGCGCGGCCGATTGCAAATCCAAGCTGGATGCGGCCTATGCCGACGGCTGGCGCTCGTACTACTTCGCCACCGATCTTCACCTCAGCGGCAACAACGTCTTTGGCAGCGTAGCCGACCCCATCACCCTGGTCACGCCGAACGCCATCGACATCAATGGCAACACCACCTTGTATGGCCTGGTCTTTTCCAACAGCGCCAGCTTCAACGATCTGGGCACAGGCGCGGCCGTCATCCACGGCGCGCAGATCTCGTGTGCGGCGTACGCCAACAACGGCAACGGCACCACGAACTACAGCGCGGAGGCCCTGAAAAA
The DNA here is from genome assembly GCA_043720415.1 of Ideonella sp. Lineage (GTDB taxonomy): Bacteria > Pseudomonadota > Gammaproteobacteria > Burkholderiales > Burkholderiaceae_C > Pseudaquabacterium. Next base: position 17,774 of record JAYSSS010000138.1, read on the forward strand.
CGCCCGCCGTTTCAGCGCCCTGATGGTGCGTGTGCCCGGTAGCTGGAAAGACTTTGACTAAAAGGCGAAAAGGACCATGAGCACCCTGCACAAGTCCCTGCCGAATCGGCCGCATCGCGGCTTCACGCTGATCGAGGCCATGATCGCCTTCCTGATCTCGTCCATCGGCCTGTTTGGCCTGTTCTCCACGCAGGCCATGCTGGCGCGCAATGCCGATGTCGCCAAACAACGTACCGAGGGCGTGCGCCTGGCGCAAGAGCAAATCGAAGCACTGCGTGCCTTCACCGCCATCAACACCACCACCGGCCAGGCGGCCTGGGCCGACCTGACCACAGGCAGCGACAGCGTCACCACCAATGCCACCTTCACCCGCAGCTGGACGGTGGCCGACGCCGCCACCGACCCCATGCGGCGCATCAGCATCAACGTCAGCTGGACCGATCGCAGCGGCCAGGCGCAATCGGTCAGCCTGGCCAGCGTGGTCTCCAAAACCAATCCGGCCGACGTGGGCGCGCTGGGCTTTCCGCTGCCGGCCAACGGCATGCTCAAGCGGCCGAAGAATCGCAACATGAACATCCCCGTGCCGGCCATCGATCTGGGCAACGGCAAGAGCGTCTATCAACTCAACCCCGGCTTTGCCGTGGTCTTCAGCAACGACTCGGGCTACGTGGTGCAGAAATGCACCAAGATCGTCTTGACCGCCGCCGATCTGGCCAGCGACTGCTACAGCTACGACGCCTACATCGTTGCCGGCTATGTCTCCAAGGACATGGCCGCCTGGCCCGCCAGCCTGGGCATCAACACCGCGCAGCTCACCGGCCTGAACAGCGCCGAGGCCGTGTCCTGCGCCTTCGGCAACGCCGTGGACCAGACCTCGGGTGCCACCATCACCGGCTACAAGTACTACCTGTGCATCCTGCCCGTGGTGGCTGGCACCACCTGGTCGGGCAAGCTGCGCTTGTTCGGCATGAACAGCGGCACCAACTACCTGGTGTGCCGCATGCAATTTGCCGCGGCCACGGGGGTGAGCACCAACCTGCGCAATGTGCAGCCCTACGTCAATGTGGGCGAGTCGCTGGACAACCAGAACTACATCATCAGCACCGCCAATTCCTGCCCCACCGTGAGCACCCTGGCGACCACGCTGCACCAGGCCTGTGCCAGCAGCGGCGCGAACAACAACGCCAACCGCGCGACGGACTGCCCGGCGTCCTGAGCCGGCGCTGCGGGCCGACACCTTTGCCGGCCGCCTCGCCGGCCGCTTCGGCCGCCCCTATGCCGACCACCTTCGCCGACCGAATTCGGCGACCGCCGTCGTCGGCGCCCACGGCCAGCGACAAGGCAGAATCCCTCGGCCGCGCCACGCCACGCCGCGCAGTGCTGCCGGGCCAACACGACCCTGCGGCCAGCCCCCATCCCCACCGAGGCCAGCCCCACCATGGACCTGAACTTCACCCCGCAAGAGCTCGCCTTCCGCGCCGACATCCGCCAATGGGTGGCCGCCAACCTGCCCACCGACATCAGCCACAAGGTCTTGCATGCGCTGCGCCTGTCGCGCGACGACATGTGGCGCTGGCAAAAGATCCTGGGCGCCAAAGGCTGGCTGGGCTACCAGTGGCCCACGCAATTTGGTGGCCCGGGCTGGAACGCCGTGCAGCGCCATCTGTTCGAGGAGGAATGCGCCCTGGCCGGCGCGCCGCGCATCCTGCCCTTTGGCCCGGTGATGGTGGGGCCGGTGATCATGGCCTTTGGCACGCCCGCGCAACACGAGCGCTTCTTGCCGGGCATACGCTCCGGCCAGACCTGGTGGTGCCAGGGCTACAGCGAGCCGGGCTCGGGATCGGACCTGGCCTCGCTCAAGACCCGGGCCGAGCGCCGCGGCGACCATTACATGGTTAACGGCCAAAAGACGTGGACATCGCTGGGCCAATTCGCCCAGTGGATCTTCTGCCTGGTGCGCACCTCCACCGAGGGCAAGCCGCAGACCGGCATCTCCTTCTTGCTGATCGACATGAACAGCCCCGGCATCACGGTGCGCCCGATCATCACCATGGACGGCGAGCATGAGGTCAACGAGGTCTTCTTCGACAACGTGCAGGTGCCGGCAGACAACTTGATCGGCGAGGAGAACAAGGGCTGGACCTACGCCAAGTTCCTGCTCTCGCATGAGCGCACCGGCATCGCCGATGTCAACCGCAGCAAGCGCGAGCTCGAGCGCGTCAAGCGCATCGCCAAGGCTGAAGGGCTGTGGGACGACACCCGCTTCCGCGACCAGGTGGCCCTGCTTGAAGTCGATGTGGTGGCGCTGGAGATGATGGTGCTGCGTGTGCTATCAGCTGAAAAGAGCGGCCGAAACAGCCTGGACATCGCCGGCCTCTTGAAGGTGCGCGGCAGCGAAATCCAGCAGCGCTACACCGAGCTGATGATGCTGGCTGCCGGCCCCTTCAGCCTGCCCTTTGTGCACGAGGCCATGGAGGCCGGCTGGCAGGGCGACTTTGCTGGCGCGGCGATGTGCGCGCCCCTGGCCAGCACCTACTTCAACATGCGCAAGACCACGATCTACGGTGGCTCCAACGAAGTGCAACGCAACATCATTGCGCAGACGGTGTTGGGCGCCTGAGGGCCGATTGAAACAAAGGACAAGCACCATGGATTTCGACTTCACCGACGACCAAATGTCCCTGCGCGACGCCGTTGCGCGCTGGGTGGAAAAAGGCTTTGATTTCCCGCGACGCCACGCCATCGCCAAGGCCGGCGGCAAAACGCGCGCCGTCTACGCCGAGCTGGCCGAGCTGGGCCTGACCGGCCTGGCCGTGCCCGAGGCCCATGGCGGCATGGGCTTTGGCGCCATCGAGGCCATGGTGGTGCAGGAAGAGCTGGGCCGCGGCCTGGTGAACGCGCCCTATGCCGCCGGCGCCCTGGTGGCGCCCACCTTGCTGTCGGCCGCACCCCCCACCGTGCAGGCGCAGTGGTTGCCCAAGATCGCCTCGGCGCAGGCCCTGGTGGTGCTGGCGCACACCGAACGCGGCGCGCGCTATCGCTTGAATGAGGTGGCCACCACGGCCACGCAAGGGGCCGCGGGTTGGATGTTGAGTGGCCAGAAAAGCGTGGTGCCCGCCGCCGACGAGGCCGATGCCTTCATCGTGCCGGCGCGCATCAGCGGCGTCAGCGATTCGAGCAGCGGCATTGGCCTGTTCATCGTCGACAAGGCCGCGGCCGGTGTCGGCGTCAAGGCCTACCCCACGCAGGATGGCGCGCGCGCCGGTGAACTCATGCTGGCCAATGCCGCGGCCACCCTGATCAGCGCCGAGGGCTTTGCCACGCTTGAGAAAGCCATCGATGTCGGCATCGCATCGAGCTGCGCCGAGGCCGTGGGCGTGATGGACAAGCTGGTGTCGCTGACGGTGGAGTACATGAACACGCGCAAGCAGTTCAACGCCACCCTGGCCAGCTTTCAGTCGCTGCGGCACCGCATTGCCGACGTGAAGATGCAGCAAGAGCTCGGCCGCTCGATGAGCTACTTCGCCAGCCTCAAACTCGGCGACGCCGCGCCTTCGCGCCGCCGCGCGCTGTCGCAGGCCAAGCTGCAGCTCGGTGCCAGCATGCGCTTCGTCGGCCAGCAGTGCACGCAACTGCACGGCGGCATCGGCGTGACGGACGAGTACATCGGCACCCACTACTTCAAGCGCCTGACGGTGCTGGAGATGAGCTACGGCGACAGCCAGCACCACCTGGCCGAAGTGGCGGCGCGCATGACGGACACGGCCGGGGTGTTTGCCTAACCTTCGGATCAAGCCGTCAGTGAAACCTCGGCGCTGCGGCAATCACCACTAGGAGCCTGTCGGGCTTTGGGTCGGGCCCGCGTTGGGCCAGCAAGCGGGCTCAGCCTAGGCGCAAAGCGCA
>JAYSSS010000139.1:0-21580 GCA_043720415.1 Ideonella sp.
GGGCGCTGCGCGGGGCTTGTCGGCGGCGCGACAAGCCGGGCGCGGCAGGCGCCGGTGATGCCAGAATCCGCCGATGATCGATTTCAAACTGCGCCCCGCCCAGCCGCGTGATGTGGCGCCCCTCGTGGGCCTGATCAGCGAGCTGGCCGAGTTCGAGCAGCTGGCCCACCTGCTGCGGCTGACGCCCGACACGCTGGCGCCGCACCTGTTTGGTGAGCGCCCGGTGGCCGAGGCCGTGGTGGCCGAGGTGGGTGGTCAGGTGGTGGCGTTTGCGCTGTTCTTCACCAACTTCTCCACTTTTTTAGCCCAGCCTGGGCTGTACCTGGAGGATTTGTATGTGCAGCCGGCGGTGCGGGGCGCGGGCATTGGCAAAGCCTTGCTGCGCCACCTGGGCGCGCTGGCGGTGATGCGCGGTTATGGCCGGTTTGAGTGGAGCGTGCTCGACTGGAATGAAAACGCAATTGTTTTCTACCAGAAGATGGGCGCCACGCTGCTGCCCGAGTGGCGCATCTGCCGGGTGGCCGGGCCGGCGTTGGCGGCGTTTGGCACGCCGCCGGTTGTCGCTCCCTCCCCCGATTAGGGGCTGGGGTGGGGGTTGAAAGCGGCAAGTGGCTGCAGCGTTGTTTTTGGCGTAGCCATCAAACCCGACCACTCAAGCCGCCACCGCCATCAGCAGCTCCGGTGACACCCGCAGCCCGGCGCCCTGCTGGCCCAGCACCGAGTGCACCGCGTACGCCTGCTGCGAGGTGTCGCGCCGCACCGGCTGCGCCAGGCCGGCGCCGCAGGACGATGTCAGCGCGGCCACGATCGGCGTCATCACGGTGGGCCCGCGCTTGACCACCAGCCCGGTCTCGCCCGACACCAGCCGCACACAACAGCCCGGCGGGTAGACGCCAAACTCCTTGGCCAGCGCTGCCGTCATCGGGTGCCCCGGGTCTTGCATGAACATCATGCGGCCGGCTTGGTCGGCGGTCAGCGCATCGCGGTTCTTGCGCGGGCTCAGTTTGGCGGTGTAGCTGTCGGCCCGGCGCACCAGGCTGGCGATGTCGCTGGTCTGGCGCAGGCCGTGCGGGTAGCCGCTGCCGTCGGGCTGTTCATGGTGCTGATCAACCGCGGTGAGCCAGTCGGTATCGGTGACGCCCGACAGCTCCAGCAGCCAGCGGCTGAACTCGGGGTGGGCCCGGATCGCCTCGCGCTGCTCGGGCGTGGGCGGCTCGGCCTGCAACGCCAACTGGCCCTGCAGATCCAGCATCGAGATGTTCATCGTCAGCGCGGCCTTGAAGACACGCTGCGCGTCGGCCTCGGTCCAGCCCAGGCGCTGGGCGACCAGGCAGCCGGTGATGGCAGCGTGCATCGAGTGGTTCACGCCGTACTGCACATGCTCGCTGCCGTTTTGCCGCAAGACCTGAAAAATCGCCAGGTCTTTGTCGCGCTCGACCAGCGCCAACACCGGCGGTGCGGCCTCATTCAGCGCATCGACAAAACCTTCTTGCGCTGATTCGCGCAGCGCCTGGCCCAGCCGGTCCAGGCTGCGGCTCCACAGCGCCGGCAGCTCGGCCGGACTGGCCTGCCGCACCTGCTCGGTGGTGCTGTGCAGCTCGGCCAGATCGACCAGCGCACCGCGCTCGAACAAGGCGATGCGCTGCTCGGCCGAGTGGATCATCTGGCCCCGCGCCAGCATCAGCGTGCCGTCGCTGTCGCGGATGTTGAAAGGCAGCGGGGCACCGAGCGCGACACGGGCTTGGACCAGGGACAGGGGTGAATACTGCATGCGCTCTCCGGTGGCGCGCCGTTGGGCGGGCCCGTGTTGCCGCCCCGGCGGAGCTGCTTGCCCGGTTTATCGGCGCCGCAAAGCGCGCCTTGAAGGGGATTTTTTGGCGCGGCGTGGCGCTGCGGCCCCAGGGGTTTTGACGGGTCGGCGGCGTCGGCAGCGCGGCTTAAAGTGGCCGGCCATGCCGCCAGAACCTGCCACCTTGCCCGGGCGCCCAGCCGCCCCACCCGAGCCCACACCCCGCCATGCCCCAGCCCCTGATCACCGCCCCCGCCCTGCGCGCCCTGCTGGCCAGCGGCGCGCCACTGCTGCTGTGCGATTGCAGCTTCGATCTGGCCGACCCGGCCGCCGGTGCGCGCGCCCACGCCCAGCGCCACTTGCCGGGCGCGCTGTATCTGCACCTGGACAGCGACTTGTCGGCACCGCACACGCCGGCCCATGCCGGCAGGGGCCGGCACCCGCTGCCCACGCCCGAGGCCTTTGTGCAGCGCCTGGCCGGCCTGGGTTTTGACGACGGTCTGGCGGTGGTGGCCTACGACAGCGCGGGCGGGATGTTTGCCGCGCGGCTGTGGTGGATGCTGCGCTGGGTGGGCCATGCGGCGGTGCAGGTGCTGGACGGTGGCCTGGCCGCCTGGCAGGCCGCCGGCGGTGCGCTGCCGGGCGGGGCGGTGGCCGCGCGGCCGCCGGGCCGGTTGACGCGGCGGCCGGCGCTGGTGCGGGCGCTGGATTTTGCGGCCGTGCTGAACGGCCTGGGCCGCTACCCGCGGCTCATCGTCGATGGCCGGGCGCCCGACCGGTTTCGCGGCGAGAACGAAACGCTGGACCCGGTGGGCGGCCACATCCCGGGGGCGGTGAACCGGTTCTTCCGCAGCAATCTGGGCGCCGACGGCTGCTTCAAGCCGGCTGAGACCTTGCGCGCCGAGTGGCTGGCCGTGCTGGCCGGGCGGCAACCGGCCGATCTGGTGCAGCAGTGCGGCTCGGGTGTCACCGCCTGCCACAACCTGCTGGCGCTGCACGCCGCCGGCCTGCCAGGCGCGGCGCTGTACCCGGGCTCGTGGAGCGAGTGGTGCGCACACCCCCAGGCGCCGGTGGCCACCGGCGGGTGAGGCGAGGCGCCGATCAGAACGATGCCCACTCGGCGCTGTCGGCCGTTGCGGCAGCGGGCAACGGCAAGCGGCGCGCGGTTGGCAACGGGCGCGCCGGCGCGGTGGCAGGGGCCGGGCGGGCGGCCCGAATCAGCACAGGCACCGGCACCGCCCTTGGCGCCCGCACCGGCGCAGCGGCGGCCGGCAGGCCGCCGTGCGCGCCCGCCAGCCGGAACACCTGCATGCTGACGCTGAGCCGCTGCGCCTGCTCACGCAGGCTCTCGGCGGCGGCGGCCGATTGCTCCACCAGCGCGGCGTTCTGCTGGGTCATCTGGTCCAGGCTGGCCACCGTGCCGTTGACCAGGCCGATGCCGCTGCTTTGCTCGCCGGCGGCGGCGGTGATCTCGCCGACGATGTCGCTCACCCGCTGCACGCTGGCCACGATCTCGCCCATCGTGCTGCCGGCGCTTTGCACCAGGCGGGCGCCGGTGGCCACTTTCTCGACGCTGGCGCCGATCAGGCCCTTGATCTCGCGGGCCGCCTCGGCGCTGCGCTGCGCCAGGCTGCGCACCTCGCTGGCCACCACCGCAAAGCCGCGCCCCTGCTCACCCGCGCGGGCCGCCTCTACGGCCGCGTTGAGCGCCAGGATGTTGGTCTGGAAGGCGATGCCGTCGATCGTGCCCACGATGTCGGCGATGCGCTTTGACGAGCCGTTGATCTCGTCCATCGTGCACACCACCTGGCTCACCACCGCGCCGCCGCGCTGGGCCACGGCCGACGCCGACGCCGCCAACCGGTTGGCCTGGGCGGCGGCATCAGCGCTCTGGCGCACATGGCCGGTGAGCTGGGCCAGTGCGCTGGCGGTCTGCTGCAGTTGGCTGGCGGTCTGCTCGGTGCGCTGGCTCAGGTCGGCATTGCCCGAGGCCACCTCACCGCTGGCCACCTGGATCGACTCGGCCGCCTGCCGCACCTGGCCGACGATGCCGCGCAGCGCGTCGCGCATGCTGGCCAATGAGCGGTTGACGGCGCCGATCTCATCGCTGCGCCGGGTGTCCACCTCGACCTCCAGATCACCGTCGCCGATGCGCCGGGCGATGTCGGCCAGGCGCTGGATCGGCGTGCAGACAGAGCGCACCAGCAGCGCCGTGCCAATGGCCATGCCCAACACCAGCAGCGCCAGCAGGCCGACGGCGCTGGACAGGGTGCGCAGGCGCTCGGCCACGGCGCCGGCGCGCACGGCCTCGCGGCGCTGCTGCTGCAACGCCAGATAGCCTTGGTGGCTGGCCAGGTAGGCGGTGATGGCGGGCTGCATCTGGCTGTGCAACAGCGCGCCGGTGCGGCTGCCGTCGCTGTCGCCAAGCGCAGCGGCCCGGGCCGCCAGCACGGCCCGGCTGGCGGCGGCGTAGGCTTGCCGGGCCTCGGCGATGCGGGCCAGCGCGGCTTTGTCGTCGTCGCTCGCCGGCGCTGCCAGCAGGCGCTGTTGCAGCGCGCTGGCCTGGCCGGTGCTGGCCTCGATGCCGGGGCGCAGCGCCGCTTCTACTGCCGTGCCGGGGCCCAGCAGGCTGGCCACCTGGCCCACCACCTGGGCCTGTACCAGGCCATGCCAGGTGGCGGCGTCCAGCACCTGGGCCTCCTGCAGGCGCTGGCGCTCGTCCGAGCTGGCAATCTCGCCGCCGCTGCGCAAGCCGACGGTGAGGGCTGTGATCAGCGCCAGCATGGCGGCGACCATGGCCACCGTGGGCAGCCAGAGGCGGTGGGCAATTTTCAAGGTCATGGTGGTGCTTGGATTGGGCGGGCGCGGGGCGGGCCCGGTCATGCCGGGGTGCTGTCCATCAGCCCCATGTCGGTGCTGGCCATCAGGGCCTCGATGTCGATCAGGATCAGCATGCGGTCGGCCACGCTGCCGATGCCGGTGATGAAGCCGGTGTCGAAGCGGGCATTCATCGCCGGGGCCGGGCGGATGGCTTCACCGGCCAGCGCCAGCACGTCAGAGACTGCATCGACCACCGCGCCCACCACCCGGCCGCGCGCATTGAGCACGATGACCACGGTGAAGTGGTTGTAGTCGGCACTGTCGCAGCCCAGCTTGAGCCGCAGATCGACGATGGGCACGATCACCCCGCGCAGGTTGAGCACGCCTTTGATGAACGCCGGTGCGTTGGCGATGCGGGTGGGCGGCTCGTAAGAGCGGATCTCCTGCACGCGCAGGATGTCGATGCCGTACTCCTCGGTGCCCAGACGGAATGTCAAATATTCGCCATTGCGCGCACTGGTGCTCTTTCCGGTCGATCCCGCAGCGCCGGCGCCGCGCTGCGCCTGGCCTCGCTGGGCTTCGATGTGGGCAATGCGGCTGCCTTCACGGGTCATTTCCATGGGGTGTCCTCGGGTGCGGTAGAGATTGCGGCGTGTTGTAGTGGTATCGGCAGGTGCGGCGCGCAATGAAGGCCACCGGTTGCTGGCTCAAGCGTGGTCGGCGCCTGCCGTCAGACCGGTCGGTGTGGTCGTGTGGTCACCACCAAAAGCAGGCGCTGCGGTGCCCGGTGGCGCGGTTTGAGCCGGCTCATCGGTCAAGCGAAACTTGCCCACGCGCATGCCCAAGGTGATGGCCTGGTCGCGCAGATCGTTGGCGGTCACAGCGAACTCCTCCACCATCACGGCGTTGTTCTGGGTCATGCGCTCGAGCTCGGCCACGGCCGAGTTCACCTGGGTGATGCCGGCACTTTGCTCGCTCGTGGCCGCCGTGATCTCACCAATGATCTGGCTGACTTTCTGCACGCTGCCGACCAGCTCGCCGATGGTGGCGCCGGCACGGCGCGCCTGATGGCTGCCGTGCTCAACGCGTTCAACCGAAGTGATGATCAGCGACTTGATTTCGCCGGCGGCGTCGGCCGCACGTTGCGCCAGTGAGCGCACCTCGGAGGCCACCACCGCAAAACCGCGGCCCTGGTCGCCGGCGCGCGCGGCCTCGACGGCGGCGTTCAGCGCCAGGATGTTGGTCTGGAACGCGATGTCGTCGATGACGCCGATGATGCTGGCGATTTGTTGTGAAGCGGCATCGATCTCGGCCATGGTCTCGACCACGCGGGCCACGGCCTCGCCGCCGCGGGTGGCCAGCTCGGCGGCCGTCCCGGCCAGCTCATTGGCGCTGGCGGCGGAATCGGCCGAGCGGCACATGGCGCTGGTGAGCTGCTCGACCGAGGCCGCCGTCTGCTGCAGATTGCTGGCAGCCTGCTCGGTGCGCTCGGCCAGGTTGTGGCTGCTGGAAGCAACCTCCTGCCCCGTCATCTGAATGTGCTGTGCGGTGCGGCCGGTCTCCTGCACCATGCCGGTCAGCACCTGTTGCATGTGCACCAAGGCCTGCATCAGTTCACTGGCCTCATCCTGGCCGGTGTCGGCCGATTGCAGCGTCAAACGACCTTCGGCGATGGACTCGGCAAACTCGCGGGCGCTTTCGATGGGATCGATGATGGATCTCGCGTTCGCCAGGGTCATGGGCACGACCAGCACGGTGATCAGGCCCACCATCCCGGCATAGGCCCACAGCGCCATCAGCAAGGCCGCGTCGAAGCTGCTGCGGGTGTTGCGCGCCTCGATGTCGAGCACCTCGGCGATGTGGTCAATGTTTTTCTCCAGCGCCTGCGCATGCTGCTTGGCACGGCCAAGCGCGGTGTCGGCATCGCGCGGTGAGTTAAAGGCGCCATCCTGGATGTTCAGCAGCACCGGATCGACCTGCACCACATAGCCGTCAAGTTGCTTCAGTGCCTCACGCGTGAAGGCGTTGTCGGCGTCCTCTTCGCCCTCGAGCAAGCGGCCCAGGGCAGCGCGCACACGCCTGACGTCGTTGGCCCAGGCCTCGCGGTGTTTGAGCACGGCCACGCCGTCCTCGTAGTCAATGAGCATGTCCTTCTCGTGCTGGCGCACCTTGCCCAGCAGTTGCCGCACCTCGGTCAGGTCGTGAGCCTCCTTGAACGAGTGCTCAATGAAGCTGCTGTTTAGCTTTGACAGGTAGCTGCCACCGACCAGCGCACTCGCGCCGATCAGGCCCAGAGCGGCCACCAGCACCGCAATGGCGCCATTCATTCGTTGGCGGATGGTGAAGCGCCGCAAGGTGGTGATCAGGGACATGGCAATCCTTGTGCTCTAGTGGCGGCTGTGACGGACCAAGGTGCCGATGTCCAGGATCAGCGCCACACGACCATCGCCCAGGATGGTGGCGCCAGAGACATCGGGCACCTTGCGGTAGTTGGCCTCCAGGTTCTTCACCACCACCTGCTGCTGGCCCAACAGCTCATCCACCAACAAGGCCACACGCCCGCCCTCGGCCTCGACCACCACCATGATGGTCGAGCTGCGCTCGTTCTTGAAGCGCGGCACCGCGAAGATCTGCTCCAGATCGATCACCGGCATGTACTCGTCGCGCACCTCGACGACACGGCCCGTGGTGCCTATGGTGCGGATCATGTCGGGGCGCACCTGGAAGGACTCCACCACCGATCCCAGCGGCAGGATGTAGCACTCGTCGCCCACGCCCACGCTCATGCCGTCCATGATGGCCAGGGTCAGTGGCAGGCGCACCTTCACGCTCATGCCATAGCCCTCGGCCGAGTCGATTTCGACGGTGCCACCCAGGGCGGTGATGTTCTTCTTCACGACATCCATGCCGACGCCGCGGCCCGAGACATCGGTGACGACATCGGCGGTGGAAAAGCCCGGCGCAAAGATCAGGCTCCAGACCTCGGCGTCGGCCATGCCATCGGGGGCATCGATGCCTTTTTCGCGGGCCTTGCTGATCAGTTTTTCGCGGTTCAGGCCCTTGCCGTCGTCGCGCACCTCGATGACGATGCTGCCGCCCTGGTGTGATGCCACCAGGGTGATCGTGCCTTGCTCGGGTTTGCCGCGCGCCAGGCGCTCAGCCGGCAGCTCGATGCCGTGGTCGCAACTGTTGCGCACCAGGTGGGTGAGGGGGTCGGTGATTTTCTCGACCATGCCCTTGTCCAGCTCAGTGGCCTCGCCCTGGGTCACCAGCTCGACCTTCTTTTCCAGCTTCGTGGCCAGGTCGCGCAGCATGCGCGGGAAGCGGTTGAAGACCATGGACATCGGGATCATGCGGATCGACATCACCGCCTCTTGCAGATCGCGGGTATTGCGTTCCAGGTCGGTCAGGCCGGCCATCAGTTGCTGGTGCAGGGCGCCGTCGATGGCCTTGCTGTTTTGCGCCAGCATGGCCTGGGTGATGACCAGCTCGCCCACCAGGTTGATGAGTTGATCGACCTTCTCGATCGATACACGCAGCGTGGCGGCGTCTTGTGCGGCAGCGGGTTTGGCGGCAGTGGCCTTGGGTGCCGGCAGTGACGTTGGCGTTGTGCCGGTCAAGACCGCCTGGCCAGCGCTGGCCTGCGGCTGCTCGGTTGGCCGGGGCGCGCCGGGGGCGTCTTCAAAGAAGCCATAACCCAATGAGGCCTGGTCATCGTCAACCCCGGGCGCGCCGGGCGCACCGGGGTAAAAGCCATAACCGGCGGACAAAGGGGCCAGGCGTATGGCTTCGCGCGGCACGTGAAAGGTAAACAGATCCAGCAGATCGTTGTCGCTGCTGGTGGTCAGCACCTTGAAGCGCCGCATGCCATCGGCATCGCGCCCAGCATCCAGCGGCTCGATCTGGCCCAGGTCGGGAATTTCCTTGAACAACTCCAGCAAACAGTCGGCCAGGGTGGGGTCGACCAAGGCGCCGATGGTCAGCTCCAGCTGCCGCGTGCCATCGGGCAATGAGGCTGCAGGTGCGGTGCCCTCACCCGGGGCGCCACCCGTGCCTGGCGCCTTGGCTTGGGGGGACGCCGGGGCGTTGGCCGCCACCGCTTTGGCAAGGCTGTCCACCGCCTTGCCGGCACACAGGGCCTTGATGGTGACCAGCAGCTCTCGGGTGTCGACGACATCGCCACCCGAGCCCTGGTGCCGCAGCAACATCGCCGTGAGCGCATCGCCCGAGGCCAACAAGGCGTCCACCATCTGCGGGTTGGGCTTGAGCTCATGGCGACGCAGCTTGTCGAGCAAGGTCTCCATCTGGTGCGTCAGCTCGGCGACATCGGAAAACCCGAAGGTCGCCGCGCCGCCCTTGACCGAATGCGCGCAGCGAAAGACGGCGTTGAGCTCCTCGTCGTCGGCGACCTCGAGGTCCAGCTCGAGCAGCATGCGCTCCATCGTCTCAAGGTTTTCACCGGCCTCCTCGAAGAAGACTTGGTAGAACTGGCTGAGGTCGATGCCGGCGTTCTGGCTGGCGCTTTGCGTGGATGAATCGGCCATGGATGGATGCGCTCGGGTTGGGGTTTGCGGGTCGCCGTGATCAACGGATGAGCTTGCCTATGACCTCGATCAACTTCGATGGATCAAAGGGCTTGACCATCCAACCGGTGGCGCCGGCGGCGCGCCCGGCCTGCTTCATCTGGTCGCTGGATTCGGTGGTCAGGATCAAGATCGGCGTGGCCTTGAACTTCGGGTCATCGCGCAGCTTCCTGGTCAGCGTGATGCCATCCATGCGCGGCATGTTCTGGTCGGTCAAGACCAGGTTGAAGTCGCGTTGACTGGCTTTTTCCCAGGCGTCTTGCCCGTCCACGGCTTCGACCACATTGAAGCCGGCGTTCTTCAGCGTGAAGGACATCATTTGGCGCATCGAATTCGAATCATCGACGGCGAGGATTGAGTGCATGGGATCTCCGAATGTCCGGGGGTGTGCGTGGCGGCGAGGGCTGCGGTCGATCAAAACAATTCGATCGAGCCCGCGTCGACCTCATCCTGCGTCACCGGGTTGGGTCGCAGGGGAGCGTCGGCAACGATGGCCGCGCCGTCTTCATCGCCGTCCATGGCGTCGCGTGCCAATTGATCGGCGCAGTGGTGCAGGCGCAGCAGCAGGTGCTCGATCAGCTGCGACGCCATGTCCTGGAACTGCAGCGCGGTGACGGCCCCGCCCATGTGGGTCAGCACGGCGGCCACGTCATCGCGTAGCGTTTGTTGCGCCTGCGAGCCGCCGTGCATCAAGGCCACCATGCCGTCGGAGGCGCCATGAAAGTGGCGCAGCAGAGCCTGGCTGGCATCGGCCAGCAGCCTTTGCAGCCGCTCCAGGTCATTGGCGGCGATGAGCAGGTTGTCCTGCAGGTCGGCGGCGGCCAACAGCAGCTCGCCGGCCGACACCTGATGTCGCGGGGTTAAGGCATCCAACATGGCGTCTCCGAAATGCGTGTCCAGGGCCTGGACGGCGCATCCATGCCATGCATTCTTCGGCACCAGGTCTGAGGGCGATGGGGCAATCACCTCGGCCTTCCGCGCGCAATTCCGGGCTCAAGTGCAGGCCGGTGTAATGGGGCGATGGCGCTTGCGGTCGGCCAGGCGCCCGCCATGGCCGCCGCCGCCGTGGCGCTCATTGCGCGTAAGCAGCTTTGCCATACTGCGGCGATGACCGATGCCACCCTGGCCAGGGCGCTGCGCCTGCTGCACCTCGAGGACAGTGCCCCAGACCACGAACTGGCCATGGTGCACTTGCGGCGCGCAGGGCATGCCCTGCAGGCCCGGCGCGTCGACACCGAGGCCGACTACCGGCAAGCCCTGGCCGAACAGGCGTGGGACCTGGTGCTGTCGGATTTCAACCTGCCAGGCTTCGATGGCCTGCAGGCCCAAGCCATCTTGCAAGCCAGCGGTCTGGCGGTGCCCTTCATTCTGGTATCAGGGGCCATAGGCGAAGACGCTGCGGTGGCCGCCATGCGCAATGGCGCCAGCGATTACCTGCTCAAGAGCAATCTGGCGCGCCTGGCGCCCGCGGTCGAGCACGCCGTGGCCGCCAGCCGTGAGCGCCACGCGCGCCAGCGGGCGGACAGCGAACTGGCCGATTCGCGCAAACGCCTGTCCGAGCTCGCCCAGCATTTGCAGACCAGCATTGAAATGGAGCGTGCGGCCATCGCCCGCGAGATCCATGACGATGTGGGCGGCGCGCTCACCGCCTTGCGCTTCGATCTGGCCTGGCTGGGCCGCCATGCGCCCGACGCGCAGGTGCAGCAACGCCTGGCCAGCGCCCTGGAATCGGTGGCCCATGCCATCGAGGCCAGCCAGCGCATCATGCACAACCTGCGCCCGGCGATCCTCGACCAGGGCCTGGTGCCGGCACTGCAGTGGATGGCCGCGCAGTTCGAGCGCCGCCACCCCGGCAGCCAGTGCCGCCTGCGCAGCAGCCACGAGGCCATGCCGCTGCCGGTGGGCGTGCCACTGGTGGCCTACCGCTTTGCACAAGAGGCGCTGACCAACATCAGCAAGCACGCCGGCGCCAACCGCGTGAGCATCGATCTGGCGCTGACACGCGGCGTGCTGTCGCTGGAGGTGGCCGACAATGGCCGCGGCCTGGCCACCGCCGATCTGGCCAAGGCGCGCAGCTTCGGTCTGCGCGGCCTGCACGAGAGGGCCGGCACCGTGGGCGGCTGGGTCGATGTCTCCAGCGGTGCCGAGGGCACGGTGCTGATGCTGTCCGTGCCCGTACGCGATTTGAGCCAGGCCGGCCGCGGAGATCAGCGGGCTTACAACGAAGACGAAGACCACGACCCGACCGGGTGGGGAGCCCTATGATCAAAGTGATCTTGTGCGACGACCATGCGCTGATACGGCGCGGCATCCGCGACACCCTGTGTGATGCCGCCGACATCGAGGTCGTGGCCGAGGCCGCCGATTACGGCGAGTTGCGCGCCCTGATGCGCGGCACCACCTGCGATGTGCTGGTGCTCGACATCAACCTGCCCGGGCGCAACGGCCTGGATGTGCTGCATGTGCTCAAGGACGAAGGCTCGCCAGTGAAGGTGCTGGTGGTCAGCATGTACCCCGAGGACCAATACGCCATTCGCTCGCTGCGTGCCGGCGCCTTTGGCTATGTCAACAAGGGCGGCGACCCGCAGCTCATCGTGCAGGCCGTGCGCACCGTGGCCCAGGGGCGCAAATACGTCACCGCCGAGATTGCGCAGATGCTGGTCGAAAGCCTCACCGCCCCGGCCAGTGAGAACGCCCACGACAAGCTCAGTGACCGCGAGCTGCAGACGCTGGTGTTGATCGCCTCTGGCAAGCGCCTGTCCGACATCGCCGAGGAGCTCACCCTCAGCCCGAAGACGGTGAGCGTGTACCGGGCAAGGGTGCTGGAGAAGTTGGCCCTGCAGAACAACGCCGAGCTCACGGTCTATGCCATTCGCAATGGCCTGGTCGGGGATTGAAGTGGCGTCGGCCGCTGGCCAGGGGCACCCGATTTTGATGGTTAGCTGCGGACGCCCGCCTGCAGCGCGCGCCGCAATTTGTTGATGGCACTGCCCACCGTGGTGAGCACCGGCAGCCCCGTGCGCGCCTGCACCAAGGGCGCGGCGCAGGCCATGCTGAACTGCGCCAGTGCAATCACCCCGCAGCCGCGCGCGGCCAGGGTTTGCGCGGCCGCGGCGACGAGCTCGTTGTGCTGCGCCACATCGCCGGCGTTCAGCGCTTGCAGGGCGGCCTCGCACAGCGCCGTCTCCAGCGCCACCGAAGCCGCAAACTCTGGCGGCATGGAGCGCAATGTGGGGCCAAAACTGGCCACCAGGCCGACGCGCACGCCCAGCGCCGCGGCGTCCTCGATCATGGCCTCATTGGGCTTGTGCACCGGGATGCCAGCGTGGCGGCTGGCCACGGCCTCGATGCAGCTGCCAAAGGCCGAGCAGGTGAACAAGATGGCCTGCGCGCCGGTGGCCACGGCATAGTCGCCCAGCGCCTGAAAACGCGCCGCCATGGCGGCATCGAGCACGCCGCCAGCCGCCGCCAGATCGGCAGACAGGCTGTCGTCCACCAGGTTCATGCGCACGGCGCCAGGCCAGTCGCGCTGCAGGGCCGTGTTGATGGGCTCGATCGAATGCATCAGGGCATGGATGAGGGCGATGCGCGGGGTCTGGTTTGAATTCATGGCGGCATTGTGGCGTTGCGCCACTCCGGGGCCAGAGCCGACGACCGGCGGGCCCCGACACACCATGCCGCTCACTGAAAGTGCGACAGCAGGGTCTCCAGCGCCATCAAAAAGGGCTGCTGCATCAGCGGCAGTGTGAGCAGCATGCCGATCAGGCCCACGCTCAAGGTAATGGGAAAACCAATGGCAAAGACATTGATCTGCGGCGCCACGCGCGAGATCACGCCAAGCACGCCGTTGACGAACAAAAGCATGCCCACCAGTGGCAAGGCAATCCACAGCCCCAGCGCGAAGATTTCCGCCCCCCAGGCCTGGGGCTGGGTGCGCCACAAAAACTCGAGCGGCGCCTCGCCCACCGGGAAGCGCTCAAAGCTCTTGATGAGCACGGCCAGGATGAGCAGGTGGCCATTGGTGATGACGAACAGAAAGGCCACCATGGTGCCCATGAAGCGCCCACTGGCCGTGCCCAGCGAGGCCGTGGCCGGATCGAAGAATCCCGCAAAGTTCAGGCCCATCTGCAGGCCCACCAGCTCGCCCGCCAGCTCGACCGCAGCAAACACCAGGCGCACGCCAAAACCCAGGGCCACGCCGATGAGCACCTGCTGCGCCACCATCTGCAGGGCCAGGGCCGAATCCAGCGGCACCATGGGCATGGCCGGCAGCGAGGCCTGGGCGGCCAGGGCGATGAAGAAGGCCAGCGCAATCTTCACCCGCATGGGCACGGCGCGCTGGCTGAACACCGGCAGGCTGCTGAGCAGGGCCAGGGCGCGGATGAAGGGCCACAGCAGCGGCGTGATCCAGGCCATGAGCTGCTCGTCGCTGACCGAGATCATGCGGGCCGCTTGACGGACACGTTAGGTGAAAACGCCAGGCGGGCTCAGGCCACCATGCTGGGGATGGACTGCAGGGTCTGGCGGATGTAGTCCACCAGCATGGTCAGCATCCACGGCCCGGCCACAGCCAGCACCGCCACCGCGGCCACGACCTTGGGCACGAAACTCAGCGTGGCCTCGTTGATCTGCGTGGCCGCCTGGAAGACGCTCACCACCAGGCCCACCACCAGCACCGTGAGCAGCACCGGGGCGGAGATCATCAGCAGCATCAGCAGGCCCTGTTGGCCAATGTCGAAGACCTGTTGCGCGTCCATTTGAACTACCGGTTAGGTTGTCGGGTCAGGTACTAGACCACGAAGCTCGCGGCCAGCGATCCGATGAGCAGGTTCCAGCCATCGGCCAGCACGAACAGCATCAGCTTGAAGGGCAGGGCCACCAGCACGGGTGACAACATCATCATGCCCAGGCTCATCAACACACTGGCCACGATCATGTCGATGATGAGGAAGGGAATGAAGATCAAAAAGCCGATCTGAAAGGCGCTTTTGAGCTCACTGGTGATGAAGGCCGGCACCAGCACCTTGAAGGGCATGTTCTCGGCCTTGACGCTGGCGTCCACCTTGGCAAGCTTGGCAAACATGGCCATGTCGCTGTGGCGGGTTTGCTTGGTCATGAACTCGCGCATGGGCACTTCGCCGCGGGCGATGGCCTCGTTGAAATCGATCTGCTGCGCCGAGTAGGGCGCCCAGGCCTGGCTGTGCACCTTGTCGATGGTCGGGGCCATGACAAAGAAGGTGAGAAACAGCGACAGCCCGATGATCACCTGGTTGGGCGGCGCCGCCTGCGTGCCCAGCGCCTGGCGCAGCAGCGACAGCACGATGACGATGCGGGTGAAGCCGGTCATCATCAGCAGCAGCGCGGGCAGGAAGGACAGCGCGGTGAAGAACAGCAGGGTCTGGATCGGTACCGAGTAGCTGGCGCCGCCCGCGCCCTGGCCGATGAGCAAGGGCAGGGCGGGGCCGGCGGTCGGCGTGGCACCCTGAGCCGCGGCCGCCAAGGGCAGGGCCATCAGGGTCATCAGGGCCGCTGTGGCCAAGGCGGTGCCCCACCGCGACGCAAAGCTTGCGGCGCAAGTGCGAGATCGGTTCAGGCCGGGATGCAGCGCTGTGGTCATGTGCGGCACCGCATGTCAGGCCGCGTCGGTGCGCAGGGCAACGCCGCCAACGCTGCCCGTGCCACTGCCGAGATCTGGCGGCGCCATGCTGTGCAGGGTGCGAATACCCGCCGGGCTGACGCCCAACACCAGCCAGCGGCGCTCATCGCCCTGGCCCACCTCCACCGTCAGCAGGCGCTGATTGGGTGCCAAAGGCAGTGCCGCGACCACCCGCATGCCGCCCACGCCGCCGGCGCTGGCGCCCAGGCCTGAGCGCTTGAGCAGCCACAGCGCCAGAGGGATCAACAGCAGCACCGCGGCAAAGGCGGCGAGAGGACCGAGGACGGAATTCATGTCGGCATGATTCAGAGGTTAGCCTGCGGCTTCTCGGCGCTCAGGATTTGCTCAGCCGGCGCATGCGCTCGCTGGGGGTGACGATGTCGGTCAGGCGAATGCCGAATTTGTCATTCACCACCACCACCTCGCCCTGGGCGATGAGGTAGCCATTGACCAGCACGTCCATGGGCTCGCCGGCCAGGGCTTCGAGCTCGACCACCGAGCCCTGCGCCAGTTGCAGGATGTGCTTGATGGGAATGCGCGTGCGGCCCAGCTCCACCGTCAACTGCACGGGGATGTCCAGGATCATGTTCAGGTCGTTGCCGGCGGCCGCCGGCATGGGCGCGGCGTTGAAGTTGGCAAACGACGCCGCGCTCACCGACTCGGCCGGCGCCGTGACCTCAGAGGCCGTCTCGGGCTTGGATTCGGACAGCGCCGCGGCCCACTCTGCGGCCATGCGATCTTCTTCGGACATTTCGGCTTGCTCAGACACGTTGATCTCCCAGCCAGCCCGCCTGCGGGCCGGTCAACAAGCGATCGACCTTGATCGCGTACTTGCCGTTCAGCGTGCCGTAGTGGCAATCAAACACCGGCACACCATCGACCTTGGCCTGAATCACCTTTTCCAGATCGAGCTCGATGAAGTCGCCCGGCTTGAACGCCAACAGCTGCTCGACCGTGGCGCCGGCCGTGGCCAGCTCGGCCACCAGGCGCACTTCGGCGGACTGAATCTGTGTCTCCAGCAACTTGATCCAGCGCCGATCAGGCTCGGCCGAATCGCCCTGCATGGTGCTGTAGAGCACGTCGCGGATCGGCTCCAGCGTGGAGTAGGGGTAGCAAAAGTGCACCGTGCCCGAGGTCTCGCCAATCTCCAGCGTGAACGAGGTCGAGACGACGATCTCGCTGGGCGTGGCGATGTTGGCGAACTGCGGCTGCATCTCCTGGCGCTGGTACTCCAGCTCCACCGGGTAGATGCCCTGCCAGGCCTTTTTCTGCTCGGCGCAGATGCACTCCACCAGTCGCAGGATGATGCGCTGCTCGGTGGGCGAGAAGTCACGCCCTTCGATGCGCGTGTGGAACTTGCCAACGCCGCCGAACAGTGCGTCGATCACGGCAAACACCAGTGAGGGGTCGCAGACGATCAGACCACTGCCGCGCAGCGGTTTGATGGAGACGATGTTGAAGTTGGTCGGCACCACGATCTCGCGCAGGAAAGCCGAGTACTTCTGCACCTTGATGCCGCCAATCGACACCTCGGGGCTCTTGTGGATCAGGTTGAACAGCCCGATGCGGATGTTGCGGGCAAAGCGCTCGTTGATGATCTCCATGGCGGGCATGCGCCCGCGCACGATGCGTTCCTGGTTGCCCAGGTTGTAGTCGCGCACGCCGTCCTGCGGTGTCTCCTCGGCTTCGAGTTTTTGGCTCTCGCCGGTGATGCCCATCAGCAGCGCATCGACCTCGTCCTGCGAGAGGATTTGCTGGTTCATGTTGGCGACACGGGGTGCAGGCGTGGCATGTTGGGCAGGGCGATCACCGCGAGCCCATCACTGCACGATGAGGTTGGAAAAGTGCGCCGCCTTGACGGGATAGCTCACCGGAGCGCGCTTTTTCTTCTTCTTCTTTTTGGCGCCTGGCTTGTCTGCCACGGCGGCCTCGTCGTCATCTTCCTCGTCCTCGACGACGATGCCCAATGGCGCCAGCGCCTCGCGCCGAATCTCCTTGGCCAGCAGCTGCTTGCCCTCGCGCGACAGCAGCTCGGCCGAGGTCTTGTGCGACAGCAGCAGCAGGATGTTGTTGCGTATGGCCGGCATATAGGCCTTGAGCAGATCGCCGGTCTTGGCGTCTTCGATCTCCAGCGTCACGCCGACCTGGGCATAACGCTCGGCGTCGCGGTCGGCCAGATTGACGGTGAAGGGATCGAGCGGCACGAACACCGGCGGTGCGCTGGCTTTGGCCTCGGACTTGGCATGTGCGGCCGGTGCCGGCGCATGGCCTTCGCCTTCTTCCTCACCTTCTGCCGGCTTTTTCTTCATCAGCATGAAGGCCGCCCCGCCGCCGCCCAGGCCCAGCACCAGCAGCGCCACGACGATGATGATGATCATCTTTTTCTTGCCACTGCCCTTGGGCGGTGCGGCGGCATCGGCGGCGGCTGCGGACATGTCGGGTCTCCGGAGATTTGCGAGTGGTGCTCGGCGTCGGCCACAGCGGCCATGACTTCTGCTTGATTATTCGCAGCGGCCTGTCTGTCGATGTTGTGAACAGCAGCCTAAACAGCGGTGATATGTGGGCTTGAGCGGCCCGGCGGTCTCATGCGACCAGATCGACCAGGCCGCGATGTCTGCGCATCGGGCGTGCGGCCACCGGGTCCATCGTGCTGCCCTGGCCATCGTCGCCGATGGCCCAGCGCGTGCCGGGGCGGCCGGGTTCGCGGCTTGCCTGGCGATCGGCGCTTTGGCCCGCTGAATCTGCAAGAGGCTGTCGCGCCGTGTCGCCCTGGGGGTGCTCCCAGACGCCACCGCCCGTGAGCGTGAGCCCGGACTCGCGCAGTGCGCCGGCCAGTTGTGGCATGGAGGCCTCGATGGCCTGCCGCGTGAGCAGCGCATCGGCTTGAAACTCGACCCTGGCGCCCGCGCCGTCGAGCGCAATGCGCACGGTGATGGGCCCGAGCTCGGCCGGGTTCAGGTGCAGCCGGGCCTGCTGGGTGCCGTCGCTGGCCAGGCTGCTGATCTGCAGGCCCAGTGCCGGGCCAAATTCGCTGCTGCCCACGGCGGCTGCAATGTGCGCCTCGCGCCCTGCTGGCTGGGCGCCCGGCGGGCTGGCGCTGGCGTTGGCCAGGGCATTGACGACGATGCCTGTGCCGGCCGCTACCGCCAGGCCATTGGCGTTGGAGATCGACGGCAATGGCGTAGCCGAGGCATCGGCCGCGGCCAACAGGCCGGGCGGGTCCTCGGTGTTGCCGGCGTAGGTCGCTCCAGATGTGGATTGGGCGCTGCGCTCCAACAGCGTTGCGCCCGACAGCGGCGACGCTTCATCGCCATGTCCCTGTGCCACCCGAGTGGTCGCCCGGTGGGACGCACTGTGGTGGCCCGTGGCGCCTTCGCTCAACAAGCCCTGTGCAAGCTTGGTGTCGGTGGCTGACGCCGGGCTCATCGAATCGTCGGGTCCGGTTCCAGGCTGCGCCTGGGCCAGGCCTTGTCCCGCGGCGGCATCGACCATCATCGCCGGTGTCACGCCGACGGACGGTGCTGGCCTGTCCTTGTCCGTCTGCGCCTGGCCGCCCTGTGCTGCGGGCACGCTGTTGGCTCTGGTCGTGGCGGGCGGGGCAATGTGCTGAGGAGGGGTGCTGGCGGCAAGCTTGGTGTCGGTGGCTGGCGCCGGGCTCATCGAATCGTCGGGTCCTGTTCCAGGCTGCGCCTGAGCCAGGCCTTGTCCCGCGGCGGCATCGCCCATCAACGCTGGTGTCACGCCGACGGACGGTGCTGGCCTGTCCTTGTCCGTCCGCGCCTGGCCGCCCTGTGTGGCGGGCACGCTGTTGGCTCTGGTCGTGGCGGGCGGGGCGATGTGCTGAGGCGGGGTGCTGGCGGCAAGCTTGATGGCGACCAGCTCGGGTGCCGTGACTGACGCAGCCGCACCCCGCGCACTGGGTCCGATGGTGGTGCTGCTGCCTTCAACGGCTGTGCCTGTGGCGGCTGCTGCGCCGTGTTCCGGTGGGGTTGCCGGCGGTGCCGAGGGACCACCCAGGGTGCTGATCAAGCCGATGCTGCCGGGTGCTTGATCGAGATCGGCGGTGGCACTGCCCAGCCCTGCCTGCGGGCCTGCGTGGGCCATGTCGTTGGCGCGCTCCATGCCAGGCCCGGCCAGGTCTGGAACCATGGCCATTGGGCCCACGCTGGCGTTTGCCGGCGCAGCGTGCACCGCTTGCACAACCTGCGCAGCGGCCTCGGTGCGCGGCGCGACGGATGTGGTCTGCGCCATGGCCGCCGCGGCCATGGCCAGATCCACCCAGGACACCATCACTGGCGTGGCCACAGGGTTGGGCGGCGAAGCGCTGTCTGTCGCATGTAAAGGTTCGTTAGGCGATGGCGCATCGGCATCGACGAGACTTCGGGCCTTGCGTGCGGCGAGCGCATCAGGGATGGCATCCTGCGCGGCATCCTGCGCCGCATCCTGCGCGGCATCGTGCGCGGCGCCTTGTGCAGCGTCTTGCTCGGCTGTTGCCCGGTGATGGGCGCGCTGCAGCAAGCCCGCGAAATCCGAGGCCTTGGCATCGTTGGCGGTGGCCGCGTGCGGGGCCTGAGCCTTGCCCAGGCTGGCTGCAGTGGCAGGGTGAGGTACCAAGGCACTCAGGGCTGACATGGCATTGAACATGGCGTCGACGCTTCAGTGGGGGGGGTCGGTTGCGAGGTCTGGGCGGCAGGCAAGATCGGTGCCGTCAAGCGTGCGCGGGCATGGCCAGGGCGCTGTAGCGTGCCGCGGATTCATCGAGCTGACGCTGTTCGCGTCGGCGTGCGCTCAGAGCGGCGCTGGCCTCGCGCCGCTCGATCAGCTTGCCCACCGCGGCCAGGCGCTGCTCGCGCTGCAACAGCGTGGCCGTGGCGGCCTGAACCCGGGCATCGGCCATGCTCAGCTGTTGTTCCTGCTGGTCAATGGCCTGCCCCAGCCGCTGGACGAAGCCTTGATAACACTGCAAAAGCTCGGGCGATGCCGGCTGGCGAAAACGCGCCGACCAGCGCTGGTGGTACTCGTTGCGATAGCTGCACAGTTGATCGGCCTGGGCACGCGCCGCGCGTGCGCGGGCCTGGGCCTGGCGCAGCACGGCGTGCGCGGCGTCGCGCTCGTTGCGCGCATGCTGGGCCAGCGTGATCAGCGCAGAGGGCAGCTGCACCGAACCACCTTCGTGCTGCGCACTGCGGTAATCGCCTCTCGGACGATCGGTAAGGCTCATGGTTGGCTCAATCGCTCAGCAGTTGCTGCAACAAGCGCCGGCTGGCCTCCAGCGGCGCGCGCTCGTGCATGTCCTGTTGCAGCAACTGCGCCAATGCCGGCTGCAGTTGCACCGCCAGATCCAGCTCGGCGTCATGACCCGGCGCGTAGGCCCCGAGCTGCATCAGGTCACGCGCCTTGGCCAGGCGCGAGAGCAGGCCGCGCACACGGCGCGCGCCGTCCTGCTGGGCACGCTCGGTGACATTGGGCATGACGCGTGAGATGGAGCGCTCGACATCGATGGCCGGAAAGTGGCCGGACTCGGCCAGTTCGCGCGACAGCACGATGTGGCCATCGAGGATGCCGCGGGCGGCGTCGGCAATCGGGTCCTGCGGGTCGTCGCTCTCGCTGAGCACGGTGTAGAAGGCGGTGATCGAGCCCACACCATTCAAGCCATTGCCACTGCGCTCCACCAGTTGCGGCAGCTTGGCAAAGCAGCTCGGCGGGTAGCCCTTGGTGGCCGGCGGCTCGCCAATGGCCAGGGCGATTTCGCGCTGTGCCATGGCGAATCGGGTGAGTGAATCCATCAACAGCAACACATGCCGGCCCTGATCGCGAAAGTGCTCGGCGATCGCCGTGGCGTAGGTGGCACCCTGCATGCGTACCAGGGGCGGGGCGTCGGCCGGTGCGGCCACCACCACGCTGCGCGCGCGGCCCTGATCGCCAAGGATGTCTTCTATGAATTCCTTGACCTCGCGGCCGCGCTCGCCGATCAGGCCGACGACGATGACATCGGCCGCGGTGTAGCGCGCCATCATGCCCAGCAGCACCGATTTGCCTACGCCGGTGCCGGCGAACAAACCTAACCTCTGGCCCCTGCCGACGGTCAACAGGGCATTGATGGCGCGCACGCCGGTGTCCAGCGGCACGCGCACCGGGTCGCGCTCCATGGCATTGATGGGGCGGCGCACCATGGGCTCGTTGCGCACATGCAGCAAGGGCCCCAGCCTGTCCATGGGCTGGCCATGGGCATCGACGACACGGCCCAGCAGGCCATCGCCCATGGCCAGGTGCAGGCCACGGTCTTCCACCCGGCGCCAGAGCTGGTTGTCGCGGCCCAGCTGCGGCGGCCCGTGCGGCGTGCGCCGCGGCAGCACCTTGGCACCACTGCACAGGCCGTGCAACTCGCCCGTGGGCATGAGAAAGGCGCGGTCGCCGTTGAAGCCCACCACCTCGGCCTGTACCGGGGGGCCGGAATCGCCATGCACCTCGAACACTGCGCCCACGGGTGCACGCACGCCGGCGGCCTCCAGCACCAGGCCGGCCACACGCACCAGGGTGCCCTGGCTGCGCAGTGGTACGCGCACCTCGGCGTGCGCCTGCAGATCGTCCAGGAACAGCGCCCAGCGCTCGCTGCGCGCGCTGCGGGTGATGTCGGCGTCAATCATGGGCTGCGCTGCCGCGGGCCGCAACGTGGCTGTCGTTGCCGCCACCCTTGCTGTCGCCGTTGTCGCTTTGTTCGCCGCCGGCAAG
>JAYSSS010000140.1:0-21497 GCA_043720415.1 Ideonella sp.
GGCCGGCCCGCCCATTGTTGGCGGGGCCCGGCCGATGGTCTTTGCGGGCGGCGGCCGCTGCCCCCGCAAGGCGCCACCGCGCGCTTCAGCCCTTGGCCAAACGCTTCTGCGCCCAGCGACGCATGCCCTCTGACACCTCGTCGTGCGCTGCGGCCATGTCCACCCAGCCTTCGACCTTTACCCACTTGCCTTCTTCCAGATCCTTGTAGTGCTCGAAGAAGTGCTGGATGGTGCGCAAACGCATCGGGTTGAGATCGGCCACCTGTTTCCACTGGCTGTAGATGGACAGGATCTTGTCGATGGGCACGGCCAGCAGCTTGTTGTCGCCACCGGCCTCATCGACCATCTTGAGCATGCCCAGGGCGCGGCAGGTCACCACCACGCCCGGAATCAGGGGTACCGGTGTGATGACCAGGACATCCACCGGGTCACCGTCATCGGCCAGGGTCTGCGGGATGTAGCCGTAGTTGCAGGGGTAGTGCATCGACGTGGCCATGAAGCGGTCCACAAACAGCGCGCCAGACTCTTCATCGACTTCATACTTGATTGGGTCAGCGTTCATCGGGATTTCGATGATCACGTTGAACTCATGCGGGGTCTTGTTGCCAGGTGAGACGTTGTGGAGACTCATTGCGGGTCGCTTGGGTAGAGGGGATACCCGCATTTTAAGGGGCGGTGCTTGGCGCGGGCTGGCACTCACCGGGTCAAGCTGAGCTTGAATGCATGCCCCGGCAAGGGTTAGGCTGCACCCCAGATCAAAACCCAATGGACAAACCGCCATGCCCAGCCCCAGCCCCCAACCCAGCCCCCGCCCCAGCATCGCCGACAAGCGCCGCAGCTTCCAGCAACTGCACCAGTCCGGCTGCTTCGTCATCCCCAACCCCTGGGATGTGGGCAGCGCGCTCTACCTGCAGCAACTCGGTTTCAAGGCCCTGGCCAGCACCAGCGCGGGCTTTGCCTGGTCGCAGGGCAGGGCGGACAACGCCATCAGCCGGGACATGGCCTTGGCGCATCTGCAGGCCATGGTGGAGGCCACCGATGTGCCGATCAACGCAGACTTCGAGAGCGGCTTTGCCACCGACGCCGCGGGCGTGGGCGAAAGCGTGCGGCTGGCCGTCGAGGCTGGTGTGGCGGGCTTGTCCATTGAAGATTCCACCGGCGATGCGTCGCGTCCTTTGTTTGATATGGATGTTGCCGTGCAGCGCCTGCGCGCCGCGCGCCAGGCCATCGACAAGGCCGGCGGCGACACCCTGCTGGTGGGCCGTGCCGAGTGCTTTTTGGTCGGCCGCCCCGATCTGGCCGAGACCATCGCGCGCCTGCAGGCCTATGCCCATGCCGGCGCGGATTGCCTGTATGCGCCGGGCATCCGCACGCCCGAGCAGATCCGCGCCGTGGTCGCGGCCGTGGCGCCCAAGCCGGTGAACCTGCTCATCGGCTGGCCCAGCGAGCTGACGGTGCCCATGATCGAAGCCCTGGGCGTGCGCCGCATCAGCGTGGGCGGGGCCATGGCCCGCACCGCCTGGGGCGGGCTCACCCGCGCCGCGACGGCGCTGCTGGAGCAGGGCAGCTTTGCCGGATTCGCCGATGCGGCGCCGGGCAAACTGATGAATGAGCTGTTTCAGGGCCGCTGAGCGCAAGGTTCTGCCGCCCCATGCGCTGCAGTGCGGAGCGTGGGCCGGTTCAATCCAACACCAACCTCAACCCCAACACCAACGCGGAGCGTGAACATGGGTGCATGGCAAGTGCAGGGCGCGGTCAGCGGGCTGGCCAGATCGTGGCGTGACATCGACGCGCGGCTGGCCGCGGCGGTGGAAAAAATCACCGTGCCCACCGGCCGCGGCATCAGGCACGAAGGCGCTGAAATCTGGGCCTACCGCGACCGGCCGGCCAGCGTGGTGGCAGCCTTCCAGGCCAATTTGCAGCGCCACCCCGAGCGCCTGGCCTATGTCTTCCATCCCAGCGGCCTGCGCATGAGCTGGGCCGAGGTCGGCGAAGCGGTGCAGCGTGCGGCCTGGTGCCTGCGCCACGAGCACGGTTTTGGCAAGGGTGATCGGCTGTGCCTGATGACCCTGGGCTGCCATGAGTACATCGTGGGTTATCTGGCCGCAGTCACCTTGGGCGGCATCGCCGTGCCGGTGAACCTGGGCCTGGCGCCCGAGGGTCTCCTTGCCCAGGTGAACAAGGTCGGCGCGCGCTGCATCCTCGTCTCGCCACAGGTCTGGGGCGACAAGCTCAGCGCACGGCGTGAGCGACTGCCCAGCGTCGAGAAGGTCTTCATGGTCGGCGGCGGTGAGCCCGTTGAACACACCCTGCCATTCGCAACGCTGACAGCCCAGCCCGCACTTGAGCGAGTGAGCCAGGCCATGGATGAGTGGGATGTGTGCGGCATCTCCTTCACCTCCGGCACCACCGGCGCACCCAAGGGCACCATGGCCTTGCACATCAACGCCATGGGCTGTGCGCAGGCCATCACCGATGCCGCCAAAGGCCTGGGCGTGGACGACATCAACCTGTGCATGCCGCCGCTGTATCACAACACCGCCGTCTACACCAACTTCATGCCCTCGCTGCTGCATGGTGGCACCTGCGTGGTGATGGCCGCGTTCAACCCGCTGCAGGCGATTGAGCTGATCGCGCGCGAACGCGTCACCTGGGCGGTGGCCGCGCCGGTGATGCTGTGGATGATGATGAACCACACGGACTTTGCGCGTTATGACTGCACCAGCCTGAAGCGCATCCTCTTCGGCGGCCACGCCGCCTCGGAGACCTTCATCACGCAGTTGCGCGACGCCTTTGCGCCGGTGGCCATGGTCAACGGCGGCTCGGTGTCGGAGAGCACGGCCTTGGGCTTTGCCCTGCCCACCGAAGACGCCATGCGCAAGATCACCAGCTGCGGCCTGGCCACGGCCAACACCGAGATCGCGCTGTTTGACGACGACGGCCACGAAATCACCCAGGCCAATGTCATCGGCGAAGTCGCATACAAAGGCCAGCAGACCAATGCCGGCTATTGGCAGGAGCCCGGCAAGACGGCCGAGGTCTTTCGCCGCGATGGCTATGTGCTCTCGGGCGACTGGGCCAAGATCGATGAAGACGGCTACCTCTGGCTGCTCGATCGCAAGAAGGACATGGTGGTGCGCGGCGGCCAGAACGTCTATTGCATCGAGGTCGAGAACAAGCTCTACCTGCACCCGCAGGTGCTGGCCGCGGCGGTGGTGGGCGTGCCCGACCATGTCTTCGCCGAACGCCTGAAGGCCGTGGTCGTGGCCAAGCCTGGGCAGGTGATCGACATCGACGGCCTGCGCGCCCATTGCGCCGCTCACCTGGCGCCTTATGAGCGGCCGGAGTACATCGTCGTCGTGCCCGCCATCGCCACCAATGCCGCCGGCAAGACCTTGAAGCCACTGCTGGTGGACCGCTGGGGCGAGGCCGAGGATGCGCCGGATCGCCCCTTGGCGGCGCTGCGCGCGCACTGCGCCAGCATGCCCGCAGCGCTGTGTGAGCGTGAGCACTTCAGGCTGGGTGCGCAGGCCTTGACGCCGCGCGAGGCCCTGGCGGCGCTGGAAACAGGCGGCGCGCAGGGCCAGGCGCTGCGTGCAGCCATCGCCGCCTGCGGCATCGTCGGCTTGCTCAAGCCCGACGAGGCCAGGTTTCGCTGAGCCGCCATGGCATCACATTCGACGGCTCGACCCAAGGGTTGGCCGTGTCGTCGCCGTTTGGCCGGGCCCCTGCTGCGCCTTCGCCTGTGGCCTGTGATCAGGCCTTGGCCAGGCGGTTTGCGCGGTGTTACAGGTGATGTCCCTACACCCCTAGATCACCACTTTCTGCCAGACAGGGCCACACCTAGACTCGCGCGCTCATGGGGTAGCTTCATGCTTCGCATTCAGGGATTCGCCCTTCGGGCGGCCGGGCGGGCTCATGGACACGCAAGGGGCAGGCGGTGTCGCGATTGCGGGTACGTCTGATGGGTGGCTTGTCGGTTGCTGCGGCCCGCCGCGGCGAGTTGCCGATTGCCGCCTCCTGCCTGCCCCTGGTGGGTTATCTGGTGACACAACGCCAGCGCCATGTCTCGCGCGGCGAGCTGGCCGAGACGATCTGGGCCGAGCGCGACCGCAGTGGCGCCCGGCATTGCCTGGCCACGGCCTTGTGGCGGCTCAAGCATGCCTGCGGCGATGCCCCCGCACTGTTGCGCGTCGCCAGCAACGGCGAACTCGGATTCAATTGGGCGGCCGCGCACTGGGTCGACGCGCTGGCCTTCGAGCACCGCATCGCGCCGCTGTTGCGCTGCAAGCCGCAGGCGATGGGCGCGCGTGAGCTTGTGCGCATGGAGCATGCATTGCAGCTCTACCGCGGCGAATACATCAGCGGCTGCGACGCCGAGTGGGCGCTGTTCGAGAGGCAGCGCCTGCGCAGCCTGTATTGCGACGGCCTGTATCAGTTGGTCAATGCCTGTGCTGCTCAGGCCGAATGGCAGCGCGCTGTCGATTGGGGCCGCCGCCTGGGCCGCGAAGAGCCGCTGCGCGAGGATGTGCAGCGCCTGGTGATGCTGGGCCTGGCGCACACCGGCAACCGTGCGCTGGCGCTGGCGATGTACCGCGACTGCGCTGCACGGCTGCAGGCCGAGCTCGGGGTCGAACCCATGGCCGAGACGCAGGACCTGGCGCGCAGCCTGGCTGCGAGCGGCGCCGTGTTGCCAGCTGCGCCCACGGGGGGCGCGGCCGGGCCTGCGCTGCCTCCCGCGGCCATGGTCGTTGCCAAGCCGGCCCCCATGCCGGCCCCCATGCCCACGGCCGCGCCCGGGATCGAGCACGCGCGGCGCCGCATCGGCCGCGTGCAGCGGGCGCTGGCGGCCTCGCAGCGCCAGCTCGATGAGGCCCTGGGCGCGCTCGATCCGGGCAAGCTGCCGGCCGCTTGAGCCGGCGGGCGCCCTCGCGCCCCCCCCTAATTTGCAGTGCCGGCAGGTGCGGCGGTGATGTGCCGGTGTTGATGCGGTGATGGCTCGGTGATGGTCGGCGCACAGACTGCCCCTGACCGATCAACCCAGCGGCAGCCTTCAATGCCCCGCAACCGCCATGTCAAGACTGGTTCCCTCACCGCGATGCCCCGCTCGGACCCGTGCCTGCACGCACCGGCGCTGCCGGCCTTCACTTTCGTTGTCCGCCTGTGGCAGGAAGCCCGTGCCGACCCTGGTGCCGAGGCCATCTGGCGCGGCACCGTCAGCGATCTGCATGGCCGCCCGCTGGGCTCGTTTGCCACGGCCGCCGAGCTGGTCAGGCTCATCGGCCACGCCAGCGGCGCGACCTTGTTGCTACAGATGAACTGACGGCGGACAGCGCCTTGCCTCCACCCCCAGAACCGGAGACCCACCATGATGCACAGCTACACCGAATACCCCCTGCTGAGATCGAGCCTGGCGCCCGAGTATGTGGAGCTCAGCGATGAGCAGCTCGATGCGCTGGTGGCACAACTCTACGGCGAGGGCGTCGACGCCGAGGCCGTAGAAAGCCTGTGGCGCGATGTCGGTCGCGGCTTCAAACGGGTGGGGCGAGGTGTCGGGCGTTTTGCCCAGCAGGCCGCACCCGTGCTGGGTGGCGTGCTCCCGGGCATGGCCCAGGGTGCGCTGACCGGTGCCGGCTTCGGTGGCCCCTTCGGCGCCATTGCCGGCGCCTTGGCCGGGGGTGCCGGGGGCGCGCTGTCGCAATCGCGCAACCCGACGCTGCGTGGCATTGGCGGGGCCATCGGTGGCGTCAGCCAACTGGCCTCGAACTTCTCGCCCACCGGCAAGCTCGGCAGTCTGGCCGGTGTCGCGCTCGGCGCGCTGGGCGGGCGGGGCGGGCGCGGCGCCCTGGGCGCCCTGGGCGGTCTTGGCAGTCTTGCCGGACTTGGTGGTTCGGCTGGACTTGGCGGCTTGGCGCAAGGCGCGCTGGGTGCACTCACCCGCGGCGGCGGCGCGGCGGCTGCCCTCGGCCAGGTCGGTCGCAGCCTGGCCGGTGCGGCCGGCCAGGGCGGCAGCGCCAATGCCTTGATGGGCATGCTGGCGCGGCCGGAGACGCTGCGCGCGCTGTCGTCGGCCGCCATGGGTCAGTTCGGTCGCTCCCAGGTCGGCGTGGGGGGGCAACAGGTGCCGGTGCAGTCGATCCTGGCCGCACTCGGTGGCCTGGCCGGGCGCGCCGCCGGCGAGGCCGAGGCCGCTGCCACAGGCCTGCCCGGCTATTGCTACGGCGAGGACGGCGAACTGGTCATCGACCCGGCCGATCCCGACCAGCGCATCGACGCGCTGCTGGCCCTGCTGGCAAGCACACCGTCGCCGCTGTTGTTCGAGGCCGAGGCCGAAATCTTGGCCGGCGGCCAGGCCTGGAACGAGGCCGAGGCCGAGTTCGAAGCCGAGTTCGATGAGGCCAGCTACACAGCGGCCGACGCACGCCGCGATGCCTGGCTGCTGGCGCATGAAGCCGAGTGGTTCGATGACCAGGAGATGGACCATGTATGACACCCCCACCCAGGCCATTGGCAACGCTGGTGGCCTGCCCGATCTGGGCAGCCTGATGGGCGACTTTGTCGCGCAGAACCCGCAGCTGGCGTGGTTGCCGCAGATGCTGGCGATGCAGCAGCAGATGCGAGCGGCCGCGCCCGCGGTGGCCGAACCGGGTGCGGAAGAAATCGAGCAGTTGCAACAGGCGCTGGCGCAGTCCGAATCGCGTGCGGCGCGGCTGCAACGCGCCACACGCCGCCTGGCCGGTGAGCTGGAGACCGCCCAGGCGCTGTTGTCCGATCTGGCCGCAGCCTTCGGGGCCTGCGGCCTGTGCTGGGGCGAGGACGATGGCTGCCCCAGCTGCCGCGGTCGCGGCAGGCCGGGTCGGTTCGCCCCGGACCCGGACATGCGCATGCGTTTCGCCACCGAACCGCTGGAACCACCCGCGGCGTCGCGGTTTTCGACGCCATTGGCCACTGACTCAGGCCCTGTTGGCCACCCTGGCCCCACCCCAAGGAGATGAGCGATGTCGAACTATTTGTCTTATGAATCCGACGATATGTTGGAGAACGACGAGAGCTACGAGTACGAGGACAACGACGAATCCGATGAAGCTCGGCGGCGCCGTCGCGCGCCGGTGCGCACCGCCAAGCGCGGCGGCGCCGTGCCGGCCCGCCCGTCGCCTGGGTTTGCCACCCGCACCGAGCTGACGGCCACGGCCAACCGTCTGGACGCCAAGATCGTCACCAACTCGGCGGCGATCAAGGCCGTGGAGGGCCGTGCCAACACCCTGGGCACGGACTTCGGCAAGCTCAAGACCGAGGTCGGCAAGCTGCAGGGTGGCCTCAACGATGTGCGCAACATGTCGATGCTGCTGCCGCTGTTGAGCAGCCAGACCACGCGTGCGGTCACCGCGCCGGTCAATGGCACCGCCATCGCCACGGGTGACAAGGTGGTCGTGGACAACGGCGACAGCTTCAGCAAGTTGCTGCCACTGTTGATGTTCAGCGGCGGCATGGGCGGCTCGTCTTCGGGCGGTAGCGGCTCCGGCGGCATGTTCGGCGGTGGCGATAGCGGCGGCGGCGGAATGATGATGGTCGCGCTGATGATGGCCATGCAGAGCAAGTGATGCGCAGCAGATTGCGCAGGAGATCGTCATGAATCTACTTCACTTCTTACTCGGGCACACGGTGGTGTCGCGCATCCAGGGCGCCACCAGCGCCGACCAAGTCACCGGCGGCGCGTTGCTAACCATGCTCGGGCTGCGTAATCCAATCACCTTGGTGCTGGTCAGCCGCCTGATGGAGCGACGCATCAGTTCGCGCGCCCCCGTCGCCAGCGGCCCGACGCTGGATGGCAACGCCGTTGCCGTCCTGGTCGCAGCACCCGTGGCCGCGCCAGCACCGGCGCCATCGGCTGGGCCCGCCGCGCCTGGGCCCGTGGCTGGCCCGCCACCGGCACCCACACCCGCGCCCACACCGGCACCCACACCCGCGCCCACACCGGTCGCCGGGCCGGCCTCCGGACCTGTCGCCGCGCCAACGCCGGGGCCAGCCCCTGCGCCTGTGGCAGCGCCAACACCAGCGCCCATCGTTGCCGCCCCCAGCGCCGGCGGCAAGGCAGGCAGCCCACCTTGACGCCGAATTGATGCGCCAACGCCCAATGCCAGCCCGAGCCCGCCATGGACCCGGCCCTGCAAGAGCTGCTTGCCGAAGGCGAGGCCGGCGACGAGGTCGCTGTCGTGCTGCGGCTGCGCGAGGGCGTGCCGCTGCCACCCGGCCTGCGCCTGGTGGCGCGCATTGGCGCGATTGCCAGCGCACGCATCGCGCGCGGCGCCATCTGGCAGGTCTATGGCCACCCGGCCATCGCCAGCCTGAAGGCGCCGCGCTGGCTGGCGGCCGACGAGAGCGCGCTGCTCGACGAGGCCGAGGCCGAGAACGTCGAGCTGCAGGACAGCGACCGCCGCCGCCCCCTTGAGCTGCACGAAACCGGCCGCGGCACACGGATCGGATTCATCGATTGGGGCTGCGACTTTGCCCACCCCGACTTCATCACCGAATCCGGGCGCAGCCGTGTGCACGCGCTGTGGGACCAGCGCGGTCATGACACCGACGGCAACCGCTTCGGCTATGGCCGCGTGCTGCGCCAAGCCGCGCTGACGGCGGCCTGCCACAGCGACGATCCCTATCGCCAGGCCGGCTACCACCCCACGGCGGCCAGCGGCGGCGCGGCGCATGGCACGCATGTGATGGGTATCGCCGCCGGCAACGGCCGCAGCGGCGCGCCCCTTGGTCTGGCGCCCGAGGCCGAACTGCTGTTCGTGCACCTGGGCGCCCCGGGCTGGGAGGGTGAGGGCCCGCTGGGCGACTCAAGCAGCCTGCTGGAGGCCATCGACTTCATCGTCAGTGAAGCTGAGCAGCGGCCACTGGTCATCAACATGAGCATTGGCCGCCACGCCGGCCCGCACGACGGCAGCACGCTGGTCGAGCAGGCCATCGATGCCCTGGTGCGCAGCCGCCCGGGCACGGCCGTGGTGCAAAGCGGCGGCAACTACTTCGAGCGCTCGGTGCACGTGGCCGGCCAGTCACACAACGGCCAGACCGACGACCTGGCGTTTGATGTGCACCCTGGCGACACCACGCCCAATGAGCTCGAGGTCTGGTACCCACGGCACGACGTGCTGCACGCCGCGCTGCTCGCCCCCGGCGGTGCCTTGGTGGCACAAGCGGCGCAGGGCGCGCGCGCGCCGGTGCTGGTGGCGGGCCAGCGCGTGGGCACGCTCTACCACCGCGCCAACGACCCGAACAACGGCGACCACCACATCAACCTCTTCCTCTATCCCAACGCCCCGGCCGGGCGCTGGGGGCTGCAGCTTCGCGGCGAGGACGTGGCCGACGGCCGCTACCACGCCTGGCTCGAACGCGACCCCGGTTGCAAGCGCTGCCAGGCGCTGTTTCAAAGCGAGCAGGCCGACCCGCAAAGCACCACCGGCAGCATCTGCAACGGGCTGCACACCGTGGCCGTCGGTGCCTGCGATGGCCACGCCGCCGAGCCCACACTGGCGGCCTTTTCCAGCGCCGGGCCGACCCGTGATGGCCGACTGCGCCCCTTGTTGGTGGCGCCAGGCGTGCGCGTGCTGTCGGCACGCTCGCACCCGCGCACGGGCAGCGCGCCGCTCAGCCTGCGCATGAGCGGCAGCAGCATGGCCGCGCCGCATGTCAGCGGCACGCTGGCATTGATGTTCGAGGCCGCCGGGCGGCTCGACATCGTGCACTGGCGGCGCGCCTTGTTCGAGACGCTTCTGCGCTTTGACACCGGCGAGCCGCTGGACCGCCAGCGCAGTGGCCACGGGCGCCTGGACAGCGCGGCCGCCGTGCGCGCCGCGGCTCGCCTGGCCAACCCGGAGCACCACCGCGTGGCTGTCATCGCCAGAGAGCGCCCCCAGGCCGACGACATACGTCGTCCGCCCCCCGAGGGGGTGAGCAAACTTGGGAGCGGCCCGGCGTTTGCTCATGAGCGCCCCCAGGCCGACGACATACGTCGTCCGCCCCCCGAGGGGGTGAGCAAACTTGGGAGCGGCCCGGCGTTTGCTCAAGAGACCACCGAAGCCACAGCCGATACCGACCAGGAGATCACCATGAACCCAGATTGCTGCGGCGACAAGTGCCGCGAATGCCGGCACTGCGCCAGCCAAAGCTGCGCCACCTGCCCGTGTTGCCATGCGGGTGCCACCGCCGCCTGCCACAGCCTGGACACGGCGGTGGCACTGCCCGAAGGCGCCAGCCCCGAAGCACTGGCGATGGCCGAGGGCCTGGAAGCCGAACCGCTGATCCAGATCGTGCCCTCGCCATTCAACACCACCGGCGAAGTGATCGAGTGGGCCGCAGATGATTCGGCCGATGACCCGCCCCTGGTGCAAGTGGTGCCATCGCCCCTGCGTGCTGCGGCAGACGCTGCGATGGAGAACTACGCGGGCGAGGCCGCGGTCGAAGCCCACGCGGGCGAGGCCGCGGGCGAAGCATTCGCTGGCGACGCCGCGGTCGAAGCATTCGCCGCCGACGCCGTGCAGTCACTGGTCGAACGCGCCGAGCAGGCCGCCGCCAGTTGGCCGCACGCCGTGGATGCGGCCGAGGCCTTGATCGACGAAGGCGTGACCGACTGCAGCGAATTCGTGGCGCGCGGTCTGGCGGCCGCCGGCCAGGCCTGGACCGAGGGCGAAAGCGTTGCGTCGCTGTTCGACGACCTGGTCGGTCGCACCACGCCTGAGCGGCGCGAGCGCGCGGCGGCGCTGTTCGACATCGTCGGCCAGCCCGGCCACCGTCCGCGCCAGTCGCTGCAGTCGGGCGACCTGATGTTGCGGCGAGGCGAACAAGGCCAGGCGCACGCTGCCGTGCTGACCCATCCGCAGCTCTACAGCCGCCACGACGCCCAGGCGCAGGGCCTGCAGACCGAGGGCCCCTGGCCCGGCCTGTACGCGCATGTGGTCGAGCCCGGCGCGCGACCGCACGGCATCACCCAGCGCTTTGCGCGCCGCATCGCCGCTGCCGACGGCAGCTTGCGCCCCGACACACTGCTGCTGCGAGCGCGTGGCTCGGACGAAGCCAGCTTTGGCGGCGGCTTCAGTGGTGGCGTGGCTGGTGGGGTGGCTGGTGGGGTGAGCGGCGGCCTGAGCGGTGGCCTGAGCGCCGCCGGTAGCGTGGGCCTGAACTTCGGGGCTGGCTACGGCGGCGCGCCAGCCTACTCGCCGCCGCCGGTGCCGAGCTATCCGGCACCGGCGCCGTATCCACCGCGCCCTTTCGGCTACCCGGCACCGACGCCCGCTGCCCCGCGGACGCCGACGTATCCGCCGCCAAGGCCCTATCCACATCCACCGCCACCACCACCGCTGTACAGCAGTTGTCGCACGCTGGACGCCTTTGGCTACGACAGCGCCACGCTGAGCTATGGCCACCGCGCGGCGATCAGCGAGCTGGCGCAGCAGCTGGTGGCAGCGGGCGCCACGGCGGTGCGCATCACTGGGCACGCCAGCCCGGAGGGCACGCTGTCCTACAACCTGGCGCTCGGCCAGCGCCGTGCCGACGCGGTAGCGCAAGCCCTGCGCGAGGCGGTGGAGGGCCGCCGCGCCGGCGCGGCGGCGGTCATCGCCTGGGATGCACAGTCCGAAGGCGAGGCGCGGCAGGTCAGCACCCAGGCCTCGGCCAATCGCCGTGTGGAGGTCTGCTGGGGCAGGACAGAACCGCAGCCCCCCTACCCAACGCCACCCGGCCCGAGGCGACCCCCCGGCCCCGGGCCACGCCCTAGGCCACCGCCACCGCCGGCAACACGCGTCCTGACACGCTACGACGCTGAATCGCCCTCCGGCCGGGCCATGTTCGGCCGCTTCGAGGAAGCGGTGCGGCGCATGATGGCGCGGCCGGCCAGTGACCCCTTGAGCTGGACCTTCCAGTGGTACATCCACGCCGTGCGTGGCGACCGCACGCGCGACGCCGAATTGCGCGCCGTCTTTGCCGCAGGTGCCTCGCCCGCGCGCGCCCTGGCCGAGCGTGCCTGGGAAACCTGCGAGCCGCATTTCGACAGCCGCCGACAGATCTTCTTTCTGCCCTGGCACCGCATGTACCTGGATCACTTCGAGCGCATCTGCCGCCGCGTGCTGGGCGACGACAGCTTCACCTTGCCCTACTGGAACTACGCCAGCGGCTCAGCGGTGTTGCCGGCGCCGTTCCGCAACCCGGCGAGCCCGCTGTTTCGAAGCGATCGCAACGCCGGCCCGAACCAGGGGCGAGCCATTGACGAAGGCCAGCCGCGCGGCACGGTCAGTGCGTCCAGGGCCCTGGCCATTCGCGTCTTCGACGCGCCGGGCAATGCGCCGGGCTTCTCGGACACCGTTGAGCGCGACCCGCACGACACCGTGCACGGCCTCATCGGCAATCTCCGCGGCATGGGCTCGGTGACCTGGGCCGCGGGCGACCCGATCTTCTGGCTGCACCACTGCAACATCGACAGGCTTTGGGCCAGCTGGACCGCCGCCGGTGGCCGCAACCCGACCGACGCCGCCTGGCTCAACCGCAGCTACACCTTCGCCGACGCCACTGGCGCGGCCGTCCAGGCCGTCGTGCGCGAGCACAACGATGTGGCGCAACGCGGCCTGCGCTATGAGCGGCTGGAGATGGTGCCGGCACGCAGCGGCGAATCCTTTGACAGCGGCGGCGATGACGATGCACCGCGTCGCGCCAGGAGATCCACCATGGCCAGACACAGCACGGCGGCCCCCGCCGGTGGCATCCCCTTGGGTGCCAACGCCATCAAGGTCAATCTGCGGCAACGACCGCAGGGCCCGGCCGAAGCGCAGGAGGCCGGCGCTGCGGGCAAGGTCTACCTGGTGCTGCGCAATTACCGCGCCAATGTGCAGCCTGGCGTGATCTACCACGTCTACCTCGGCCTGCCCGCGGGCACCACCGGGCAGGCGGCGCAGCGCCACTATGTCGGGCCGCTGTCGTTCTTCGGTGCCGTGGCGCACCAGGGGCATGCCGGTCACTTCGAGGGCCGCACCGCACGCTTTGATGTGACGGCCATCGCCGCGCGCCTGCGCAGCGCAGGCGCCCTGGCGGCGGCGCCCAGCGTCACCATCGCGCCAGCGGGTGCGCCAGCGGCGCAGGCGCAACCGGTGATCGGTGAAATCTCGCTGGTTGAGGAATGAAGTTCACCCCTAAGCGCGATGGCCTTGGCGTGCAGCGCTGCGCCTTTGCGATGCCACTGGCCTGCACCGGCGCGATGGCCGTGGGCCTGGTGCTGGACACCGCCACGGTGCACCCTGAGGCACTGGCTGCGGTGTGTGCCAGCGCCACCTCACTGGGGGCCAGTTGGGCCCTGCACCAGCGCGCCATGCCGGCAACCACCGGGCTGATGCTGGTGGCCTCGGCCGCGATGCTGCTCAGCATGGCCAGGCATGGCCGCGGCCTGCTGGCCGAGCTGATCGGCCAGAGCGTGATGTGGTGGGGCATGCTGGGGCTGCTGCCGCTGAGCGCGGCCTGGGCCAGCCGCGCTGGCGTCTCCGGCTTTGCGGCGATGTTGGTGGCCATGGCGCTGGGCGTGTTGGGTGGCTGGGCCTGCAGCGGCCTGGTGCGGTGGTGTGCGCCTTCGCAGGCCAGCGCCATCATCGCCTTGCTCAAACCCAAGGAGGCCAGGTTGCGATGATCGCGGGCTGATCGCGGGTCGCTGTGCCCTTAAACTTAGCCCTCTAAGCATTGACGCGCGCAGCACCCAGATGTCCAAATTGCAACTCTCCATCGCCATGGGCGATTACGACCGCACCCGCGCCCTGCTCGATGGCAGCGTGCACATCGACGGCGTCGATCCGGTGTACATGACGCTCAGCCCGGAGGAGATGTTTTTCCGCGCCATGCGCAGTGTGGATTTCGACATCGCCGAGCTGTCCTTCTCCAGCTATCTGGTGAAGACCGCGCGCGGCGATTGCCCCTACATCGCCGTGCCGGTGTTCTTGTCGCGGGCCTTTCGCCACACCGCCATCTATGTGCGCAAGGACCGCATCCACAAGCCCGAAGATTTGAAGGGCAAGCGCATCGGCCTGCCCGAGTACCAGCTCACCGCCCACGTCTGGGCCCGCGCCATCCTGGAAGATGATTTCGGCGTGCGCCCCAGCGATGTCACCTGGGTGCGCGGCGGCATCGATACCCCCGGCCGGCTGGAGAAGATCAAACTCAGTTTGCCAGCCGATGTGAGGCTGGAAGATGCCCCCGCAGGCCGCACCATTTCAGAGTTACTCGATCAGGGCGAGATCGATGGCTTCATCGCCCCGCGCCCGCCCAGTGGTGCTGCCCTTCGCAACCCGAATGTCGGCTGGTTGTTTGATGACCCGACCGCCGTGGCCAAGGACTATTACCGCCGCACCGGCGTCTTCCCCATCATGCATGTGGTGGGTGTGCGCAAGGCCCTGGCGGCCCAGCACCCCTGGCTGCCAGCGGCCGTGTTCAAAGCCTTCAGCCAGGCCAAGACGCTGGCACTTGCTTCCCTGGCCGACACCTCGGCGACCAAGGTGACCCTGCCCTTTGTGGAA
Organism: Ideonella sp.; assembly: GCA_043720415.1. GTDB lineage: Bacteria > Pseudomonadota > Gammaproteobacteria > Burkholderiales > Burkholderiaceae_C > Pseudaquabacterium. The sequence continues at coordinate 14,547 of JAYSSS010000140.1, forward strand.
GAGCAGCTCAAGGCCGCCCGCCAGACCCTGGGCGAGGACTACTGGTCCTACGGCGTTGAAGCCAACCGGCCAACGCTGCAGACCTTTGTGCGCCACCACCACTCGCAAGGCCTGTCGGCGCGGCAGCTGGCCGTGGATGAGATTTTTCATCCGGCCACCTATGAGCAGTACAGCATCTGAGAGGGTTCGAGTGATCCATGCCCACTGAGGCCGGCCTGCTGGCCATAGGCTTCGCCGCCTTCTTCTTTGGTGGCGCCGTCAAGGGCACGCTGAGCATAGGCCTGCCGATGCTGGCCGTGCCGGTGTTGTCGCTGTTCATCCCGCCGGTGCAGGCCATCGTGCTGCTGGCCATTCCGGTACTGCTGTCCAACCTGTGGCAGGCCTGGGATGCCGGCGATGTGCCGCGCCACCTGCGGCGCTTTGCACTGCTGCTGGCGTGCATGGTGGCCACCAGCGTGTTGGTGGTGCCGCTGACGCTCACCCTGTCGCCCCGCGCGCTCAATGCCAGCGTGGCCGTGATCGTGCTCATTGCCGTGCTGCTGCTGGCACTGCCACTCAAGCTGCAGGTGGCACCGGCGCAAGAGCGCTGGTGGAACATCGGCGTGGGCGCCGTGGCCGGTGTGATGGGCGCACTGTCCTCGCTCACCGGCCCGGTGACCATCAGCTACCTGGTGGCCTTGCGCCTGCCGCGCGAGTCCTTTGTCGGCGCCATCAGCGTCGTCAATGTGCTGGCCGGCCTGCCGGTCTATGTCGCCCTGGCCTGGAACGGCCGCATGGGCATGACCGAGGTGCTGCTGTCCACCGCCGGCCTGGTGCCCATGGCGCTGGGCCTGTGGCTGGGCCGCAGCGTGCGTCACCGCATCAGTGAGCAAGGCTTTCGGCGTGCCCTGCTGGGATTCTTGTGCGTGGTCGCCGTGGCGCTGTTTTTCAAGTAACGGGCTTGCCTAGACAAGCCGACGAGTCACAAGCAAACGACATGAACTTCACCTCCAATCCCGACACCTCCATGGCTGCAGCAGGCGACACGGCCGACATCACAGCCGACATCACGGCCGACAACTCACCGGCTGCCGAGCTGCACTGCGAAAGCCCCACGGAAGGCAGCGGCGCGCCGGGCGACCGGCCCTTTGGCCTGCGCCTGGCCAGCGGCGGCCAACGCTATGTGGTGCCGCCAGACAAATCCATCCTGGCGGTGCTGCGCGAGCATGGCCACGATGTGCCTTCGTCCTGCGAGAGCGGCACCTGCGGCACCTGCCGCACCGGCCTGGTCTCGGGCGAGGCCGATCACCGCGACTACTGCTTGATGCCGGATGAATTTGCGCAGCACATCATGGTCTGCGTGTCGCGGGCCAAGTCGCGCGAACTGGTGTTGGATCTGTGAGCATGACGGGCACTCCCGCAGGGCCGAAGGCGGCCGGCATGGCATCGCCGAGGGCGGCACCACAGATGCCGTCAACACCTGCCGCACCCTCGGGCCCGCCTCTGCGCCTGGGCGTCATCGGCCTGGGCCGCGCCTTCACGCTGATGCTGCCCACGCTGCTGCAGGATCGCCGCATCCAGCTGGTCGCGGCCTGCGACCCACGCGAGGCAGTGCGGTTGCAGTTCCGCCGTGATTTCGGCGCGCCGGTGTTCAGCGATGCCGCGCCATTGCTGGCGTTGCCCGAAGTGGAAGCGGTCTACATCGCCAGCCCGCACCAGCACCACCTGCAGCACACCCGCGCGGCCGCGGCGCAGGGCAAGCATGTGCTGCTGGAAAAGCCCATGGCCACCACCCTGGACGACTGCAGCGCCATGATCGAGGCCTGCGCCAGCGCGGGCGTGCAGCTCATCGTCGGCCACTGCCACAGCTTCGACACGCCCTACCTGCGCAGCCGCGAGCTGATCGTCAGCGGCGAGCTGGGCCGCGTGCGCATGATCCAGGCCATCAACCACACCGACTGGCTGTACCGCCCACGGCGGCCCGAAGAGCTGGATTCCGCGGCCGGCGGTGGCGTCGTCTTCAGCCAGGGCGCGCACCAGGTGGACGTGGTGCGCCTGCTGGCCGGCAGCCGCGCCGTGCGCGTGCGATCGGTGTTAGGCCGCTGGGATGAAGCCCGGCCCACCGAGGGCGCCTACAGCGCGCTGATCTGGTTTGAGGACGGCGCCTTCGCCAACCTCAGCTACTGCGGCTATGGCCACTTTGATTCGGATGAGTGGTGCGGCGGCATCGGCGAGCTGGGCCAGCCCAAGCGCCTTGATCAGCACGGCCAGGCGCGGCGGCGGCTGGCACAGGCAGTGGGTGCGGGGACGGGCGCGCAGTCCGAGTCCGATCTCAAATCGGCGGCCACCTATGGCGGGCCGGCCTATCATGCATCTGACGCGTCCGCGCAGAGGCCCTCACTGGCATTCGCTCACCCAGCACCAGGTGCTGCAGTGCCGGCAGCCCCTCCACCGCAACATCAGCACTTTGGCGCCGTCCTCATCAACTGCGAGCACGGCGCCATCCGCCCGATGAGCGATGGGCTGTGGATTTACGGCGATGCCCAGCGCGAGCACCGGCCCCTGCCGCCGCCGGCGGTGCCGCGCTTTGAGGTCATCGACGAGCTGATTGCCGCGGTGCATGCCGGCCGGGCCCCGCTGCACGACGGTGTCTGGGCGCGCGCCACCATCGAGGTCTGCCAGGCGCTGCAGGCCTCGGCGCGCGGGCAGTGTGATGTCGGCCTGCACCTTCAGGTGGGGCCGGCCGCATGACAGCAGATGCCAAAGGACCCATGAAGACGCCCAAGCGACGCGGCCAGGCCGCCGCCGAACGCGACGCCGAAGTGGCGCGCCGCGTGCTGCGCCACTGGCACAAGGCGGTGCCCAATGACCGCATGGCGCATCTGGTGAAGGACGCCACGCGCGGCTTTGCTCGCGCCCTGCAACTGCGCCTGGCCGAGCATGGCGTGCCCATGGGCCACTGGGCGTTCCTGCGCGTGCTGTGGGAGCGCGACGGCCTGACCAAACGCGAGCTCAGCATCGAGGCAGGCGTGGCCGAACCCACCACGGTGATCGCCCTGCGCGCCATGCAAGCCCGGGGCCACATCCAGCTGGAGCAGCGCAGCGACAACCGCAAGAACGTCTACGTGCAGCTCACGGCCCAGGGGCGCGAACTCAAGCGCCACCTGGTGCCACTGGCCGAAGAGGTCAACGCCATTGCACTGCAAGGCCTGACCGCCACCGACATTGCCCTCACCCGGCGCGCGCTGCTGCGCATGATCGACAACCTGGCGCGGCAGGCTGGCGACACGGGTTAGGCGCTCGGCGCGACCTAGCTCACCTCACCTCACCTCACGCCCCGCACCCGCGCGCCACAGCCGGTACCACTGCTGCGCATCCAGCCGCAGATCGAGTGCGGCCATGGCCTCGCGCGACATCGCTATGCGCTGCGTGCCGATGATGGGCCGCGGCCGGCTGGGGTGGCGCAGCACCCAGGCCATGAGCAGGGTGACCCAGCCCACACCGAGCTCGCGCTCGAGCTCGGCCAGCACGCCGCGCACGCGCAGCGCCGCGGCGTCCTCGCCAGAGAACACCCGCCCGCCGGCCATGGGCGACCAGACCATGGGCCGCAGGCCCAGCGCCTGGCATTGATCGAGCGTGCCGTCGTCCAGGGCGGCAAGCTGCAGCGGCGACAGCTCCACCTGGTGCGTGGCCAACGGCAGGCGCTGGTGCAGCAGCGCGAATTGCGCGGCTGAAAAATTCGAGACACCGAAGCACCCGACCAGCCCGTCCGAGCGCAGCCGCTCGAAGCACTGGCCCAGCTCATCCACATCCAGCAGCAGGTCGGGCCTGTGGATCAGCAGCAGATCGAGGTGGTCGCTGCGCAGGGCGCGCAGCGTCTGCTCGACCGAGCGGCGCACATGCGCCGCCGAGCTGTCGTAGTGCTGGATGACATTGCCCGGCCGCGCAGGGCTGACCAACTGGATGCCGCACTTGCTGACCAGCTGGATGCGCTGGCGCAGCCCCGGCGCCAGGGCCAGGGCCTGGCCAAAAAGCGCTTCGATCTGGTAGCCGCCGTAGATGTCGGCGTGGTCGAAACTGCTGATGCCGAGCTCGACATTGGCCGCTATCCAGCCCAGCCGCTGCGCCGCCGTCAGGCCCCATTCCCCTAACCGGGCGGTGCCGGCGACGATGGGCGAGAGCCGCAGCTCGGGCGAGGCGTTCACTTCTTCTCGCGCGGCAGTCTGCCCATCAGATAGAACTCGTCGTTCGGCCGCATGCCTGTCACGTTGGCCAGGCGGTTAGACAGGCCAAAGAAGGCGGTGATGGCGGCGATGTCCCAAGCGTCCTCATCGTCAAAACCATGCGCATGCAGCGCCGCGAGATCGGCCTCGTTGACAGCGGCCGAGTCGTGGCAGACCTTGAGCGCGAAGTCGAGCATCGCGCGCTGGCGCGTGGAGATGTCGGCCTTGCGGTAGTTGGTCGCCACCTGATCGGCGACGAGCGGGTTTTTCTCGTACACCCGCAGGATCGCGCCATGCGCCACCACGCAGTACAGGCAGCTGTTCTCGGCCGAGGTGGCGACGATGATCATCTCGCGCTCGCCCTTGGTGAGTGAGCCGCCGTCCTTCAATAACAGCGCATCGTGGTAGGCGATGAAGGCCCGCCACTCGGCCGGGCGGTGCGCCAGGGCAAGGAAGACATTGGGCACAAAGCCGGCCTTGGCTTGCACCTCCAGGATGCGGGCGCGGATGTCCTCAGGCAGGTCCTTGAGCTCGGGGATGGGGTAGCGGCTGATGGGGCGCGGGGTGGCGGCGGGGGGCGGGGTGGCACTCATGGCGTTGGCGCGGCACGGCGCGGGTGGCTCAGGGGGCGCTCAGTGTAGGTGGGGCAGGGTGGGCAAGGGGCGGCCCAATTCGCTGCCCAGCGAGCTCACCTGGGCAAGCCCAGCCCGCGCTGCGCGATCAGGCTGCGCTGGATCTCATTGGTGCCGATGCTGATCACCCACATCAGCGAGTGCCGCAGGTTTTGTTCATAGCGGCCGCTGCGCAGTGCGCCCGCCGCCCCCTGCGACAGCGCGGCGGCGGGGCCCAGGATGTCGAGCGCGGCCTCGCCAAAACGCTCCATCAGCTCGCCTGAAAACACCTTGCTGATGGCGCCCATCTCGGGCGGCGTGGTGCCGGCCTGGGCCAGCTCGGCGCAGTGCATCATCAACTGCCGGCCGACCTCGATTTCCGCCGCCAGCAAGCCTATGCGATCACGGCTTAGCGCATCGTCGCGCAAGCTTGCATCGGCGCGCACATCCCGGCACAGCAGCTTGAAGGCATGGGCCACCTTCAGCACGATGCCACCGCCGACCCAGCCGCGCTCATTGGCCAGGGCATCGGTCAGCACCTTCCAGCCGCCGTTCACCGGGCCGACGATGTTCTCGGCGGGGATGCGCACCTGGTCGTAGAAGATGTTGGCAAAGCGGCCGTCGTACATCGTGGTGGACGGGCGCACCTGGATGCCGGACGTGTCCATGGGCACGATGAACATGCTGATGCCGGCATGCGCGGGCTGGGCCGCGGCGTCGGTGCGCGCCGCCAGGAACATGTACTGGCCCCAGTAGGTGGTGGTCCAGATTTTTTGGCCGTTGATCAGCCACTGCTGGCGTGGCTGGCCAACGGCGCTTGTGGGGCCGCCTTCGGCGGCCACCAGCGTCGCGCTGGTACGCAGTGCAGCCAAATCGCTGCCCGCCTCGGGCTCGCTGTAACCCATGCCGTGCATCACCTCGCCGCGCAGGATCTCGGGCAAATAACGCGCTTGCTGCTCGGGCGTGCCGTGCATCAACAAGGCGTTGGCCTGCACGGCGGCACCGGTGCGTGGCGCCTCGGCGGCTTCCATCACCTCCATGAAGGCCAGTTGCTCCAGCGGGCTGCGCGCCTGGCCACCATGCGCCTGCGGCCAGCCCAGCGCGATCCAGCCGGTGCGGCCCAGATCGCGGGCAAAGCCGGCGTCGAACTCGCGCTCGTGAAAGGGCAGGGCGTCGAATGCTGCCTTGCGCTGGCCGCTCCAATGCCGCTGCAACCACTCGCGCACCTCGTTGCGAAAGGCATTGCCGGCCTCGCCAAGGTCGTAGTCGGGCAGTGCCGCGCCCTCAAAGTCCAGCAAGTGCGCGGCCAGCTCGGCGCGTGCTTGCGCGGCGCCGCCCAGGGCCAGCAGGTCGAGGTGCACGCGGCGAAAGTGGCGCGGCGCCTCATGCTCATCGGCATAGCCAATGGCACCAAAGGCATGCTGGGTCTCCAGCGCCACCTGGCGCAGCGCGGTGGCGCCAAAGGCGAAGGCGGCGGCGCTGAAATAGGGCGCATCGGGCAGGGCAAAGTCATGCGCCTGCGCGGCGTGATGCAGCGTCAGGCGCACACCTTCCAGCGCGATCAGGCCATTGGCCAGCTTGTGCTGCACGGCCTGGAAACGGCCCACGGGCTGGCCAAACTGGCGGCGTTGCTTGACGTAGTCCACCGCCAGCTCGAAGGCCCGGCGTGCGGCGCCATGGGCGCGGGCCAACAAGGCCATGCGCAGCAACAGCGTGAGGCGCAAGCCACGGCCTTGGGGCAGCGGGATGCTTGTCACCATGGCCTTGTCGAGCCGCACCGTGGCCCAGGCCGCCTGGCCGGCCAGGCCCATCGCCGCGGTGGCTGCGACCGTGACACCAGGGTCTTGGGCGTCAATCAGCAGCAGCAACTCGGTGCGTGGGTCGGTGCTGAGGTCGGTGTATTCACCACCGCCCTTGGGAATGGAGGCGTTCACTTGGCCGCCGCTGGGCGCAGCGGTGTTCACTTGGCCGCCGCTGGGCGCAGCGGTGTTCGCGGTGCAGCCGCGGCGTCGCATCCAGACCAAGACGTGTGTTGCTTGCGCAGCACCGTCTACGAAGTTCAGCTCGCCCTGCGCATGCTCGCCATCCCAATGGATGCTGCCGGCGCCGGGCGGGGGGCCCCCCCCCCCCCGGGGGCC
>JAYSSS010000141.1:0-68660 GCA_043720415.1 Ideonella sp.
CACGCGCCGATGCACGGTCTCGATGGAGACGTGCTGGGCTTCCCAGTCCTGAAAGCCTTCGCCTTCGGCGAGCAGCTTGCCGAGTTTGTAATCGCCGACCTGGCGGTGCTTGTTGGACGGGCGGATGCCGGCCTCGTTGAGACCGCGCGCGATGGCGCGGGCCTGCTGGGCATCGACCGTGGTAGCGCCACGGTTGGTGATGCCATTGGCCAGGGCGCCAACGATGCCATCGTCATCAACGGAGCCAGGCCGGCCATGCTGGAAAGTGGCGCTCTTGGCGATGCCTTCGAGCCGGCAGGCCAGGCTGCTGGAGGACAGGAAGATGGCAGGCTCGACGAAGGGCAGCCGAATCTTGGCCTTGGCGATCGCCGCTTGGCGCTTCAACAGGCTGGCCAGGCGTTTGGCCTTGCGATTGGCCAGGATCAACGGGTTGTCGTAGGTGTTGGTGCGGCCGTCGGTGGTCCAGGTCCAGCTGTGCGCGTCGCCGGTCAGCACACCGGGCCGGCTCTTGATCTCGACAAGGAAGAGGCCGGCAGGTGAGAGCACGAGCGCATCAACTTCGCTGACTTTGCCCTCGTCGTCGATGAACTCGAAGTTCGTCCAGACGTGCCAGGGGTCGCGGTCGGGCAGGTGGCTGCGCAGCCAGTCGAGGGCCTCGCGCTCCCATGCGAAGTTGCTTTGGGCGATGACGTGCCAGCGTGCCTGGCCAAGTGTCACGAGGTACCCTCTGTGGTGTCGGGCACATGTTCCAGCAGCTCACCCACCGAGCACTTGAACAAGATGCAGAGTTGCTCGATAGCGGGCAGCTCAACGCGGGTGGCGGACTCCCGATACAGCGCTGTGACCGTACTTCGGTTTAAGCCCGTGAGCCTTGAAACGTCCGCGATGTTGAGCTTGTCGCGGCCCATCAGTGTCGAGAGGTGGCATCGGATCATGGCGCATTGGGTGCTCGGGGTGGCGCGCAGAATAACAAATTGATCTGCAACGCACAAACCCGAAGTGTGCCCGGGCGCTGAGGGGCGTGCGCGCCGGCAGTGTCGTCGACAGCTGGTGCTTCAGGGCAAAGCTTGCCCCACCGGCGCCCGCACCCGAAACCAAGCCGCATACATCGCCGGCAAGGCCAGCAGGGTCAGCACCGTGGCCACCACCAGGCCGCCCATGATGGCCACGGCCATGGGGCCCCAGAAGATGCTGCGCGACAGCGGGATCATGGCCAGCACGGCGGCGGCGGCGGTCAGCACGATGGGCCGCAGGCGGCGTACGGCGGCTTCGACGACGGCCGTCCAGGCGGGCACGCCGCGGGCGCGGTCTTGTTCGATCTGGTCGATCAGGATGACCGAGTTGCGCATGATCATGCCCATGAGCGCGATGACACCGAGCAGGGCGACAAAGCCGAAGGGGCGGTCCAGCAGCAGCAGCGCCGCGGCCACGCCGGCGATGCCCAGGGGCGCGGTCAGGAACACCAGCACGGCGCGGCTGAAGCTGTGCAGTTGCAGCATCAGCAGGGTGAACATGATGAACAGCATCAGCGGCGCGCCGGCGGCGATCGAGCCCTGGCCCTTGGCGCTTTCTTCCGCGGCGCCGGCCACCTCGATGCGGTAGCCGGGCGGCATCTTGGCGCGGATCGGCTCAAACAGCGGGTTGAGCTGGGCACTCACCGTGGCGCCTTGCACGCCGTCGACGATGTCACCCTGCACCGTGGCGGCGTAGTCACGGCCCTCGCGCCACAGCACGCCGGGCTCCCAGGCAAGGCTGGCCTGGGCGATCTGGCCCAGGGGGATGCTGCGGCCGCTGCTGGTGGGCACGTAAGCGTTGGCCAGATCGGTGAGGGTGCGGCGCTCTTGCAGCGGCTGGCGCAGCACCATGTCGATGAGCTTGTCGCCATCGCGGTACTGGCCGACGGTGCTGCCGCTGTTGAGGGTGCGCGCGGCCTGGGCGATGGACTGGCTGGACACGCCCAGGGCGCGGGCCTTGTCCTGATCGACCTGCAGGCGCAGCACCTTGACCGCTTCGTTCCAGTTGTCGTTGATGTTGCGCAGGTTGGGGTTGCCGCGCATCAGCGCCTTGACCTCATCGGCATAGCCACGCACCAGCGCCGGATCGGTGCCGACGACGCGGAACTGCACCGGGTAGGGCACGGGCGGGCCGTTGGGCAGCAGCTTGGCGCGGCCGCGTGCCTCAGGGAATTCGCTGGCCAGTAGGTCTGGCAGTTGCCGGCGCAGGCGCTCGCGGGCGGCCATGTCCCTGGGCAGCACGATCAACTGGCTGGCATTGGTCTGCGGGAAGATCTGGTCCAGCACCAGGGCAAAGCGCTCGGCGCCGCTGCCTATCCAGGTGGTGACATGGTCCACGCCTTCGAGTTGCATGATGCGGGCCTCGACACGCCGGGTCACAGCTTCGTTGGCGTTGAAGGGCGTGCCCTCGGGGTACCACAGGTCCACCAGCACTTCGAGCCGGCTGGAATCGGGGAAGAACTGGTTCTGCACCCGGCCCATGCCGGCCAGGCCCAGCAGCAGGGTGGCCAGGGTCAACGCGATGGTGATCCAGCGGTGCTGCACGCACCAGTTCACCAGGGCGCGAAAGCGGGTGTAGAAGGGGGTGTCGAAGAGCTCGTGGGGCGCGGCGGCGACAGCCGCATCGGCAGGCCCGCGGCCGCGCAGCAGCAGGGTGCCGAGATAAGGCACGAAGTAAACCGACACAAGCCATGAAATGAGCAGCGCCGCGGCGGTGACGGCAAAGATGGCGAAGGTGTATTCGCCCACCGCGGATTGCGCCAGGCCTATGGGCAGAAAGCCCACCGCCGTGATCAAGGTGCCGGTGAGCATGGGCATGGCGGTGGCCTCGTAGGCGAAGGTCGCGGCGCGCGCCTTGTCGTAGCCCTCCTCGATCTTGCGCACCATCATTTCCACGGCAATGATGGCGTCGTCCACCAGCAGGCCCAGGGCGATGATGAGTGAGCCGAGCGAGATCTTGTGCAGGCCCACGCCCCAGTAGTACATGACGACGAAGGTGATGGCCAGGACCAGCGGGATGGTGATGCCCACCACCAGGCCGGGGCGCCAATCGAGCGTGAACTTCCACGAGCCGGGTTTGAAGTGCAGGCCCAGACTGATGAAGCTGACCGCCAGGACGATGAGCACGGCTTCGAGCAGCGTGCCAACGAATTCATTCACCGAGCGCGAGACCACGGTGGATTGGTTCTGGAACTGCGCTAGCTCGATGCCTGCGGGCAGCTCGGCACGGATCAGCTGGGTTGTGGCCTTCAGTGCCTTGCCCAGGGCAATGATGTCGCCGCCCTTGGCCATGGAGATGCCCAGGGCGATGACCTCGCGCCCCTGGTGGTGCAGCTTGACCTGGGGCGGATCAACGGTGCCGCGCTGGATGTCGGCGATGTCGTCCAGCCGAAGGCTGTTGCCGCCGGCGCGTATGGGAAAGCGCCGCAGCTCGTCGAGTGAATTGAATTGGCCGGCGATGCGCACCTGCAGCACATCGCTGGCGGCGTTGATCACGCCTGCCGATTCGACGGCGTTTTGCTGGTCGATCTGCGCCAGCACGGCATTGAAATCCAGCCCGAGTTGCGCCAGGCGGCGCTGCGAGACATCGATGAAGATCTTCTCGTCCTGGGCGCCGAACAGCGCCACCTTGTTGACGCTGGGCACCTTGAGCAGGCGCTGGCGCACGCGGTCGGCGTGGTCGCGTAGCTCTTGCGGGCTGAAGCCATCGGCCGAGAGCGCATAGAGGGTGCCGTAGACATCACCAAACTCGTCGTTGAAGAAGGGGCCGATGACACCGGCCGGCAGCGTGGCGCGTGCATCGCCGATTTTCTTGCGCACCGTGTACCAGATCTGCGCCATCTCCTTGGGCGGCGATGAGTCCTTGACCTGAAAAATGATCAGCGCCTCGCCGGGTTTGGAGTAGCTGCGGATCTTGTCCGAGTAGGGCACCTCCTGCAGCGTGCGCTCGAGCTTGTCGGTCACCTGCTCGGCCACTTGTTGAGCCGTGGCGCCGGGCCAGAACACGCGCAGCGCCATGGCGCGGAAGGTGAACGGCGGGTCCTCGTCCTGGCCCAGTTGAAAGTAGGCCGCACCGCCCAAGAGCATCAGCACGACCAGCAGATAGCGGGTGAGCGCGGGGTGCTGCAGCGCCCAGCGTGAGAGGTTCAGGCGCGATGCTGGCGGCTCGCTGCCGGCCGCTGGGTGGGGTTCGTCAGGCTGCGCTGGAACAGGGGTCTGTGACACCGGCGGCTCACTTCACAAGGGTGGCAGTGGGCAGCGGGTCGCCGCCTCGGGCGACGCTGGTCGCCGCGCTGGGTGCGCCCATGGCCGCGGGCTTGGCCGCCGGATCGACATAGAACTTCACCTTCTGCCCGGGAGCCAGCACATGCACGCCGGCGCTGACGACGATCTGCCCCGGCGCCAGACCTTGCGCAATGATGGCGTCGTTGCCTTCGGCGCCGGCCACGGTGACGCGCTGGCTGCGCACCGTCATGCTGGTGCTGTCCACCAGCCATACGGCGCTGTGGCCCTGGTCCTGGCGCAGCGTGGCAAGCGGCAGTTTGATCACGCCTCGGATCTGCGGCCACTCGGCCAGCACGCTGGCGGTCTGGCCCAGTCGCAGGCGGCGCGCGGCGTCGGAGGCATCGAGCTCGGCGCGGACCAAGAAGGTGCGGGTCATCGGGTCGGCCGCGGCGGCGATTTCGCGGATGCGCGCGGGCAGCGCCTGGCCAGTGGCACCCCAGGGCTTGACCGTGAAGCGCCCGGGCTGTGCGGCCAGCGACTTGATGGCGTCGACCTGATCCTCGGGCACGGCAAAGACCACATCGCGCGGCCCGTCGTGGGCCAGGCGCAGCACGGGCGCGCCGGCGGCCACCACCATGCCGGGCTCGGCCTCGACAGCGGTGATCACACCGTTGGCGTCGGCCACCAGAGTGCCATAGGCCGCCTGGTTGCCCTGCACACCCGATTGCGCGCGCGCCTGGTCGAATTGCGCCTGTGCCGCCTTCAAGGCGTTGTCGCGGCGCTCCATTTCGGCCGAGCTGATGAAGCCCTGGTCGCGCAGCTCCTTGAAGCGCTTGTGGTCGGCACTGGCCTGGTCCAGCCCAGCCTGGGCGCCGGCCATGGCGGCGCGCGAGGCCTCGTGGCCCAACTTCAAATCCTGCACATCGAGCTGCGCCAGCACCTGGCCGGCCTTGACGCTGTCGCCCACATTCACCAGGCGGCGCACGATCTTGCCGCCGACGCGAAAGCCCAGGCGCGACTCGGTGCGTGAGCGGATGTCGGCTGCGTATTCATGGCTGGTCCCGGCGGTTTGCGTGCTGACGGTGAGGGTGCGCACGGCGCGTGTCGGCTCGGCCAGGGGCTCGGCTTTGGAGCAGGCGGCCAACAGGGCGGCGGCCAGGAGCAGAGGCAGAGCAAGGGGCAGGGTACGGGGCAGGATAAGGGGCAGCTTGAAGGGCAGCTTGAGGGGCAGTGGCATCCTGGGCCAAGGCAATGTGGCGTGCATGGGGGTCCTCATCGGCAGCTCTCGGGGTGGCAGGCAGGGCGGTCGGCACCGCGGGCGCGGGCCTCAAATTAACTGACTGACCGGTCAGTAATGTAGTTGCCGAAGTGCAGGCTGTCAAACGGCGGCTTGTTGTGGTGCGCCAAAAAAAGCGCGTCGGCGTGAAGCGCTTTGCGGGCCCGACTGAGCCATTCATCGCGGCTTGCCACGCCTCATGCTGCAAGTTCGGGGCTTCGTCGCAGGCCGCTGGCGGCGGCGCGGTGTGCTACTTAGAGTCCGCTCCATCGACCCACCCAACACCGCAGGAGCCCACCATGAACTTCATCCGCCTGAGCCAACAAGCCGCCTCGTTCTCACTCGCTGCCATCGTCACGCTGAGCGTGCTGGTCGGCCTGAACGGGCTGGCCGCACCGGATGGCGCCAGCGCCGCACAAATGGTGTCGGCGGCCTCCGCACCCAAGGCCTGAGCGGCCTTGATCGGTCGATCGGCCTGAGCAGCCTGAAGGGGCTGTTTGGACTGATCGGCCCGATGCATACGGTCTGACCTGCCCCTGCACACTCCTCCTCCCTCCTCCCGTCGCAGGGGATTGCCCGCCCGCTTGGCTGCAAGGCCAAGCGGGCGGTTTTTTCTTGTCGGTGCGGTCAAGCCTGCTGCGCGTACGATGCCGCGCCATGCGGACGGGCCGCAAGGAGCGAACATGAAAGCCATCTGGAACGGCGTGGTCATCGCCGAGAGCGACGACACCGTGGTGGTCGAGGGCAACCACTACTTTCCCGAAGCCTCGGTGAACCCAAAGTACCTGAGCTTCAGCAACCACCGCACGGGCTGCGCCTGGAAGGGCCAGGCGCGATATCACAGCCTGTTTGTCAACGGCGAGATGAACGCCGACGCGGTCTGGTACTACCCCGAACCCAGCGAAGCGGCGGCACAGATCAAGGGCCGCATGGCGTTCTGGAAGGGCGTGCAGGTGGTGTGAGCGTCACACCAGCCGGCCGGCCTGGAAATCCTCTACCGCCTGGATGAGCTCGTCCCGGGTGTTCATCACGAAGGGCCCGTACTGGGCGATGGGCTCGTTCAGCGGTTGGCCGGCAATGAGCAAGGCGCGGGTCGGCGCATCGCCGGCCTGCAGCACCACACCATCACTGCCCGGCGTGTTGGCCAGGATGGCCATGCGCTGGATGGGCACGGTGGTGCCTGCGTCAGCAGGGGCACCAATGCTCAGCGCGCCGCGGTAAACATAAACAAAGGCGTTGTGGCCGGCCGGCAGCGTCTGCTCGAAACGGGCGTTGGCTTCGAGGTGGATGTCCAGGTACAGCGGCTCGGTGTCGTCGCGCTGCATGGCGCCCTTTGTACCGCCGCTGCTGCCGGCAATCACGCGCACGGTGCTGCCCTCGCGCACCACCTCGGGGATCTGCGCGGACTGGATGTCGCGGTAGCCGGCCGGCATCATCTTGTTCCTGGCCGGCAGGTTCAGCCACAGCTGAAAGCCCTCCATCACACCTTCTTCCTGCTCGGGCAACTCGCTATGGATCACGCCGCGCCCGGCGGTCATCCACTGCACGCCGCCATTGGTGAGCAGGCCCTCGTTGCCGGCCGAATCGCGGTGCCGCATGCGCCCGGCAATCATGTAGGTGACGGTCTCGAAGCCGCGGTGCGGGTGGTCGGGAAAGCCGGCGATGTAGTCGCCCGGGTTGTCCGAGCCGAAGGCATCGAGCATCAGAAAGGGGTCGAGACGCTTTTGCATCTGTGGCCCGGTCAACACGCGGGTGAGTTTGACGCCAGCGCCATCGCTGGTGGGCTGGCCTTTGATGACTTGCTCGACGCGGCGGGGGGAGGTGACGGTGCTCATGAATCGGCGCTGGAGTTGGCAGGGCGCCGATGGTGGCATGGACGGCGGGCCGCGGCCCGCTGTGGGGGCTTTGGCGCGGCGCTGCTGGCAGCGCCGCGTGGGCCCGCTGCGCTCAGTGAATCAGGACAAGAAACGCGAGCAAGGCAAGGACGCTGACGATGTGATAAGTGCTGCGGCGCAGCAGTTCCAGTGGGTCTTCGCTCAGGCGCAGGTCTAGGTAGGTGAGGATGGCCATTTGGGGCTCCTGGTGGGTGCTCGGCAAGGTGTGGGTGCAGGGTGTGTTTGACATGGCCTCATGGTGGCGCAGCAGCCCATGCGGTGATAGCCGCGCAGTGCGCAACGACCATGGTCAACAGTGGGCGGCGGCTTGTTCACTAATGAACTTTGCTTGGCGCCAGTGCCCAGCGATCGGCGCCGCGACCGGAGGCGTTCAGCGCCGTGACCGCTGGCGTTCAAACTTGTGAATATCCATGGGTATCCGCACTGGGTATACTTGACAACTGATCAGACACTTTGAGGTATTTCGATGCAGGACCTGTGGCATTTCCCGCGGCCTGACGACGCTGCCAGGATCATCGGCACCTTGAAGCTTGGCCTGGTTTCGGCGCTGGCCATCATCGAGCCACGGCGGCGTGGCAAATCCACCTTCTTGCTGGAAGACCTGGCGCCGGCGGCGCAGGCGGCGGGCATGCTGCCGATCTACATCAACCTGGCCGCCACCTCGGGCGAATTGGAGCCCTATCTGGCGGCGGCGATCCGGGCTGCCGCTGCCCAAGCCGGTGGTGCGTTAGGCAGGCTCAAGGCCATGGGCCGCGCGCGCATCAAGAAGATCACCGGCAAGGCCAGTTGGGGCTCGGCCGAACTGGGCGCCGAATTCGAGCCGGGCGCGGCGCTGTCCGCGAGCCCGGGCGAGCTGGCCGCGGCTTTTGCCGAGCTGGCCGCGTTGCAGCGCGATGTGGTGTTCCTGCTGGATGAAGTGCACCGCCTGGGCGAGGCCGCCTCGCACACCGTGGCCTGGAGCCTGCGCTCGCTGCTCGATGCCCAGCGCAAGCGCATGAAGGTGGTGGCCACCAGCTCATCGGCGGCGTCATACGACCTGCTCGTCAGCGGCGAGAAGCGCGCCTTCAACCGCTGGTTCACGCGCACTGCGCCCGAGCCCCTGGGCGAGGCCTTTGTGGTCCATCTGGCGGCCGTGACGCAGCAGCACTTTCCCAAGCATGCCGTGCCGCGCGGTGAAATTTCTGCGGCCTTTGCGGCGCTGGGTGGCAGCCCGAAATTCTTGCGCGACTACCTCAACCTGCGCCTGCTCAACCCCACGCTGGGTCACGCTGCGGCGCTGCCGCTGGCCGCCGCCGAGGCCGCGCGCGAGAGCGGCCATGAGGACGGTTTCGTGCGCCTGGTGCCGCTGCACAAAATCGTCCTGGTGGCCATCGCCTGCGGGCAAAAGGAGATGTTCGCCGAGGCCACCCTGCACGCCGCCGGCAGCGTGCTCACGGGCGAGCCGGTGTCCAAGACGCTGATGCAAAAAGCCCTGCGCAGCCTGGCCATGAATGGCTGGATATTGCGTGCCGGGCGCGGTGAATATGTGCTGGCCGACAGCCTGTTCGAGCAGTGGCTGAACGAGCAGATCAAGACCGGGATGCTGACGCCGCCGCTGCTGGCGCAATAGCGCTCGCGTGCGCCGGGCATGCTCGCCTTGAGCATGCGGCGCCGGAAATGCCGGAACCAGGCACAGCGGCAGCATGCCGCGCCGCGCCCACCGCGGCCGCTACTTCGAGTTGCCGCGCAGCGCCTCCAGCCGCAAGGCCAGGCGCTGTTCGAGCTCACTCAACTGCTGCATCAGGCCTTGGCGCTCAGCGCTGTCTTGGCTCGCCTCCAAGGCCAGGCGCAACTGCGCCCGCAGGTGAAACATCTCGATCTCTGGCGGCGGCGCCCCGGCGTCTTTCAAGATCTTGAAGGGCATGCGCAGGGCGTCGGGGGTTTCGTCCCAGCCGATGGGCGCCTGCAGCGGTTTGCCGTAGCCCTGGGCAGCTTGCAGCTCGCCCGAAGCGCGGGCCTGCTCAAGTTGCTGGGCGATGTGCTCGTCGAGTGTCGGCATGGGGGCCTCGCTGGGTTTCAGGGGGGATTGAAGATGTTCTCGATACGCCGTTTTGCTGCGCCGTTGTCTATACACCGCTGTCAATAAGCCGCTCTCAATAAGCCGCTGTCAGTACGCCGCCACCACGCCATCGCTGCGCGGATCGGCCGCACCCTGCAGCAGGCCATCGGCCTGGCGCACGATGGCGCCGGCGTGGCCCATGGTGTCGCTGTAGTCGGGCAGCACTTCCACATCGTGGCCGGCGGCGGCCAGGGCCTGCAGCGAGGCGGCATCGAAGCGGCCCTCGAACTTCAGCGTGGTCGACTCCTGGCCCCAGGTCTTGCCCAGCAGCCAGCGCGGCGCGCTCACCGCCTGCTGCAGGGTCTGGCCAAACAGGGCATAACGGCTGAATACAGCCGACTGGCTTTGTGGCTGGCCATCGCCGCCCATATTGCCGTAGACCATGTGGCGGCCATCATCGAAGCGGGCATGCGCCGGGTTCAGCGTATGGAAGGGCTTTTTGTGCGGTGCCAGGGCCAGGTGTGATGCGGCATCGAGCAGAAAGCTGGAGCCGCGGTTCTGCCAGGCGATGCCGGTGTCGGCCAGGACCACGCCCGAGCCGAACTCCCAGTACACGCTCTGGATGTAGCTGACCATACGGCCGTCGCTGTCGGCCGTGCCCATCCAGATGGTGTCGCCGTGAATGGTGGGCTCGGGCCAGGGCAGGGCACGCTGCATATCGACGGCGGCGACGCACTGGTCGATGAAGGCATCGCTCAAGAACTGCTCGGGCGCCACACCGCGTGCGGCCATGGTGGCCGGATCGGCAATGAAGCGGTTGCGCACCTTGAAGGCCTCTTGGTGGCTTCGACGATGGCGTGCAGGTAGGCAAAGCCCTGCGCCTGCTCAATGCCGTGACGCAGGCGCAGCTTGTCGAAGATGGCCAGGACCATCAACGAGGCCAGGCCCTGCGTCGGCGGCCTCATGTTGTACAGCCGGGCGCCGCTCACTTTGACCGATAGCGGGGTGACGCTGCTGGCCCGCTGCGCCTGAAGATCGGCCGCGCGCAGCGGGCCGCCAAGGCGCTGGTGTTCGTCGGCAATGGCCGCGGCCAGGCCGCCGCGGTAGTAGTCGTCCAGGCCCTGATCCGACAGCGCCTGCAGGGTGTTGGCCAAGGCCGGGTAGCGGCGCAAGGTGTTGACCCGCGGCAGGTGCTCTGGCGCGGGCGTGGCCCCGCCCGGCGTGTTCAAAAACTGTGTGGCGAAGCCCGGCAAATGCCCGAGTTCGGGCAGAAACCTGGCGGTGAAGTTGACCTGGCTTTGCGTCACTGGGGCACCATGTCTGGCGTACCACAGGGCGTCTTGCAGCAGGCGCGACAGCGGCAGTGGCGTGCCGCCACCGCCTGTGCTGCCCCGGATGCGCGCCGAGTGCCGCAGCGCTTCTTGCCAGCCCGAAATCGCCCCGGCCGCGGTGTTGGCGGCCAGCGGCCCGCGACCGGGGATGGCGGCGAGCTGGCGGTCTGCATAGAACTGCAGCGTCGCCAGCCCGGCGGCGCGCCCGCAGGCATCGATGCCTATGGGCGCCTGGCCGGGCTCGGAGATGATCCAGAAGCCATCGCCGCCTATGGAATTCATGTGCGGGTAGACCACGGCAATCGTGGCCGCGGCGGCCACCATCGCCTCGATGGCCGTGCCGCCTTCGCGCAGCACGGCCGCGCCGCTGCTGGCGGCCAGGTGATGCGGCGTGGTGACCATGCCGCGCGCGGATGTCAAGGTTTGCAGCATGGATCAAGCCCCCAGAAACTGTTCGGCCATGGCGCCCAGCGCCTTGGCATAACAGGCCATCGGAACCCGCACGATGCCGGCGCCGATCTGCCCGATGCCGGCCTCCTTGTGGGCAATGCCGGTGGTCACCAGGGGGCGGATGCCGCTGTCGATGACCTTGCGCACATCGATGCCGCAGGGCGCGCCGGCAAAGTCCAGCGCGGGCAGGCTGAGTGCGGGGTTTTTGGTGACGGTGATCTCGTACATCTCGCGGCTGTAGCGCACCGCATCGCCCACCGTGCCGCCGGCCAGCAGGGTGAGTGCGGGCGAGGCGGCGAAGGAGCAGCCGCCGAAACCGGCGGTCTCGGTGATGGCGCTGTCGCCGATGTCGGGGCAGGCGTCGGCCTGGCTGAAGC
Source organism: Ideonella sp. (assembly GCA_043720415.1). Taxonomy (GTDB): domain Bacteria; phylum Pseudomonadota; class Gammaproteobacteria; order Burkholderiales; family Burkholderiaceae_C; genus Pseudaquabacterium. The sequence continues at coordinate 11,606 of JAYSSS010000141.1, forward strand.
CGGGGAAGAACAGGCCCTGCGGCAGATCGGAGGTGGCGGTGAACCACTGCGTGCCCAGGCCGCTGATGCGCAGGCCGGTCTCGGTGCCATTGCGTGCGGTGGCGGTGACGACGCTGCTGTAGGGGATGCCATGCGCGGCATCCATGATGGCCTTGCACGACGCCATCGAGTAGTTCAAGAAGAACTGCGAGCTCTTGGCGACGAAATCCAGCGTCTGGTGGATGTGGTCCTGCGGTACGGCACCTAACCCTTGTTTCAAGCCGGCCAGGGGCACGGCCAGGGCCATGAAGAACAGCGCGGTGGAGGCCGCATTGCGGCTGTGCACCTCATCGCCCATCAGCAGGGCCTGGGATTGAATGGCCTTCAAATCGATGCCACCGGTCTTGTCGAAGTCATGGCGGACGGCGGCCTTGAGCACGGGCGCCAGCACCGCCTCAAACCACTTCAAGCGCTGCAGCACATCGGGCCCGTTGGCACCAAAGCGCAGGCAGCGGCCAATGCCCTCGTTGATGTTGGTGTAGGCGCGGTTGCCGTGGGTGGCATCACGCACCTGGATCAGCGGCATTGAGGCGCTGATGATGCCGGTCATGGGGCCCACGGCCTGGAAGTCGTGGCACTGCGCGAACTCGATCTCGCCAGCGGCCAGCAGCTTGCGCGCTTGCTCAGGCGTGCTGGCCCAGCCTTCGTACAGCACCGCGCCGATCATGGCGCCGTGCATGGGGCCGCACATCTGCTCCCAGGCCACGGGCGGGCCGGCGTGCAGCAGCAGGCGCGCGCCGCGCATCTCGGGCCAGACGCCATCGGCACGCAGGGCGATGTCTTCCCACATCGGGCGGGCGGTGATGATGCGTTTCGTGGCCTCGGCATTGGCCGCCGCGATGCGCTCATCGCCCATCAGCTGCGCCAGTTGCCAGGCCAGGCCGGCGTCGGCATTGCCGGGCGGGCGCCACTGCAGGGCCTGCAGGCTGCCGCCATTGGAGGTGATGCTGTCATTGAAGCCATCGATGCCGATGTTGAGCACGGCGGGGGTTTGGGTCAGCAAGGTGTTGCTGCCGAGCGGGGTGTGGTCTGCGGGGCTGAGGGTGTGCGGGGTCATGATGTGCGTTATCAAGTTTCGGTGAGATCGTCGGGCGCGGAGCACAGGGCCAGCAGCAGGCCGGCCAACATGTCGGCGCCGGATGACGCGCCGATGTGCAGCAAGGCCTGTGCGGCGGCCAGCATGGCATCGCTGTCGTTGTCGTTGTCGTTGTCGGTGTCGGTGTCGTGCAGGGCGGTCAGCAGCACGTGCAGCGCGCGGTGGCTGCGGCCGGCCATCAGGTCATCGAGCAGGGCCGCGCTGATGATGTTGGTGGCGGCTTGATGGGGCGCGTGCGCGGCCTGGTGGATACGCAGGGTGAGGGCGGGCAATGCTTCGGCCCAGGCGCGTCGTGGCGCGTGGGCCAAGGCGAAGAAGACGGCGCCGATGAAGTCGTCGCCGCTGGGGGTGAGGCCCGGGCCCAGGCCCAGAACGCGCAGCGCGGCAGCTTCGAATTGGACGATGTCATTGCGTATGAGCGCTTCACGCACCGCGTCAAAACGCGCCGTGGCCAGGTTCAAGGGAAAGGGCAGGGTGCCGCCGCCCAGCCAGGGCAGCAGGCCGGTGGCCAAGCGCTGGGGTGGCGCGGCGATCAGTGCTTGCAGGCGCTGGGCAGCGGCGCGTAGACGACCCGCGCAGTAGGTGGCCGCGGGCGCTTGCCAGGGCCTGCGCGCATGGCGTGGGTGATCGGCGGCAGCGGCGGCAGCGGCGGTGGTGCCATTTGCCGTGCCGGTGTCAATAGCGTGGTCGTTGGCAGGATCAGCGCTCGCTTCATCACCCGCCCAGACGATGCGGCCGTGCAGCCACCGGTAGGCCGTGGTCTCGAAGCCGGGGATGGCGGTCAGCGCCCCAACCAAGGCCGTCATGCCGCACCCATGGTGATGTGCGTGCCGGCCCGACCCATCAGCGCTTCAAAGGCCTTTTCCAGCGAGGTGATGATGACCTTGCCCTCGCGGTTGGCCTCGGGCGACTCTTCCAGGTAGGTGATGGCGGCGTCGATCTTGGGGCCCATGCTGCCGGCCGGGAACTGGCCTTGCGCGGCGTGTATGCGTGCCTCGGCCAGGGTCATCTGGTCCAACCAGCGCTGCGTGGGCTTGTTGAAATCCAGGGCCACGCGCTCCACGCCGGTGAGCATGATCAGTGCATCGGCATGCAGGTGGGCGGCGAGCATGGCGCTGGTCAAATCCTTGTCGATGACGGCGGCCACGCCGTTCCAGTGGCCATCGGCGCCCAGCACCACCGGGATGCCGCCGCCGCCGCACGCGATCGGGATGACGCCGGCCTCCATCAGCGCATCCACCGTCTTCAGATCGAGGATCTTGCGCGGCCGTGGGCTGGCCACCATGCGCCGCCAGCCGCGGCCGGAATCCTCAGCGAAGAACCAGCCTGTGCTGGTGGCCATTTCCTGCGCCTGGGCCTCGGTGAAGAACTTGCCGACGGGCTTGGTGGGGTGGGTGAAGGCCGGGTCGGCGGCGTCGACCTCGACCTCGGTGACGATGCACGAGACCACCATGTCCAGCCCGTTGTCGACCAGCACATTGGCCAGGCTTTGCTGCAGCATGTAGCCCATGCCGCCCTGCGAGTGCGCCACGCACACATCCATGGGCATGGGCGGCAGCTCGTCGGCCGTGCGTGCCATGCGGTACAGGATGTTGCCCACCACCGGCCCGTTGCCGTGCGTGAGCACCAGTTGCCAGCCGGCGCGGATGATCTCCACCAGGTGGGCGCAGACCTGGCGCATCAGCACCAGTTGCTCAGCCGCCGTGCCCTTGATGGTGGGTGGGTAGGCGGCGTTGCCGCCTAACGCGACAACGACGCGCTTGCGGCGTGGGGGCGCGGCGGCGCTCACTTCAGCCACTCCCCCGCCAGCCAGGCGGCATTGGCGCTGTTGCCGGCCAGCACCATGCCGGCGGCGCGCAGTTGGGCCTCTTGCTGTGTCAACACCTGCGGGTCTTGTTCGGTGCCGCAGACAAAGCCCAGCACCGCCAGATGGCGCCCGCCCTGGGCGGCCAGGCGCTTGGCCTGGACGATGGCCGCGGCCAGCGCGCGGGCAGGGTCGGCATGTGCGCCCCAGCCGATCACCACGTCCAGCACGATCAGGCGCACGCTGGGATCGGCGGCCTCTTTGAGCAAGCGCTCGATGCGTGCGCTGGGGTCGATCATGGGGTGCGGGCGGCCCACGGTGAAAGCGTCGTCGCCCAAATCGAGGGCGGTGTGTTCGCGGCTGGCCTGGCGCGGCTTGGGCAGCGCCAGTGTCGGCTGGATCGGGGCGTTAGACCACACCTGCAGCCCGGCGCGTGCCCACAGCACCTGCGCTTCAGCGGCATAGGTGCCGCCCGAATAGAGGGCGCGCAAATAGCGTTGCGACTTCGCAAATGCGGGCTTGCGCGGCAACGCATAGGGCTGAGCAACAACACGCCTTACGCCGGCCAGGCGCACGGCGGCGGCGGCGCAATCGACGAGGGTGTGCACCACCCGGATGCGTGCGCCCTGGCCAGCCGGGGCCTTCAAGTCGCTGCCCAGAAACAGCAGCACGGCGGGCTTGCCGGCGGCCTGCAGCGCGGCCATGACCTTGGCGGTCACCTCGGCCGCGGGCGGCTTGGAGACGATGGCGATGACCCGGGTGGCGGGGTCTTGCGCCAGCAGCGCAATGCCCTGCAACATCGTTGCCCCGCCAATCTCGGCGTAGACATCGCGGCCGCCGGTGCCTATGGCGTGGCTGATGCCCCCGCCCATGCGGTGGATCTGCGTCGTCACCTCCTGCAGCCCGGTGCCCGATGCGGCCACCAGCCCGATCGGGCCGCGGCGCACATGGTTGGCAAAGCCCAGGGGCACGCCGCCGATGATGGCCGTGCCGCAATCCGGCCCCATCACCAGCACGCCACGGCGCGTGGCCTCGTGCTTGAGTGCGGCCTCCTGCGCCAGGGGCACGTTGTCGCTGAACAAGAAGACGTTCAAGCCACGCTTGATGGCCTTGAGCGCCTCGGCCGCGGCATAGGCGCCGGGCACGGAGATTTGCGCGATGTTGCTGGCCAGTGGCGCTGCGCCGGTGGGGCCTGCGGTGGGGCCTGTGCCGCCACGCGCCAAAGCCATGGCTATGCTGTACGCAGGCATGGTCTCGGCCTCAAGCCCGTGGCCAGTGCCACTGCCGGCATCGGTGCCAGCGTCGGTGCCCGCCAACTGTGCCTTGCAAGCGGCGCCGGCGGCGTCGCAGGCCACCTGGGTGCGCGCTTGCACCACCACCATGATGTCGCTGGGCCCGGCGTCGCGGACGGCGGCGGTCAGCAGGCCCGCCTCTTGCAGGATCTCCTTGTTCGCCGGGTTGCCCATCTGCAGGCTGGCGTTGACGACATCGGGCAGGGCCAACAGGCGCTGCGCTACGCGCATCAAGGCGACCGAATCCTTGTACAGATTGGGGTGGATGTGGGCGAGGGTGTGCAGTGGCATGGTGGCAGTGGTCGAGGCTGAAGGGCGAATCTGTACCGACTGAAGCGGGCCGGGCGGGCGGGGATGGATGGATGCAAGTAACAATCAAAAGGCTTAGGCACTTTGCCGCGCGGTTCACGGCGCGATTTACAGCGCGTTCTGCAGGGTGTTTTGCGGGGCGTTTTGCGGCGTGTTTCGGGCAATTGCCTTTGCTACCATGCCCCGATGCCTGCACCGCAACTGCCCAAATTGTCACCCTTGGCGAACCCCGCCTCGGCCTTCGATGAGTTGAACCCCGCGCCGCGCCTGCTGATGGGCCCCGGTCCGATCAACGCCGACCCGCGCGTGCTGCGCGCCATGTCAGCCCAACTGCTGGGCCAGTTTGACCCGCAGTTTCGCCGCTTCATGCGCGAGACCATGGCGCTGTACCGGGCTTTCTTCGAGACGCAGAACGACTGGACGCTGGTGCTCGATGGCACCGCGCGTGCGGCCATCGAGATGGTGATGATGTCGGCCATCCAGCCCGGCGACAAGGTGCTGGTGTGCAGCTTCGGCCGCTTTGGCCAGTTGCTCGACGAGATTGCCCAGCGCTGTGGGGCAAACGTGCGGGTCGTCCAGGCGGCCTGGGGCACGGTGTTCGATCTGGCGCAGATCGAGGCCGAGCTGAAAAGCTTCTCGCCCAAGCTGGTGGCCATCTGCCAGGGCGACACTTCCACCACCATGCTGCAGCCCTTGGCCGGCCTGGGCGAGCTGTGCCACCGCTACGGCGCCATGCTGCAGGTGGACGCCACGGCCTCGTGCGGCGGCACGCCACTGCCGGTGGACGCCTGGGCGATCGATGCCGTCACGGCCGGGCTGCAAAAGTGTTTGGCCGGGCCCTCGGGTGCGGCGCCGATCACGCTGTCCGACAGCATGGCGCGGCTGATCTACACACGCCGCCACATCGAGGCCGGCCTGCGTCCCGCCGATTACCTGCCGGGTGCTGGCGCGCGCATCGCCTCGAACTACATGGATCTGGCCATGGTGCTGGACTACTGGAGCGACGCCGGCCTGAACCACCACACCGAGGCCACCACCATGCTCTACGGTGCGCGCGAATGCGCCCGCATCTTTGTGCAAGAAGGCCTAACGAATGTCTACGCACGACACGCCGCCGCCTCGCGCGCCGTGGTGGCCGGCGTGCAGGGCATGAAGCTGCAGGTCTATGGCGATCTGGCGAACAAGATGCCCAACGTCACCGGCGTGCTGATCCCCCAGGGCATCAATGGCGACAAGTTGCGCGCGGCGCTGCTGAATGATTTCAACATCGAGATCGGCACCAGCTTCGGCCCGCTGCACGGCAAGGTCTGGCGCATCGGCGCCATGGGCTACAACGCCCGGCCCGATTGCGTGCTGAACACCCTGGCGGCGCTGGAGGTGGTGCTCGCCGCCGAGGGCCACAAGTTCACGCGCGGGGCCGGGGTGGATGCGGCCTACGGCACCTACAAGGGTTGAGGCGCGGCGGGCCGGGTGGGCGGCGCGCGCAGCAGCTCGTTGATCAACGCAAGGGCTCGCTTCGGGCCAGGCTAACCACGGGGTCAAGCCGATGAGTGCTGATGATGTAGTTTGGGGCCTAAGCAGCAAGGGACGTGGTCTTCGGCGTGTCGCCCGAGGGCCTCTGCTGGGCGCCGCGCTGGCCTTCGTCGCTGCCGCAGCTTTGGCGCAGCCGCAGCCCTACCCCAACAAGCCGATCCGCATGCTGGTTGGCTACGCCCCCGGCGGCGCGGCCGATGCCGGCGTGCGCCCACTGGCCAAGGCGCTCGAAGGGCTGCTCGGCCAGCCGCTGGTCATCGATTACCGGCCTGGCAGCGCCGGCGGCGTGGCGATGGAGTTCATGGCCCGGGCGCCGGCCGATGGCTACACGCTGTACTTCTTTGACAGCGGCCCGCTGACGGTGGCGCCGCACCTCAACAAGGTGGGTTACCAGCCCTTCAACTCGTTCACCCAGCTGGGCCATGTCTGCGGCAACGGCAGCATGCTGGCGGTGAACGCAGCCACGCCGTTCAAGAGCGTGAGCGAGGTCATCGCGGCGGCCAAGGCCGAGCCGACCAAGTGGAGCTACGGCACCTCGGGCATCGCCGGGCCGCATCACCTCTCGGGCGAGCTGTTCAAGGCCGTCACCGGCGCGGGCCTGCTGCACATTCCCTACAAGGGCGGCGGCCCGGCCATGACCGATCTGATGGGTGGCCAGGTGCCGATGCTGTTCACCTCGCTGGCGCCGGCCATTGCCGCGGTCAAGTCGGGCCGCATTCGCGCGCTGGGGGTGACCTCACTCAAGCGCTCGGCAGCCTTCCCCGAGGTGCCCACGCTCGATGAGCTGGGCCTCAAGGGCTTTGATTCCAGCGCCTGGTTCGGCGTGTTAGGCCCGGCCGGGCTGGCGGCCGATGTGGTGTCGCGCTTGACGGCGGCGCTGCACACCGTGGGCCAGGACAAGGCGCTGATTGAGCAGATCAGCGCCACCGGCTGCGATGCCGAAGTGCTGAGCCCGGCGCTGACGGTGGACAAGATCCGGGCCGATTCAGCCAAGTGGGGCAAGGTCATCAAGGAGGCGGGCATCAGGGCCGAGTAGGCGCCGATTTCGGTGATGCTCACGCGCACTGAATTTGTACAATCTGCCACTCGTAACTTCAAGGTGTACAAATGAGCGGGCCCATCATCGAGCGCCAGGCGGCCGAGCTGATTCACCGCATGGTCAAGGGCTTCCCGGTGATCGCGTTGACCGGCCCGCGCCAGTCCGGCAAGACCACGCTGGCCCGCCAGGCATTTCCTGGCAAGCCGTATTTCTCGCTCGAAGACCTGGAAGTGCGCCAGCGCGTGGCGGCCGATCCGCGCCGCTTCTTCGCCCAGTTGCCCGACGGTGCGGTGCTCGACGGGGCTCAGCACAGCCCTGAGGTTTTCTCCTACCTGCAAGGCGTGGTCGATGAGCGCGGCCGCATGGGCCAGTTCGTGCTCACCGGATCGCAACAGTTTGGCTTGACGGAGAGGATCACGCAGTCGCTGGCCGGGCGCGTCGGTCTGGTGCAGCTGCTGCCGCTGTCCTGGCCTGAGCTGGTTCAGGCCGGTGTGGCCGGCAAGACCCTGGAGCAGGCGGTGTTGGCCGGCGGCTACCCGGCGCTGTTTGACAGACGCCGGCAGTCCGATCTGGCGCAGTGGCTGGGTGCCTACACCGCCACCTACATCGAGCGCGATGTGCGCCAGCTGCTGGGGGTCGTCAACCTGGCGCTGTTTCGGCGCTTTGTGTTGATGTGTGCGTCGCGCTGCGGCCAGCTGCTCAACCTGTCGGCGCTGGCCAGCGATTGCGGCATCAGCCACACCACGGCGCGCAGTTGGTTGGCCGTGCTGGAAGCGAGTTGTGTGGTGCACCTGCTGCAGCCGCATCACAAGAACTTTGGCAAGCGCTTGGTGAAGATGCCCAAGCTGTACTTTCTGGACACTGGCCTGCTGTGCCACTTGCTGCGCATTGACAGCGCGGCGAGCCTGGCCACACACGCGCTGCGCGGGCCGATATTCGAGACCTGGGTGGTGGCCGAGACGCTCAAGCACCGCTTCAATCGCGGGCTGGCCGGCGACGTTTACTTCTGGCGCGACAACCACGGCACCGAGGTCGATTTGCTGTTCGAGCACGCCGGCCTGCTGCATCCGGTGGAGATCAAATCCGGCGCCACCTTTGCCATGGATTGGCTGCAGGCCAGCGAGCGCTGGCTGAAGTACGCGGGCGCCGCCGCCGCCGCGCCAACGGTGATTTACGGCGGGCGTGACAGCTTCGAGTTGCAAGGCGTGAATGTGCTGGCCTGGCATGGGATTGGGTTATCGTCAGCGAGAACTTGAGGCATGGGAGAGGCGAGTGAGCGAACAGCAATCGATCCCAGGAGTAGCAACGTGGCGCAGCACGTCAGCGTGATTTACCGCTGGGCGCACGACCAGGCCGATCGCTTGCCCGCCTTGATGGCCGAATTGCTGGCGCACAAGCCGCAGGTGATCGCCACCAATGGCGGCGGGGTCAGTGGCATCTACATGCAAACGGGTGAGCTCAATGGCAAGCGCCTGCAGCTGTTGCGCGAGATGGTGCCCCGCGTCAGCCGCCTGGCGGCACTTGTGAACCCCAACAAGCTCGGGGCGCCCGGCATCGAGTCCGAGTTGCGCACCGCCGCGTCGCGGGCCGGTGTGTCATTGACCTTGCTGCGCGCCAGCACCGAACGTGAGATCGACGCCGCGTTTGCATTGATCGCCAAAGAGGGCATCGGTTCTTTGGTTGTTAGCAACGACCCATTTCTCAACAGTCGGCGCGAGCAACTTGTGGCACTGGCCACCCGGCAGGCGGCGCCCGCGATCTTCGATTGGCGTGAGTTCGCCGTGCGCGGCGGCCTGATGAGTTACGGCAGCCAGCTGGGCGTGGCGCTGCGCGAGCAAGGTGCCTATGTGGCCCGTGTGCAGAATGGCGCCAAGCCGGCCGATCTGCCGGTGCTGCAGCCGAGGCGCTTTGAGCTGGTGATCAACCGCAAAACCGCCAAGTCGCTGGGGCTGGTGATTCCGCAGGCGATGCTGTTGCGGGCCGATGCGCTCATCGAATGAACACACGCCGCTTCTCCTGCATGCTGTTGGCCATCGCCTTGTGGCTGCCTACCGGCGCCTGGCCGCAACAGCCAGCGCAGCAGCCAGCGCAACAGCCAGCGCAACAGCCGGCGCGGCTGCCGACGGTGGGCGTACTTTCGCCGGGCGCGCCCACGGCGTGCGGGGTGTCCGGCGACTCAGGCCGTACAGCGGCCTGCATGGTCGATGGTGTGCGCGCGCTGGGCGATGTCGGCGGCCGCAAGGTCGTATTCGAGTACCGGTATGCCCGCGGCGACTTGAGCCGCCTGCCCGCGCTGGCCGCAGAGCTCGTCGCGCTGCGCCCGGACGTGCTGTACACCTACAGCAGCGCTGGCGCCGAAGCTGCCGCCAAAGCCACGGCCACGATTCCGATCGTCGTCGGCCCGGCCGGTGAGCCCGTCTTGACGCGGCTCGCCGGCAGCCTTGCGCGGCCATCGGGCAACGTGACGGGCCAGACCCTGGGCACGGGCAACGGCGAGCAGGAGAAGAAGTGCCTGCAGTTGCTCAAGGAGTTTGCGCCACGAACGACGCGCGTGGCCCACATCTTCCATCCCGACCACCCCGGCGCCGTTCGCGCCCGCGCCGAGCTGGGCGCCGCAGCGGCCCAGCTCGGCCTGACGCCGGTGCACATCGAAGCACGCGGCGCCGCCGACCTGCCGCAAGCCTTTGCGGCCATCACGGCCGCCCGTGCCGATGCAATCTTCATGGGCGACGAAGCGGTGCTGGCGGGAGCGCTCGCGGTTCGCCAGCAGGTCAGCGCGTGGGCCCTGGATCGGCGCCTGCCCCTGGCGTCGTCCAACGGCCGCTTTGCCGCCGACGGTGCGCTGGTCTCGCTGGGCGCCAACACCGCCGCCATCGCCCGCCGCGCCGCGTTTTACGTGCACCGCATTTTGGGCGGCGCCAAGCCCGGTGACTTGCCGGTCGAGCGGCCGACGGTGTTCAAGCTCAGCCTCAACCTGCAGACCGCCAAGGCGCTGGGCTTGACGATTCCGCAAACGCTGCTGGTGCGGGCGGATGAGGTGATCGAGTGAAGGCGCCCGCGCCGGGTGCGCACGTGGTCGGTGCGGACAGACCTGCGGCTTCAGCCCTGAGAACCCGGCCCGTCAAGGCCTTCGAGGATGTGCGTCAGAAACAAGCCGTCGCGCTGATTCATAACGGGCGCGCTTCGGCCAGGATGCGGGCTTTCAGGGCGGGGTGCAGATTGCCCTCGGTGTACAGATCGACCTTAACGCCCAGCGCATCCTCGATATCGAGTTGAAGGCCGACGATGTGCAGCAGCGATGTCCCGGCCGGCACATCGACCAGCAGGTCCAGATCGCTGCCCTCATGGTCGAGCCCGCGTGCCACGGAACCGAACACGCGCACGCTGCGCGCGCCGCGCGCTGCCGCAAGGGCAAGGATGTGACAGCGCTGCGCAGCCAGTGCCTGGCAGGGGAGCATGGATAAAGTTTCGCGGGTTTCGCAGTGCGCGGCGCGTGCGCTGTGCGCGCCAAGGCGGGGCGCCAGCGCGATGGCCCATCACGGATTGCAGCGCTTGCACAAGCGCAGGCAACGGTGCTTGAATCAGAGCGAGCATCGCTGGCATACAGCAGCGTCGCCTGGCAGTCCTCCAAATCCGTGCTGCTGCGCGCCGCCGATGAGGTGATTCAATGAACCCGAGCCCAAGGAGTCACCGAATGACACAACGACGACTGGTTTTGCTCACCCTCGGCACCAGCCTGTCGGGCCACGCGCCGCTGCTGCGCGCGCAAGCGCCCACGGCTGCCCTGCGTCGCGTGGGCCTGCTGCTACCCGGCACGCGTGAGAAAGAGGAAACGATCCTCAAGCCCTTCTTCGACCAAATGCGCGAGCTGGGCTGGATCGAAGGACAGACCGTCGCTTACGACCGGGTCTTTGCCGACGACCTGCCAGACAGGCTGCCCGCGCTGGCCGCGCAGTCGGTGGCGCGCGGGCCTGAGCTGATCTATGCACCACCTTCGGTGTCGGCCGTGGCCGCCAAGGGCGCGACGTCGACGATTCCCATCGTGTTTGGCGCTGCCAATGACCCGGTGGCTTTCGGGCTGGTCAAGAGCCTGGGGCGACCGGGAGGCAATGTCACCGGGAACAGCAACATGACGCCCGAGCTGGCACCCAAGAGGGTCCAGCTGCTGCAAGAAATCCTGCCGGGCATGAAGCGCCTGGGCGTGATCGGCGCCGCCGGGGACCCGAACTCCAGCGTTGAGCGGCAGGTGGTTGCCGCGGCCGCCACCACGCTCGGCATCCAGGTGGTGCATGGCGAATTCACGCAGCCTGGCGATCTCGACGCCGGGTTTGCCAAGCTGGTGGCGCAGCGGCCCGATGCGGTCTATGTGCTGGGGGGCGCACTGACCACCCACTGGCCCGCCAAGGCCTTGGGGCTGACCGTCCCGCAGAACGTGTTGCTGCGCGCCGACCGGGTGATCGAATGATGCGCCGGCGCCACTGCATTGCGTTGGCCGCCGGCGGCGTGCTGGTACCGCTTCAGCGTGTTGCCGCACAGAGCGCCGAGCGCGTCTACCGCGTCGGCGTGCTGCGGCCCGCAGCACGGCCGCTGGTGGATTCGGAAACGACCCGATACCTGCCCACGGCGCTGCGCGAGCTGGGTTATGTCGAAGGCCGCAACCTGATCCTCGAGCTGCGCTACGCTGACGGCGATGTCGGGCGGCTGCCTGCGCTGGCACGCGAGCTGGTGCTGGCCAAGGTCGACGTCATCGTTGCCGTGTCGCTGCAGGCCGTGCGGGCGTGCAAGGATGCGACCACGACGCTACCGATCGTCATGCTCGCCGGCGGCGATCCCGTGGCGCAGGGGCTCGTACCCAGCCTGGCGCGGCCTGGCGGCAACGTGACTGGCGTGGTGTTCGCCCCTGATGGCACGCTGGCCGGCAAGCAGCTTGAGCTGCTCAAGTCTGCGGTGCCGCGTGCCACCCGGTTTGCGTTCCTGGCGCCCTTCGCCTACCCGGGGATTCGTCCGCAGATACAGGAGACGCGCACCGCAGCCACGGTGCTGGGCATCGAGCTGGTGGTGGTCGAGGTGCAGGGCGGTGACTATGCACAGGCCTTCGCGGCCATCGTGGCCCAGCGCGCGCACGCCCTCTTCGTCGGCGCAACCCCCGGCTTCCTGAACGACCGCAAGCAGATCATCGAGCTCGCCGCAAAGCACCGGCTGCCCGCCATCTACGAATGGCGCGAACAGGTGGTGGACGGCGGGCTGATGTCCTACAGCACCAGCCTGTACGGCATGAACCAGCGCGTGGCGTCATACGTCGACCGCATCCTCAAAGGCGCCAAGCCGGGCGACCTGCCGATCGAACGGCCGACGCGGTTTGAGCTGGTCATCAACCTGAAGACGGCCAAGGCGCTGGGCCTGAGCCTGCCGCAAACGCTGCTGCTACGGGCCGATGAGTTGATCGAATGAACCCACGCCCAAGGAGTCACAGAATGACACAGCGAAGAATGGCCTTGTTCGCACGGGGCGCCAGCCTGTCGAGCCACGCGGTGCTGCTGCACGCCGACCGGGTGATCGAGTGATCCGCCGGCGCCACTGCTTCTGCCACCCGATGAAGGAGCGTGACCATGAATAGGCGTCTTGCGCTGGCGTGTTCTGTTTCTTTGATAGCTCCGCTGCGCGCCCAGGAGCGCATGCCCCGCGTCGGCTACATGAGCTGGCAGGACCAGGGCGAGCTGTACGAGCAAACGCTCAAGGGCTTCACCGAAGGCCTGCGCGGCGAGGGCTTCGTGCCGGGCCGCCATGTTGAGCTGCTGCTGCGCTCGGCCTCCAACGGTGCCGAGCGCTTCAAGCCCATCGCGCGCGAGCTGGCCGCCAGCAAGGTCGATGTCTTCTTTGCCCCGGCCACGCCCATGGCCAGCGCGGCGTGGTTTGCCAGCCGCACCACGCCCATCGTCGTGGCCACCATCCTCGATCCGGTCGAGCTCGAATTCGTCAAATCCCTGGCCCGGCCGGGCACGCGCGTCACTGGCGTGACCACGCTCAACGATGAGTTGACGGTCAAGCGCATGCAATTGCTGATGGACATGGTGCCGGGCTGCAAGCGCGTGGGCACGGTGATCGACGAGGGCATGCGCGTGGCCTGCAAGCAGGAAATCGACCACGCCGAGCGGGCCGCGAAGAAGCTGGGCCTGAGCCTGGTGCTGGTCAATGTGACGCGGCCCGAGCTGCTGGAGGCGGGCTATCGGCAACTGGTCGATGCCAAGGTGCAGGCCGTGATCACCACCCTGCTGTCGACGCGCAACGGGCTGGAGAAAGAGCATGCCGAGGCCGCGCTGAAGTACCGATTGCCGATCATGTTTGAGCTCGAAGTCGGCGCCCAGCTCGGCGGCCTGATGAGCTATGGCCCGGATTTTGTTGACATCTACCGCCGCGCCGGCGGCTACACCGGCCGCATCTTGAAGGGCAGCAAACCGGCCGAGATGGCGATGGAGCAGCCGCGCGAGTTCAGGCTGGTCGTGAACCTCAACACCGCCAAGGCCCTGGGCCTGCAGGTGCCCAACACCGTGCTGTTGCGAGCCGATGACGTCATTCGCTGACGCCACGCAGCACAATGCTGTGATGCCCAAGCCGGTCACGCCACCCAGCCGCCACAGCGGCCGCCTGTTCCGCAAATACCTGCTGCTGATCATGGGCCTGGTGGGCGCGGCGCTGGTTTGCTCGTCTGGCGTGGGGCTGTACTTTTCCTATCAGGAAAACAAAGCGGCCCTGGCCAGCCTGCAGTATGAGAAGGCGGTGGCTGCGGCGGCACGCATAGAGCAGTACGTCAGGCAGATTTCGCAGCAGTTGACCTTCGCCGCATTGCCCCAGCTCGATGCCGGCGATGTGGAGATGCGCCGGGTGGAGTTTTTGAAGCTGCTGCGCCAGGCGCCCGAAGTGACCGACATTGCGCTGATCGACATTGATGGCAAGGAGCGCAATGCGGTGTCGCGCCTGGGCATGGACATCACCGGCTCGGCGCGCGACCGCGCCCAGGACCCGGCCTTCTTGCTGGCCAAAAAAGGTGTGCCCTGGTACGGGCCGGTGTACTTCCGCAAGGAGACCGAGCCCTACATGACGGTGGCCATACGCTCGGGTGGCGACAAGGGCCCGGTGACGGTGGCCGAGGTGAATTTGAAGTTCATCTGGGATGTGGTGTCGCGCATCAAGATCGGCCGTGCCGATGGCGGACGGGGCAAGGCTTATGTGGTCGATGCCCAGGGCCACCTGGTGGCCGACCCCGACATCGGCCTGGTGCTGCGCAAGACCAGCCTGGCGGCGCTGGAGCACATCAAGGCCGCCGCGGGGCCTAACAGCACGGCCGAGCCGACGATGACCTCGCACGATCTGGCCGGCACGCGCGTGCTCACTGCAGGCGCGCCCATCGGTGGGCTGCAGTGGCGGGTGTTCGTGGAGCAACCGGTGTCCGAGGTCTACGCCAAGCTCGACGCCTCGATCCTGCGCGCGGGCTTGCTGCTGTTGCTGGGCCTGGTGGTCTCGGCCGGGGCGGCATCGGCCCTGGCGCGCAGCATGGTGCGCCCGATCCGCACGCTCGACGCCGGCGCGCGGCGCATCGGCCAGGGCGATCTGGATCAGCAGATTGTGGTGAAGACCGGCGATGAGCTCGAAGGCCTGGCCGATGAGTTCAACCGCATGTCGGCGCAGTTGAGCGAGTCGTATGCGGGGCTGGAGCGCAAGGTCGAGGCGCGAACCAAAGAGGTCACCGAGGCGCTGGATTACCAAACCGCGATCAGCCAGGTGCTGCGCGTGATCAGCGAATCGCCCACCGACGTGGCGCCCGTGTTCGAGGCCATTCTGGACAGTGCGCAGCGGCTGTTTGGCAGCCCACAGGCAGCAGTGTTTCGCTTTGATGGCCGCCTGCTGCACCTGGTGGCCACGCGCAATTGGTCCGAGGCGGCGCTGGCCAATGCCAAGCGCCTGTATCCGGGTGGGCCTGATCCGAACATGCTCACCGGGCGGGTGATTTTGGGTAGGCAAACCGTCGCCATCGACGACACCCTGGCCGATCCGCTGTATGACCGCCTCACCGCCGACACCGGCCTTTGGCGTCGCATGCTGGGTTCGCCCTTGCTCAAAGAGGGCGCACCGCTGGGCGTGATCGTGGTGGCCTGGCCGCAGCCCGGCCCGACACCGCAGCGCCAAACCGATCTGCTCAAGACCTTTGCCGACCAGGCGGTGATCGCCATCGAGAACGTGCGCCTGATCAACGAGACGCGCGAGGCGTTGGAGCAGCAGACCGCCACCGCCGAGGTGCTGCAAGTCATCAGTCAGTCTGTGGCCGATGCGCAGCCGGTGTTCGACAAGATCACTGAGAGTTGCGGCCGGCTGTTTGGCAATGCCAGCGCCGGCATCAACTTGATTCGCCCGGATGGCATGATCGATTGCGCGGCCTACCTGGGCCCGAATGCCGAGCAGTTCCGCGCCATGTTTCCGGTCCCGGCCGAGGGCAGCGCCACCGTCTTGGCGATCCGGGAGCGGCGCGTGCTGCACTTTGCCGATGCGCTGATCGATGAGGTGCCGACCTTTGTGCGTCGTGGCGCCGAGCTGTCGGGCGGGCGTTCGGTGGCCTTCGCGCCACTGCTGTGGGAGAGCCAGGGTGTGGGCGCGATCTTGGTCGCACGCAGCCAGGTGATGCCCTTTACCGACGGTGAGGTGGCGCTGCTCAAGACCTTTGCCGATCAGGCGGTCATCGCGATCCAAAACGCCCGGCTGTTCCGCGAGACGCAGGACAAGACCCGGCAGCTCGAAATTGCCAACCGGCACAAGAGCGAGTTCCTGGCCAATATGAGCCACGAGCTGCGCACGCCGCTGAACGCCATCATCGGTTTCTCCGAGGTGCTGACCGAGGAGATGTTTGGCGAGGTGAACGAAAAGCAGATGGAGTATTTGCACGACATCCACGGCTCGGGCCAGCACCTGCTCACACTCATCAACGATGTGCTGGATTTGTCCAAGATCGAGGCCGGGCGCATGGAGCTCGAGCCGAGCGCCTTCGACATGGAAATGCTGCTCGACAACTCCATCACCCTGGTGCGCGAGCGCGCCGGGCGCAACGGCTTGAAGCTTTCGCTGCTGGTCGATGAGGGCCTGGACGAGTGGGTGGCCGATGCGCGCAAGCTCAAACAGGTGGTGGTGAATTTGCTGTCCAACGCCGTGAAGTTCACGCCCGCTGGCGGCAGCGTCAGCGTGGTGGCGCGCTTGATTGCGGCCCCGGCCGCTGACGAGCAATCGGGCGCGGACGCGCCACCGCAGGTGGCCATCAGCGTCACCGACACCGGCGTGGGCATCGCCCCGGCCGAGCAAGCACTGGTGTTCGAGGAATTCCGCCAGGCCAGCGGCGACTACCTGCGCAAGGCCGAGGGCACGGGCCTGGGCCTGTCGCTGGCCAAGCGTTTTGTCGAGCTGCATGGCGGCACCCTCAGCCTGCACAGTGCCCTGGGCGAGGGCTCGACCTTCACTGTCACCCTGCCGCTGTTGCAACTGGAGGCGATTGCATGACCACCCCCGCCACGATCCTGATCGTCGAGGACAACGAAAAGAACATGAAGCTGGTGCGCGACATCCTGGGCCACAAGGGCTACACCACGCTCGAAGCCGTGACGGGTGAAGAGGGCGTGCGCCTGGCCGTGGAGCGTACGCCCGACCTGATCCTGATGGACATCCAACTGCCCGACATCGATGGCATCGAGGCCCTGACGCGCATCCGCAGGGTGCCTGCGCTCGATGCCGTGCCGGTGCTGGCGGTGTCGGCTTCGGTGATGCCTGAGGACCAGCACAAGATCGTCAGCTCGGGCTTCGATGCCTATGTGATGAAGCCGATTTCATTGAAGCCCTTCATGGCCACGGTGGAGCGCTTCATCAAGGAGGGTCGCGCCAAATGAGTGATAGCGCGGGCGTCGTGATAAGCGATGCGGCAGGCGCCCACATCCTGGTGGTCGATGATGTGGCCAAGAACGTCAAGTTGCTGGCCGATGTGCTGGCGATGAAGGGCTTTCGCATCAGCACTGCGGCCTCGGGCGAAGAGGCGCTGGAATCAATCAAGAACAACCCGCCCGACCTGGTGCTGCTGGACGTGATGATGCCGGGCCTGACCGGCTACGACGTCTGCCGCGCGGTGCGAGCCGATCCGCTGCATGCGGTGCTGCCCATCGTGCTGGTGACGGCGCTCGACCCGGGCAAGGAGCGCATCAACGGGCTTGAAGCCGGCGCCGATGATTTCCTCTCCAAGCCCATCAACCAGGCCGAACTGATGGCGCGCGTGCGCTCGCTGTTGCGCATCAAGTCGCTGTACGACCAGGTGCAGCAGCAAAAGGCTGAGCTGCTGCAGTGGAACCAGACGCTGGAGCAGCGCGTGAGCGAGGGCGTGCAGCAGCTCGCCAAGCTGGGCCAGCTCAAGCGCTTTTTCTCACCCGCCCTGGCCGAGGCCATCCTGGCCGGCGGCGCCAACGACCCGCTCAAGAGCCACCGCCGCGAGATCACCGTGGTGTTTCTCGATCTGCGCGGCTTCACCGCCTTCACCGAGACCGCCGACCCCGAGGAAGTGATGGCCGTGCTGGGCGAGTACCACCGCGCCATGGGCCTGCTCATCCAGGCCCACGAGGGCACGCTGGAGCGCTTTTCGGGCGATGGCCTGATGGTGTTTTTCAACGACCCGGTGGTCATCCTCGATGCCGCACCGCGCGCCGTGCGCATGGCGCTGGACATGCAGCGCGAGATGAAGAGCCTAACCGTTGGCTGGAGCCGACGCGGCTATGAGCTGCAAATGGGCGTGGGCATCGCCCAGGGCTTTGCCACCATAGGCGGTATCGGCTTTGAAGGGCGCATCGATTACGGCGCCATTGGCAATGTCACCAACATGTCGGCACGCCTGTGTGGCGAGGCCAAGGGCGGCGAGATCCTGGTCTCACAGCGCGTGCGTGGCGCGCTGCAGGTGGCGCAGGTGAGCGATGTGCTGATTGAAGAGGCCGGCGAGTTGACGCTCAAGGGCTTTGGGCGGCCGGTGCCGGCCTGGCGCGCGCTGCCGGCGGCTTGAGGGCCGCTGTGACTGCCGCTGTGACTGCCGCTGTGATTCCCGATAACCGCCATGGACAGCCATTCCACCCTGCCGCCGCAACTGCTTGAAGAGCTGGCGCGGCTGGGCCTGGCCAAGGTGTATGCCAAGGGCACCATCGTCGTCACCGAGGGCGAGCCGGCGCTGTCGATGTACCTCATCCACGAGGGCACGCTGCGGGTGTTTGTCTCCGATGAAGAGGGCCATGAGGTGGAGTTGAACGTCATGGGCCCGGGCGAGTATTTTGGTGAGTTGATGCTGGGCAGCCAGGTGCGCAGCGCCTCGGTGCAAACGCTTTGCAAGGTGCGGCTGACGATGATCACGCGCAGTGAATTCGAGGGCGTGTTGCGCGCCAAGCCCGATCTGGCCTTTCACGTCATCCAGCACCTGATCGAGCGCGTGCGTGCGCTCAGCCGCAATGTGCAGGGCCTCGTGTCCATGGATGTCTATGGCCGCGTCTCGCGCCTGTTTGGCGAGCTTGCGCGCGAAGAGGCCGGTGTGCGCTTCGTGCCAGGCCCGCTGAGCCAACAGAAGATTGCCGACAAAGTGGGCGCCTCGCGCAGCATGATCAACCGCATCCTGCAAGAGCTGGCCGGCGGCGGCTACATCGAGGTCTCGCGCGAGCGCATCGTGCTGTGCAAGGCGCTGCCCAAGCGCTGGTGAGCCGAGGAGCATGAAATTCAACCGCAGTGCCAACACGCAAAGGACGTGTCCATGACCATGAACCGACGACAGGCGCTGGGCGCTGGCGCCGCGCTGGCCTGGCCGCAGGTGGCGCCGGCGCAGACGGCCGGCAAGACCCATCGCCTGGGCTGGCTGGGGGGCTCGCTGCGCAGCGAGAGCTACAACCTGGCCTATGTGCAGCGATTGGCTGAGTTGGGCTTCGTTGAAGGCCGCAACCTGGTGATCGAATTCCGTAGCGTCGAGGGCCGGCCGGATCGCTTCCCGGCACTGGCCGCCGAGCTGGCCAAGATCAAGTGCGATGCCGTGTTTGTGCCGGGCTCAGAGCTGGGCCTGAAGACCTTCAAGCAAGCCAGCACGGACGCCACGCCCATCGTCGTCGTCGCCAACGATTACGACCCGCTGCTGGCCGGCCATGTGGCCAGCCTGGCGCGCCCCGGTGGGCGCATCACGGGTGTCTCGATGCTGCAAACCGAGCTCAGCGCCAAGCGCCTGCAGGTGCTCAAGGAGTTGTTGCCCAAGGCGCGGCGCGTGGGTGTGCTGGCCGATCAATCCAATGTTTCGCAGTTGACGGTTGCCCGCGCCACCGCCGCCCAGTTGGGGCTGGAGTTGGTGGTGCACCAGTTCGCGGCCGCGCCCTACGATTACGCCGCGGCATTTGCCACCTTCACGGCCGGCAAGGCCGAGGCGCTGCTGGCGCTGGGCTCGTCATTCTTTGTGCCGGCGCGCAAGCTGATCCCCGAGCTGGCGCTGCGCCACAAGCTGCCCTCGCTGTTCCAGAACGGCCTGTGGGCCGACAGTGGGGGCTTGATGTCGTATGGGCCTAACTTCTCTGCGTCCTACCGCCGCGCGGCTGAGCAAACGGCCAAGGTGTTGGCCGGTGCCAAGCCGGCCGATCTGCCGCTGGAGCAATCGACCGAGATCGAGATGGTCATCAACCTCAAGACCGCCAAGGCACTGGGTGTGGCCGTGCCGCAGGCGCTGCGCCTGCGGGCGGATCGGATGATTGACTGAGCTCTGCGCAGCCCCCGAGCGGAGCAAAATGCCCAACCCCCGCGTGGAGATTGCCACCATGAATCGATTTCTCGCCACCACAGCCACCGCGCTGGCCCTGCTGTGCACGGCCGCAGCGGCCGTGAATTTGCCCTCCACCGCCGTGGCCTGGCAGCCCGCGGCGGTGGATGCCGACATCGACGCCGCCTTCGCCCTGGCCAAGGCCCAAGGCAAGCCGGTGCTGCTGTACTGGGGGGCGGTGTGGTGCCCGCCCTGCAACCAGTTGAAGGCCACACTGTTCAACCGCCAGGATTTCATCGAGCGCTCCAGGCACTTCATCGCCGTGCACATCGATGGCGACCGCCCCGGCGCGCAAAAGCTGGGCGGCCGCTTCAAGGTGCGCGGCTACCCGACGCTGATCCTGCTGGGCGCCGATGGCAGCGAGATCACGCGCCTGCCGGGCGAGGCCGATGCGCCGCAGGTGATGCGGGTGCTGCAGATCGGCCTGGCGGGGGGGCGCAATGTCAAGGCGGTGCTGGCCGATGCCCAGGCTGGCAAGACGATCTCGGCGAACGAGTGGCGCATGCTGGCCTTCTATGGCTGGGACATCGATGAGGCCCAGCTCGTGCCCTTGCCTCTGCGCGCCGCACTGCTGGCCGAGCTCTCGCGCAAAGCGCCGGCGGCCGAGCGTGACACGGCCACGCGCTTCTTGCTCAAGGCCCTGGCCGAGAGCGACGACAGCAAGGGCATCAAGGCCGACGCCGCACTGCGTCAGCGCGTGATCAAGCTGCTGGCCGACCCCAAGGCCACGCGCGCGCAGATGGATGTGGTGGTGAACTGGCCACGCAGCATCACCAAGGCGCTGGCGCCCGAGGCTGGCGCTGACCGCCAGGCGGTGGCGCAGGCCTTCGAGGCCGCGCTCAAGCGCCTGGAGGCGGATGCCACCTTGTCGCGCTCGGACCGGCTCTCGGCGCTGCTCGGGCGGGTCGATCTGGCGCGGGTGGATATGGCCAAAAGTGAGCGGCATCCCAAGCTCGATGCGGCCTTGATTCGCGCCGTGAAAGATCACGCCGCCCAGGCCGATCGGCAGATCACCGACGGCTACGAGCGCCAGGCGGTGATCACCGCCGCAGCGCACATGCTGGGCGAGGCGGGGCAGTGGGCCGAGAGCGACGCCTTGCTCACATCGAACCTGGCCAAGAGCCATTCGCCCTACTACCTGATGAGCCAACTGGGCGGCAATGCGCGCAAGCAAGAGCGCAAAGACGAGGCGCTGCGCTGGTACCAGGAGGCTTTCGACAAGAGCCAGGGCCCGGCCACCCGGCTGCAGTGGGGCGCGGGCTACTTCAGCGCCTTGATCGAGCTGGCGCCGCAGGATGCCGCGCGCATCGAGAAGACGGCGCAGCAGTTGTTTGCCGAGGCCGGCCAGGACAAGGCTGCGTTTTACGAGCGCAGCGCTCGCTCACTTCAGCGGGTAGGCAACAAGCTGGCGGATTGGAACAAGGCGGGTGCGCATAGCGCCGTTTTGCAGCGACTAAAAGCCCAGCTTGACGGCGTTTGCGCCAAGATCGACGCTGCCGACGCCCAGCGCGCCACCTGTGAAGGTGTGCTCAAGGGCGTCGACAAGGGCTGATCACTTCAGCCGGCTACGTCAGCAGGCTACTTCAACAAGCCCTCGGCCTTCATCGCCGCCTGCACGCCCGGGCGGGCGGCCATGCGGGCGCGGAAGGCGCCCAGGTGCGCCAGGTCGGAGATGTCGATGCCGGTGGGCACCGTCCAGTTGGTCACCACGAACAGGTAGCCATCGGCCACGCTGAAGTTGTCGCCCAGCAGGTATTGCTTGCCTTCGAGCTGCTCATTGACGTGCTTGAGGCGGCCCAGCAAACGCTCCTTGGCGATGGCCTTGTACTCGTCCGGCGTGGCCGGGTTGAACAGCGGCGAGAAGCCCTTGTGCAGCTCGGTGCCGATGAAGTTCAGCCAACTCATCAGCTTGTAGCGGGCGGGTGTGCCGTAGGCCGGCGCCAGGTTTTTGGTCGGCACCTGATCGGCGATGTACTGCACGATGGCCGGGCCTTCGGTGATGCGTGTGCCATCGTCGAGCTCAAGCAGTGGCACATAGCCCAGCGGGTTGATGGCGTAGTAGTCGCTGCCATCGGGCAGCTTGTGGGTCTTGGTGGGGGCGGCGATGGCCTCAAACGCCAGGCCGGCTTCATGCAGGGCGATGTGCGGCGAGAGCGAGCAGGCGCCGGGGCTGTAGTAGAGCTTCATGGGGTGTCTCCAGGGGTGTGGGTTGCGGGAGGGGCGACTATGCGGCCAAAGTTCATGCCGGCGTTGGCGACACGGCCATTGCGGGCGTGCTATCCGAGGGTGGCGGCTTGGCGTGGCGCTGCGTGCGGGTGCCGTTGCCGATGGGGTGTGAGTCTGAGGGTGAGGGCAGCGGGTGAGGGCAGATGGCGCGCGACGCCGCGCCGGGCCGCGTAAGCTTCGGTCCCCGCCACGACCCTGAGGCCCGCCATGCCCCGCGCCACGCTTGATGAAGCCCATGTCCACCCCGCCGTGCGCGAGCGCGTCGCCAGGCACCACGAGGCGGTGGTGACCGAGGTGCGCACGGCCATTGCCAAGCATGCGGTGGTGGTGGTGGGCATGAGCGGCAACCCCTATGTGGGCAAGGCGCGCAAGGTGCTCGATGCCGCGGGCGTGGCCCATCAGTACATCGGCTTTGGCAGTTATTTCAGCCAGTGGCGCCGGCGCAATGCGCTGAAGATGTGGAGCGGCTGGCCGACCTTGCCTATGGTCTTTGTCAAGGGCGTGCTGGTCGGCGGCCATGACGACATGAAAGCGCTGCTGGACAGCGGGGAGCTGCAGCGGATGCTGGCGGCATGAGGCGGCGCGCTTGCGGCTGGCGGGTCAGGCTGGCGGCCTTGGTGGCGCCAGCGGCGCCAGCGGCCTTGGCGGCGCTAGCGGCCTTGGCGGCGCTAGCGGCGCCAGCGGCGTCTGTGACGTCTGTGGCCTTGGTGGCGTTGGTGGGCCTGGCCAGCGCGCCGGTGGCCAGGGCTGAGGATGGCGCCGGGCTCAAACCCTGCCGAATCAAGGGCGTTGAATATGCGGCGCAGTGCGGCGTGGTGCGGCGCGCACTCGATCCCACGCAGCCCAAGGGCGTGACCATCGAGGTGCACTTTGCGGTGCTGCCGGCGCTGGCCCGGCGCAAGGCCGCCGATCCGGTGTTCTTCTTCGCTGGCGGGCCAGGGCAGAGCGCCATGGATTTGGCCGGGCCGCTGTCCAAGCGCTATGCCCGCTTCAACAACCGGCGTGATCTGGTGTTTGTCGATCAGCGCGGCACGGGCCGCAGCGCGCCGCTGAAGTGCGCCCAGGACGATGATCGCGCGGCGCTGCGACCGCTGGCGGAATCTGCCGATTCGGCGCAGCGGCTGCAGCACATCAAGGCCTGTGCGCTGGCGCTTCAAAAACTGCCGCATGGTGATTTGCGCCAGTTCACCACGACCACCGCCATGGCCGACGTCGATGCGGTGCGCGCGGCCTTGGGCGTGGAGCAGATCAACGCCATAGGTGCGTCCTACGGCACGCGCGCCGTGCTGGAGTACCAGCGCCAATTTCCGCAGCGCCTGCGGCGTAGCGTGCTCGATGGCGTGGCGCCGCCCGACATGGTGCTGCCGGCGTCGTTCTCGCCGGACAACCAGGCCGCACTCGATGCCGTGTTCACGGCCTGTGAGGCCGAGGACGCGTGCAATGGGCGTTACCCGGGTCTGCGCCAGCAGTGGCGCAAGCTGCTGGATTCAGCGCCGCACGACGTGGTCATCGCGCACCCGGTGACGGGGCGCGAGGAGGCCATCAGCGTCAGCCGCGAGATGCTGTTGTCGGTGGTGCGTGGGCCGCTCTATGCGCCCAGCCTGGCCGCCGGGCTGCCGGCGGCACTGGCGGCGGCGGCGCAGGGGCGATTCAACGGCCTTGTCGGCTTGAGCGCGGCATTAGGCGGTGGTGGCGGCGGCATGGCCAGCGGCATGCATTTCTCCGTGGTGTGCGCCGAAGATGTGCCGCGCATGGCTGTAGGGGCCGACCCGCCGGGCGCCGATTTCGGCCTGCAGTTCGCCGAGCTCTATCAGCGTGTCTGTGCCGATTGGCCACGCGGCGCGGTGGCGGCGGCTTTCTATCAGTTGACGCCCGCGCCAGTGGCCACCCTGGTGCTGTCGGGCGGCGCCGACCCAGCCACGCCGGCGCGCCATGGCGAGCGCACCGCCAGTGCACTGGGGGCCAAGGCGCGGCATGTGCTGGTGGCGCAGGCCGGACACGGCGTGCTGGGCCTGGCCTGCATGCGCGATGCGGTGCTGCGATTCGTCGACGCCGCGGACGACGCGGCCGCGCTCAAGACCGATTTCGGCTGCGCCGCCAAGCTGCCCCGGCCAGGCGTTTTTGCGCCTTTGCAAACGGCGCCTGGTTTGGCCCGGGAGGCCACGCGATGATCGAAATCAAGGGTTTGCACAAGCACTTTGTGCAGGGCAGTGGGCGGAAATCGCGCGAGGTGAATGCGGTCGTCGACCTGAGCTTCAATGCCGCCGACGGCTGCATCACCGGCCTGCTGGGGCCCAATGGCGCCGGCAAGACGACCACGCTGCGCATGGTGGCGGCACTGATCCAGCCCGATGCTGGAAGCATCTTTGTCGACGGCATCGATGTGGTGCGGCAGCCGCAGCAGGCCTTGTCCCGCCTGGGGATCTTGTCCGATGCCAAGGGCCTTTATCCGCGGCTGACCGCGCGCGAGAACATCGTCTATTTCGGCCGCTTGCACGGCATGGCGGCCGCGGCGGCCCACCAGCGCGCGGCGCATTTGGCCGAGGTGCTGGAGATGGCGCCACTGCTGGATCGCCGCACCGAGGGCTTCAGCCAGGGTGAGCGCATGAAGACGGCCCTGGCCCGCGCCCTGGTGCACGACCCCTCGCACATCATCCTGGATGAGCCCACCAACGGCCTGGATGTGCTGGCCACGCGCTCACTGCGCGAGGCCTTGCGCCGGCTGCGCGATGAGCAGGGCAAGTGCATCATTTTTTCCACACACATCATGCAAGAGGTGGAGCGGCTTTGCGACCAGGTGGTGGTGGTCGCCAAAGGCCACACAGTTGCTATGGGTACTGTCGCGCAGTTGCTACAGAAAACGGGCCACAGTGACTTTGAATCCTGCTTCGTCGAGCTGGCATTCGGTGAAACGCGGCCCGGCCGGGCTGACGGTGGGGCCGACAGGGCCGTCACATCGGCCGATCGCATGATGGGGGGGGCACCGTGAGTCTGGCCTGGATCGTTTTTGTGAAAGAGTTGATCGATGCCCTGCGTGATCGACGCACGCTGTTGATGGTGGTCTTGTCTTCTGTGGCGATAGGGCCACTGGTGCTGGTGGCGCTGTCGTTTCTGGTGGCCGGCATGGAAGAGCGCGCCGAGGCACGCGAGCTGCACGCCGTGGGTATTGAGCATGCGCCCACTTTGCGAAATCACCTGGAACGGCAAGGCTACAGGCTCAAGGTGCCGCCAGCTGACTATGAGCGACAACTGGTCGCGCGCAGCTATGGCGATCCGGTGGTGATCATTCCTGCGGGTTTTGAGAATGATCTGTCGCAAGGCGTGGCGCCGCTGATCGAGATCGTGGGCGCGAGCGCCAACACCCGCGCCCAGGGCAGCATTGGCCGCATCTCGAGGCTGCTGCAGGGCTTCAGCCAGGAGCAGGCCACGCTGCGGCTGGCGCTGCGCGGGGTGTCGCCCGCCGTGCTGCAGGTATTGCAGGTGGAAGAGCGCGACCTGGCCGACAGGCGCGCCAGGGCTGCACAGTTGACCAGCATGCTGCCGTTCTTTGTGCTCATGGCGGTGCTTTACGGCGCGCTCAATGCGGCGCTGGACACCACCGCGGGCGAACGCGAGCGTGGCTCACTGGAGCCGCTGCTGATGAATCCGCCCAGCCACTTTGCCCTGGTGTTAGGCAAATGGGGCGCCGTGGCCTGCGTGGGCATGCTCATCGCCGTGCTGAGCTGCTTCAGCTTCTTGCCCGCGCAATGGCTGCTGCGCAGCGATACGCTGTCGGCGATGTTTCAGTTCGGCATGCACGAAGCGCTGCTGTTCCTGGCGCTGTTGCTGCCATTGGCCGCGGCGCTGTCGGCCCTGCTCATGGCCGTGGCGATCCGTTGCAAAAGCTTCAAGGAGGCCCAGGCCAACAGCACCATCGTGATCCTGATGGTGTCACTGCTGCCCTTGATCACCCTGTTCAACCAGGACGGTGAAAAGCCCTGGCATCTATGGCTGCCTGCGTTGGCTCAGATCACACTCATGACCCGCGTCCTGAAGGGCGAGGTCATGGGTGCGACTGATCTGCTGCTGCCACTGGGGGTGGCGGTGGTGCTAACGCTGATGTGCGTTGGCTTGGTGGCGCGGGGGCTGCGAGGGGCTGTGGGGAGGTAGGTTTCGCGCGAGTCAGGTCACGCACTTTGCCCCGCTTTCAGAACCCGCTGCCACCGCGGGGAGTGCAAAACCCGCTGCCGCCTCGGGGGGTGCAAAACCCGCTGCCGCCTCGGGGGGTGCTTGCAAGCTGAACTGCTGAACCTTGAATTGACATTGCGCCACTCCTGCTTCGATTTGATCTTCTGTTTCGCCGACGACGAACTCAGTGGATCCATTGAATCAGGGCAGGGCACTGGCGGGCACTACGAATGGTCGTAGCTGACAGTCAAGCGGAAGCCTGCTAGCAGCACCGTCAGAGTAGGCCCAACTCTTTGGCCCTAAGCGCGGCACTGTGCTTGTTGTCGCAATCCAGCTTTCGCATGGCCTGCTGCGCGTGCCAATGCACAGTATGTTCGCTAACGTCCAAAATCCGCGCAATAGCCCAAGCGGACTTGCCATTCATTGTCCAACCAAGGACCTCTAACTCACGCTTACTCAATATCGGCAACCTGCCCTCAGCCTTCACAAACAAGCGGCGCGATGTGTCTTGGGCGTAGACCGCGAGAAGCTGTAGGTCTGCAAGGAGTCGGGTGAGGCGATCCTGGTCACTTGGCAGAGGCGCGCGCCGATCTACACCCATGTAGAAATGCGTACCGTTGGGCAGATGCATTGCTAAGGCGATACCTGCGCGATAGTCGAACGGCGCTTGTTTCTCCCACAAATCACCTGCGCCTCCTGCGACGTAAGTGTCCTGATCCCAAAGCAACGGGCAGTTAATTTTCTTGAGGCGCTGCAGCACCGGATCCCGCATGGAGTCAGCCACATCATTGAACGAATTCAAGAACGCGTCTGGCGTGTTGCTCACGGTGATGAATTGCGGCGCATGTTGAACGCGCTCAATGACCATGGTCGTTGCGATGGTCGAGAAATCCAGGTTGTTCGCGAACGCGACCAGCCCTGACCGATAGGCCTCAATGTCTAGCGCCTCCTTCACGCGTGAATAGCTGTCGGACAACATCAATGCCTGTTGATACGTGGCAGAAACCCCGAATGTTAATGGGTTTGAGAAAGTGCATTCTATGTAAGCATTCGTTCCCCGACCTGGAACGAACTCAGAGGACGCAAATCATGCAAATTCAAGCTTGGTCAATCATTTCCATGCCGCAAGTGGTGTGGTCAAGGGCGGAGGTGATGGCGAGCCGCTTTGAACATGGCGGTACGCAAATTCAGCAGGCTGCCGATCGGGCCCTGGTTCGCCGCGGGCAGACCATTTGGTGGATGAGGATTGCAGGGCAGAGCGGCGCCATCGCGTGGGATTGGGTCGAGGTGCGCGAAGGCATCGTCACCATGGTCGACCCGATGGCGCTGCTGTCGAACATCGCCATTGATTCGACGCCAACAGGTGAACAGTTCGGTGACCGCCTGGTGGCATTGAACGAGTGGGTGCATCGGATTCCCTGGCAGACCGTGGTGAGCGCGGAGTTGAAAGGCGCCGACAAATTGACTTGAGCCTGGCAGCCCAGCGCTGCTTTTTGATCGGCTGAAGGGACGGTTAACGGATCGAGTGCGCCTTCCTACAATCAAGGCCCTCCGTCACCCGCCTGAACGCACCACGCGTTGGCCTCCGCCCCGTGCTCCACCCCCAAAACTTCGACGTCATCGTCATCGGCGGCGGCCATGCCGGCACCGAGGCCGCCCTGGCGGCGGCCCGTATGGGCTGCACCACGCTTTTGCTCACCCACAACATCGAGACCCTGGGGCAGATGAGCTGCAACCCATCGATCGGCGGGATCGGCAAAGGCCACCTGGTGAAGGAGATCGACGCGCTGGGCGGTGCAATGGCGGCGGCCACCGATGAGGCGGGTATTCAGTTCCGCATCCTCAATTCGTCCAAGGGGCCGGCTGTACGTGCTACGCGGGCGCAGGCGGACCGGATCCTGTACAAGGCGGCCATTCGGCGCCGGCTGGAAAACCAGCCCAAGCTGTGGCTTTTCCAGCAGGCCGTGGACGACTTGATGGTTGACGGTGACAGGGTGGTGGGCGCGATCACCCAGGTCGGCATTCGATTTCGGGCCCAAGCCGTGGTGTTGACTGCGGGCACCTTCCTGGACGGCAGGGTGCACATCGGGCTGCAGAACCATGCAGCTGGCCGGGCAGGTGATCCGCCTGCAGCGACGCTCTCAGCCAGGCTGAAAGAGCTCAAGCTGCCACAGGGGCGGCTGAAAACAGGCACGCCACCGCGCATTGATGGCCGCAGCATCGACTTCAGCCGCCTGGTGGAGCAGCCCGGGGACCATGATCCTGTGCCGGTGTTCAGCTTCGTGGGGCTGGCGTCGCAGCATCCGCGCCAAGTGCCGTGCTGGATCACCCACACCAATCTGCGCACGCATGAGATCGTGCGTTCAGGCTTTGATCGCAGCCCCATGTTCACCGGCGTGATCGAGGGCATAGGACCGCGCTACTGCCCGAGCATTGAGGACAAGGTCAACCGCTTTGCCGACAAAGACTCGCACCAAATCTTTCTGGAGCCTGAAGGGCTGACGACCAACGAGTTCTATCCCAACGGCATTTCCACCTCGCTGCCTTTTGACATTCAACTGGCCGCACTGCATTCCATGCCCGGCCTGGAGCAGGCGCACATCTTGCGCCCAGGCTATGCCATCGAATACGACTACTTTGATCCTCGCGAGCTGAGGGCGAGCTTTGAGACCAAGTCCATTGCGGGCTTGTACTTCGCCGGGCAAATCAATGGCACGACGGGCTACGAAGAGGCGGCTGCGCAAGGTTTGTTTGCCGGCGTGAATGCGGCGCTTCAGGTGCAGGGCCGTGAGGCTTTGGCCCTGGGCCGTGACCAGGCTTATCTGGGGGTGTTGGTCGATGACCTGATCACCAAGGGTGTGAGTGAGCCCTATCGCATGTTCACCAGCCGGGCTGAATATCGCTTGCAGTTGCGCGAGGACAACGCCGATGCGCGTTTGACCGAGCTTGGCCGCGGTTTGGGTTTGGTGGATGACGAGCGCTGGTCTGCTTTCGCGCAAAAGCGCGAGGTTGTGGCGCGCGAGGCGCAGCGCCTGAAGTCCTCATGGGTGCACCCGGGCACCTTGCCTGCCGCCGATGCCCAGCGGCTTTTGGGGTGCGCCATCGAGCGCGAGTACAGCCTCGCTGACTTGCTGCGCCGGCCCGGCATCGGCTTCGACACCGTGAGCGAGATCGGCCTGATTGCGAATCTTGGAGTTCAGGTTTCACGTGAAACACTGAGCGCCGAGTTGGGCCAAGCCATGGCCACCGCGGTGGTCGAGCAGCTTGAGATTTCCACCAAATACGCTGGCTACATCGGCAAGCAGGCGCTTGAAGTGGAGCGTGCGGCTCACTTTGAGCACCTGCAATTGCCGCCCGATCTGGACTACATGCTGGTCAAGGCACTGAGTGTTGAGGTGCGGCAGAAACTCAATCGGCATCGCCCGGAAACCCTGGGCCTAGCATCGCGTATTTCCGGCGTCACACCTGCGGCGGTGTCATTGCTCTTGGTGCATCTGAAGAAGAGCAGGGCGACAGCGTTTGGGGGCGCGGTCGCAGTGGACGACCAGGCGCAGCAGCGGGATGCCGCCTGATCAGCATGCCTGCCGTCGCCTTCGCGGAAGCTGAAGCCGAGACTGTGGGCGCTGTCTGGCAGCTTGGTATCGGCGCGCGCCCGCGCAGGAATCCGGCCAGCAGAGGGCCTTTGGCTTGAAAGACGCCACCGTCCAGACCGCGCGCCGCCAGACTCTCGCGCAAGCAAGCGACCAACTCCATCTGCGTCTGGACGGGTTGGCCCTCGACCACTTGCTCTCCTACCTCGACCTGCTGCAAGCTTGGAACCGCGTCTACAACCTCACCGCGGTGCGCGATCCCGATTCGATGTTGAGCCAACACCTGTTGGATTGCATGACCGCGCTGCCCGGGCTCAGGCGCTGGGCGGATGATCGGGCCGGCGCTCGGGCCGCGGGCGCTCAACTTCGCGCGCTGGATGTGGGCAGTGGCGGCGGGTTGCCGGGTTTGGTGCTCGCCATTTGCCAGCCCAATTGGCAGGTGTGCTGTGTGGACACCGTAGCCAAGAAGGTCTCGTTCATTCGGCAAGTGGCCGCCGAGCTCGGATTGCCAAACGTGCAGGCCTCGCACTCCCGCGTCGAGGCGCTTTCGGCCGAGGAGCGCTACGACGTGGTCATTTCGCGGGCATTTGCTTCCTTGTCTGATTTCACCGCGCTGACGCGGCACAAGCTGGCCGTCAATGGCGTTTGGGCTGCAATGAAGGGCAAACCCACAGCCCAGGAGTTGGCGGATTTGCCCGCGGACGTGGAGGTGTTTCACGTGGAACCGCTGCAGGTGCCGGGGCTGGATGCGCAGCGCTGCCTGGTGTGGATGAAGCTCGCTGAGAGCGCCCCCAAACCTGCCGCTTCGCCTTAGGCCCCCCGCGGGGGATGAGAAAACTTGGGAGCGGCCCGGCGTTTTCTCATGAGCTGAACCCAGGCCAAAGCGAAGATGCTCAGGTGAATGCGGCCCAAGCCTTAACCTGACCAGCCGACCAACACCCGAAATGCAGGGCCGCTGCGGCGATACTTCCGCATGACCAAGGTTTTTTGCATAGCTAATCAAAAGGGTGGGGTCGGCAAGACCACCACCACGGTCAATTTGGCAGCGGGCCTGGCGCGCGTCCATCAGCGCGTCTTGGTCGTTGATCTTGATCCGCAAGGTAATGCAACCATGGGGTCAGGCATCGACAAGCGTGCCTTGACGCTCTCGACCTATGACGTCTTGCTTGAATCGGCATCGGTGGGTGAGGCGCGCCAGCGCTCTGAAAAGGGTGGTTACGACGTGCTGGGCGCCAACCGTGAGCTGTCGGGGGCCGAGGTTGAGCTGGTCGGCCTGGAGCATCGCAATGAACGTCTGCGCGAAGCCATCAAGTTGACGGCCGCCGAATACGACTTCGTGTTGATCGATTGCCCACCCTCGCTGAGCCTGCTGACGCTCAATGGCCTGTGCAGCGCGCACGGCGTGATCGTGCCCATGCAGTGCGAGTACTTTGCGCTCGAAGGCTTGTCTGACCTGGTCAACACCATCAAGCAGGTGCACGCCAACCTCAACCGCGAGCTGCTGATCATCGGCCTGCTGCGGGTGATGTTCGACCCCCGCATCACCCTGCAGCAGCAGGTGAGCGATCAGCTCAAGGCCCACTTTGGCGACAAGGTGTTCAACGCCGTGATTCCGCGCAATGTGCGCCTGGCCGAAGCGCCCAGCTACGGCCAGGCGGGCGTGGTGTTTGATCCGTCATCCAAAGGCGCACTGGCCTACATTGAATTCGCTCGTGAACTGGTCGAGCGGGTCAAGTCGATGTGAGGGCAGGCAGCAAGGCCCAACGACCCGTTGTGGTGAGCATGAGCACAAACCCGATGCACGACGGCTTTTCGCCCACCCTGCTGTCGCGTGTCGAGGATGCCTGCATCAATGCCAGCGCGTCGCCACAGCAGCGCTGGATCGATGGCTGGTTGGTGCGCTATTGCCCTGGCAAGGCCCGCCGCTCAAGAAGTGTTCATGCCATGGCCGAAGGGCGGCTGATGCTTGCCCAGCGCATGGCCGCGGCTGCTGCGGTCATGCACGATGCGGGCTTGCCCCTGATTTTTCGGGTCACACCCTTCAGCCAGCCGGCCGGGCTGGACCCATGGCTGGCGGGGCAAGGTTTCCACTGCTTGGACGAAACCGATGTGATGGTGGCTGGCGAGATTGCCGAGGCGGCCGAGGCGATTCCCCGCGAACTGCAGCTTTGCCGCCTGAGCCATGATGATTTTGCGCAGCAGGTGGGCGAGCTGCGCGCCACGCCCATGGATCAGCGGCAATCGCATGCGCTGCGCCTGCTGCACTCACCGGTGCCCTATCAAGGCTGGGCTCTGAAGCGGAGCGACGACGGGCGTGTCCTGGCCTGTGGGCAGGTGGCCATTGAGGCCGATTTGGTGGGGGTGTACGACGTCTTCACCCACCCCGCGCACCGCGGCCAGGGCCTGTCACGCCAACTGTGTGCTGCCTTGTTGGCACGGGCGCGCGCGTCTGGCGCGCGAACTGCCTACCTTCAGGTCGACGCCAGCAATGCGCCAGCACAGGCCGTGTATCGGCGCCTGGGCTTTGCCGTGGCCTATCAGTACCACTACCGCGCCGCCGACCCCAACGCGCAGTGAGTGCGCGCTACAGCCCCAAGCCTTCATCCAGCCCCAGGTGCACATTCATGGCCTGAACCGCAGCGCCGCTGGCACCCTTGCCCAGGTTGTCCAGGCGCGCCATCAATATGGCCTGGCTGTCATTGGCAAAGACAAAGATGTCGCAGCGGTTGCTGTCATTGCAGGCCTGCACATCGAAATAGCCACCCGACTCAAACACCGCCGGGTCAGACAAGGGCATCACCCGTATGAAGCGCTCACCGGCATAGCGTTCGGTCAAGGCGCGTTGCACCGCGGCACCGTCCGTGCCCGCCCGAAGTTGCGAGAAGTGCAAGGGCACACTCACTGCCAAACCCTTGTAAAACCTGGCAACGATGGGCATGAACAGCGGCCGCGTCGTCAGCCCTGTGTGGGCCATCATCTCGGGGATGTGCTTGTGTGCCAGGTTTAAACCGTAGGGGCGGGGCGAATCCAGAATGGCATTGCCGGCTGCCTCGTACTGCTCGATCATCTTCTTTCCACCACCGGAATAGCCAGAAATCGAGCTTGCCGAAATCGCCAGGTCGGCCGGCACGACGCCGGCATCAACCAGCGGGCGCAACAGCAGGATGAAGCTGCTGGCGTGGCAGCCCGGATTGGAGATGCGCTTGGCCGCGCGAATCTTCTGGCGCTGATCGGCTGCCAGCTCCGGCAAGCCAAACGCCCAGCCCGGTGCCGTGCGGTGTGCCGAGCTGGCGTCGATCAAGCAGGTGTGGGGATTGGTCACCAGGGCTGCGGCCTCGCGCGCCGCGGCGTCGGGCAGGCAGAAAAACGCGACATCGGCGGCATTGAGCAGCCGGGCGCGCTCAGCCGCATCCTTGCGCTTGTCGGCATCAATGCGCAGCACTTCGATGTCCGCGCGGCGCGCCAGCATCTCGTGGATGCGCAGACCCGTGGTGCCTTCCTGGCCATCGACGAACACCTTGAACACCATGACGCTGCCCCATACTCGTTAGCGAATTGAACCGGCGAGGATAAGGCATGCAGCAGACTCCGTGTGGCAAGCCAGCGGTGGCGCCGTGAGCAGCCGCCTGCGCCAGGCCGGTACGGCGCTGGCCTTGACCGTCGGCGTGGCGGGCTTGGGCTGGCTGCTCAAGGTCAGTGGTTGGGCCTACTGGTTGTGGCTCATAGGTCTGGGCACAACCGCGCTGGTGGCGACCATCTGGCCTGCATCCTTGTTGCGGCTGGCCAGTGCCACCAAGCAGGCGGTGCGTGAGCGCCTGTGGCGCGCCGAGCAAGGCCGACACTATGCCTTTAGCGGTATCACTTTGCACATTGAAAGCGATGCCCGCCATGAATGGATGGCGGCCGGCGACTTGAAGCGCGTGCTGCGCTCGACCGAGCCTGAGGATGTGATCGCCGCGCGGCACAGTGGCCACTGGCGGCGCGATGCGCGTGGCCAACTGATGCTGCGTGTCGATGCGGTTGTGCAGGGTTTGGCCAGCTCACACCAACGCACCGACCCGCGGATCATCCGCCTGCGTCTGTATCTGGAGCGCGACGTGCTCTTTCCTGCGGCGCTGCGGCGCAAGTCGGTGACCAAGGGCTGATGCGCGAAGTCGCGACAAACCGTCGGAGACAATGACACCATGGTCACCAAGAAACCCAAGGGCCTGGGCCTCGGCCTGGAGGCATTGCTAGGTCCAAAAGTAAGCGACTCCGCCACGGCCGATCCGGCCCGCCCGAGTGTGCTCAAGCTCAGCCAGTTGCGCCCCGGCAAATACCAGCCGCGCACGCGCATGGATGAGGGCTCGCTGTATGAGCTGGCCGAGAGCATCAAGAGCCAAGGCGTGATGCAGCCCATCCTGGTGCGCCCGGTTGGGGCCAGCGGCTACGAGGTCATTGCCGGTGAACGGCGCATGCGCGCCGCGGTGCTGGCGGGCCTGGATGAAGTGCCGGTGTTGGTCAAAGATGTCGCCGATGAGGCCGCGGCCGTCATGGCCCTCATCGAAAACATCCAGCGCGAAGACTTGAACCCGCTGGAAGAAGCGCAGGGTTTGCAGCGCCTGGTGAGCGAGTTCAAGCTGACGCACGATCAAGCCGCCAAGGCCGTGGGGCGATCACGCCCGGCGGCCAGCAATCTGCTGCGTCTGCTCAACCTCACGGCGCCGGTGCAACAGATGTTGATGGCCGGCGACCTGGACATGGGCCACGCACGTGCGCTGTTAGGTCTCGAGGCAGCACAACAGATTTTGTGCGCCACCGAGATCACATCAAAGAAACTCTCCGTGCGCGAGGCCGAGCGCCTGGTGATCAAGGCCCAGGGCGGTGGGCGCCAGGCCACCTTGCTGCGTGTGAGCAAAGACAAGCCACGCGACATCGTGCGGCTTGAAGAGCAACTCGCCGATGTGCTCACGGCACAGGTCGAGATTCGCGTTCATCGCAAGACCAAACGCGGTGAGCAGGGCGAAGTCGCCATTTCCTTTGGCTCGCTCGATGAGCTCAACGGCCTGCTCGACAAGCTGGGCATCAAAGACCGATAGCGCGGGCCGGCAACCATCTGAGCCACGCTGTGTGACGCCGCCGCGTCGTGACACAACGCACCAACCGACGCCATCAGCCAGCACAACCCTGTCAACGCAGTGGTCCGCGCGCAGCGTTGAGGCGCCGAATGTCACACGCCTGTGCAATACATGACACCGATGCGTTCGCAGCTGCGAACCTCCGACTCGAATTGCACTCGAATCAAGTGGTTACTCCTCAAATCGAGGGAGCCCCAGCAGGCGCAAGCTGTCAATCAGCAAAGCCGCCCAACACGCAGCAAATGTGCAGTTGACCGGAAAGCTCTGATGGCGCCCGGATCGCGAAGTCCCGGACTCCATCAGAACTTCCCCTGACACCGGTGCGAAGGCCATGGGGGCTAACGCGCAGGTGTCGTGTCCGACCCAGGAGGTCCACATGGACGTCATTGCCAACTTCACCGCCCGCTTTGAGCGCACTCGCGAAGAAGAGCTCTCGCTTGAGGACTATCTCGCGGAATGCAAGCGCAACCCCTTGGCCTACGCCACCGCTGCCGAGCGCATGCTCAAGGCCATAGGCGAGCCGCAGACCGTAGACACGCGCAACGACACACGCCTGTCGCGCATCTTTGCCAACAAGGTGATCAAACGCTACCCGGCGTTTGCCGAGTTTTACGGCATGGAAGACGCCATCGAGCAGGTGGTCAGCTACTTCCGCCACGCCGCACAAGGCCTGGAAGAGAAAAAGCAAATCCTCTACCTGCTGGGCCCCGTGGGTGGCGGCAAGAGCTCGATTGCCGAGCGCCTGAAAGCGCTGATGCAAGAGGTGCCGTTCTATGCCATCAAGGGCTCACCGGTGAACGAGTCGCCGCTGGGCCTGTTCGATGCCGTTGAAGACGGCCCGATCCTGGAAAACGAATACGGCATCCCGCGCCGCTACCTCAACCGCATCCTCAGCCCCTGGGCGGTGAAGCGGCTTGATGAATTCGGTGGCGACATCCGCCAGTTCAAGGTCGTCAAGCGCCACCCCAGCGTGCTCAAGCAAGTGGGCATCTCCAAGACCGAGCCCGGCGATGAAAACAACCAGGACATCAGCTCGCTGGTCGGCAAGGTCGATATCCGCAAGCTCGAAACCTATTCGCAAGACGACCCCGACGCCTACAGCTTCTCCGGCGGGCTGTGTTTGTCCAACCAGGGTTTGCTTGAGTTTGTGGAAATGTTCAAGGCGCCCATCAAGGTGCTGCACCCGCTGCTCACGGCCACCCAGGAAGGCAACTTCAAAGGCACCGAAGGTTTTGGGGCCATCCCCTTCGATGGCGTGGTGCTGGCCCACAGCAACGAGAGTGAGTGGAAGACCTTCCGCAACAACAAGAACAACGAGGCCTTTCTCGACCGCATCTACATCGTCAAGGTGCCCTACTGCTTGCGCGTTAGCGAAGAAGTGAAGATCTACGAAAAACTGATCAATGGCAGCTCCCTGGCCAAGGCCAAGTGCGCCCCCGGCACGCTGAAGATGATGAGCCAATTCGCCATCTTGACGCGCTTGAAGGAGCCCGAGAACTCATCGCTGTACTCCAAGATGCAGGTCTACGACGGCGACAACTTGAAGGACACCGACCCGCGCGCCAAGAGCTACCAGGAGTACCGCGACTACGCCGGTGTCGATGAGGGCATGAGCGGCATCTCCACCCGATTCGCCTACAAGATCATCAGCAAGGTCTTCAATTTCGACAGCCAGGAAGTGGCCGCCAACCCGGTGCACCTGATGTACGTGCTCGAGCAACAAATCGCCCGCGAACAGTTCGCACAAGAGCTGGAGCAAAAGTACGTTGGCTTCATCAAGGAGCAGCTCGCGCCGCGCTATGCCGAGTTCATCGGCAAGGAAATTCAGACCGCTTACCTTGAGAGCTATTCGGAGTACGGCCAGAACATCTTTGACCGCTACGTCACCTACGCCGACTACTGGATTCAGGACCAGGAGTACCGCGACTCCGACACCGGCGAGGTGTTTGATCGCGGCTCGCTCAACAGCGAGCTGGAAAAAATCGAAAAGCCCGCCGGCATCTCCAACCCGAAAGACTTCCGCAACGAGATCGTCAACTTTGTGCTGCGTGCCCGGGCCAACAACCAGGGCAACAACCCGGTGTGGACGAGCTACGAAAAACTGCGCACGGTGATCGAGAAAAAGATGTTCTCCAACACCGAGGAGTTGCTGCCGGTGATCAGCTTCAATGCCAAGGCCAGTGCGGATGAAGCCAAGAAACACGAGGACTTTGTCTCCCGCATGGTGGCCAAGGGCTACACCTCCAAGCAGGTGCGCTTGTTGTGCGAGTGGTATCTGCGGGTGCGCAAGAGCAGCTGACGTGGGTGCCCGGGGCAACGACGGCGTTGTCCCGGTCCCTGGCCCGCACGCCAACCGAGGTTCCACACATGCTGCAGCAGATCATTGATCGCAGACTGGCCGGCAAGAACAAGTCCATCGGCAATCGCGAGCGCTTTCTGCGCCGCTACAAGGATCAGATCAAGGACGCCGTCAAGCGCGCCGTCGATGGCCGCGGCATCCGCGACATGCAGCGCGGCGAAGAGATTCGCATCCCCAAGAAGGATCTGCAGGAGCCGGTGTTTCACCACGGCCAGGGCGGCTCGCGCGAGATGGTGCACCCCGGCAA
Source organism: Ideonella sp. (assembly GCA_043720415.1). Lineage (GTDB taxonomy): Bacteria > Pseudomonadota > Gammaproteobacteria > Burkholderiales > Burkholderiaceae_C > Pseudaquabacterium. The sequence continues at coordinate 49,271 of JAYSSS010000141.1, forward strand.
CAAGGAATACGTGCGCGGGGATCGCATCGAGCGGCCCAAGGGCGGCGGTGGCAAAGGCAGCGGCAAGGGCCAGGCCAGCGATTCGGGCGAGGGCGATGACGACTTCACCTTTGCGCTGAGCAAGGAAGAGTTCATGCAGATCTTCTTTGAGGATCTGGCCTTGCCGCACCTGCAGCGCACCCAACTGGCCGAGACACCCGAGTGGAAGTCACAACGCGCGGGCTACTCCAGCGATGGCACGCCGAGCAACCTGCATGTGGTGCGCTCGCTGCGCGGCGCCATAGGCCGACGCATCGCCATTGGCTCGTCCGCGAGCAAGGAGCTGCGCGAGTGCGAGGAGCGCCTGGCGCTGCTCATCAGCGCGGCCTCGCGGGGCGATGTCGCCGCCGAGCTCGACATCCCGCCGCTGCGCGCGCACATCGAGCTGCTGCGCGCCCGCGTCGCCCGCATCCCCTTTCTCGACCCCATAGACCTGCGCTACCGCAGCCGGGTGCGCGTGCCTGTGCCCACATCCAAGGCCGTCATGTTTTGCCTGATGGATGTGTCGGGCTCGATGGACGAGGCGCGCAAGGAGCTCTCCAAGCGCTTCTTCATCCTGCTCTACCTGTTCCTCACACGGCACTACGAAAAGATCGACATCGTCTTCATCCGCCACCACACCCAGGCACAGGAGGTGAGCGAGGAGGACTTCTTCCACGCCCGTGAGACCGGTGGCACCGTGGTTTCCAGCGCCCTGGTGTTGATGGAAGAAATCATCCGCGCACGCTACAGCCCGACCGAGTGGAACATCTACGGCGCTCAAGCCAGCGACGGCGACAACTGGCACCACGACTCCGGCCGCTGCCGCGAATTGCTAACAGAGAAACTGCTCCCGCTGTGCCGCTACTTCGCCTATGTGCAGGTGGCCGAAGAGGAGCAAAACCTCTGGCAGGAGTACACGCAGTTGACGCAAACGCACCGCCACTTCGCCATGCGCAAGGCCACCGCCCCCGACCAGATCTACCCGGTGTTCCGTGACCTCTTCAAGAAGGAGGGCGCTGCCGCCGCGGCCTGATGCCGCGCCGGTGATGCACGCCATGTCTGCCATGCGAACCCAGCCTGCCAAGCCCTTGATTGGTCCCCTGCCAGCCGAGCGCGCCAGTGAGCGCCTGCCCAGCCCCAGCGATTGGTCGTTCGAGCTGATTGGGCGTTATCACGAGGTCATCAAAAGCACCGCCGAACGCTTCGGCCTGGACACCTACCCCAACCAGCTGGAGATCATCACCGCCGAGCAAATGATGGACGCCTACGCCAGCGTGGGCATGCCGGTGAACTACCGCCACTGGAGCTATGGCAAGGAGTTCATCGCCACCGAGAAGAACTACAAGCGCGGCGCCATGGGCCTGGCCTATGAGATCGTCATCAACTCCAACCCCTGCATCAGCTACCTGATGGAGGAGAACACCATGGCCATGCAGGCCCTGGTCATCGCCCACGCGGCCTATGGGCATAACAGTTTCTTCAAGGGGAACTACCTTTTCCGCATGTGGACCGATGCCGGCTCCATCATCGACTACTTGGTCTATGCCCGAAATTACGTGGCCGAATGCGAAGAGCGCCACGGCATGGCCGTGGTCGAGGCCTTTCTCGACTCCTGCCACGCGTTGCAAAACCACGGCGTGGACCGCTATCGCCGGCCCAGCCGCAAATCACTGGCGCAAGAGCTGAGCGAGCGCAAGGACCGCGAGGCCCATGCCCAGCAGCAGGTCAATGATCTGTGGCGCACCCTGCCCAAGCGGGCCGAGAAGGCCGGCGACGCGCCCGAGGCCAAGCGCTTCCCCGACGAGCCGCAGGAAAACATCCTCTACTTCATCGAGAAAAACGCCCCGTTGCTTGAGCCCTGGCAGCGCGAGCTGGTGCGCATCGTGCGCAAGGTGGCGCAGTACTTCTATCCGCAGCGCCAGACCCAGGTGATGAACGAGGGCTGGGCCACCTTCTGGCACCACCGCCTGCTCAACCAGATGTACGACGACGGGCACCTGAGCGATGGCGTGATGATCGAGTGGCTGAAGTCGCACACCAACGTCGTCTACCAGCCGCAGGTGGGCGACCGTGGCTACTCCGGCCTGAACCCCTATGCGCTGGGCTTTGCGATGTACAGCGATTTGAAGCGCATCTGCGAGGCGCCCACCGACGAAGACCGCCAGTGGTTCCCCGAGATCGCCGGCGCGCCCTGGGTGCCCACGCTGGACGCGGCCATGCGCAACTACAAGGACGAGAGCTTTGTGGGCCAGTTCCTGAGCCCCAAGCTGATGCGCGATTTCCGCCTGTTTGCCATCAGCGACGACGAGAAACAAAGCGAGCTCGAAGTCAGCGCCATCCACGACGACGCCGGCTACCGCCGCGTGCGCGAAGCGCTGTCACGCCAATACGATTTGAGCGCGCGCGAGCCCAACATCCAGGTGTGGAAGGTCAACCTGCGCGGCGACCGCGCTTTGAGCCTGCGGCACTTTCAGCACAACGACCGCCCGCTGGACGACAGCGCCCAGGAGGTGCTGCGCCATGTGGCCCGGCTGTGGGGTTTTGGCGTGCAGATGGAAAGCGTCAACGCGGCCGGCGCCGTGACGCGGCAGTGGGCCGTGGGCGCGCCTGACCCGGACTGACAGGTGCTGCGGTGGACCGCACCGGGTTGATGATGGCGGCCAGCTCGGCCAGCGAAATGGCCTGCACATCGGCGTTGATGCTGTAACGCTCAGAGCCGGGATAAACCACAAAGCGAGCGTCCGGCCGCACCTGCTCGCAGGCCGAATAGAAGCCACGTTCGAGCTTGGGCGTGAGGCTGCGTTTGACCTCAATCGCGCAGCAGCGGCCATCGGGCCAGGTGAGCAGCAGATCGATCTCGGCGCCGGCTGAGGAGCGGTAATACGAGGCCTCGATCTGCTGCCCGGCCAGGGCGGCGATGTTCATCAGGTTCTCGATCACAAAGCATTCCCAGCTCGCACCAGCCACCGGGTGGCCCAGCAGCGCCTCCATGTCGCCCAGGCCCAGCAGGGCGTGCACCAGGCCGCTGTCGCGCACCCAGACCTTGGGTGACTTGACCAGGCGCTTGGCGCTGCCGCTGGCGTGCCAGGGCTGCAAGCGCCGCACCAGCAGCAGATCGATCATCAAATCCAGCCAATTGGCCACCGTCTTGCCATCCACACCCAGGCTGCTGGCCAGCGCGGCGGCATTGAGCACGGCGCCCTGGTGGTGCGCCAGCATGGTCCAGAAACGGCGCAGGGTCTCGGCGGCGATGCGCCGGCCAAACTGCGGCACATCGCGCTCCAGGTAGGTGCGGATGAAATTCAGCCGCCAACGCAGGCTGCTGGCGTCATCGCGCGCGAGCAGGCTCTCGGGGAAGCCGCCGCGCAGCCACAGGGCGTTGTGTTGTGGCGGGTTGTCGGGCCGCGCGCCGGCGTGTGGCCGCGCGGGTGACCGAGCCGATGCGCTGCTGCGGCGCTGATTGGCGGGTGGCGCCGCCTGTACCGGCGCCTGCAGCGCTGGCACCTCCAGCACCGGCACCTCCAACACCGACAGCGCCGGCAGCTCGCGGTAAGCGATGCGCCCGGCCAGTGACTCGCCCGATTGCTGCATCAGCTCCATCGAGGCCGAGCCCAGCAGCAGGTACATGCCGGCCTTGCGCCCGGCGCGGCGCTGCGCGTCGATCTGCCCGCGCAGCACCGGGAACAGGCCCGGCGCGAGCTGGATCTCGTCCAGGATCACCAGGGTGTCGGTGCGCTCGCTCAGGTAGAGCTCGGGGTTGGCCAGCTTGGCGCGATCGCTGGGCGACTGCAAATCCAGGTACACCGAGCGCCGGCTGGCCGCGATGTCCAAGGCCAGTGTGGTCTTGCCCACTTGCCGCGGCCCGAGCAACGCCAGGGCCGGGGCCTCATCCAGATCGGTGGCAATGGTGTCGAACAGCAAGCGGGAAAACATCCTTGAAATTATGGAGTAGGACTCCGTAAATGCAAGGTTAATTTATACGACCCCCGCGGCCTTCCGGCGCGCCCTTCCCCCGCGCAAGGCCACCTCAAGCCACAAACACCTTGCCCGGGTTCATGATGTTCTTCGGGTCAAGTGCTTGCTTGATGCTGCGCATCATGGCCACCGCCGCGGCGCCGGCCTCGTCCACCAGGTAGCCCATCTTGTGCAGGCCCACGCCGTGCTCGCCGGTGCAGGTGCCGTCGAGCTCGATGGCACGCAGCACCATCTCGTGCGACAGGCGCTCGACGGTGGCCACCTCGGCCGGGTCGTTGGGGTCAAGCAAATAGCTCAGGTGAAAGTTGCCGTCGCCGACATGGCCCACCGTCCAGTAGGGGATGCCCGCGGCCTCGGCCGCGGCCACCGATTCATTGATGATCTCGGCCAGGCGCGAAATCGGCACACAGGTGTCGGTGCTCTGGCAACGGCAGCCCGGGCGCATTTGCAGTGCCGCGAAGTAGGCCTGATGGCGCGCCTTCCACAGCTTGCTGCGCTCTTCGGGCGTGGTCGCCCAGGCGAAATCTTCGCCGCCAAATTCACGCGCCACCTCTTGCACCGTGGCGGCCTGCTCGGCCACGCCGGCCGTGCTGCCATGAAACTCCATCAGCAGCATGGGCGCCTCACGCAGGCTCAAATGCGAGTGCTTGTTCACGCCGCGAATGGCATGCGCATCGAGCAGCTCGCAGCGCGCAATCGGCACCCCCATCTGGATGATCTGGATGGTGGTGCGCACGGCGGCATCGATGCTCGGGAAGTGGCAGATCGCGGCGCTCACGGCCTCGGGCAGCGGGTACAGCTTGACCGTTATCTCAGTCATCACACCCAGCGTGCCTTCGCTGCCCACAAACAAACGCGTCAGGTCGTAGCCGGCGCTGGATTTCTTCGCCCGCGTGCCGGTGTGGATGATCTCGCCGGCAGCGGTGACGACAGTCAGCGCCAGCACGTTCTCGCGCATGGTGCCGTAGCGCACGGCATTGGTGCCGCTGGCCCGGGTGGCGCTCATGCCGCCGATCGAGGCATTGGCGCCCGGATCAATCGGGAAGAACAGCCCCGTGTCGCGCAGCTCGGCGTTGAGCTGCTCGCGCGTCACGCCGGCCTGCACCGTGGCCGTCAGGTCATCGGCATCGATGCGCAGCACCTTGTTCATGCGCGAGACATCGACGCTGATGCCGCCTTGCACGGCCAGCAAATGGCCCTCCAGCGACGAGCCAATGCCGAAGGGGATCACCGGCACACCATGCTGCGCGGCCAGCGCCACCACCGCCGCCACATCCGCATTCGATTCACAAAACACCACCGCATCGGGCGGCGGCATGCTCAGCGCCGACTCATCCCGGCCATGCTGATCGCGCACGGCCTGGGCGATGGAGGCTTGATCGCCAAACTGCGCGTGCAGCGCCTGCCACAGGGTGGAGCTCAGGCCGCGCTCGGTGCGTGGCAACAGGTGCGAGGGCAGGGGGGCGTTCATGGGGGCTCTCCGGAAGGCGGCGCGCGGCATGCGCGGCGCAGCGATTCTAGGAGCCGACCCATGGCCGGCAGCGGGTGGCCGGCCACACTGCGATGGCCGCACCATTGAGCCTTCCAGAATCCACGACACCGTTCGCGCTGAGGTATCGAAGCGCCCGCAGGTCCTTCTCTCGAAACCGCGGGACAGTCGGAAGGACCACCGCAGGACGAACGGGAGTGCCCGTGTCGCCCTTTCGGGAAAACTCAATAGCGGCTGCTCACACGCTGCACGTTCGATGGCGCGATGCGCGACCAGCGCCCGATCTGCTTGGGTGAGGCGGCAAAGCGTTGCGCGTAGAGGCGGTGGCCCTCGCGCTGCATCTGCAGGGCCATGCTCGCAGCCTCCGGGTGGCCGCCATCGGCCAGGCGCGCCAGCTCGGCAAAGGCCTCTTGCCACTGCCGGCGCTCGTACAAGCCCAGGGCCTGATCGAAGCGCGAGGCCAGGGCGCTGGATGGCCTGTGTGCGGCCCGGGCCGAAGCCGTGGCGTCGGCCGCCGGCAGGTTCATGGCCACGGTTTGCGCGTTGGTGCTGGTGGTCGCCCAGCCGCTGCAGAAAATCATGAGCGCGAGGTGCCAGGCTTTGAAGGTGATGCAGGTCATTTGAATGTCTCCCTGGGTGAAGTGAAATAACGCGTTATGAGAATGGGTAAAAAGACGCCGTGACTTGGCGAAATTCGCAGCGCATGGCGCGGTGCCTGGTGTGTGGCGTGTCGCGCGCTATGTGCCATGCGCCGTGCTCGGCGGGTGGAGTGCCGTGCCGTCCAGCTCAGCCCTCACGCCACCGACAGGCGCGGCGTGCGCTCCAGCAAGCTGGCAATGGCCGGCAGCATGGCCTCGGTGGCGCGGCGTCCGGCATCCACCAGATAGGGCATGGCGTGGGTGTCGAACAAGCCCACGCGGCGCTCCAGCTTGGGCACGATGCTGAGCAGCCGGGTGCCCAGGTTGGCCGCCTGGCCGAGTCGCGCTTGCATCAGGTTATTGGTCAGCGCAGAAGTCACCTGGGCCAGCATCCGCGTGGGCCCGTCGATGCGGCGTGGCATTGGCGACTCAAACCCCAGCGCGAGCACACAGCGCGCATCGGCCGCGGCGCTCACGGGCAGCGGATCGGAGATGAAGCCATCGATCAAGCGCCGGCCATTGATGTGCACCGGCGCAAACATGAAAGGCAGCGCGATGCTGGCGCGCAGCGCCTCGACCAGGTTGCCCTGGCTCAGCACCACGGTCTGGCCGGTGGCGGCATCGGTGGTGCTCACGCGCAGCGGCAGGCGCAGGTCTTCCAGGCGCACCTCGCCAAAGGCCTGATCCAGGCGGTCCATGATCATGCGGTCGTCGCGCAGCGCAAAGTCGGCGCTGAAACGGCCCAGCCTGGGCCACAGCATTTGCGGTATCGCGCGCCAGCGCTTTTTCTGCGTCAGCTCGGCCGACCACAACGTGGTGGCGATGCGCACGGCCTCGGGCGCGTCATGGCCGGCGGCGATCAGGGCACCAAACATGGCCCCCGCGCTGCAGCCCACCACCAGATCGGGCATCAGGCCTTCGCGGGCCAGCACCTCCACCATGCCCAGCGCCGCAACGCTGCGCACACCACCGCTGCCCAGCACGAGGGCGAAGCGCGGCGCGGCAGGCGGTTGGGCCACCTGGAGATAAGTGACGGGGGCGGCGGCGTGCGAGCCGATGCTGAGTGGGGGGTCATGGTGTGGGTCCCGAGCAAGGTGAAGGGGTGGATGGCGAGGTGTGCGGCGGCGGTGACGGTGACGGTGTGGGCGCCGTCAAGCGGCTTGCCGCCACAGGCCCGGCGAGCTGCCGGGTCGTGCGATCTCGGCCAGGCGCTTGAGCAGTGCGGACCAGCGGGCCAGTCGCCTGGCCGGCCCGAGCTGAATTGCGGGCGGCCAATGCGAGGCCTCAGCCAAGCGGCTGCGCACCTTGACCCGGCGCGCATCGTGGGCGTCGGTCGTGCAATCGAATCCCAGGCGCTGCATCAGCGCCAACATGGGCGCGTTGCCGCTCAGCACCTCACCCTGCAGCCAGCGCAGCCCGGCGGCACTGGCGGCGTGCTGCAGGGCCTGCATGGCCCACGCGCCGATGCCCAGGCGCTGCCAGCGCTCATCCACCACCAAGGCGAACTCGGCCGTGTCGTGACCCGCGCGCAGGCTGTAGCGGGCATCGGCCACCACATGCTCGCTGCCTTCGATGTCCACAGTGACGACCAGGGCCAGGTGCTGGCTGTAATCGACACAGCTCATCTGCAGCAGCCGCTGTGCCGACAGGTTCACCGCACCATGAAAGCGCTGGCGCCGCGCGCTGGGCGACAAGGCGGCCACCAGCTCGCCGATGAGCAAGCTGTCTTGGGGCAGCACCGGGCGCAGCGTCAGGCGCCGGCCGTCGCTGAGCCGGCGGGTGTCGATCAGCTCGGCCGGGTAGTGGTGGATCAGGTAGGGCGGCGGCGTGGCGCCGGTGGTGCCCGTGGTGCCTGTGGTGCCTGTGGTGGCGTGCAGCATGCGATGTCCCCTGCGGCGGGCGGCTGAGACATCAGTCGCTCCACAAGGTCAATCGCAAGCGCGGGGACATTCCCGCCACGGGGTGACAAAAGAGGTGGGCGGCCCCCTAACTTGGCGACTTGGCGCCTTTGCTGGCTGCCCCGGTCGGCCGACCCGTGTTGCCAAGATCGCGCTGCGGTCCAGTCTCGGCCCACCCCAGCCCGTCATCGGGCCCGTCGTCATCGGCCCGTCATCTCGCCGCGTCCTCACCGGCCGAGGCCTGTGTCCGTCCATCCTGTGCCTGTCGATGCCAAACGCTGCCCGGGTTGGCCTGGTCCCACACCACCAGCAATCGGTCAAACAGGTCTTGCGCGGCCGGCAAGTTACCACGCGCCAGGTGCAGACGGCCCTGGCCGAGCCAGACCTCGGCATACCCAAGGCCGGGCTCGACCTGGCCCAACTCGAGCGCTTGGCTGCCCTGTGCGAAGTGCACTTGGGCCTCGTCGTGCGAGCCGGCGTCAAGCCAGGCGCAGCCGCACTGGATGTGGGCCATGGCCCGGTCGACCGGAACAGCGTTGGGTGAATCCACCGCAGCCAGCGCCGCTTGAGCGGCCGCCAGCGCCTCGGTGGGCCGGTGCAGGCCCAGCCAGGCCTGGGCAGCGATGCCATGGGCGCGCAGGCACTCGACCGCACTGGCAGCAGAGTCAGCGCCCAGGATTTGCCCAGTGGCTTCGAGCGCAGCGTGATGCTCGCCGCGCCACACCAGCATCTGTGCGCGCATGCGGTGGCGCAGGGTGCGGAATCTCGCGGTATCAGCGGTCAGGCGCGCCCGAATGCCTTCATCGTTGGCCAGCCAATGTTCAATCTCGTCGACTCGCCGGGTAGGCATCCAGCACTGCGCCAACAACAGGCTGAAGTTGGCCAGGTCTTCATGGTCCTGGCTGATCAGGTGCCGCAGCACCTGCATGGCCTCGTTGGCCAGGGCGACCGCCTCACGCCACTGGCCCATGCCCGCCAATGCCAGCGCATGCACCCGCATGGCGTCGGCGACCCGACGCGTCGGCGCACCATCGAGCGAGCGTTGATCGAGCAGGCACTGCCGAGCCAGAGGCTCAGCCTCGGCCGGGCGACCGCACAGGATCAGTGACCTGGCGTACCAGCGCTCGGGGGCCACCAAATCGGAGTGCGGCCGCTGCGCGTCGAATACCGTCCGGGCACGGCGCATCGCCAACTCTGACACCGGCAGCGATTCTGCGTGGCGGGAAAACCGAGTCAGCGTGTTCGACAGCAGGCCGATGGAGGTCAGCGTTTCACCATGGGTCGGCCCGAGGTGTTGCTCTGCCACCGCCACAGCCTCGCGCAGGGTGGCCAAGCTGGGCTCGGCGAGATCGTGTTTGGCTTGCTCAAAAGAGTGCTCGCGCAGCGCACTGACCAAGAGCTCGGCATGCGTGGGCAGCAGGCTGCGCAGGTCTGCCACCAGTGCCGGCCCGACCCGTGCCGCCAGCGCGTAATCGCCTTGCGAATTGGCGGCCGTCAGGCGCAGCAGCCGAACCTGCAGCGTGTTGACGTGGGTGTGGCCAAAGGCGCGCTCGCAGCGCGGCAGTGCCGCCTCGGCCGCCAGCGCTGTGATGTCCAGATCACCAAAATGGCTGGCGCTGGAGGCCACCAGCAGCCCCAACTCGGCGGCCACCTGTGGGTTGCCCTGCAGCTCGACTTCGATGCGCTGATTGGCCGAGCGCAGAAGGTCGATGGCCGTGACCGCCCCGCCCTCGCCCTGCCTGGGTCTGGCCTCGGTGAAGATCGAGACGATGAACTGCTTGACTTGCTCGGCCCTCAGCTGGGCGGCCACCGCAGCTTGCGCCTGACGCCGTGCCAATGAGGCCTGCCACAGTGCGGCAGCGGCGCCCACCGCCAAGGCCAGCAACACGGCCACCTGTGCATGGCCGCCGCCGATCAGCGCCAGCACCACCGCCAACAGCACAGCACTGGCGGGCTTGTGCCGAAGCACCCATTTGCGCAGTCGATAGGTCTAGGAATCGGGCCGGGCCAGCACGGCGTGGCCGCGTCGATAACGATCTATTTCAGCGGCCAAAGCGGTGGCACTTGGATAGCGCTGTTCAACCTGGGGCTTCAAGGCGCGCAGCACGATGGTGTCCAGGTCACCGCGCAGGGTCTGGCGCAGCCCGGCATCGGCCACCTGGCTGCTGGGCGTGGCGGGCTCGTAGCCGGTGGCGGCTGCGCGCTCGGGCAAGCGCCCAGCCAGCAATTGGTACAGCAGCACACCCAGCGCATACACATCCGTAGCGGTGGTCACGGTGAGGCCGCGCAGTTGCTCGGGCGCGGCGTACTCGGGCGTCAGGGCGCGGCCGCCCTCGCGCGTGAGCTCGGTGGCCTCGGCCGAGTCGCTGCCGTCCTCGATCAGCTTGGCGATGCCGAAATCGAGCAGCTTGACCTGGCCGCTGGGCGTCACCAGGATGTTGCCGGGCTTGATGTCGCGGTGGATCACGCCGTGGGTGTGCGCATGGGCCACGGCGGCCAGCACGTCGTCGAACAGCGCCAGGCGCGCCGGCACGCCCAGGCGCCGTGCGTCGCAGTGCTGATCGATGCGCTGGCCCTCGACCAGCTCGATCACCAGATAGGGCTGGCCGCCGGGCGTGACGCCGGCATCGAGCAGGTGGGCGATGTGCGGGTGCGTGAGGCGCGCCAGGATGTGGCCCTCGCGCCGGAAGCGCTCGGCGCCGGCGCGGCCCAGCAGCGACAGGTGCAGCAGCTTGACGGCCACCGCGCCTTCAAAGCGGCCGTCCTCACGCCGCGCGCGCCAGACGCTGCCGGTGCCGCCCTGGCCCAGCGGGCGCTCCAGCACATAGGCGCCCAGACGCTGGCCAGCCAGGCTGGGGGCGGCCCGGTGGGCGTGGCCATCCACGCTGGCCGATGCTTCCAGCGCCCCGGTCATGAAGCCACCCGCCCGTGCTTGCAGGCTGTCGAGCAACAGCGCTTGCAGCTCGTCGATCAGATCGGGGGCTTGGTCGCGCAGGGCGTGCAGGCGCTGGCTGCGCGCCGGCTCAGTCAGCTCCAGCAGCTCATCGAGCAGCGGGCTCAGGCGGGTCCAACGGGTGGGGTCGGGCAGGGTCATGGGGGGCGGTCATGGGGGGCGGTGGCGGGGGGCAGTGAGGACGGGCGGTGAGGGCAGTGATTCAGGTGGCTATCGGAAAGCGACAGCCAAACCCGCCAAAGGCGATCAAACGCGGGCCCGCAGTGGTCGGTGCTGGTGCCCCGAAGCGAACCCGCTTCGCCGCCCCTGCGCCGGGACTACGGCGTCTGCAGCGCCCGGTACAACAGCATCCGCGCCTTCTCCCACTGGCGCTGCGCGGTGCGCTCCGAGCTGCCCATCAGTTCGGCAATTTCGATCATCGAAAAGCCGCAGAAGAACTTCAGATCGACCACCTGCGCCAGCGCGGGCTCGATCTGCGCCAGCTCATCGAGCGCCTCGCTGATGTGGGCCAGCAGCTCGGGCTGAGCGCATTGCTCGGCCAGTTCGGTGTCGAGCGAGGTGATGTCCAGACCGCCGCCGCGCTTTTGCGCCTGGCGCTCGCGCACGCGGTCGATCACCAGGCCGCGCATGGCCCGCCCGGCGTAGGCCATGAAGTGGGCGCGATCAGGAAAGGCCAGCGCATCGCGCTGCGAGATATCGAGGTAGGCCTCGTGCAGCAAGGTGGTGGTGCCCAGCGGCGCGAACGAGCCCAGCCGCGCCACCTCACGCCGGGCCAGGCGGTGCAGCTCGTTGTAGAGCGTGGTGAACAACTGTTTGGACGCCAGCGCATCACCGCTCTGCGTTTGCGCGACCAGCGCGCTCAGGGACACCGGCTGATCTGGCATCGGGCCATTTTGCAGTGCATGGGCGTGGCCGGCCGTTAGCATCGACCCCATGAGCAACCGCCTGACACAGATTGCCACCCGCACGGGTGATGACGGCAGCACCGGCCTGGGCGATGGCAGCCGCGTGCCCAAGGACCACCTGCGCGTGCACGCCATGGGCGAGGTGGATGAGCTCAACTCCACCCTGGGCGTGCTGCTGGCCGAACCCCTACCCGACAAAGTACGCGAGCTGATCAATGTGGTGCAGCATGAGCTGTTCAACCTCGGGGGCGAGCTCTCCATCCCCGGCTACAGCCTGCTCAAGGCCGAGGCCGTGCTGCGACTGGACGAGGCCTTGGCCGAGCACAACGCCACGCTGCCGCGCCTGGCCGAGTTCATCCTGCCGGCGGGCACGCGCAGCGCAGCGCTGGCCCACGTCAGCCGCAGCGTGGCGCGCCGTGCCGAACGCGCCGTGGTGGCGCTGGCCGCGCACGAGACGGTGAATGAGGCACCACGGCAGTACCTCAATCGCTTGTCGGATCTGCTGTTCGTGCTGGCACGCGTGCTCAACCGTGCCAACCTCGATGGCCTGGGCGGCGACGATGTGTACTGGCGCAGTGAACGCTTGAAGCAGCAAACGCTGTGATGCACCGTTTTGCGTGGTGGCCTGTGCGGGCCAGCGTGTCCGGGCGGCCCTGAGCGAGCCGGCGTGTGCGGCCGATTCAGCGCGTCGCCAGCTCGCGCTGCAGCCAGGCGCGCGCCAGCGTCCAGTCGCGTTTGACGGTGGGCAGCGAGATGCCCAGCACTTCGGCGATCTCTTCGTTTTCCAGCCCGCCGATAAGCCGCAGCTCGACCACCTTGGCGGCGCGCGCATCGATGGGCTCAAAGGCCTGCAGGGCCTCGTGCCCGGCCACCAGGTCGCGATCGGGCGGGGCGCCCAGCTGCTCTATGCCTGAGAGCGCCCCCAAACCTGCCGCTTCGCGTCAGGCCCCCCGTGGGGGATGAGAAAACTTGGGAGCGGCCCGGCGTTTTCTCATGAGCGCCAACACCACCAGCTCGGCGTAGCGCTTGGCGCCGCGCCATGAGGCGGATGTCGTCATACAGCAGCGCAAACAGTTTTTGCCCAGCCAACCCGCCGGCTGGCAGCTACTCTTTGGTGGTGCAGACCTCGGTGTCGGGCCTGGCCGGCGTGCCCATCCCCGAGGTGTGAATCAACGGCCTGCCCGACAAGCCCGCATCGCAGACTGACTTTTGCGGCAACGCCAGCTACCAGCAGCAATTGCCACCTGGCGTGGCTATTCTGAGCTGCAGCTATGCCGACCCCACAGGCACCATCAGCGCACGCATCACCTCGCCGGTGACACTGGGCTACAACGTGAGCTACACCTTCGTCAAGCGCTGAGCGGGTGACGCTGCCACCCGCAGCGGGACCGGTGCCAACGCACCCAACGGGGCAGGCCGCCGACCAGGCTGGTTTTCTGGCCCTGCCCGCGGCGGCGCATGTGGCGCAAGCGCTGGTCACCGGGGCGCTGGCCGACGCGGCCTCGACCCTGGCGGCTGCCCCATTGACCAGGCCGTTAGGGCCCTGCTGCTGGAAGATCGGCTGCGCCCGTTCCTGCAGCTCAGCGACGCCGTGGCGCATGCCCACCGGCAGTTGCTGGTGCACCGCGACTTGAAACCCAGCAATGTGTTGGTCGATGGCCAGGGCCAGGTCAAGCTGCTGAACTTTGGCATCGCCAAGGCGCTCGACCCGGTTGAGGCCAACGCCGATGCCCCCGCCCGCGACATCACCCAGGCCGGCCAGCGCCCGTATACCCCAAACTACGCGAGCCCCGAGCAAGTGCGCGGCGAGCCCGTGGGCACCGGCACCGACATCTACAGCCTGGGCGTGCTGCTGTACCAGCTGCTCACCGGCCTGCGTCCCTTCGGCCGCGAGGCCACCACGCCGGCCGCCGCCGCGCGCCGCGTGCTCGATGAGCAACCCACCCGGCCCAGGGCGCTCGCGCCGATCTGCGCGCGCTGCTGGCCGAGGGTCCCCTGCTCGACGAGCTCGATCGCCACGCCGTGCCGCGTGACCCTTACACCGAAGCCTTCCTCAGCCACCAGATCGGCACCATCCTCGGCGGCCGCGCGCTGGCCGGTGCGGGCCGGCATGCCCAGGCCGTGGCGTACGACCTGGGTTTGGCGATGCGGGACGGTGCTCTGGCCAAAGGCCCTAACAACAATGCGGCGCGACATGCGGCGTGGCTGCGGGTGCAGCGGGCGAAGGCCATGGCGACGATGGGGCAGGGCGCGGCGGCACAGGCGGCGGCACAGGCGTTGCGCTGACGGCGAAGCAGCGCGTTATGCGCCCAGGCGCTGCAACAGTGCGAGCGCGCTGACCATGTCGGGTCGGTCTGTGCTGCACACCATTCGCGCCAGGGCGCTGCGCAACTCGGCGACCAGCCCGGCGGGTGCGGCGCTGTCGCCGAGCATGTCGACAAGCGCCGTGAGCGCCCGTAACTCCAGCGACAGGGCAGCTTGCGCACGGGCGCAGTCGATGGCCTGGTGGTAGGCCTTGCGCGCATCACCCATGCGCCCCATGTCGCGCAAGATGTCGCCGCGGGTGCGGTAGATCTCCGGCAGCATGACGCCGACTTCGCCGTCCAGCGCACGCTGCTCGCCCTCGGCGCTGGCAGCCAGCGCCTCGTCGTCGCGCCCGCACCAGTGCAGTGCCTCGCTGATCATGCTGGTGGTCGAGCCCTCGATGCTGCCCGACCCGGTCTGGCTGAACAAAGCCCCCCACTCGAGCACTTCGGCCAGCCCGGCCTCGCGCTGGCCCAGGGCGATTCGCGCCCGACCGCGGTGCATGCCGCTGTTGGCCATCCACATCGCATAGCCCTCGGCCCGCGACAACTGGTAGACCTCGTCGGCGCAACTGAACATGCGCTTCCAGTCGCGGTCGTACAAGGTGAAGAACATGGCGAAGGCCAGTGCCGCGGCAATGCTCGGTGGGTGCTTGAGGGCTCGCGCATGCGCGAGCATGTCGTCGATGACCGCGGCGCCATCGTCCTGGCGCCCCTGCATCCACAAAGTGCAGCCCTTGACGCACAGAATGTTGATGATCGATGAGAGCTGAAAGATCTGGCAGATCTGCAAGTCAAGCGCGAAGGTGTAGTGCCCCATGCCGAGTTCGGCTTGCACCATGGCGGGGGCGTACTCACCGCGGTAGTAATGGGTGTAGCAACTGGCATGGTGCCCCGTGATCCAGAGCATGGGGCTGCCCGTGGCCAGTGCCATCGCCAGCACGGACTGCGCGGACGTGTGTGCTGGGCCCAGCCGCCCACCGACAAACTGGTTGGCCCACAGCGCCCACATGGGTGAGTACATCCTGTCGTGGGCGCCCAGTTTCTGCGCCAGCGCGATGGCGCGGCTGCTGGATTGCCCGACCTCGGCCGAAGCCCAGCCGAAGGCTGCCATTTGCACGGGTGCCAGAGCCGTCAACACGGCGAGCTCGTGATCCATGCGCTCGTTGTCTTCGGGCAACCGGGCCAGGTCGTCAAGCGCCTGGCGGAAATGCGCCACCGCCTCGTTGACGGCGCTGCGAGCGGCAGCGTCCTCACCGGCCGCCTGCCGGTGGATCGCGGCCTGCGCGTAGGCACCGGCCCCGGAGAGGTGGTGGGCCAGCAACTCTGGGCGCAGCCGCGCCATTTCGGGAAACTGCTGGGCCAGCACCGCGGCGATGCGTGCGTGGTAGCGCTGGCGCGTGCTGCGAAGCAGTGAGCTGTAGGCAGCGTCTCGCACCAGCGCGTGCTTGAAGATGTAGGTGCGGGAGTGCTCAGCATGGTCGTAGACCAGCCCCGAAGCCAGCATCAGCTCGACATGGCGCTGCACCGTGTCGGCCGAAATCTCGGCGACGGCCGCCAGCAAATCATGCGAGAACTCGCGCCCCACCACGGCGCCGAGTTGCAGCAGCGCGCGCGCCTGCCCAAGGCGGTCGATGCGCGCCATGAGCGAGGCTTCCATCGAAGCCGGCACAGCGTCTTCGGCCAGTGGACCGACCAGCTGCCAAGCCTCGGCATGCTCGACCAGAACCCCTGATTCGACCACCGAGCGCGTGATCTCTTCGAGAAACAGGGCGTTGCCGCTGGCGCGTTCGCGGATCAGCCACACCACGCCCACGGGCAGCGGCTTGTCTTTGGCGACCTTTCGGATCAGGCTTTCGACGGCCTCAGGGTCAAGGCCATCGAGCACGATGCGCTGCAAGTTGGTGGCTTCTGCCCAGGTCGGCTTGAACTCGGGCCGCGCCGTCAGCAGCACCATCAGGCGCAACGGGGCCGAAGTGGCCAGGAGTTGGTGCAAAAACTCAAGCGTTGACGGATCCGCCCAATGCAGGTCTTCGATAACGAAGAGCACCGGCCGGTCGCGCGTCAACGCCTGAATGACTTCGATCAGCAGCTCCAAGGTGCGCTGGCGGGCGCGCACCGCAGACAGCTCGGGAGCCGGCCACTGCGCTGCATCGACACCGATCCCGAGCATGGCCGCGAACAGTGGCACAGCCTGCGCGACGGGCAGCGAAAGCGCGGCCATCCGCTCGGCCAGGCACTTCGTGCGGTCTGGCTCGCTCAGGCCGGCCAGGCCCAGCCGGGCGCCCATCATCTCGATGATGGGGTGCAAGGCGGAGTCGATGGCCACGGGCGTACAGCGCGCCACGAGCACGTCGATGCGGCCGTGTGCGATGTCGTCCTGAGCCACTTCGAGCAGACGCGATTTGCCTATACCGGCCTCGCCCTGCAGCAGCGCGAACTGCGACTTGCCCGCGACGGCTTGAGCCCAACTGCGCGAGAGCTGCTCGCGCTCGCGGGCGCGGCCGACGAAGGCCGTACGCGTGGCGTCGGGCCCGTCTGCGGGGTCGCTTCGACCGAGCACGCGAAACAAGGCCATCGGCAAGTCAACGCCCTTGAGCACGTGCGGCCCGATGCCTTCGGTCTTGAAGGCGCGACCCAACAGACGGTGCAGTGTGTGGGAGACAAGGATCTGGCCCGGCGCGGCCTGCCCTTGCACGCGGGCAGCGATGTTCGGTGTATCGCCGATGGCCAGTCGCTCTGAGCGCGCGCCGCCGCCGAGTGCGCCGACGACGACGCGCCCACTGTGGATGCCAACGCGCACCTGCAAATCGACCTGGGTCGTCGTGGCGACCTCACGCACCGCCATGACCATGTCGAGCGCGCAGCGCACGACACGCACAGGGTCATCCTCATGGGCGTGCGGGAAGCCGAAATACACCAAGAGGCCGTCCCCCAGGTACTGCGCAACATAGCCATCGTGAGCCTGCACCACGGCCCCGCAGGCGCGCTGGTAGGCGTCGACCAACTCGCGCAGGTCTTCGGGGTCGAGCCGCTGTGACATCTCGGTCGAGCCCACCAGATCGCAGAACAGCACGCTGACCTGACGCAACTCGGCCTCAGCCTCGGCCAAGGCCACGACGCTGCCACTGGCCGGCACCTCCTTACCGCAGCCGCCACAGAACCGCCCCACGGCAGCCAGCGCGAACCCGCAGGCACGGCAGATCACGGCCTATCTCCGTGCGGGACAGGCATTGAATGGAGCGCGGCGGCATCGGCCGGCGTGGTCCGGCTGGCGCTGCGTGAATGGCGCCTCAAGCGCTGCCGAAACTCAATGGGGAGGAGCAACTTAAGGGGCCTCTGTGTGGGTCTGGCATCGCCAGTGAAGGCGGTGCTCTGATGCCTCAAGACGAAGCCGCTGCGCGCAGTGCTTTGTCCTTCCCCAGACTCGAATTGCTCTACAACATTGCCTCATCAACTCTGGCGGGACTGATTCTGCAGCAACCTTGCAGGCGCATCGGCAATGACGGCCGCCAGCAGCAAGCAAGCCTCTCAACGGCGCTATCAAGCCCATGGGGTCAAGTCTTAAATATTAAGTGTTCGACGCTCAGGCAATGCCGCGACACATCGGGCCGTCAACGGCGCGACCTACCAAAGGTGTTCCGGGTCAGGTCTTAAATATCAAGCCTCACCTCTTTCCCCCGAGGTCTTCTTGACCTTGTCCTTGGGGCTTCGACGTCAAGTCTTGCCCCTTGCCTCCAGCCGCTCGGCGGCCTCACGCGCGGTGATGATCGGAATGCCCTGATAGCTGCCCAGCGGCAAGAGGTCGCGCTTGTCGCCCGAGGCGATGAGCTCGGCTTGGCCGGTGACGGCCGCAGCGATGCCGTGATCGTCATCAGGATCGGTGGGCACGACGCGCGGCGTGTCGGTGGGTGACACCACGATGGCCAGCCGACGCAAGTCATCGACGATGCCCTGCGGCGTCAATCCAGCCGGTGTGAGCTGCGCGGCGAACTTGCTGCGCGAAAGCACGTCGAGCAACTCGGCCAGCAGCACCTCGCTCGTGCAGAGCTCGAACTCCCCCGCCTTGGCGCCATCGAGCAGCCGGCGCGGTAGCCCGGCGGCGATCACGCCCGAGACGGGCAGATTCGTGTCGAGGACGAGACGCACGAATACGGCACCGATCAGGCGCCTTGCTTGCTGCGCCGATCCTGCCTGTCCTTGCGACTGGCCTGAATCTCTTCCTCGATCTCATCCTCGGAGATCGCCGGCAGCTTCAGAGCATCAAGCCTGGCCAGCCCTTCGGTGAGCCGCTGCGCCGCGTTCCTCGCGCGAATTTAGGTCCTGGAACGCGGGGCCAGAAAGATCGTGGGGTCAGGTCTTAAATATTAAGTCTTCGACATCTCGGCAAGCGCCTCGATGTGCCGGGTCACCGCTGTCCCCACCTACCAAAGCGTCTTGCAGCCGAACCGCGCCAACAGCGGATCCATGGTCACCAGCAGCAAGGCTTCCAGCTCCCGCGCTGCGCCACCAAGGGCTGGCACAAGGTTTCCAGCGCGCCGAGCGAATCGTCCCAGCCGATGCGGGCCTCAGGATGCTTTGGCCATGGCCCAGTCAGCCAAGCCCAATGCCGCGCGCAGTGCAGGCGCTGCGCTGAGTTCGCGGCACACTGCAAGCCACGCCGTGCGAGTTGCGCGGCCGGCCACAGGAGGTGGACATGACCCGCTCGCCAGCGCAACCCGCCGCCGACAACCCCATGGGCCTGATGGGCTTCGAGTTTGTCGAATTCGCCTCGCCCACGACGGGCCTGCTGGAGCCGCTGTTCGAGACCATGGGCTTCACCCGGGTGGCCACGCACCGCTCCAAGCGCGTGGTGCTCTACCGCCAGGGCGAGATCAACTTCATCGTCAACAGCGAGCCCAAGAGCCAGGCCGCTTACTTTGCCACCGAGCACGGCCCCTCGGCCTGCGGCCTGGCCTTTCGGGTGAAGGATGCGCACCAGGCCTATGCCCGGGCGCTGGCGCTGGGCGCCCAGCCGATCGAGATCCCCACCGGGCCGATGGAACTGCGCCTGCCGGCCATCAAGGGCATAGGCGGCGCGCCGCTGTATTTGATTGACAGGTTTGAGGACGGCAAGTCGATCTACGACATCGACTTTGAATTCATCGAGGGCGTGGACCGCCGCCCGCGTGGCCATGGCCTCAAGCTCATCGACCACTTGACGCACAA
>JAYSSS010000142.1:0-21167 GCA_043720415.1 Ideonella sp.
TCAAGGGCCAATACACTGACCCAATTCACAACAGATCGACGCGCTCCGCGTCACCGGTAACAGGTCGCTCCAGGCTCATACCTGCATTGGAAAAGACTCTAAGTCGTGAACCGGCGGCCGCGCCACAGCAGGCACTCGGGCCCGGGGGCCGGGGTTGGCGCCGCTGATGGGCGTCAGGCCTGGGCGTCAGGCTTGGGCGTCAGGCCTGAGCGCCCGCCAGATCGGCCACGGGCGCGGCCGCAGTGGAGGTGGCGGCGCTGGCCTGGTCGATGGCATCGGCCAGGACCTGCAGGTCCAGCGGCTTGGACACGTGGCCATTCATGCCGGCGGCGGCATAGGCGGCGCACTCGTCGGGCATGGCGTTGGCGGTCATGGCGATGATCGGCAGTTGGCCGACTTGGCCAGGCAGCGAGCGGATGGCGCGGGCGGCGGCCTCGCCGTCCATCAGCGGCATCTGGATGTCCATCAGTACCAGGTCGTAAGGCGCAGCGCGCACTTGGCGCACGACCTCGAGGCCGTCGGCGACGATGTCGCTGAAGTGGCCCAGGCGGTCGAGCATGGCCTTGATCAGGATCTGGTTGACGGCGTTGTCTTCGGCCACCAGGATGCGACGCGGCGTCCGTGACACCGCCACGCGATGGGTGGCCGCGGGAACACCCGTGGAGGCCACGTCCGCGTAGCCAGAAGGCTCAGCGGGCGGCTTCGCGGCGCCAAGCCCAAACTTCAGCGTGGCAGTGAACACGCTGCCCTGACCAAGCACGCTGCTGGCCTCGATGCGTCCGCCCATGAGCTGGGCGATCTGGCGGCTGATGACCAGGCCCAGACCGGTGCCGCCATAGCGCCGCGAGGTGGAGCTGTCGGCCTGTTGAAAGGGTTCGAACAGCCTGGGCAGAACCTCGGCCGGTATGCCCACGCCGGTGTCGCTTACGGCAATGCTGAGCTCGATGTCGCCATCGCTGCACAGGGTGTGCGCCAGGCGCACCTCAACCCGGCCTTGCTCGGTGAATTTCAATGCATTGCCGATCAGGTTGAACAGCAGCTGGCGCAAACGACCGGGGTCGCCGCGCAGGCGCGCCGGCAGATCGGCGGGCAGATGGCTGAGCAAGGCCAGGCCCTTGGCCTGGGCCCGCACTTCGAGCAGGCTGACGACTTCCGACACGGTCTCGGCCAGGTTGAAGTCGACCCGCTCCAACTCCATGCGGCCGGCCTCTATCTTGGACAGATCGAGGATGTCGTTGATCAAGGCCAGCAGCGTCTGGCCGGAGCTGCGAATCAACTCGGCGTGTCGGCGCTGCTCGGCATTGAGGGGGCTCGACAGCAACAGGCCGTTCATGCCCAGCACGGCATTGAGTGGCGTGCGGATTTCATGGCTCATGACCGCCAGGAAGCGCGACTTGGCACGGTTGGCGGCCTCGGCCGCGGCGGTCATGCGCGCCAGCTCAAGCTCCATGGAGGTGCTGTCGCGGTGCAGGCTGACGATGCTGCCGTCGGGGGTGCGTTGCTCCATGGCGTGCACCGTGCTCCAACCGGCGTCGCCGTTGCTGCGCATGGTGCGCTCATGGTCGCGCCGTGACAGGCGGTGGCTGACCCAGTCCGCACGATCCTTGTCGCTGCCTTTGGGCAGGACCGCCGCGGCCGCGGCCACCGCCAGATCGCGAAAATCAACGCCCACGCGCAGCACCGGCCGCAACCACGGGAAGAGCTGCAGATAGCGCTCGTTCCAGATTTGCACGCGGTCCTGCGCATCGCACAAGAGAAAGCCGTCGTGCATGGAGCCCAAGGCCTGCTCGAGCATCGCCTTGGAAGCCATGGTCTCGGCCTGTGCCCGGGCCAGGCGCGCCAGGTGGCGCTGGGCCAGCCACGCGACCAACAGCAACAGGGCCACAAACAGTGCTGCGGCGGTGCTCACCGCCAGACGTACCGCCCGGTAGTGCTTGAGCATGATGCCCAATGAGCTGCCGGCGACCACCCGCCAGCCCGGCTGCAGCGTGGCGTGGCTGGCCAGCAAGGCTGGCTCGCCGCCGAGCAAGGCTTTGCCTTCGACGGCGTCGGTGGCCGAGGCCGGCAAGCCCGGCACGGCGACCTGGGCCTTGCCATGCAAGGCCGCCGCCGGCACGCTGGCCAACACCCGGCCGTCATCGCGCAACAGCAGCAGCTCGGTGCCAGCGACCTCACC
Source organism: Ideonella sp. (assembly GCA_043720415.1). Lineage (GTDB taxonomy): Bacteria > Pseudomonadota > Gammaproteobacteria > Burkholderiales > Burkholderiaceae_C > Pseudaquabacterium. The sequence continues at coordinate 2,177 of JAYSSS010000142.1, forward strand.
GCCCTGGGTGAGCCTGGCGGCAAGCTCCTCAGCGGCCACGGCGATCACCAGAGAACCTTGCAATTGGCCGCCTTGCCAGATGGCGCGGGCGAAGTACAGCACCGGCACGAGCCGAATGGCGCTGAATTCAGGGCTGCTGGTGTGCAAGCCCTTGTTTGGCAGCTCGCGCAAGCTCTGAATGAGGGCTGTTGGCAGCGGCATGCTGTAGCCCTGGCGGCGCATGCTGGGTGCGACCAGGGTCTGGCCTTGGGCATCGACCCAGGCGATGTCACGGGCCAGCAACTGCCGCGCCGAGACCTCATCGAGCTCGTGCTGCAGGGCCTGCCGGCCGCCGGCGCTCATCAGGGCGGGCTCAGCCAGCAGCTGCTGGGCCAGGCCAGCCAAGGGCAGATCGACCGTCAAAACGCTGTTGTTGATGGCCGCTGCTGCACCCGCGGCCAGGCGCACGGCGCGTGCGCCGCCGTCGCCGACGATCTCCTGGCGCAACACCAGCAGCAGGGCCACCGCCGCCACCACGATGGCCAGCGCGAAGCTTGCGCAGCCTATCCAGACGATGCGTGCGGCGCCTAGGGCTTTCATGGTGAGCTTCGGCCCGGGTCCGCCGTCAAGGGTTTGAGCAAGAGCGTCCACGGCCCGTCGCAATCGGCACCGCAACGCGCCCGCCAGCGCGGAGTCACACTCTCGGCCAGGACGCGGCGGCGCGTCGCTTCGTCGTCCGCGGTGCCAGTCACCATCACCATGCGGCCAGGCCGGCCCTGGGTGCAACTGGCCTGGCCAGTGACGCAGGCCAGGCCTTGCTCGGTGTTGCGCTCGGATTCATCCCACACTGCACGCTCGACACCGGCCAGCCCGCCGCGCAGCAGTTCGCGCAAATCGGCCGGCAGCGCCTGCCAGGCCGCCAGGTTGGCGCCAAACATGGCCACGCCCCAGCTCAGCGGCAGGGTGTGGACATGGCTGGTCAACTCATGCAGGCCAATTGCGTGGCCCGACAGGCTGCCCGTGACGGCGCAGTCGAGATGGCCTTTGCGCAGGTTGGGCACGATGTCACTGAAGCCAGTGATCACGGGGCGAGCGCCCAGGGCCTCCAGGAAATCGGCCTGCGCCAAGGCGGAAACACGAATGCGGCGCCCAACCAGATCCTTCAAACCCCGAAAGCTCTGGCGACAGAACAGCACCTGGGCCGGGTAGGAGTACACCGCCAGCAACTCCACGCCGTGGCGCTCGCGCAGGATGCTGCGCAACATCGGCCGAAAAGCATCCACATTGCGGCGCAGGCCCGCCATGCCGGGATTCAGGCCGGCCAGATCGGCCGCCGCCAGGCTGGCGTCTTGCTCAACGCCACCACTGATCGGCGTCGTGGCGAATGGCACCACGCCACTGCGCAGCAAACGCAGCATGTCCTGGCTGCCTATGCCTGCGCGCTGGAAGGGGATGATCTCGGCGGTCAAGCGGCCTTGGGTCAGGCGGGGCAGTTCACGGGTCCAGAAGGGCTCCTCGTGGCGGGCAAATTGAGGCACATCGGCCAGGCCGCCGATCACCCGCAGATGCACCGTGCCGGCCTGGGCCTGGGCCTGGACCATGGCGCACAGCAGGGCAAAGGTCAGCGCGGCCAACCAGACGTGGGCCAGCGAACATCGTTTGGAAGGCCGCATCTTCAGGGCTCCGCAAGTACCGCAACTGCCGCGACGGCTTGAGGAGGGCGACTCTAGCGCACGGCATTGGGAAAGGATCGGCAGGTTTGCGCCTTGTTTGGCGCGCAGTTGTGGGCGAGTGCAGACGCCAGCCGCCGGGTTTGGCGTGGCTGGCGCGACCATCGCGCAGAATTCATGGGCGCCAAGCCTCGGCGCCTTCCAAGACACCCACCCCCCATGGCACTGAACAAAATCCTCGTCGCCCAGGGCGGCGGCCCCACCGCTGTCATCAACCAATCGCTGGCCGGAGTCGTGCTCGAAGCGCGCCGCCACAAGGGCATCGATCTGGTCTACGGGGCGCGCCACGGCGTGCGCGGCATCGTCGCCGAAGACTTCATCGATCTGACACAAGAGACCCAGGCCAACCTGGAGCTGGTGGGCGCGACCCCGGCCTCGGCCCTGGGCTCGACCCGCGACAAGCCCGACGCCGCCTACTGCGCCAAGATCTTTGCCGTGCTGCGCGCCCACGGCATAGGCACCTTCTTGAACATTGGCGGCAATGACTCATCGGATGTGGTGCGCATCGTCGCCGATGAGGCGCGCAAATCGGGCTACGCCCTGCGCTGCATCCACATCCCCAAGACCATTGACAACGATCTGGTGGGCAACGACCACACGCCCGGCTTCCCCTCGGCCGCGCGCTTTGTGGCCCAGGCCTTTGCCGGAGCCAACCTGGACAACGCCGCTTTGCCGGGTGTGTACCTGGCGGTGATCATGGGCCGCCACGCCGGCTTTTTGACGGCGGCCGCGGCCGCCGCGCGCAAATACCCCGACGACGGCCCGCACCTGATCTACCTGCCCGAGCGCACCTTTGTGCTGGAACAGTTCCTGGCCGACGTCAAGGCCGTGCACGAGCGCCTGGGGCGCTGCGTGGTGGCGGTGAGCGAGGGCATTCACGATGCCTCGGGCGAGGCCATCATTTCGCGCCTGGCCAAGAATGTGGAGCGCGACGCCCACGGCAATGTGCAGCTCTCGGGCACCGGCGCGCTGGCCGATTTGCTGTGCGATGAGATCAAGGCCAAGACCGGCATCAAGCGCGTGCGTGGCGACACCTTTGGTTATCTGCAGCGCAGCTTTTTGGGCTGTGTGAGCGATGTCGATCAGCGCGAAGCGCGTGAGGTCGGCGAGCGCGCCGTGCAGTTTGCGGTCTGGGGTGATCGCGATGGCTCGGTCGCGATCAAACGCAGCGGCAACTACGCCACGAGCTACGAGCTGCTGCCTCTGGAAACCGTGGCCGGCAAGACCCGGGTAATGGAGGCCGAATTCATCAACGCCGCGGGCAACGATGTGACGCCGGCCTTCATGGATTACCTGCGCCCGCTGCTGGGCACGGCCCTGCCCGAGGCGCACCGGCTGCGTGCGCCGGCGGTGGCCAAGGTGCTGGCGGCCTGAGGCCGGGACTCAAGGGCGCAGCTCAAGGGCGCAGCTCAAGGGCGCAAAGCCGCGCCCTCCATCAGCAGCCCGGACGCGCGCTTTGCGAGATAGGTTTCCAGCGCCAGCCACTCATCGGCACTGGGCGTGAAGGGCTCGGCGCGCACGCCCACCAGGCAAGCGCGCATGCGCCGCTGCAGCGAACCCAGGCCCTGCCATTCCAGCCGGTAGCTGGGGTAGCCGGTGGGGTGGCCCTGGGGGATGACGGCGCCGCCCAACTTGGCACCGGCGTGCTGATCGTGGCACTGCGCGCAGGACAAATTGATCTGGCCCAGGCGTTGCAGCCACAGGCGCTCGCCATGCGCCTGCCACGTGGCCAGGCGTGGATCGTTCGGTGGCTGCAGCGGCAGGCCGCGCGAGGCCTGGGCGAGGTAGGCCGCCAGGGCCAGCACCTCGGGGCCGTCGGCGTTTTGCGGGGGTGCTTGCTGATGGCGCTGCCGGCAGTGGTCGATGCGGGCGGCCAGGGTCAATGGGCGTTGGGCGGGCGTTGCCGCTGGGCCGGTTGTCGCCGCGAGGGGCGCTGTGATTGCCTGCATGGCGGCACCGAGCGCGGTGACCGCTGGCCCTGCCACACCGGCGCCCTCGAACGCCGGGTGGCGCGCGGCCATGCCGCGCTCGCTGCCCGCGGTGTGGCAGGCCACACAGGCCTGGCCGGTGGAGCGGCCGTCGGCATTGAGCGGTGGCTTGGCCCACAGCACGGCGCCTTCTTGCACCCACAGCTGCGCCGGGTTCTGGCTGTCGTCGCGCTGCAGGGCCTGCAAGGCCGGGCTCATGAAATCGATGCCGCGGCGGCGGGGGTCGGCCGCCTTGGGCGGCGTGGCCGTGTCGGCTTGACTGGATGGTTGGGCGGCCTGGACGGGCTGGGTCGCTTGCGCCCGCGGTGCGGCCACAAATACAAGCGCTGCGAGCGGCATGGCCAACAGCGCCATGGACACCGCCAAGCCGGCCCCACGCCGCAGGCAGGTCAGCCTCATGTCACCTTCAGCGCCACCGTCTCGGTCTGGCTGAAGCCGTAGTCGCCGCGCCAGGTCAAGGCCAGGCTGCCGCTGTCTTGGGCGCGGATGAAGAAGGACAAATACGGGTTGGCCGCCACCGCGGCGTAGAGCTCGGCGCTGAACACGGTCTCGCCGTTGTAGCGGCAATCGAAGTGGGTGAGGATGTTGCGTGGCACGCCCATGCCCATGTCATTGGTGCGCAGGCCGGTCTCCATGGGGTGGGCGATGGTGGCGCGCACCTCGATGACCTCGCCGCGCCGGGCGCTGGGGGGCAGGTGGATCAGGGTTCTGGCCATGGCGCGAGGTGTCTGTGAAGTGTCCGTGGGATGCGCGGGTTAGGGGGCTACTCAATGCACGCGGCCAAGGTGACGATCACCTCCACCGTGTGCTGCCACAGGCTGCCATCACTCATGCGTGCCAGGGCCACCAGGTGCTGGGTGGTGGCCAGGCGCACCCGTGCCGAGGCCTGGGCGCGGCCGCAGGCCGGGCTGAAGTTGAAGCGCACCAGGTCGCGGTAGGGGTTGCGCTCGTTGAAGACAACGATTTCCTGCACATGGTCGGCCGCGCTCATGGGGCTTTGCGCGTGCACGGTGATGGGCACGCCGTTGCCGTTTTCCACCAGCGGCGCGATGTCGATCTGCACGCGTCCTTTGCGCGGCAGCACGCCGCGCGCCCACTGCCGGATGGCGGCCTGCAGTTCGGGCTCAAGTGCGGCGTCGGGCACGGGCAGTTGGGCCTGCGCGGGGCGCACGCTCAGGGCCAGCATCAGGCCGGTGGCGAGGACAAGGCGGCGGTCGAGCGGCATCAGGCTGGGGCCGAAGTTGTCGCCAGTGCTGAGGCCGGAATTGCGGCGATCATCATCCCCGGGCGCTGCGGCCGATGCGGTGGGCGGATTCAAGCTGGGCCTCACTTCAAGCTCACCAGATAAGCCACCACATCCTCCAGTTGCTGCTCGGTGAAGATGGGCTGACCCACCCGTGCCGCAGCGGGGCGCTCAAAGCCATCCTTGCGGCGGTAAGAAGGCATCAGGGTGAGCGGGTTGATGCGCTCGGGCGCGACCAGCCGCTCGCGCAGCTGCTCGGCGCTCCAGCGTGCGCCAGCGCCGGACAGATCGGGCGCCACCGTGCCCACCTGCGAGGCCGGCACGCCGGGTGCGGCGTGGCACAGCAGGCACAGGCTGGCCTGGCGGTTGGCCACCAGGGCGGCGCCGCGGCGGGCATCGCCGTCCACATTGGCGGCGATGCTTGGGCCGACCATAGGGCCAAGCATCAGCAGGGCCACGGCCGAGCTGCAGGCCAGACGCCGCGCGCTACCCCAATCAGGCACGCTTGAGGCTGTGGTTCTTCAAAGGCAGGTCGCGGATGCGCTTGCCGGTGGCCGCGAAGATGGCGTTGAGCACCGCCGGCGCCGCCACCGCAATCGTGGGCTCGCCAACACCGCCCCAGAAGCCGCCCGAGGGCATGACGATGGTCTCGACCTTGGGCATCTGGTCCATGCGCATCGAGGGGTAGGAATCGAAATTCGTCTGCTCCATGCGACCGTTTTTCACCGTGCACTCGCCGTACAGCGCGGCTGAGAGGCCATAGGCAAACGAGCCCTCCACCTGCGCCTCGATCTGCTGCGGGTTGACGGCATAACCCGAATCCGTGGCGGCCACGATGCGGTGCACACGCAGATCCCCCGCCGCATTCACCGAGACCTCGGCGCAGGCCGCCACATAGCTGCCAAAGCCCATGGTCTGGCACAGGCCGCGGAAGACCTTTTGCCCGCCCACATCGGGCGCCGGCCGGCCCCAGCCGGCGCGCTCGGCCACGGCATTGAGCACCGCCAGGTGCTTGGGGTGGTTGGCCATCAGTGCGCGGCGGAAGGCCAGCGGGTCTTGCCCCGCGGCATGCGCCACCTCGTCAATGAAGCACTCCAGGTAGACCGCGTTCTGGTTCAGATTCACCCCGCGCCAGAAGCCCACCGGCACGTTCGGGTTGCGCATGGCGTGGTCGACCAGCAGGTTCGGGATGGTGTAGCCGATCGAGGCCTCGGGCCCGGGCGGGTTCAGGCCCTGGAAGACGACTGGATCCAGGCCATTGCGGATGTTCTGCGGCGCCACCTGGGCCAGGATGGATTGGCCGGCGATGCGCATGTGCAGGGCCGTGAGCTTGCCCTGCGCATCCAGCCCGGCCTGCAGCTTGCACTGCGTGCTGGGGTGAAAGCGGCCATGCAGCATGTCTTCCTCGCGCGACCAGATCAGCTTGACCGGCGTGTTAGGCATCTGCTTGGCAATGGCCACGGCCTGGCGCACGTAGTCGGTCATGCCGCGCCGGCCAAAGCCGCCGCCGAGGTGGATCTTGTAGACCTCGCACTGCGTCGCGGGCAGGCCCGAGGCTTCGGTGACCGCAGCAAAGGCCGCCTCGCCGTTTTGCGTCGGGCACCAGACCTCGCAGCGCGCCGGCGCATTGCCGGCGGCGGCCGTGAAGCGCGCCGTGGCGTTCATGGTCTCCATGCAGACGTGGTTCTGGTGCGGGTAGGAGTACACCGCCGTCACCTTGCGCGCCGCACCGGCCAGCGCCGCTTTGACATCGCCCACGGTGTTCGCGGCCACGGCCTCGGGCGCATCCAGCGCGGCCTTCATGACGCCGGCAAAGGCCGTGCTGCTGGCACTGGCGTGGTCGCCGTTGTCCCACTCAATGGGCAGGGCGTCGAGCGCGGTCTTGGCGCGCCACCAGGTGTCGGCCACCACGGCCACGGCGGTGTCGTTGACCTGCAAGACGCGCTTTACGCCGGGCCGGTTTTGAATGGCCGCGGCATTGAAGCTCTTGACCTTGCCGCCGAACACCGGGCTGTGCAGGATGGCGGCGTTGAGCAGGCCGGGCATGTTCAAGTCCATGCCGTAGACCTGCTTGCCATTGGTCTTGTCCACCGTGTCCAGGCGCTTCAAGGGCATGCCGGCGATCTTCCAGCTCTTGGGGTCCTTGAGCACGATGTTGGTGGGCAGGGGCAGCTTGCCGGCGGCGGCGGCGACCTTGCCGTAGCGCGTGGTCCGGCCCGTGGCGGTGTGCGTGATCACGCCATTGCTCACGGTGCAATCGGCTGCCGGCACGCCCCACTCATTGGCGGCCGCCTGCACCAGCATCATGCGGGCGGCGGCGCCGCCCTTGCGCACGTAATCCTGCGATTCGCGGATGCCGCGGCTGCCGCCGGTGGAGAAGTTGCCCCAGATGCGCGCCCGCGCCAGGTTTTGCCCGGGCGTCGGGTATTCGGTGCTGATGCAATCCCAATCGCATTCCAGCTCTTCGGCCACCAGTTGCGCCAGGCCGGTGAGCGTGCCCTGGCCCATCTCGCTGCGGGCGATGCGCACCACCACCTGGTCATCGGGTTTGACGACGACCCAGGCGTTGACCTCGGGTGGCAGGGCGGGGGCCGGTGTTTGTGCCTGCGCCTCGGATTGCAGGCCGGGGATGTGGAAGGACAGCGTCAGGCCGCCGGCCACGGCCGCGGTCTGCGCCATGAAGCTGCGCCGTGTGGGCGAGGCCGTGGCGGTGCCGGCCTCTTTCGGATCCAGGCCGAGAGCGCGCTGGATGTTGTCGGGCAGGTGGTGATCGGGCAGCGGGTGATCAAGCAGAGCGGCGTTGGATAGGGCGGCGCCGGCCTGGGTGGTGAGATCGATGGAGTGGGTCATGGCGCTGGCCTCCTCAACCCTTGGCCGCGAGCTTGATGCCGGCGCGCACGCGGTTGTAGGTGCCGCAGCGGCAGATGTTGGTCATGGCCTCGTCGATGTCGGCGTCACTCGGGTTGGGCTTGGCCTTGAGCAGCGCGGCCGCGGCCATCAACATGCCGCTTTGGCAAAAGCCACACTGCGGCACGTCGAGCTGGGCCCAGGCCTTTTGCAGCGGGTGCGAACTGCCCGGCGACAGACCCTCAATGGTGGTGATCTTCTCGCGGGCGCCGACGGTGGACACCGGCCGCACACAACTGCGCACCGGCTGGCCATCGATGTGCACCGTGCAGGCGCCGCACTGGGCGATGCCGCAGCCGTATTTGGTGCCGGTGAGGCCGAGTTGCTCGCGGATGACCCACAGCAAGGGGGTGTCGGGCTCGGCGTCGTGGCTGCGGACGACACCGTTGACGGTCAAATTGGGCATGGCGTGGGCCTTCGGGTTGCGGATGGATGAATCATCCGCCGCCCGCGCCGTGCTGGCATTGGGGATGACCAGCAGCGCAGCGGCGGGGCTGTGCCAAGTTGTCGCGGCGGCTACAAGGTCGGCCTCAAACCAAAACCTTCAACAGCCAGGAGTTGAGGTCGGTGATCTCTTCCATGCACACCGAGTGCGCCATCGGGTAGTCGTGCCACTCGACGCCATAGCCCAGGGCCTGCAGCGCATCGCGCCCGGCGGTGCCGCGGGCCAGGGTGACCATCTCGTCCTGGCGGCCATGGCCGATGAAGATGGGCGTGGCCTGGTTGGCGGCGTGGCGCTCGACCGCGGTGCTGGCGCCCAGCGGCAAATAGCCCGACATGCCCACCAGCCCGGCCAGGCGCTGCGGGTAGCGCAGGCCGGCCAGCAGCGTCATCGCGCAGCCTTGTGAAAACCCAGCCAGCACGATGCGCTGCGCCGGCACACCCAGGGCGATTTCGCGGTCGAGCAGGGCATGGATGTCGGCCATGGACTGGCGCAGGCCGGCTTCATCCTCGCGCTTGACGCCCGGCGCCGAGCCCAGCTCGGTGCCCAGGATGTCGTACCAGGCGCGCATGCGATGCCCGCCATTGATCGTCACCGGGCGGTTGGGCGCGCGTGGCAACACATAGCGGACGGGGCCGATGCGGCTGAGATCGAGCTCATCACACATCGGTAAAAAGTCCGTGCCATCGGCGCCCAGGCCGTGCAGCACGATGACGGTGGCGGCGGGCGTGGCGCCAGCGGGCAGGGCGGGGTTGAGGTCTATGGTTTGCAGGGGCATGGTGGAAAGCGTGGTTTGGAAATTGGGCTTTGGGCAAGGTGGCCAGGGCAAGGTGGTGCGTGCAAGACGTCGTATGGGAAGGCGCGGCCTTGGCGGCCGGGTCGGCATCGGGCAGCGCCTGGTGCCCACCAATGGCGCGCGCGGCTGCGCTCGTGTGGGCCCCGGCTCGACCAATTCGTCATCGTACGCGCCACCTATCGGGGACATCACGGCCCACAAGTGGCGGCGGCTGTGGTAATTTCCGCCCTCGCCCCCACCCTGTTGCGGGGCCATGGTTCCCAGATTCAATTTTTGCTTCACCACCTGGAGGTTCTCTTGAAGACCTTTTTGATCGCGATTTCGATGGCTGTTGCCGGGCTCACGCTTGGTTTGACTGCAACTGATGTGGATGCCAAGCGCCTGGGCGCGGGCAAGTCGGCTGGCATGCAGCGCCAGGCGCCGGCCGATGCCCCCAAGGGCACGCCGGCCTCACCGGCGGCCACCCCGGCCGCCCCGGCGGCGGCTGCCGCGCCGGCCGCTGCTGCGGCAGGCAAGCGCTCGTGGATGGGCCCGCTGGCTGGCCTGGCCGCCGGCCTGGGCCTGGCGGCCTTGTTCAGCCACCTCGGCATGGGCGAGGGCATGGCCAATGTGATGATGATGGTGCTGTTTGCCGCGGTGGCCTTCTTCGCCATCCGCTGGCTGATGGGGCGCTTTGGCAACAAGGGCGCGGCCAACAACGGCATGCAGCATGGCGGCATGCAACTGGCCGGCGCAGGGGCCTCGGCTGGCGGCGCAGGCGCCGCACCGGGCTTTGGCGGCGACGCACAGCGCGTTGACCCGACCATGGCGCGCAGCAGCCTGGCGGATGGCAACGTGGCACCCGCACCCGTGGCGGGCTCGCAGCCCGGCGCTTTCGGCGCCGCAGCCGCCGCACCGGTGGCCGCCGCAGCCGTGGCCGCACCCGCGGTCGTGAACCTGCCCGATGGCATGCCCGCGGCCGAGTTTGAGCGCGTAGCGAAAATGGTTTTCATTCGCCTGCAAGCGGCCAACGACGCCAGCAACACCGACGACCTGAAGCGCTTCACCACGCCCGAGTTGTTTGCCTCGCTCAAGGCCGATCTGCTGGACCGCAATGGCGCCACGCAAAAGACCGATGTGGTGCAGCTCGATGCCAAGGTGATCGAGGCCGTGACCGAAGGCAGCCAGCACATCGTTTCGGTGCGCTTCCAGGGCCTGATCCGCGAAGCCGCCGAGGCCGGCGCCGAGCCGCTGGATGAGACCTGGCACCTGGTGCGCCCGGTCGATGGCAGCGGTGATTGGGCCATCGCCGGTATCGGCCAGACGCTGTGATGCTTTGAGAGCTGTGCGTAGGCTGGCTTGAGCCAGCCGGCATGCAGTGCAACGGCGGCTTCGGCCGCCGTTGTCGTTGGTGGGGCCCCTTCGGCCCCGCAGGGCGCCACCTACACTTCCGCCCTGTTTTCATCCCACCGATTCCCGCCGTGAAACTTCTACGCATTCTTTCCCTGGCCATGGCTCTGGCACCGATGTGTTGGGCCGGTGCCGCCCGGGCGCAGACCGCCGCCGCCGCGCCTGCGGCCCCGGCCGCCAGCGCCCCCGCTGGCCCCAGCGTGCGGCCCGAGCTGAGCAAGCCGTTGCAAGAGACCCAGGAGCTGCTGCGCGCCAAGGATGGCAAAGGCGCCATGGCCAAGTTGGCCGAGGCCGAGGCCGTGCCGGGCACCACGCCTTACGAGGCCTATGTGATCAGCCGCTTCAAGGCGGTGGCGGCCAATGAAGTGGGCGATCTGGCGCTGGCGCTGGCGCAGTTCGAGAAGGCGCTGGGCTCCGAGTTCTTGCCCGAGGCCGACCGCTTGCTGCTCATCGGCATCACCGGGCGCATGTCGGTGCAGGCCAAGGATTACCCGCGTGCCGTAACCTGGCTGACGCGCTACAAGCAGGCCGGCGGCACCGACGATCTGTTGCGCCGCCTGCTGCCGCAGGTGCTGGCCGAGACCGGCGACCATGCCGCCTCGGCGCGCGAGAGCCTGCTGCTGGTGCAGGCCGACCAGGCCGCGGGCCGCGTCAGCCTGGAAGCCGTGCTGCGCAACCTGGCCTTCAGCCAGAACAAGATCGGCGATGAGCCTGGCTATGTGCTGACGATCGAGCGCCTGGCCCAGCATTACCCCCAGCCCAGCTATTGGGCCGACCTGATCTCTCGGGTGGAACGCAAGCCCGGTTTTGACAGCAACCGCCTGCGCCTGGATGTCTACCGCCTGATGCGCGCCACCGGCTCGGTGCTGCAGGCCGACGAACTGGCCGACATGGCCCAGCAGGCGCAGTCCGCCGGCCTGCCCGCCGAGGCCCAGGCGCTGCTCGATGAGGGCTATGCCGCCGGCCTGCTGGGCAAGGGCAAGGATGCCCCCGCGCAGCAAAACCTGCGCGCCCAGGCCACCAGGGCCGCGGCCCAAGACCGCGCCACGCTGGCCGATCAGGAGAAGTCAGCGCTGGCCAACAAAGATGGCAATGCGGCCGTCAACCTGGGCTTTGCGCTCTCCGGCGCCGGGCTGCACGAGCCCGCCGTGGCGCTGATGGAGCAGGGCCTGGCCAAGGGCGGCCTGCGCCGGCCCGATGAGGGCCAATTGCACCTGGCCGTGGCGCAGTGGCGCGCCGGCAAGCTGGCGCCGGCCTTGCGCAGCTTTGCCGAGGTCAAGGGCAGTGATGGCAGCGCCGGCCTGGCCAGGCTGTGGGCGCTGTTGCTGAACAGCGCGAAAAAGCCCTGAAGCGGGGCGCCGCGGGCGCAGCGCGCGATGCGGGCGATGGGCCGCGTCAGCCGGCGGCCGGGGCCAGCGCAGTGCGCGCATCGGCGGCCCGCATCGCCATCAAGGCCGGCGCCCGAACATGCCCCAGCCGCGCATGCTCAGCACCGCCTTGTCGTGCTGGTTGAACATCGTCCATTGCGTGTTCACCAGGCCCACGCCGGGGCGGCTGGCCATGGGCCGGGCGCCGACCACCTCCATGCGCATGCGCAGCACATCGCCCGGGTACACCGGCGACAGCCAGCGCAGCTCGTCGATGCCCGGGCTGCCCAGGCTGGCGCTGTCGAGCAGGTAGTGGTCGCACATCATGCGCATGCCCAGGGCGCAGGTGTGCCAGCCGCTGGCTGACAGGCGGCCGAAGATGGAGCCCTGGGCCGCTTCGTCGTCCAGATGGAAAGGCTGCGGATCGAATTGCTCGGCAAAGGCCAGGGTGGCCTCGCGGGTGACGGCGGTGCTGCCGAAATCGCGCACCAGGCCGACGGGGAAATCTTCCCAATGGTACCGAATGTTGCGGGCGGGGGTGATGGCGCCGGTGGCACCAGGGGCTAGGGGATGCGAGCTCATCAGGCAACCTCCGTGCTTCGTACTGCGGTATTCGCCTTTCGGGCGGCCGGGCAGGCTCATGAGGCGCCAGCATAGCGGCCCAGAATTGGGCGCCCGCCCGCCACCCACCTCAATAGGATTCACCATGGCTTTGCTGATCCTCGGATTGCTGTTGTTCCTGGGCATGCACTCGGTGCGCATCGTGGCGGAAGACGCGCGCAGCCGCTTCATCGCGCAGCGCGGTGCCAATGCCTGGAAGGGCCTGTACACGGTGGTCTCGATCATCGGTCTTGCGATGATCCTGTGGGGCTACGCCCTGGCCCGGCAATCCCCCGTCACGCTGTGGCCGCCGCAGGCCTGGGCGCGGCACCTGGCGGTGGTGCTGATGCTGGTCGCCTTTGTGCTGCTGGCCGCGGCCTATGTGCCGGGCAACGGCATCAAGGCCAGGCTCAAGCACCCGATGCTGCTGAGCGTGAAGGTCTGGGCCCTGGCGCACTTGCTCGCAAACCACACCCTGGCCGATCTGTTGCTGTTCGGCAGCTTCCTGCTTTGGGCGGTGCTGGATTTGCGCGCGGCCAAGCAGCGTGATCGGCAGGCGCAGACCGTTTATCCCGCCGGCCAGAGGGGCCGCAGCCTGTTGACTGTGGCCGTGGGCGCGGCGGCCTGGGCGCTGGTGGTGTTTTGGGCGCACGCGGCGTGGTTGGGGGTGCAGCCGCTGGGGTGAGAGCGCCGCCGTAGGGGGCGGCTGGCGTAGCGTTGTCGTCGAAGTTCAGCGCGGCGGTTCGATGCGCCGCATCAACTGCTCACCCTCGTCGCTGGACCGGCCCACGGCGCGGTCCACCGGCCAGGCCTGCATGGCGCCTTCGGGCAGGCCGTTCATCAGCGGCGCCAGCGCTGCAGGGTCCTGCAGATCGCGCGATAGCCAGGCCGCCCAATGCTCGGGCGCCAGCATCACCGGCATGCGGTCGTGGATGGGGGCCATCAGCGCATTGGGGGCGGTGGTGATGACGCAGCAGGTCAAAAGCCAAGGGGCTTCGTCAGCGGCGCCGCTGGCTTGGCCATCGACGCCAGTGCCCGTTTCGCGGCCAGGTTCACCGCCCGCCGCCGGCTTCGGCCGCCAGGCCTCAAACAGGCCAGCCATGGCGAAGAAGGGGCCGGTCGTCGGGCTGATGTACCAGGGCTGCTTGGCCGGCTTGCCGGCGGCCTTGCGCATGCTCAGCTGGCTGGCCACGGTGTCGCCGAGATCGCCCATCAGCAGGCGCTGTGGGTCGGGCGCGGCGGGCAGGGCGCCATCGCCCGGCGCCACCTGGCCGGCCGCGGCCAGCGCCAGCGGCGTATTCCACTCATAAAACCCGCTCGCCGGCAGGATGCAGCGGCGCCGGCGCACGGCCTGGCCAAAGGAGGGCTTATCGGCCATGCCTTCGCTGCGCGCGTTGTTCAGTTTGGCGCCGATGCTGGTGTCCTTGGCCCAGTGCGGCACCAGGCCCCAGCGCATCATCTCGGCCACGCGCTCGCCGGCCCTGGTTTCATAGACCACCGGCACGCTGGCCGTGGGGGCGATGTTCCAGCGTTTGTCAAAGGGCTGGATGCGCGTCAGGCTGAAGCCCGAGACCAGGGTTTGCGGGTCGTAGGCGACCACATAGCGTCCACACATGGCGTGATCCTCGCATGCTGGTGCGGCCCGGCCCGACGATCCACCGCTGGCGGCGGCGTCCCCCCGGGGCGCGTGCGGGCAGCAAGCTTGCGAAGCCGGCTCGCCGTGGCCTCCCCCCAATGGGGGACACGGGCTTCCCCACCCAGGGCGATGGTGCGCAGGGTCGGGGGCGATCAGCATTCGCACATCGTCAACAAAGGAGCGTTGTGATGAACCGATGGATGGCTTGGTGCAGGCGTTTTGGTCACCGCTGCTTGCGGCGCCGGGGTCCGGTGCTGCGGTGCCCTCGACCTGTCTTGCCAGCCTTGCCCGAGCTGGAGGGCGACAGCGAGTTGCCGGCGACGGACGCCGCAGCGTCCTGCGGCTGGTTTGATTCCAGCTGGGATTTGCAGCACGGCCTGGCGGTGATCGAAGGCCCGGCGCTGGACCCTCTGGGGCTGTATGGGCGCCAGGGGGTCGGAGCGTGAGTGGCAGTGCGGCGGTCTTCGGGTCGCTGGCTTAACGCGCCGGCGCCACATAACGATCAATCAACGCGCCCTCCAGCCGGTAGGCACTGGCGCCCATGGGGGAGTCGCTGCGGGTGGTGCGCAGGGTGCCGCGCACCCACACCGTGTCCATCGACCGAAAGCCCTGCAATGGCGTGGCCGGCAACACCAGCACGATCTGGTTGGCCGGTGGCGGCGGCGTGTGCACGCAGGCGCCAAAGTAAGGCACGAGCAGGAATTCGGTGAGGCCGGCCTTGCTCTCGTCCAGCGGCACCAGATAGCCCGGCAGCTTGATGGCGCGGCCTTCCATGGCCGGCACGGTGGGCGCCTTGTCCCAGCTCTCGCGCAGTTTGGCCAGCATGTCCTGCGCCCTGGGATCGGCATCGTTGAGCAGGGCCAGGCTGCTGCCGCCCAGGCCCTTCATCGGGTCCCAATCCTTGGGCACCAGCTCGTCCCACTTGATCTCGGTGTGCGGGCCGGGCGAGGGCTTGGCAGTGGGTGGGTTTTGCGCGGCAGTGGGGGCGATCAGACCGGCCGTGGCGACAAGGCCCAGCGCCGCTTGAATCAGCGCGCGGCGCCTGGCCGGCGTGGTGATCAGGGGTGTTCGGGTGCTTGGATTCATGGGGTGATCTTGTCGGTGGCGGTCCGTGGCGGTCGGTGGGGGCCGGGCCGGGCCTTGGAATGGGGTGGCCGGTCGGACTGCAGCATTCGCCTCTGGCCTTGACCTGCAGCGCCGGCCTTTGGGCCGCGCGGCTTCAAATTCTCGGCGACAAACCATCGGCCAGCGATAAGCGATAGGCGCGCCAGCCCGGCACCAGGCTGGCCAGCCAGCCGCTGGCCAGTACGGCGCCCAGCAGCAGCCACTCGCTGGCCCCCGGTGGCGAAAGGCTCAGGCCAAGGCCCAGTTGGGCTTGCGCCCAGCCGGCGCCGGCCCACAGCAGCGCCGTGCCCGCCGCCACGCCCAGCAGCACGCCGGCCAGGGTGACCAGGCCGCCTTCGAGCGCCAGCAGGGCCAGCACCTGGCGCGGGCCGGCGCCCACAGCGCGCAGGATGGCCAGCTCGCGGCGGCGCTCGTTCAGCCCGGCCAGGATCACCGCCACCAGACCGGCCAGGCTGACCAGCGACACCAGCACGCTCATGGCCAGCAGGCCGCGCTCGCCCAGGCCGACGATGTCCCACAGCTCATCGAGCGCCACGCCGGGCAGGATGGCCATCAGGGGCTCATCGCGGAACGCCGCCACATCGCGCTGCACGGCAAACACCGCGGCGCGGTTTTTCAGGCCGATGAGGGCGGCGGAAATGGTCTTTGGCGTCAGGTCGTGTTCGGCCGCAGCCTCGGCGCTGATGGCCTGGCCGGGCAGCGGCGCGCCGGCATGCCAATCGAGGTGGATGGCCTGCAGGCTGTGCAGGCTGATGTGCAGGGTGCGGTCCACCGGCGTGCCGGTGGGCGCCAAAACGCCGACGACGCTGAAGGGCTTGTCGTCGTGGTCATTGGCCTCGAAGGCGCCGTCGCCATGGCTGAGCACGACCTTGCTGCCGATGCCATAACCCAGGCGTTGAGCGACCTCCGATCCGAGCACCAGCTCGAACAGGCCGGCGGGTGGCGCGGCCACATCGGCGCCGCTGGCGGCCACCGCCGGGCCCGCAAACGCCCGGCCCTGGGCCAGCCGCAGCGGCTGTTTGTCGCCGTGGCGAAAGTGCGCGAAGTAGTCGCTGCTGGTGCCCATCACCGCAAAGCCGCGGTGGCTGTCGCCCAAGGAGATGGGCACCAGCCAGGCCACGGCGCGGTGCTGGGCCAGGGCCTGGGCGCTGCTCCAGCGCATGGGCTGGGTGGCGCTGCCGATGCGAAACACCGAATACAGCAGCAGCTGGATGTTGCCGGTGCGCGCGCCGACGATCAGATCGGTGCCGGAGACGGCCTGCGAAAAACTCTGCCGCAGCTCCAGCCGGATGCGCTCGATGCCCAGCAGCAGCAGGGTGGACAGGGCGATGGACAGCGCCACCAGCGACAGCGCAAAGCGCCGGTTCCAGGCACTTTGTGCGGCCAGGCGCAGCAGCGCGGTCATGGCTTGGCCTCCAACGGGGCGGTGGGGCTTGGCTCATCGACCGGTGGCCGATTCGCTGTCCGCTGGACAGAGAGGTTAGCGCCGTTCACCGCCGGCAACTCCAGATGGTGCTCAAAGCGCGCCGCCAGACGGGCGTCGTGACTGACAAAGACCAGGGCCGCGCCGCTCTCGGCGCAGGCGCCCAGCAGCAAATCCATGAAGGATTCGCGCAGGCCCTCGTCCAGCGCCGAGGTGGGCTCATCGGCAATCACCAGCTCAGGCGCGCCCATCAGCGCGCGGGCTGCGGCCACGCGCTGCTGTTGGCCTATGGACAGCGTGCCGGCCGGCGCGCGCCACAAGTGCCGTGGCAGCTCGGCCCGGGCCAGCAAGGCCTCGGCCTGCTTGACCCAAGGGCTGGCCGCTTGCGTGGCGCGCTGCGCCCGCCGCCTGGAGAACTGGCAGGCCAGGCCGATGTTGTCCAGCACCGAGAGGTAGGGCAGCAGGTTGAACTGCTGGAAGATGTAGCCCAGGTGATCGGCGCGAAAGGCGTCGCGCCGCGCTGGCGACAGCGCCCGCCAGCTTGTGCCCAGTGCGCTCACTTCACCTGTTGGGGCGACCAGCACGCCGGCCAGCAGCGACAGCAAGGTGCTCTTGCCGCAGCCACTGGGCCCGCGGATAAAGAGCGTCTGGCCGCGCGCCAGTTGCAGCGCCTCGATGGCCAGGGCATCCTGCGCGGCGCCCGGCCAGCGAAAGCGCAGGCCGCGCACATCGATGGCGGGTGAATCGGTGGCCATGGCGGGCGGTGTGGGCGTGTTCAAGGCATTGGGCACAAGGCATTGGGCACTGGGCATGTGGCAGGGCGTGGTCGAATTCTGGCAAATGCGCGGCGGGTGTTTGCGGTGGCCTCGGGTGCTGCCAAGGCGGCACTCAATACCGCGCCTGCAGCGCCGCCAGCCCCGGCCCGGCGCGCCGCAGCTCGGCCACCGCCGCACGCACATCCCTCAGGTACTCGTCTTTCGAGCCGGCGTGCAGCATCGACATCATGCGGTGGATGCCGCGCGGGCGCTGCACCAGGCCGGGCAACCAGCCCTGGGGCTGCATCAGCTCGGCGACGCGAAACACATCAAATTCATCCGAACCAAAGGCGACGATGGACAGGTGGGGATCGCCCAGGATGTGCAGGCCGTCGATGGCCTCAATGCCGGCGCGGTAGGCATCGATGAAGCCCATCAGTTCACGTGCTATTTTTTGATAGCCGGCGAAGCCCAGGTACTGAAACACCGCCCAGGCCGCGGCCACGCCGCCGGCCGGCCGCGTGCCCACCAAGGTGGGGGTGACAAAGCGCCCGCCGGGCCAGGCGTCGTTGTCAAATTGGTGGTGCCTGGCGAGATCGGGGCTGCGGTAGAACACCGTGGACGCCGGCTTGGGGCAAAAGCCGAACTTGTGCAAATCGGCCGACAGCGATTGCACGCCCGGCACGCTGAAATCAAAGGCCGGTATGTCACGCCCATTGAGCCGCGCGAAGGGCGCCAGATAGCCGCCGACGCAGGCATCCACATGCAACCAGATTTGCCGGCGCAGGGCGAGCGTGCCGATCTGCGCGATGGGGTCGATCACGCCATAGGGAAAGCACGGCGCCGAGCCCACCAGCAGGATGGTGTCGGCATCGATGAGTGCTTCCATGGCAGTGAGGTCGGCGCGCAAATCGGCGCCCACTGGCGCGCGGCGCACCTGCAAATCCATCAGCTTGGCGGCCTTGTCGAAGGCCGGGTGCACCGAGGCCGGGGCGACGATGTTGCCGCGGTGGGTGACATCACCACGCTGCTGGCGCGACCAGTCGCGGCAGGTCTGCACGGCCTGCAGGATGCTTTCGGTGCCGCCGCTGGTCATGAAGCCCTGGGCCTTGTCGGGCGCGGCAAACAGCGACAGCGCCATGGCCACGACCTCGCGCTCCATTTTCTTCAGGCTGGGGAAGGCGCGGCCGGCGCCCAGGGCGTTCTCGCTGAAGTACTCGAAAAACGCCGCCCGGCCGAGCTCATACAGCGGCTCATCGGCCTTGAAGACGAAGGCCGGCGAGCGGCCATGCTGCCAATCGCAATCGTCGGCCTTGAAGGCGCGCAGCTCGGCCAGGATGTCATCGGCGGCGCGGCCTTGGGCGGGCAGGGTCAGGGCCATGGCGTTGGGGCATTCAGGGTTGGGGCGTGGGCGCAAGCGTCGCAGCACGCTGGCCGCAGCGCAATCGGTAGACACGCGATGGCGACGCGGCATGATGCGCGCCACAACCCATTCAGTGAAACCCAAGGAAGCACCTGATTAGAAACTTGCCTCAGCCTGGCTCATCCTATGAGCCTGTGGCTGTGTAAGCTGGGCGCTCATTGTCAAGGAGCGCTCCCCATGGCCAGTCA
>JAYSSS010000143.1:0-20833 GCA_043720415.1 Ideonella sp.
GGCTTGATCTCTTCCCACTGGTACTTCTCGACCGAGGCGATGTCGATCTCGTTGTCGAAGTGGCCGATGTTGCAGACGATGGCGTTGTGCTTCATCGCCGCCATGTGGTCATGCGTGATGACGCGCTTGTTGCCGGTGGTGGTGACAAAGATGTCGGCCAGGGGCGCGGCCCAATCCATGGTGACGACGCGGAAGCCCTCCATCGCCGCTTGCAGCGCATTGATCGGGTCGATCTCGGTCACCCAGACCTGGGCCGAGAGCGCGCGCAGAGCCTGGGCCGAGCCCTTGCCGACATCGCCGTAACCGGCGACCACGGCGATCTTGCCGGCGATCATGACGTCGGTGGCGCGCTTGATGCCATCGACCAGCGATTCACGGCAGCCGTAGAGGTTGTCGAACTTGCTCTTGGTCACCGAGTCGTTGACGTTGATGGCGCGGAACAGCAGCGTGCCTTTTTCCGACATCTCCTTGAGGCGGTGCACACCGGTGGTGGTTTCTTCGGTCACGCCCATGATCTGCGCGCTCTTGCGGGTGTACCAGGTGGCATCGATGGCCAGCTTGGCCTTGATCGAGGCATAGAGTTCGCGCTCTTCTTCACTGCCCGGGTCGGCGATGACCGACAGGTCTTTCTCAGCGCGCTGGCCCAGGTGCATCAGCAGCGTGGCGTCACCGCCGTCGTCCAGGATCATGTTCGGGCCTTCGGCCGCGCTGCCCTTGGCGCCAAACTCGAAGATGCGGTGGGTGTAGTCCCAATAGTCCTTGAGCGACTCGCCCTTGTAGGCAAACACCGGCGTGCCGCGCTCCACCAGGGCGGCAGCGGCGTGGTCCTGTGTGGAGAAGATGTTGCATGAGGCCCAGCGCACCTCGGCGCCCAGGGCCTGCAGCGTCTCGACCAGCACGGCGGTCTGGATCGTCATGTGCAGGCTGCCGGTGATGCGCGCGCCTTTCAAGGGCAGGGTCTTGGCGTGCTCGGCGCGGATGGCCATGAGGGCGGGCATTTCGCTCTCGGCAATGTTCATTTCCTTGCGGCCCCAGGCGGCAAGGCTCAGATCGGCAATGGCGTGATCAACGAGGGAGGAAGGTTGTACGGCAGCGTTCATGTCAAGGCTCCAAGGTGCACTGGATGCCGCAAGACGCTTCGGACGGGTGACCGGTTCGGACACAGCCCACCCACGAACGACTTGCGGGTGAGCGCGGTTGCAATGAAGCGGTTTCGAGCCTGGGGCCACAGCACAACGGCGGGCCTTGCAACGCTCCTCGAAACCAGGGGCGGATGTTAGCAGCGCGACCCGCAAACAGGGGGGTGTGGGAGACTGGCCGCATGCCCCTGGTGAGACTTTTGACCGATTGCCTGCGCCCCTTGCGCAGTGCCCCACCAGCCTTGCTGGCCGGCGTGCGCGGCGTGCTCACCGACATCGACGACACCCTCACGCGCGAGGGCCACATTGAGCCCGAAGCCCTGGCGGCCTTGCATGCGCTGGCGCGCGCTGGCATCCCGGCGGTCGCCATCACCGGCCGGCCCGCGGGCTGGAGCGAGGGCTTCGCACTGCAGTGGCCGGTGGCGGCCATCGTCGCCGAGAATGGGGCGGTGATGCTGCGGCGCCGGGCGCCCCCGGCGGCGGGCGATGGGCCGGCTGAAACCTTGCAGCGCGACTTCATTGACGCCGAGCCCGTTCGCCAGGCCAACACCCTGCGCCTGCAGGCCTGCGCCGCCGCCGTGCTGGCCGAGGTGAGCGGCGCCACCCTGGCCCGCGACAGCGCCGGCCGGCTGACCGACATCGCCATCGACCACAGTGAGTTTGCTCACCTCGGCCCCGATGCCATTGACCAAGTGGTTAGGGTCATGCGCCACCATGGCCTGACGGTCACCGTGAGCTCAATCCACATCAACGGCTGGATCGGCAGCCACTCCAAGCTCAGTGGCGCGCGTTGGGCGGTGGAGCAGGCGCTGGGCATGCGCTTCGATCCGGCGGACTGGCTTTTCGTCGGCGACTCCAGCAACGACCAGGTGATGTTCGAGCACCTGCCCTTGACGGTGGGCGTGGCCAACATTGCGCGCTTTGTCGCCAGCTTGAGCCACCTGCCGAACTACGTCACGGTGGCCGAGCGCGGGCGCGGTTTTGCCGAGTTGGCGGCGGCGGTGCTGGCCGCGCATGCAGGCCAGGCGTCGCCATCGGTTGGGACCGTGACCGCGTCGTCGGCTGTGGGTTCCGCGGCAACGATGCCTCAGGTCAGCGGCCCGCGCGGCTGAGCATGGCCGCGCCGCCGCAGGCCCCGCGCACCGAGCTGCTGCAGTTGCTGGGTGTGGCCCTCGCCCTGGCCTTGGGTGCGGCCGTCTCCCTGGGCCTGGCGCGCTTTTCCTATGCGCTGCTGCTGCCGGCCATGCGTGCCGATCTGGGCTGGAGCTACTTCACCGCGGGCGCCATGAACACCGCCAACGCCGCGGGCTATTTGCTGGGCGCGCTGTGGTTGCCGCGGGCGCTGGCGCACATCGACGCGCGGCGCCTGATGCTGGCGGGCGGCTTCGCCGCGGCCCTGTTGCTGGCCCTGCACGGCCTGGTGCGCCACGACGCGGCGCTGTACGCCCTGCGCCTGGCCACGGGCGTGGCCAGCGCCTTCAGCTTTGCCGTGGGCGGCGTGCTGGCGGCGCGCCTGGCCGGGCGACCGGCCGGCGTAGGACGCTCCGGATTCGTGTTGGGTTTGTACTACGGCGGCACGGGCCTGGGCATCATGGCTTCCGCAGCGCTGATACCGCCGTGGCTGGCTCACGCAGAGGCCGGCCTGCCCGGCTGGCCCCGTGCCTGGATGGTGCTGGCCGCAGCGGCGCTGCTGGGCACTTTGCTCACCGCAGCGGGCACGCGCTCCATGGCCGCGCCGCCCGGGCCCGCGGTGCAGCGCTTGCCGGTGGCCTTGCGACCCATGGCATTTGGTCTGGCCGGCTACCTGATGTTCGGCATTGGCTACATCGGCTACATGACTTTCATCGTCACTTTGTTGCGCGAGCAGGGCATGGCGCCTGGGCGCATCGCCGGCTTTTACATGCTGCTCGGCCTGGGCGTGGTGGCTTCTTCCTGGTTGTGGGCCGGCCTGTTGCAGCGCCAGCGCGGCGGCCTGGCGATGGCGCTGCTCAATGGCCTGCTGGCCGTGGCCACGGTGCTGCCGGTGCTCAGCCCGCAGCCCGCCGTGGTGCTGGCCTCGGGCCTGCTGTTCGGCTGCGTGTTTTTGTCGGTGGTGGCCTCGACCACGGCCCTGGTGCGGCACAACCTGGCGCCAGCGCAGTGGCCGGCCGGCATCGCCGCCTTCACCATCGTCTTCGCCGGTGGGCAAATCGTCGGCCCGGTGTGGGTGGGCTGGATCGCCGATGGCCCGGGCGGGCTGTGGCGCGGCTTTGCCTGTAGCGCCGCGGCTTTGGCATTGGGGGCGGTGCTGGCGCTGCGCCAGCGGCCGCTATCGGCTTAGCCCCAAAAAAGTCTGCATGCGCTGCAGATCGGTGTCCAGCGCCGCGGCGTATCCGGCCTCGCGCGGCGCCTTGCCGCTGACATAGCCAATGTCGGCCTGCAAGACACCGCCTTGCACCGCCAGATTGCCCCAGCCGATGACCTGATCGCGCCACAACAGGGGCAGCGCATAGTGCCCGCGCAGGCGCTTGGCCTTGGGCGTGTAGGCCTCGAAGCGATAGGCCCAGCCCCACAGCAGCTCGAAGCGGCGGCGGTCCCAGACCACGGGGTCAAAGGGCGCCAAGAGGCGCACCGCCTCGGGCGGGGCATGGCGGCGCGAGGCAGGGTTCTCGCCCTCGGGCCAGGTCCAGGTGTGGCCCGCCACCACCGCCTGTGGCAAGCGCTGGCGCGCGCGCTGCAGGGCAGCAGTGCGCAGGCCGGACCATTGCGGCACGCCATAGACGATGCGACTGGCCAGCTGCCCCAGGCTGGCCGAGGGCAGTGGCGCGTACTTGGCGACGACGACGTCGAGCATGGCATCGAAGGCGGCGTGGGCGCCTTGGGCATCGGCCGGGCCATCGCGGCGCGGGCGATCGCTGCTGCCCGCCCTTGGCGGCGCCACGCCCTGGGCGCCCAGGGTATCCCGCGGCGCATACAGCCGGATGCCGCTGTCGCGCCCGGCAATACGTATCAGGCCGCGAAAGTGCATGCCGTCGAGCAGCTCGGTGCTGGCATTGCTGGAGCCACCAAACCAGTTGCGCACCTTGCCATGGTTGAAATGCGCATCCACCTGGCGCGTGTGCACGACGCCATGCTCACGCACAAAGGCCAGCACCGCCTCGGCCTGCGCCCAGCGTGCCGCGGGCCACACTTTCTCCGGCGTGCGCGGGTGCATCAGGTGGTGCAGCGCGGCCGGCATGAAGCCGTAGTTGATGAAGAAGTCTTCCTCGATGCCGAGCTGCGGGTAGCGCCTCTCCAGGTCACCCGCGCGGTAGTCCTTGACGCGGTGGCGCAGCGTCAGGTCTTGTGCCCGGGCCGGTGCGCGCAGCGGGTCGGCCTGCACAAAACCCAGGCGGGCGATGGCCTTGGGCAGGGTGGTGGGGGTGACCAGGCTGCGCGCCACGGCGTAGTGGCGCAATTGATCCAGCGTCGGGGTCTTCACGATGGGGTTCTCACGGTGGAGCGTTCAGCGTGGCCTGCCGGCGTGCATCACTGCGGTCAATCCAGCACCTGCTCGATCTCGCCACCTAACGCTTCGCTCCAGGTGACGCGGGCGCTGGCGCCATTGATCAGGGTGAGCTGTGGCGGGCGGTGGCCGATGTCCACATCCACCAGCACCGGGCAGGGCAGGGCGGCGGTGGCCTGGCGCACCGCGGCCCTGTAGCTCAGGGCCTTGGTGTCGGCCGCATGGGCCGCATCAGACCCGCTGGAGCGTCCCAGCAGCAGGGCGCCGATGCCATCGAACCAGCCGGCCAGGCGCATTTGCGTCAAGGCGCGCAGCACGCCAGCGGGCGCGAATTCACAGTTTTCGAGATAGACGATGGCGCCGGGGTGGCGGCTTAGCCACTGTGGCAGCTCGCCATAGGGCGTGCCCACCAGATGGACCAGGGTGTCCAGGCAGCCACCGATCAAGCGGCCTTCAAGCTGGACGGCGGCGCTTTCAGGGCGGTTGAGGCAGCGCCAGGCGGTGGGCTCGGTCAGGTTGAAGGCGCTGTGCGGATCGGCCGCAAAGTCGGTCCACTTCAGTTGCCAGCGCTCGGATTGCCGCTGCATGAAGCGCTCACCGGGCGCCAGGCGCAAGGCCGCATTGGCCTGCGCTGACAGGCTGTCTTGCTGTGCCGGGCACAGGTCCATCAAATTCAAGCCATGTGCCGTGGCCCAGCCCAGGCGCAAGGTGATGGGCAGCATCAAGGTCGACAGGTCTGAATAGCCCATCAGCCACTTCGGCCGCGCAGCGCGCAGCGCAGTCCAGTCCATCCGCTCCAGCAGCTCGATGGCCAGCTCGCCGCCCCAGGGCGGCAGGATGGCGGCGATGTCATCGCGCAACAGCAACTGCATCCACTCGGCCGCGCGCTGTGGCGCCGGCGCACTGGCGCTGTGCAGCTCGGCGCGCAGGCACTGGCCCTCTTCGACGACAAAGCCCTGGCCGCGCAGATGCGCGATGACCAGATCAAGTCTTGGGTGCAGCGCCGGCTCAACGCCCGAGCTGGGGGCCATCACGGCAATGCGGCTACCGGGCCGCAGCGGCGCCGGGTAGCGGAACGCCGCCGTCATGGTGCGCCCCCTACGGCAGAGACGCCGCGGCGCGCCTGCAGCAGCTCATGGGTCTCGTAGGACATGGTCGCCAAAAAAGCCACCAGCACCAGGTAGTAGAAGCCGTACTCCCACTTCTTGGCCGCCGACACGGCGTAATAGGTCTGGCCTTCTTCGCTGCTCTTGCGGAACTTGATGGCCTTCCACAACTGCGGCGCCGCCAGCAGGGCCACCAGGATGAGCATCGGGCTGGGCCACCAGAAGAACAGCGCCACCAGCACCGGCACGCCAAACAACCAGACGCGGGGGGACAACACTGCCGTGATGCGGCCACCATCCAGCGGCGAGAGCGGAATCATGTTGAACAGGTTCAGAAAGAAGCCCGCATAGGCCACGGCCAGCAGCCAATCGATCTGCCAGGCCCGCGCCATCACGTAACACAGCAGGGCACCCAGCGTGCCCACGGCCGGGCCGCCCAGGCCCACCCAGGCCTCGGTCTCGGCATCGTGGGGCAATTGCTTGAGTTCGATCCAGGCGCCCAGAAAGGGAATGAAGGTCGGCAGGCCGACCGCCAGCCCGCGCTGGCGAGCCGCCATGTAGTGGCCCATCTCATGCACGAACAAAAGGGCAATGAAGCCGGCCGCGTACTTCCAGCCATAGATGAAGGCGTAGACGACGAGGGACAGCAGCATGGTGCCGCCACTGGCCAGGACCTTGCCAAATTTGGCACCGGACAGCAGGAGCAGGAACAGCTTGATCATGGGGCGGCGATTGTGGCAGCGCGAGGCCATGTATCAGGGCCTGGGCAGGGTGCTCTGTCGGGGCCACGGCTTCGACTCGGAGCCACTGAGGAGACGAC
Organism: Ideonella sp.; assembly: GCA_043720415.1. GTDB lineage: Bacteria > Pseudomonadota > Gammaproteobacteria > Burkholderiales > Burkholderiaceae_C > Pseudaquabacterium. The sequence continues at coordinate 6,550 of JAYSSS010000143.1, forward strand.
ATGAACACGTTGCGCGCGTTGATTCTTGCCAGCCTGTTGGCGGCGCTGCTGCCACCCACCGCGCAGGCGGTGGACGACGGCCGCGGCAAGGATTGGCGCCTGGTGGGCCAGACCCTCACCATCGCCAGCTTCGAGCCCATCGCCGCCCAGTGCCCGCTGGATGGCGCCAGCACCTGCACCGGGCAGTTAGGCGCCATCGTCCTGAAGGATTGGGTCTGGGCCACCGCGCCCCAGGTGCAGCAGTTGTTTGGCGACTACGCCCCGGCCATGCTCAACCTGGCCGTTCCGGGGGGCGTTGGCGGCGCTGAGTACTTTGCCGCGGCCTCGCTGTTCCAGGGCCGCTTTGGCTTCACCCAGCAATTTCAGGGCTGCCCGACCTACCAGCCATGCTTGAACACCCGTTGGCTGACGGGCATGACCGCCAGCCCCAGCGACGCCAGCACGCCGGTCCTGCCCCTGGGCGCCAAGGTGACGCTTGATCTGGAATGGGGCGGCGGCTACTTCGACATCCACACCCCCATGAATCCGGGCCTGAGCCGCGGCCTGTGGATGTGGCGCCCCACTGGCCTGGGCACGGACAAGGTCTATGCCAACGATGACCTTGTGGCCCAGGCGCCCGCCGGCGGTGGCGTGGTTCTGGCCGGCGTGCTGGGCAACGACTGGGTCGCAGGCGCTGCCGCCAGCCTGGCCAATGGCCAGTTGACGCAGCTGTCGTCCAGCATCGCCGGCCTGTGGCTGGAGAGCGCCCCCAAACCTGCCGCTTCGCGTCAGGCCCCCCGCGGGGGATGAGAAAACTTGGGAGCGGCCCGGCGTTTTCTCATGAGCGCCACGGGCGCGGTGCACTTGGCCGCAGGCACGGCCGTGGGCAGCTACACACTGAGCTATCGCCTGTGCAGCCGGGCCAGCCCCGCCCAGTGCGATGACGCTACGGTCACCGTGGGTGTCAGGTCCTACCCGATCGCCGCCGTCAATGATCAAGGCGCGGCCTCGATGGCAGCGGGCGGCACGCCCATCGCCAATGTGCTGGCCAATGACAACCTGGGCGGTGCCGCGCCCACGCCGGCCAGCGTCAGCCTGATGCAGGTGTCGAGCACCCACGCCGGTGTCTGGCTGGATGTGAACAGCGGCGCCGTCAGGGTCAGCCCGGGCACGCCCCATGGCACGCACTCGCTGGTCTATCGCATCTGCGAGCGGGCGGCGCCGGCCAATTGCGCGCAGGCCACGGCCACGGTTCGGCCCTATGTGATCGACGCCGTCAACGACTATGTGCGCGCCTCGTCCAAGTCCGGCGGCCAGGTGATCGCCTCAGTGCTGAACAACGACTGGTTCAACGGCGCACGCGCCACCCTGGCGCAGGTGAGGATTTCGCTGCCTGTGGCGCTGCCCAAGGGCATCACGCTCAGCCTGAGCAGCGGCGCCGTCAGCGTGGCGGCCAAGACCGACTCTGGCCTGTACAACTTCGTCTATCAGATCTGCGAAATTGCCAGCCCAGGCAACTGCGATCAAGCCACGGTGACGCTAGAGCTCAGCGGGCGCGACCGTTAAATCACGGGTTTGGCGGCGGCGCTGCCTTTGCAGTAAAGCGCCGGCGCCTACCAAGCCGCCGGCAGCTTGCGATGGATGACATGGCGGCCATCGCGCAGTGACACATAGCCGCCGGTGGTCAGCTCCTTCATGACGCGGTTGACCATTTCGCGTGAGGAGCCGATGCGCTCGGCGATGTCTTGCTGGGTGAGCTTTTGCCGCGTGATGAGCTCATCACCCAGTGGGTCGGACAGCTCGGTGAGCAAACGCACGAGGCGACCGTAGACGTTTTGCAGGGCCAGGCTTTTGACCTGTTCGGTGAGCCGGCGCACCATGCTGATGAGCTTGAGCGACAGGTGCAGCGCGAACTCCGGTTGCTCGGACAGCAGCTGACGCATCTCGACGCCGGACAACACACGGCAGGTGCAGGCCTCGGTGGCCTGCACCGACACCGAGCGCGGGCCACCATCGAGCGAGAGCTCACCAAAGTAGTCACCCGGGCCGATCTCGGAAAGCACCACATCGCGGCCATCGTCTGAGGTGGCAAACACCTTGAGCCTGCCGCTCTGCACGATGTACAACGAATCGGAGTAATCGCCTTCGCTGATAAGGATGGCGTGTGCCGGAAAGCTGCGTTGCGAGCCGCGTTGGGCAACGACTTCCAGAAGCGGAATCGAAAACGGTTTTGCGGGCGGGCTGGGCAAAAGCATGGCGGCAATTATCCAGGCATCGCTGCGGCAGTGACATTCGTCACCCGGAGTTCGTGACCTAACGCCAGCACATGCGAGGCTGGTGAACCTACATTCGCATTCAGCCCGGTGCCATTTGCTGCCCGGGCCGGATCACACCGGGGCACGCCATGAACGCCATCACCAAAGATCTCGAATCCCTGCTGCGCCGTGAAGAGCTGCTGCTGTCCGAGCCCGGCGAGACCGATCTGCCTGTGGACATCGCCATCGTGCTGTGCCTGATGACCGCGGGCATCATCGCCGCTGCGATCTACAGCGTCTGGGCCTGAGCCCTCGACCACGATCTCGTCGCCCGACCGGGGCACCGGATGCGCACATCGGCTGGTGCCGCCACCTGGGCCCTAGCAGCGGCCTGTTGACGCCAGCGGCGCACCGCCGACGGTGACAATCGCGGGCATGCCACACACTGCTCAGCACAGCGTCGCTTCCGACCGATCAACAACACCGCATCCATTGCAGGGCTTGAGCGTTTTCGAGCGCGGTTGGCTGTCTTCCAACAACATCTTGATCCACGCCTCTGGCCATGAGGCCGGCGCCTGGCTGATCGACACTGGCCATGCCAGCCATGCCGAGCAGACCCTGTCCTTGGTGCGTTATGCGCTTGGCGACGAGACCCTCATCGGCATCGCCAACACCCACTTGCACAACGACCACTGCGGCGGCAATGCGGTCTTGCAAGCGGCGTTCGGGGTGAGTGCCCATGTGCCCTCGCCATCGATGGAGGCGGTGCGCCAGTGGGATGTCGTGCGGCTGGGCTTTGACGCCATCGGCCACCACTGCCCACGTTTCGAAGCCGCGGCCGCCATCGCCCCTGGCGAGGTGCTGCGTGCTGGTGGCCGCGACTGGCAGGCCTTGGCAGCCCCTGGCCACGATCCCGACTCATTGATGTTCTTTGACGCCGAGCACGGCGTGTTGATCAGCGCCGATGCGCTGTGGGAGGACGGCTTTGGCCTGGTGTTTGGCGAGCTGATCGGGGAGGGCGGTTTTGACGAGGCTGCGGCCACGCTGGACCTGATCGAATCGCTGCCCGTGTGTTGTGTGATCCCCGGCCATGGCGCGCCATTCAGCGATGTGGTCGCAGCGCTGGCGCGCTCACGCTCTCGCCTGGCGGCGTTTCGGGCTGAGCCGCATCGGCATGCCCGGCATGCGATGAAGGCCCTGCTCAAGTACCACCTGATGGAGCTGCGCGAGATGCCCCTGGCGGAGTTGATCAGCTGGGCCGGCACGGCGCCATCGATGCGCGTGGCCCTGCAGGCCGGCGGCATCCACACCGGCCAGACCGCAGCCGCTTGGTGCGAGGCCCTGGTGGGCGAGTTGGTGGCCGCGGGTCAACTCGTCCGGCAGGGCGAGTTGATCCAAGAGCCGTAAGCCCAAGCAAGCGCGATGGCTGCTACAGGCCCGCAGCCGCGCGCAGCGCGGCTGCCTTGTCCGTTCTTTGGTTCGCGCTCACATCCGTTGCACGGATATGAGCGCAGCCCGCGCACCGACACCGCGCTGACGCGCGGCGGCCTTACAGGCCGGCCGCTGCCCTCAGGGCCGCGGCTTTGTCGGTCCGCTCCCAAGTGAACTCGGGTTCTTCGCGGCCGAAGTGGCCATAGGCGGCGGTCTTTTGGTAGATCGGGCGCAGCAGGTCAAGCATCTGGATGATGCCCTTGGGGCGCAGGTCGAAATATTCGTTCACCAAGGCGGCGATGCGCTCATCGCTGATGACGCCCGTGCCTTCGGTGTAGACCGTGACGTTCATCGGCCGGGCCACGCCAATCGCATACGCCACCTGGATCTGGCACTGCTTGGCGATGCCGGCGGCGACGATGTTTTTGGCCACGTAACGTGCGGCATAGGCGGCTGAGCGGTCCACCTTGCTCGGGTCCTTGCCGCTGAAGGCGCCGCCACCGTGCGGGCAGGCGCCGCCATAGGTGTCGACGATGATCTTGCGGCCGGTCAAACCGCAATCGCCCTGCGGGCCACCGACGACAAAGCGGCCGGTGGGGTTGATCAGGTACTTGGTGTCCTTGGTGATCCACTCCTTGGGCAGCACCGGCTTGATGATCTCTTCGCGCACCGCCTCATAAAAGGCGTCGGTCATGCGGTTGCCCAGGCTGTACTCGGGGGCGTGCTGGCTCGACAACACCACGGTGTCGATCGAGTGCGGCTTGCCATCGACATAACGCATCGTCACCTGGCTTTTGGCATCGGGCCGCAGGAAGGGCATGCGGCCGTCTTTGCGCAACTGCGCCTGGCGCTCGACCAGACGGTGGGCGTAATAGATCGGCGCGGGCATGAGCTCGGGCGTCTCGTCACAGGCATAGCCGAACATCAGGCCCTGGTCGCCGGCGCCGGTGTTCAAGTGATCGTCGCTGGCGTGATCCACGCCCTGGGCGATGTCGTTGCTCTGCTTGTCGTAGCAGACCATCACCGCACAGCCCTTGTAATCGATGCCGTACTCGGTGTTGTCGTAGCCGATGCGCTTGATGGTGTCGCGCGCCACCTGGATGTAGTCCACGTGCGCATTGGTGGTGATCTCTCCGGCCAGCACCACCAGGCCGGTGTTGCACAGCGTCTCGGCGGCCACGCGGCTGCGTGGATCCTGCGCAAAGATCGCGTCGAGGATGGCATCGGAGACCTGGTCGGCCACCTTGTCCGGATGGCCTTCAGAGACCGATTCAGATGTGAAGAGGAAATCGTTCGCCACTTATACACTCCAGGGTTGCAGTCATGAATGCTGCGTCGCCGGACCAGAAAGCTGGGTGTTTGCGGCGAACGCTTTAGCGGTATTTGGCGGCCCGTTTCCGAGCCGGTGCAGCCACTTTGCTGCACGGTCGCCCCGCAAGTTGTCCTTTAACTCGGCGACACAAAGATTATAAGAAGCATGCTGTTCCTGATCCGCGCTTTAGCCCGGCGATCGCTGTGCAGTTTGCATCGCCTGGGCCGCTTGCTTGGCTGGTTGGCCTACGGCTTGTCGCCCAGCTACCGCCGGCGACTGCGCATGAATGCGGGCCTGGCCGGCTTGTCCCGGGCGCAGCGCCGTGAGGCCGTCAATGCTGCCGGCTGCATGGTGGCCGAGCTGCCCTGGCTGTGGTTGCGCGCGGCGAACAAGCCCTTGGGCACTGCCGTGCAATGGCAGGGCGCGGAGTTGATCGATGAGGCCTTGCAAGCTGGCCAAGGCCTGGTGCTGCTGACCCCTCACCTGGGCTGCTTTGAAGTCTGCGCCCAGGCCATCGCCGAGCGCTTCGGCCAGCAAACCCTGTTGACCGCCATGTACCGGCCGGCGCGCCAAGCCTGGCTGCGACAACTGGAAGAAACCAGTCGTGCACGCCCTGGCCTGGCCACGGCACCGGCCACCTTGGCGGGTGTGCGGCAGATGATTCGGGCACTGCGCCGTGGCCAGGCCGTGGGCCTCTTGCCCGACCAGGTGCCACCGCAGGGCATGGGTGTTTGGGCCCCCTTCTTCGGCCAGCCGGCCTACACCATGACCCTGGCCGCGCGCCTGGTGCAGCAAACCGGCGCGGCCTGGCTGCTGATCTGGGCCGAACGCCTGCCGCGCGGCGCCGGCTTCGTGCTGCGGGTGAGTGCGCCGCAACAAACATTACCCGCCAATGCAGGCGACGAGGCAGCGTGGCAACTGGCCTGTGCGACACGCATCAACGCCGAGATGGAAGCTTTGATCCGGCAATGCCCGGGCCAGTACCTGTGGGGCTATCACCGCTACAAGCTGCCCCGCCAGCCGGCGGTGGTGCGACCCGAGACGCCGGCATGAGCGGGGCGTCTCTGGCCACGTCGCTGCGTGCACTGATGGGCCGCGCCACAGCGCGCATCGTGCTGGCCATGCTGTGGGCACTGCACGGCCTGCCGCTGGCCTGGCAGGCGGCGCTCGGCCGGGGCCTGGGCCGGGTGCTCTATGCCCTGGCCGGATCGCGCCGGCGCGTGGCCTTGCGCAACATCGCGCTGTGCCTGCCCGAGCTCGACGCCGCCGCACAAAGCCGCCTGGCGCGTGAGCACTTTGGCTGGCTGGGCCGCAGCCTGCTCGAGCGCGGCCTGCTGTGGCATGCCTCGCCGGAGCGGCTCAAGCAGATCATCCATGTCGAAGGTGATGTCGGACTGGCCGAGCGCAGTGCCAGGCCGGTGATGTGGTTGGTGCCGCACTTTGTCGCGCTGGATGTGGCCGGGGCCAGCACGCAGCTGTTTCAATCCAGGATGGTGGCCTCGATCTACCAGGCGCAGAGCAATGCCGTCTTTGATGAGGCCATGCGCCGCGGGCGTTTGCGCTTCAAGCAAGGCCAGGTGTTTGCGCGCAGCGAGCGCGCCTTGCCACTGGTGCGCGCGGTGCGCCGCGGCTGGGCATTTTTCAACCTGCCGGACATGGATTTCGGCGAGCGCGACGCCGCTTACGTGCCGTTTTTCGGTGTGCCCGCGGCCACCTTGCTGGCACCGGCACGCATGGCGCGCTCGCTGGGCATGCTGGTGCAACCGGTGGTGGCCGAAATGTTGCCCGGCGGCCAGGGCTATCGCGTGCACTTCTTGCCGGCCTGGGAGGATTTCCCGGGTGATGACGACGAGGCCGCGGCGCTGCGCATGAACCTCTGGATAGAGGCCGAGATCCGCCGCAACCCGGCGCAATACCTGTGGGTGCATAGGCGCTTCAAGACACGACCGCAAGGCCAGGCCTCGCTGTACTGATGGCGGCGCCGCTGCGCGCCATGCTGCAGCCGGCGGCATCACCGCCGCTCACCCCGATCTGCGCCCGGCGCCGGCCCCGATAATCCACCGATGCGATTGCCATTCACCAAGATGCAAGGCGCGGGCAATGACTTCGTCGTGCTCGACGCCACGCGCGCGCCCATTGCGCTGAGCCTGGCGCAGCTGCGCCGGCTGGGTGATCGGCGCCTGGGTGTTGGCGCCGATCAAATCCTGCAGATCGAGCCTGCCCGTTCGGCGGGCGTTGACTTCAGCTACCGCATCTTCAACAACACCGGTGATGAGGTCGAACACTGCGGCAACGGCGCGCGCTGCTTCTTGCGCTTCGTGCATGAGCGCGGGCTAAGCAGTAAAAGGCGCGTGCGGGTCGAGACCGTCAACAACCTGCTCGAGCTGCAAATGCAAGACGATGGCCGGGTGACGGTGGACATGAACCGGCCGATCTTTGACCTGGCCCGCGTGCCCTTCGATGCGGGCGGCCTGAAGCCACGCATCGAGCATGGCTTCGAACACTGGCCTGTGCCGATCGACTCCGGCGGCGTTGTGGCCCACACCGCAGAGGCGGCCCGCGGCCGGCAGGTCGAAGTGGCGGTGCTGTCCATGGGCAACCCGCATGCCGTGCTGCGCGTGGACGACGTCAACACCGCGCCTGTGGCCGAGCTTGGCCCGCTGATGGAGCACCACCGGCGCTTTGCGCAGCGCGTCAATGTCGGCTTCATGCAGGTGCTTGAGCGTGACCAGGTGGCCCTGCGTGTGCATGAGCGCGGTGCCGGCGAGACCCTGGCCTGTGGCACCGGCGCCTGTGCCGCTGTGGTCGCCGGCATACGCTACGGCTGGCTCGACAGGCGGGTGGATCTGCAGGCCCGCGGCGGCCTGCTCAGCATCGAGTGGCCGAGCGATGACGACACCGTGCGCATGACGGGCCCGGCCGAAACTGTCTATGTGGGAGAGATCGAACTGTGACCATCCAAGGCATCACCGAAGCCGACATTGCCAACTACCTGGCCAACACGCCGGGCTTCTTCGAGCGCCATGCCGAACTGCTGGCGGCGGTGCAGTTGACCAGCCCGCATGGCCAGCGCGCGGTGTCGCTGCAAGAGCGGCAAATGGAGATGCTGCGCGAGAAGATCAAAGGCCTGGAACACAAGATCATGGAGATGATCCGCCATGGCCAGGACAACGTGGCCATTGCCGACCGCTTGCACCGCTGGATGCGCGCCATTCTGCTGACCAGCAATGCCCAGGCGCTGCCGGAAGTGCTGGTCAGCACCCTGCAGCATGAGTTCATGATCCCGCAGGCCAGCGTGCGCCTGTGGGGCGCCGACCCGGCCTACGCCATGCTGCCGGCCGCGCAAGGCGTGAGTGCCGACACCCAGGCCTTGGCCTCCAGCCTGACCCAGCCTTACTGCGGCATCAACTCCGGCTTTGAGGCCACACGCTGGCTGACGGATGGCGGGCCGGTGCTGTCCACCGCCCTGATCCCTTTGCGCAGCGGCCACGATTCACAGGCCTTTGGCCTGCTGGTGCTGGGCTCGCCCGACCCGACCCGCTACACCGCCGAGATGGGGGTCGATTTCCTGGCGCGCATTGGCGAGATCGCCGGCGCGGCCCTGTGCCGTCTGCTGCCCAGCGACGCTTGATCGCCGCCGGCACGCGGCCAATGCGAGATCTGCCGCGCCGCCGCCGGCCGCCCTGCATTGCAGGCCATGACCGCGTCTGAACTGGACGCCGACATAGCGCGTTATCTGCAGCACCTGCAGATCGAGCGGCGCGTCGCCCCGCGCACCCTGGTGCTGTATCGCCAGGCCTTGATCGGCCTGGCCGGCCACGCGGCAGCCGATCAGCTGGCCCTGCGCCAGGCCCAAGCCCACCATGTGCGGCGTTGGGCGGCGCGCCTGCGCGAGCGCGGCCTGGGCCCGCGCAGCATTGCCCTCACGCTCTCGGCCTGGCGCGGCCTGTACCGCTATTGGGGCCGCGAGGGGCTGGTGTCACACAACCCGGTCGAGGGCGTGCGCGCCCCCAAGGCACCCAAGCCCTTGCCCAAGGCGCTGGCGGTGGACCAGGCCGTGGCCCTGGCCGAGCAGGCGCCACCGACCGAATCCAAGGCGCTGGCGGCGCGCGACCACTGCATCGTCGAGCTGCTCTATGGCTGCGGCCTGCGCGTGGCTGAGCTGGTGGGGCTGGACCTGTCGGCCTCGGCCACCGCCGCCGGCTGGATCGATGCCGCTGACGCCAGCGCCCATGTGCTGGGCAAGGGTGCCAAGCGGCGCAGCCTGCCGGTGGGCAGGCCGGCCCTTGTCGCCTTGACGCAATGGTTAGCCCAGCGCAGCCACATGGCCACCACCGGCGAGCCGGCCCTGTTTGTCAGCCAGCGCGGCACGCGCTTGTCCGCCAGCCAGGTGCGATCCCGCCTGAACGCCCTGGCCCTGGCCGCAGGCTTGCCCACGGGGGTGCACCCGCACATGCTGCGCCACAGCTTTGCCTCGCACCTGCTGCAGTCCAGTGGCGATCTGCGCGCAGTGCAGGAGCTGCTGGGCCACGCCAGCATCAGCACCACCCAGGTCTACACCCAGCTCGACCACCAGCACCTGGCCAAGGTGTATGACGCGGCACACCCGCGGGCGCGGCGGCGCAGCTGATGGCCTTCTGGATGGGCGCACCGAGTGGGCACACCCGATGGGCACACCCCTTCTGTAGGCTTCATCGGTGCCAAGCAAACGGCGACGCAGCACGCGTTACCTTAGTCACCACGGGCCAACAAGCGCCGTGTTTATTCTCTGCCCTCGCATGGGCGCGGAGGTAGCGATGGCAGTGGCGGTGGCAGGTTCGGGCTGGACAGTGGCGTGCAGGTCGGCCTTGGCCGCTGGCATCGTCTGGGCCTTGACAGCCTGCGCGTCGCCACCACCGCCACCACCGCCACCCAAGCCGACCACGGTGGCCGGCACCATCGAAGCCGCGGCCCAGCTCAACCCCAGCGCCAGCCAGCGGCCGTCGCCGATGCTCATTCGCATCTACGAATTGAAATCTGCGACGTCCTTCAATGGCGCTGATTTCATGGCGCTGTATCAGGCCGATCAGGCGACCTTGGGCGCCGAGGTCGTGGCCCGCGAAGAGCTCACGCTGCGCCCCGGTGAATCCCGGCCTTACCAAAAGACATTGGCCGCCGACACCCGCTTCATTGCTGTCTTTGGCGCCTACCGCGATCTCTCCCGCGCCACCTGGCGTGCGCTGGTGCCGGTGCAGGCCGGCCAGGCGCACAAGTTGACCATTCGCGCCGGCGAGCTGGCGCTGTCGGCCACGCTGGCGCCTTAAGCAGCCCGAGGGAAGCGATCCATGAGCGTGCGCAGCAAGGTGGTGTGGTCGCAGGGCATGTTCCTGCAGCCCCATCACTTCCAGCAAGAGGCCCGTCACGTCGAACATGCGCTCGACAGCCGTGTGCGTGCAGCCCTTGCCCATGCCTGGGGCTTTGGCGAGCTGGTGCTCGATGAGGCCGGCCTGGCCCTGGGGCGCTTGGGCCTGGTGCGGGCCAGTGGTGTGATGGCCGATGGCGCGCCGTTTGCCTTTCCCCACCTCGATGCCGCCCCGCCCGCGCTCGAGGTGCCGGGCGATGTGCAGGGTGAAGTGATCTACCTGGCCGCACCGGTGTCGCGTGCCGGCACCACCGAATTTGATCTGGGCCTGGATGACAACGCCGAGATGGCGCGCTACCGCAGCAACACCCTGGAGCTGCGTGACCAGACCCACGCCAGCGATGATCCCGAGCCCATCCAGACCGCCTCACTGAACTTGCGTCTGCTGCGCCAGCGCGACCTCAGCGACGGCTTCACGGCGCTGGGTGTGGCCCGGGTGCAGGAGCGCCGCAGCGACGGCCAGTTGCTGCTGGACAGGCACTACATCGCGCCACAAACGCGCATCGATGCCACCGGCCAGTTGTCGGCGCTGGCCTCGCTGCTGCACGGCCTGATGCGCCAGCAAATGGGCGGTCTGTCGCGCGGCATGGGTCAGCTCAGCCACGGCGTATCGGAAATGGCGCAGTTCATGACGCTGCTGGCCTACAACCGCAACGAGCCGTGGTTTGCGCAACTGGCCGGCGGCCCCAGCGCGCACCCGCGCGAGTTCCACCTGGCCTGCCTGCAACTGGCCGGCGAGCTGGCCACCTTTGCCACCGAGCAGCGCCTGCCGCCGAGCTATCCGATGTATCAGCACGACGATCTGCAGCGTGTGCTCGCGCCCGTGATCGACGACCTGCGCCGCTACCTGTCGGCCACGCCCGAGCGTCACGCGATACAGATCGAGCTCATCGAGCGCAGCCATGGCGTGCGCACCGCGGTGGTCAACGACATCGAGCTGCTGCGCAGCGCCGGATTCGTGATGGCGGTGTCGGCACAGTTGCCCAGCGAACAGCTGCGCCAGCGCTTTCCGGCGCAGTCCAAGCTCGGGCCGGTGGATCGCATTCGCGATCTGGTCAACCTGCAGTTGCCGGGCGTGGTGATGCGCAGCCTGCCGGTGGTGCCGCGCGAGTTGCCCTTCCACGCCGGCTTCCATTACTTCGAGCTCGACCGCACAGGCGAGTTGTGGAAGCAGCTGGAGCGCGGCGGCAGCATGGCACTGCACGTGGCCGGCGATTTCCCTGGGCTTGAACTCGAGCTCTGGGCCATTCGCCAGCCTTGAACGGCGCCGCGCGCACCATGGCCACGGACCCGCCGCCCCACGACGACCCCTTTGCCTCACTGGACGGGCAGCGCACCTTCATTCGCCCCAAGCCTGGGGGTTGGACGGCAGCACGTGCGGCCGAGCCCGAGACCTCAGCCGGCATGCAGGCGCACCACGACACCGCTCTGCCCGAGCATGGCCTGAACCCGCTGCTGGCGCTGGCCAACCGCCTGCTGCTGCTGGCGCCACAGATTGCCCAGACACGGCATGTGGCCGACCCCGCGGCGCTGAAGCAATCGCTGTCCCAGGGCATACGCGATTTCGCCACCGAGGCCCAGGCCTGTGGCATACCCGCCGAGCGTGTGATGGCGGCGCGTTATGTGCTGTGCACCGTGCTCGATGAGGCCGCCGCCGACACCCCCTGGGGTGGCTCAGGCGTCTGGGGCCGGCACAGCCTGCTGGCCAGCTTTCACAACGAGGCCTTTGGCGGCGAGAAGGTGTTCCAGCTGATGGCCAGGCTGGCCGAGAACCCCGAGACCCACCGCGATCTGCTGGAGCTGATTTACGCCGCCACCGCGCTGGGCTTCGAGGGCCGCTACCGCATCATCGACAACGGCCACGCCCAGCTCGATCTGGTGCGCGACAAGCTCGCGCAAATCATTCGCCAGCAGCGTGGGCCCTATGCCCCGGCCCTGGCGCAACACTGGCCGGTGCAGGCCAGTGCCCAGGCCAAGGGCCTGAGCTGGCTGCCGCTGGCGGCCGTGGCCACGCTGGCGCTGCTGGCCATCGCCGGCATTTACACGGCGTTTGTGATGTCGCTGAGCGATGCCTCCGAGCCGGTGCGCGGCCGCATCCAAAGCCTGCGTCTGGCGCCGCCGGTGGCGCCCGTGGCCCAGCCCGCGCCCGAGCCGCGTTTGGCACAGTTTCTTCAGGCCGAGATCAAGGCCAACCTGGTGGCGGTGCGTGATGAGGTCGATCGCAGCGTCGTCACCCTGCGTGGCAAGGGCCTGTTCGCCGGCGGCAGCGCCACGCTGGAGACCGAACGCGAGGCCTTGCTGTTGCGCATCGCCGGCGCTCTGGCCAAACAGCCCGGGCAGGTGCTGGTGAGTGGCCACACCGACAACTCACCCATGCGCAGTGCGCGCTTTCCGTCCAACTGGCATTTGTCTGAAGAGCGAGCGGTGACGGTGCAAAAGCTGCTGGTCAGCGGCGGCGTGTCCGCCGAGCGCACGCGCTCGGAGGGCAAGGCCGATGGCGAGCCCCTGGTGCCCAACGATTCGCCAGGAAACAAGGAGCTCAACCGACGCGTTGAAATCACCTTGATGGTGGCCCGTGGCGGCCCTGCACCGGCGCGTGGCGCGACGGTTGCGCCTTCACCCACCGGCACGGCGGCCAAGCCAGCGCCTGCAACCGCGGCAGCGCCTGGGGTGCGGCCGTGAAAACACTGTTCGGCTGGATCTTCAACAAGTGGCTGTGGCTGGCGGTGTTGTTGGCGGCCTTGATCTCGGCGATGTGGCTGGTCGGGCCCCATGTGTCTGTTGGTGCCTGGCGGCCACTGGGCACAGAGCGCTCACTTTGGATTGCATCGGCGTTGATCCTGGTGCTGGCACTGGCGCTGATCGGTCTGCGCATCTGGCGCGCCAGTCGCGGCAACAGTCAGGTGGTGGAGCAATTGCTGCGCGCCGCCCCAGGCGATGGCAAGGCCGCCGAGAGCGCCGACATGCAGGCCGTGCGCCAGCGCTTCGAGCACGCCCTGGCCACCCTGCGCAAGGCGCGCTTTGGTGCCGATGGTGGCGGCTGGCTCGGAGGGCTGAAGACACGCTTTTCGGGCCGCTACCTGTATGAGCTGCCGTGGTACGTGATCATCGGCGCGCCAGGTTCGGGCAAGACGACGGCACTGCTCAACTCCGGCCTCGAGTTCCCGCTCGCCGCGAGCATGGGCGACGCCGCCGTGCGCGGTGTCGGCGGCACGCGCAACTGCGACTGGTGGTTCACCAACCAGGCCGTGCTGATCGACACCGCCGGCCGCTACACCACGCAGGACAGCGACCGCGACACCGACCAGAAGGCCTGGACCGGCTTCCTCGGCATGATCAAGAAGAGCCGGCCGCGCCAGCCGGTCAACGGTGTACTGGTCACGGTCTCGGTGCCCGACCTGCTGACGCGCACCGCCGCACAACGCGCCGACTACGCGGCTGCCGTGCGCACCCGCATCCAGGAGCTGCACCAGCACCTGGGCATCCGCTTCCCGATCTACCTGCTCGTCACCAAGACCGACCTGCTGGCTGGGTTCATGGACTACCTGGGCGACGCCAGCAAGGACGTGCGCCAGGACCCGTGGGGCTTCACCTTTGCGCTCGACACGCAGCAGCGCACCGACCCGAGCGCGCTGCCGCAGGAGTTCGACCTGCTGCAGGCGCGCTTGACCGACGGCCTGATCGACCGCCTGCAAAGCGAGCGCGACCCGGCCCGGCGCGCCCGCATCTACGCCTTCCCGCAGCAGTTCGCGGGGCTGCGCGGGGTGCTCAAGGAGTTCGTCGACAAGGTGTTCTCGCCGTCGCAGTTCGAAGAGCGCCCGCTGCTGCGCGGCGTGTACTTCATCAGCGGCACACAAGAGGGCACGCCGATCGACCGCATGCTCGGCACGATCGCCCGCACCTACC
>JAYSSS010000144.1:0-66504 GCA_043720415.1 Ideonella sp.
TCGCCGAGATCAACGCGGCGCCAGTAGTCTTCCGCTGGAACAAGTTCGACCTCGGGGTGGCTTGATTCGTATCCGGTTTACTGAAACGAACTACTAGAAACTTCATGAAACTCGCCACCTGGAACGTCAATTCACTGAGCGTGCGCTTGCCCCAGTTGCTGGACTGGCTGGCCACAGCGCAGCCCGATGTGCTGGTCTTGCAAGAGACCAAGCTCACCGACGACAAGTACCCGCAGGCCGAGATCGAAGCCGCTGGCTGGCACAGCGTGTGGCATGGGCAAAAGACCTACAACGGCGTCGCCCTGCTGGCGCGGGGTGCCCAGCCCACCGAGGTGGTGAAAAACATCCCGGGCCTGGATGACCCGCAGGCGCGCGTCATTGCCTCCACCGTGGCCGGCGTGCGCGTGATTGGTGCCTACTTTCCCAATGGGCAGGCTCCCGACAGCGACAAGTTCGTCTACAAGATGGCCTGGCTGCAGGCACTGCGCGCCTGGCTGCAGGCCGAGCTGGCGACGCACCCGAGAGTGGTGTTGATGGGCGACTTCAACATCGCCCCCGAGGATCGCGATGTCTTTGACCCCGTCGCCTTGGCCGGCCAAATTCACTGCACCGATGAGGAGCGGGCGCACTTTCAGGCGCTGATCGCCATGGGCATGGTCGATGCGTTTCGGTTGTTTGAGCAGCCACCGCGCACCTGGAGCTGGTGGGATTACCGCAATCTGGCCTTCCGCAAGAACCAGGGCCTGCGCATCGATCACATCCTCGTCAGCCGTGCACTGGCCACAGGTGTGACCGCCTGTGCCGTGGACAAACTGCCGCGCAAGAACGAACGCCCGAGTGACCACGCGCCGGTCTGGGCGGATTTGGCTGCGCCGATGTGACAACGAAATGTGACAAGCTTGTCGCGACTGGGCTGCAGTGGCGCCAGCGCGTGAATTTGCCTCTGGCATGATCGGCGGCCTTGGCCTGGGCTGGCCCTTCAAACCCAGTGCTGGGCCCGTCGCACAGGCAAATCGCAGTTTCGCAACATGAGCAACGCCCTCACACATCCCGCGCCGCTGGACGCACTGTCCGGCCCACACGCCAGGCAGCCGTTTCAGCCCCTGCGTTGGCTGCGCACGCGACTCTTCAGCGCCACCCGCAACAAGCCGGCCGAGGCCTTGGCCAAGGCCGCTGCAATTCCTGCTTTCCCGCCGCCGATTGGGCGCGGCTATGCGCTGCGGCGGGCCCACCGCGCCCTGCAGCAGTTGTTTGCCGAGCAAGAGGGCCTTTGCCAGGTGTTGCCGCACTTGAATTTGCTGGAGCGCGCTCTGGCCAAGAAGGGCTCCAAGGCCTTGCGCCGCCTGGCCATGCCGGTGCTGCACAGCGCGCTTGAAGAGCTTGAGGATCTGCAAAGCAGCGAGAACCATCCCGACCTGGCCACTTTGCGCACCCGCATCGTTGAAGTGCTGGCCCTGCGCAGTGTGATCACACAGACCGATTCGGGCCCCGGCGCAACGCTGTCGCACTACGGTGTCGAAGTGCAAGAAGCGTCGCATTCCGCGTTTGACGAGGAACTGCGTCGCGCCGACGCGAGCATGCGCACCGCGCGCAGGTAGGACCCAGGGGCAGGCAGCACGCGTTGGCCTGCCCATGCGCAGCCGGTATCAGTCCAAGGGCTCGGACACCCGCTTGCCCAGCTCAAACTCCTTGATCTTGCGCGTGATGGTGTTGCGCCCAATGCCCAGTTTGTGCGCCGCCTCAAGGCGCCTTCCTTGCGTCATTTCAAGCGCCAGCGCAATCAGGGCCGACTCGAACTCGGCGGACAGGCTTGCCCAGATCTCGGGCTCACCGGCACTCATGCGACGTCGGGCCTCGCGTTGCAGATCCGGCATCCAGGTGCCGCCCAATGCTTTGGCAGGTGGCTCGCGCTCCGCGGCCTCGTGGCCCCTGCCAGCATCGGCGTTGGCCCCGGGCCAAGTACCCACGCTGCCGCCCGGTGTGGCCAGGCCGGCGGCATTGGCCTGCAATACAAGCGGCGGTGCAGAGTGGGCCGGCTCTGCGGTGGCGTCCAGCTCGGGCGGCAGGTCTTTGGCCTCGATCACCTGCGCCGGCGCCATCACCGTCAACCAATGGCACAGGTTGACCAATTGCCGCACGTTGCCGGGGAAATCAAAGGCCATCAGCCGGTCCAGTGCGGCATCGGTGATGCGCTTCGGGTCGACGCCCAGATCCTTGGCGCTCTTGGCCAAGAAATAACGCGTCAAGGACGGGACATCTTCACGCCGCTCGCGCAGCGGTGGCAGGCGCAGCCGAATAACGTTCAGGCGGTGGAACAGGTCCTCGCGGAACGCCCCCTCGCGCACGCGTTGCTCCAGGTTTTGGTGCGTGGCAGCGATCACCCGCACATTGGCCTTGAGTGGTTGATGGCCACCCACGCGGTAGAACTGGCCGTCGGACAGCACGCGCAGCAGCCGCGTCTGCAGATCAAAGGGCATGTCGCCAATCTCATCCAGAAACAGCGTGCCGCCATCGGCCTGCTCGAAGCGGCCGCGGCGCGTGGCCTGCGCCCCGGTGAAGGCACCGCGCTCATGGCCGAAGAGCTCGCTCTCCAGCAGGTCTTTGGGGATGGCGGCGGTGTTGATGGCGATGAAGGGGCCGTTGCTGCCGGCATCCCCACGCGGGCTGTGCTTGTGCAGGGCCTGTGCCACCAGCTCCTTGCCCGAGCCGGATTCACCGGTGATCAGCACCGTCACCGTGCTCTGGCTCAAGCGCCCGATGGCGCGAAAGACATCCTGCATGGCCGGCGCCTGGCCCAGCATCTCCGGCACCTCGGCCGCGCCCGGCTCGCGCACCGCCTCGCGCAGGCTTTCCTCCAGGGCGCGGCGGATCAACTCCACCGCCTTGGGCAGATCAAAGGGCTTGGGCAGGTACTCGAAGGCGCCGCCCTGGAAGGCCGAGACGGCGCTGTCCAGATCGGAGTAGGCCGTCATGATGATCACTGGCAGGCCTGGCAGGCGCTGCTTGACCTTGGCCAGGAGATCGATGCCCGAACCCCCTGGCATGCGGATGTCGCTGACCAGCACCTGCGGCGTGTCCTGCTCCAGCGCGGCCAGCATGTCGCGTGCGTTGGAAAAACTGCGCACCGCCAGTTGCTCGCGGGCCAGGGCACGCTCGAGCACAAATCGTATGGATTGGTCGTCGTCAACGATCCAGATGGGTTTCATATATCAGGAGCCTGTTTGACGATGCGGGTCTGGCTGGCCCTGTGGGCCTGAAGTTGACAGGACGCTCAGATAACTCGCTATGGCAATGGAATGATGATCTTGAATACGGTCTGCCCAGGCTGGCTGAAGCAGCCAATCGTGCCCTGGTGTTGCTGCACGAAAGTCTGCGCCAAGGTCAAGCCCAGTCCCGAGCCACCATCGCGCCCTGAGACCAGTGGAAAGAAGATGCGATCTCGAATGTCCTCGGGCACACCGGGCCCGTTGTCTTCGATATGCAATTCCAGTGCCAGCTTGTAGCGCTGCTTGCCGATGGTGACCTGGCGCACCGCGCGGGTTCGCAAGACGATGCGCGCCTGGCCGGCTTCGCGCTGCTCGGCCAAGGCCTGCGCGGCGTTGTGGGCGATGTTGAGGACAGCCTGTATGAGCTGCTCGCGGTCGCCGCGAAATTCGGGCAGCGAGGTGTCGTAGTCGCGCTGCAGCTTCAGGCCCGTGGCGAATTCGGCCAGGATCAGCGCGCGCACGCGCTCGCAGACCTCGTGGATGTTGACGTCACCCACCACCTGGGCGCGCCGGTTGGGGGCCAACAGCCTGTCCACCAGCGCCTGCAGGCGATCGGCCTCACGAATGATGACCTGGGTGTAGTCGCGCAGTTCTTTGGACGGCAGGTCCATCTCCAGCAACTGCGCCGCGCCCCGAATGCCGCCCAGGGGGTTCTTGATCTCATGCGCCAGATTGCGGATCAGCTCCTTGGTGAGCTGGGCCTGGCCCAGGGCGCGCTCTTCGTGGTCCTGCCGGGTTTGCTGTTCGATTTCCAGCATCTCGACCACGGCGCGATCATCGCGGTGATCGATCTGGGTGATGATGACCTGCACTGGCAGCTGCTCGTGTGCGGCCAGCGGGGATCGCCGGATGATGGCGTCAAAGCGCGATGTCGAGACTTCGTTGCGCAGCACGCTGGCCAGGTTGTCCTGCAGCGACGGCGGGTCGACGAACCAGTCGCCGAGCTTGGAGCGCATGAGCGCGCGGCGTGACACGCCGCAAACGCTTTCGAACATCGAGTTGACGAACTGCAGGCTGCCGTCTTGCTGCACCACGGCCACCATGGTGGCGAGCAAATCCAGTGCGGCGAAGTGATCCGATGGCACGGCCGGGCCCGCGCCGTCCACCGCACTCATGGCCCGATCTTGGCCAGCTCGCGCTTGATGGCGGCGATGTCGCCTTCCACGCGGGTGATGCTGGCCTTCATGCCGGCCACGCGATCCAGATAGGTCTGGTAGTTGCGCTCTTCGCCACGGCGCTCGGGCTCGCCGTTGTTGTAGTCGCGCTTGAGCGCCACGAGCTTGTCTTCTTCGCGCTTGAGCTCGTCGCCGAGGATGCGCTTGGCGTCGGCGTCACGCTGGCGCTGGGCGCTGGGTTCGATTTTGGAATCGGCCGGGCGTGCGCTCTGACCGCTGGCCGGCGCGCTGTTGGGCGCAGGCTTGGATACCCCCGAGGCGGCGGCCTCCGCCGGCCGTGGCCTGGGCGACTGCACCACGGTGATGGGCACGCCTTCGATGCTGCGGCAACCACGTGCCTGGGCCTCGGCCGGGGACAGCGCATCGGTGTAAAGCACGGGCGGGCCTGGGCAGCGATAAACGATGGGCTGGGCCAACGCAAGGGGCGCCAGCGCGGCCAAGAAAACAACCCACAAGCCCTTGCCGATCATCACTACTCCGCTGCGGCCTGAGGGGCCAGCGCGCATTGTGGCGCAGGCCTGGAAACAAAAAGGGCGGCCAAAGCCGCCCTTGATGAACGCTGCAATCGAAACGATCACAGGCTGTAGTACATGTCGAATTCCACCGGGTGGGTGGTCATGCGGAAGCGTGTCACCTCTTGCATCTTCAGATCGATGTAGGCATCGATGAAGGAATCGGTGAAGACACCGCCCTTGGTCAGGAAGGCGCGGTCCTTGTCCAGATAGTCCAGAGCCTGCTCCAGGCTGTGGCAAACGGTGGGGATCTTCGCGTCTTCTTCCGGCGGCAGGTGGTACAGATCCTTGGTGGCGGCCTCGCCCGGGTGGATCTTGTTTTCCACGCCATCCAGGCCAGCCATCAGCAGCGCCGAGAAGCCCAGGTAGGGGTTCATCAGGGGATCCGGGAAACGCGCCTCGATGCGCCGGCCCTTGGGGTTGGCGACATAGGGGATGCGGATCGAGGCCGAGCGGTTGCGCGAGCTGTAGGCCAGCTTGACCGGGGCTTCGAAGCCCGGCACCAGGCGCTTGTAGCTGTTGGTACCGGGGTTGGTGATGGCATTCAAAGCACGCGCATGCTTGATGATGCCGCCGATGTAGTACAGGGCGAATTCGCTCAGGCCCGCATAGCCGTCGCCAGCAAACAGGTTCTTGCCGTCTTTCCACACCGACTGGTGCACGTGCATGCCGCTGCCGTTGTCGCCGACGATGGGCTTGGGCATGAAGGTGGCCGTCTTGCCATAGGCATGGGCGACGTTGTGGATGACGTACTTTTGCAGCTGCATCCAGTCGGCGCGCTGCACCAGGGTGGAAAAGCGCGTGCCGATTTCGTTCTGGCCCTGACCGGCGACCTCGTGGTGATGCACTTCCACGGGGATGCCGACCGATTCCAGGATCAGGCACATCTCTGAGCGCATGTCCTGAAAGCCATCGACCGGCGGCACCGGAAAGTAGCCGCCCTTGATGCCCGGGCGATGACCGAGATTGCCGCCTTCGAAATCCTTGCCACTGCTCCAGGGCGCTTCTTCTGAGCCGACCTTGACGAAGCAGCCCGACATGTCGACGCTCCACTGCACCTGGTCAAAGATGAAGAACTCGGGCTCGGGCCCGAAGAAGGCAGCGTCGCCCAGGCCTGAGGACTTGAGGTAGGCCTCGGCACGGCGTGCCAGCGAACGCGGATCGCGCTCATAGGGCTTGCCGTCGCCCGGCTCAAGCACATCGCAGGTCAGGATCAGCGTCGGTTCTTCGAAGAAGGGGTCGACGTTGGCGGTGTTCGGGTCGGGCATGAGGAGCATGTCCGAGGCTTCGATGCCCTTCCAGCCGGCGATCGACGAGCCGTCGAAAGCATGGCCGGAGATGAATTTGTCTTCGTCAAAGTGCGACACGGGCACGGTGACATGCTGCTCCTTGCCGCGGGTATCGGTGAAGCGGAAGTCAACGAACTTGATCTCGTTGTCCTTCACCATCGACATCACGTCGGCGACGGTCTTGGCCATCAAATCTCTCCTCGCAGGGGCGCGAAACTGGGGTTGGGGTGGGGGGCGTGAAGCGGACCGGGATCAAGGGCTTTCACCCCCAAAACGGCGCCCAGGAATGTAGCAGAAAGCATGCCCGCTTCAGGGCGGCCTGGCGTGGCCGATGGCAGCGGCTCAAGCGGCGATTTGGCACCGAGGCGGTGCAGCCGGACGCATCAACTTGGTGCGTTTTGCGCCAAGCTAACGCACCACATCGGTGCGGTACTCGGCGCCCAGCGCCTGCAGGCCTTGGCACATCTCGGCATAGGCCGCCTCCAGCGAACCCGGGCTGCCCTTCACACCCAGCTCGATGTGCCGCCCCAGGGTGGGGTGATCGACGCTGGGCAGGCTGAACACCTTCACACCGGGAAAGCGCGCCTCGATGGCCTCCATCAAAGGCGTGAGCGTGGCCTCCATCGAGCCGGCGACGATGACCGAGCGCTCCTGTTGTGCGTGGCTGCCATGCAGGGCGGCGTAGCGGCCGTCGAGCAGGGCCTCGATCATGGGGTGGGCCATCACCGGGAAGCCGGGCACGAAGTGCACATCGCCCACCGTGAAGCCGGGGATCTTGTTGTAGGGGTTGGCGATCAGGCTGGCGCCCTCGGGGAAGACGCCCATGTTCAGCCGGTGCATGTTGTCGGCGCGGTCGGGCTCGTAGGGCAGGCCCTGCTCCTTGGAGATGTCGCGCATGCGCTCCAGGATCAGCTCCCTGGCCTGGGGGTGCAAGGCCAGCGGGCGCTGCAGCGCAGCGGCGGCGCATTGGCGGGTGTGGTCGTCGGGCGTGGCGCCAATGCCGCCGCAGGAGAAGACGATGTCGCCGCCGGCAAAGGCATCGCGCAGCGCCGCGGTGATGTGGCCGCGGTGGTCGCCCACATAGCGCGCCCAGGACAGCGCCAGGCCGCGCGCGCCGAGCAGCTCGATCACCTTGGGCAGGTGCTTGTCCTGGCGCTTGCCGGAGAGGATTTCGTCGCCAATGATGATCAAACCAATGTGGGGCATGGGGGCCTTGTGCGCAATCAGACGGGTGGCGGCAGCATGGGCGCGCTGCGCGTCGCTGGGGATGGGGGTGGCGCGTCGATGACCAGCACGGCCGGCATGGTGGGCGTGAGTGGCTCGCCATCCGCCCCGTCCGAACCACCTGGGCCCGGCGCCACGACTGCGTCCTCGGCCCGCAGCGCCGCCAAGGCCGCCAGGCAAAAGTGCGCGAACCACAGCGCGCTGAAGGCAAACACCAGGGTGTACAGCCACACCGACAGGCCGATCAACAGTGGCGCAAACACCAGCGCCATGGCGCTCACCGCCCACAGCAGGGTGGGGGCCGCGCCCAGATAGCCCGAGACGATGCCTATGCCCAGCAACTGCCAGCGGTGGCGCTTCATCAGCTCGCGCCGCTCAATGGCACTGGCGTGTTCGGCCATGACATCAAAGCTCATCACACGGTAGGTCAGCCAGCCCCAGATCAAGGGCGGCAGCACCAGCACCAGGGGCGGAATGAACCACAGCGGCATGGTGATGACGAGGGCCAGCAAGGCCAGCAGCGCGCACAGCAGCGACCAGGCAAAGCTGGCCACCAGGCTGCCGCCGCGGCGTTTTTCAAGTGCCGGAAAGCGGCGCTGCGCCACCAGCCGGGTCATGGCCGGCACCATCAGCAGGGCCACCAGCAGCACCGACACCAGCACCACCACGGGCAGTGCCAGCAGCACCACGATGGCCGGCGACAGCACCTTGCGGAAGCCCGGGCCGGCCAGGCCCTCGACCCACTTCAGTGCGGCCTCGACCAGTGACCAGCCTTCGAGCGTGGCGCGCACACCGGCCACCGCCGCTTCCCAGTACAGCCAGCCCAGACCCAGGGCCAGGCCGGCGCCGATGAACAGCGGCAGCAGCGACAGGCCAATGACCTTGGGGTGCAGGCAGTAGGCCGTGGCCCGCCAGAAGGCGTCTAACAGTTGTTTCATGCCGACGCTGCTGCGGGGTGCGCTGCGGGGTGCGCTGTGGGGTGTGCCGTGGCCACTGGCGGTAAGCGCAATGAATTAACGCGAGGACAGCCAGCAGGCCTTGGCAAGGTCACTGCGCTGGCCACGCGCTCAGCGCAGGTTGCCCGTGTGGCCCAACGAGTAGCGGCCGGGCTGCGGCCACACCGTCAGGCCATGCGGTTCGGCGCCGACCTTGATCTGCGACACCTCGCCGCTGCTGGTGTCAAAGCGGTAGATCACGTCATCGAAGCGTGCCGCCAGCCACAGCCATTTGCCATCGGCGCTGACATTGCCCATGTCGGGGCTGCCGCCGCCCGGCACCGCCCAGCGGGCGACGATTTTCTCGGTGGCGAAATCGATCACCACGACGCCGCCATTGCCCAGCTTGGGGCCATGGATCTTGTGCGAGCCGCGGTTGGCGACATACAGGCTCTTGCCATCGCGGCTGGGGTAGAGGCCATGCGCGCCGATGCCAGTCTGGATGAAGCCAACCTGGGTGAAGGACTCGACATCGACGATGTGCACGCCATCGGCATGCATGTCGGCGATGTACAGGCGCTTGCCATCGGGCGAGCTGCGGATGTCCTGCGGCATGCCCTTCTTCACGGTGCAGATCTCGGTCTCGCCCGGCTCCCAGGCCTTGCCCGCGGCGGTGCGCGGCCCGGCCACTTCCTTGAAGCGCGTGGCCGGCATCTTCAGGCTGAGGTAGGCCACCACATGGCGGTTGACCAGATCGATCTTGGTCACCGTGCCGGCGAACTCACAGGTGAAAAAGGCAAAACGGCCATCGATGGAGAAGTCAGCGTGGTTGATGCCGCCGCAGCCCGGCGTGTTGATCGAGTACTGCGCCGCCATGGTCTTGGCATCGAGGAAATCCAGGCGCTTGCGCGCCTCGGCCACGACGATGGCGGATTTGCCATCGGGCGTGTAGTACATGTTGTAGGGGTCGTCCACCATCACCGCCTTGCCCGGCTTGCCGGTGCGCGGATCAATCGGTGTCAGGCTGCCATCGGTGCGACCCTCGGCGTTGTTGGTCACCCACAGCGTGCGCAAATCCCAGGACGGCACGATGTGCTGCGGGCCTATGCCCACCTTGAAGCGATCGACCACCTTCATCAGCGCCGGGTCGACCACATAGACATCGTTGGAGCGCAGGTTGGGCACGTAGATGCGCGTCAGGGCGTCGCTCACCACGGCGTTGAACTTGCCGGCTGCCGTCTCGCTGTACAGGTTGCGGGCGTCGATCACCGGGGGCATGCCGGCCACTGTCGTGACGCTGGGCGGCGGCGGCGCGGCCACAGTCGATGGCGCTGCTGCGGCGCCCGTGGTGGGCTGCGCGATGGCCGGGGCCATGCCTTTGAAGAACAAGGCGGCCAGCCCCAAGCCACCGGCCACGACCGCCAAACCCAAGGTCTTGCCCTTGGTGATACCGAATTTCATATGCCCGCGCGCCTTGCTGTCTGAAAACGAAAAGCAGCGATTGTAGAAAGCCCCAACCCACGCGCGCCCCGGGCAATGGGTGCGGCAAAAAATAATGCCATTGGAGAGTAGGCTTTTCGGACGCCGGCCCTGGCCACCGACCAAGGGCATTCGCTATGTACGGCGGGCAGCCCTCGCGGCTATCGTTGCGCCATCCTTCGCCAACCGAGACCGCACATGAAATCAAGTTGGAAGATCGCCGCCGCCCTGGTGGCCGCCGCCGCCCTGGCCAGCACCGCCCTGGCCCAGCAGCGCATGTTCTTCGGCATCGCCACCGGCGGCACCGGCGGCACCTATTACCCGCTGGGCGGCATGCTGGCCCAGCTCATCTCCAACAAGGCCGTGGTCGATGGCAAGAAGATCAGCGCCACGGCCGAAGCCGCGGGCGCCTCGGTCGGCAACGCCAAGCTCCTGGGCAACAAGGAAATCGAATCGGCCTTTGTCGCCGCCGACATCCTGGACGCCGCCTACAACGGCACCGGCCAGTTCGACAAGGCGCCACTGAAAAACCTGCGCGCGCTGGGCGCCCTCTACCCCGAGACGGTGCAGCTCATCACCCGCGCCGACTTCAACATCAACAGCGTGCGCGACCTAAAAGGCAAGAGCATTTCATCGGGCGCGCCGGGCTCGGGCCAGTACCAGTTGCTGACCGATCTGCTCAAGGTGCACGGCATGAGCCGCGCCGATGTGAAGGAGGATTTGTCCTCCTTCAGCCAGGCGGTGGACAAGATCAAGGACGGCAACCTGCACGCCACCCTGATCACCGCCGGCGTGCCCACCGCGGCCGTCACCGATTTCGCGCAAAGCCATGCTCTCAAGGTGATTGCCTTGTCGGGCCCCGAGATCGCCGAGCTGCAGCGCCAGCAGCCCTTCTATGCCCGTGTGCCGCTGCCGGCCAACACCTACAAGGGCCAGACCGCGGCGGTCGATACCCTGGCCGTGATGGCGGTGTGGACGGCCCACGACGGCGTGCCCGACAACGTGGCCTACGAGGTGACCAAGGCGCTGTACGAGAACACCGCCACCATGGCCGCCGTGCATGCCCAGGGCAAGTTCATCACCCTGGGCACGGCCACTGCGGTGGGCACCGCGCCCATGCACCCGGGCGCCCTGAAGTACCTGCGCGAGAAGGGCGTTGCCAAGTGAGGCGAGCAGTCAGCGTTGCTGCGGCAGCGCTGATGGCGGCGTCGGCCGCGGCTGCTGCCGGGGCGCAGGCCGCCGCAAGCGCCACGGCCTGCGAGCTGGTGCTCACCGAGCACCGCAGCGGCCGTGAGCTGCAGCGCCTGCCCCTGAGCGCCGCGGCGCCGCAAGCGCGCATCGCCTTCGAGCATTCGGTGCTCGGCACCACCGTCACCGACCACTATGTCTTCACCCCGCAGGCGCAACTGATCGAAGAACGTTTCAGCGGCGAAGGTTATGGCCTGGCGCACAGCGCCGCGCCGGGTGAACGCCTGCTGCGCGATGGCGCCGGCTGGCGCCTGCAACTCAACCGCGCTGTGCAGCCCCTGGTGGTGCGCCCCCTGCCCGCCCAGCGCATGCGCCTGATCCATGCTGAGGGTGAATTGCTATTGTCAAAACTGAGCGACATGGCCATTGAAATCACGGCCCAAGGCTGCAGCGCCAGCGGCGCGGCCACATGACATCGCCGCCTGCCATGCCCGCCGGCGTTGACGCGCCGCCGCCCCAGGACGAAGTCGACCGCCTGATCGAGCAATTCGATCCCGAATCCAACTTCCGCCGTCTGGCGGGCTGGGCCGCAGCCTTTGTCACCGTGCTCGCCGTGGGCCTGTCGGCCTGGCACTACTACACCGCGGGTTTTGGCCTGCGCAATGAAATCGCCCACCGCGCCATCCACTTGAGCGTGGTGTTGGGTTTGTGCTTCCTGGTGTTCCCGCGGCAGAAACGCTTGCCCGGGGCATGGGAGTGGGTCGTCTCACTTTTCCTGGCGCTGTTTTACCTGCTCATGGGCTGGGGGCTGATGCAGGCCGTGGGCGCCGACGTTTCGGCCGGCGCGCAAGCCGCCTTTGCCGCCGTGCTGCTGGCGGTGGCCGGGCTGTCGCTGCCCTTCAAAGCCTACGACGGCAGCCACCAGCATGTGCCTTGGCGCGACTGGATCTTTGCCGGGCTGGCGGCGGGCTTCTCGCTGTATCTGCTGGTCTTCTTTGACGACATCTTCATCGCCCGCCCGGGCCAGCACACGCCGGCGGATTTGATGGTCGGCATCATCGCCATCGCCATGGTGTTGGAAGCGGCGCGCCGCACCATGGGCATCTTCCTGCCGCTGCTGGCCGTGGCCACCGTGCTGTACGGTCTGTTTGGGCCTTATCTGCCGGGCGGACTGGCGCACCGCGGCTACACGGTGTCGCGCATCGTGGCGCATTTGTACAAGGGCACCGAGGGCATTTACGGCATCCCCGTGGGCGTGGTCGCCACCTTCGTTTTCCATTTCGTGCTCTTCGGCATCATGGCCCAGCTCACCGGGCTGGGGCAGCTCTTCGTCAACCTGGCCACGGTGGCCGCGGGGCGTTTCTCGGGCGGGCCGGCCAAGGTGTGTGTGGTGTCGTCCGGGCTGTTCGGCATGATCTCCGGCTCGGCCATTGCCAACGCCGTGACCACCGGCGTGATGACCATTCCGCTGATGAAGAAGGTGGGCTTTTCGCCGCGCTTTGCCGGCGCCGTGGAGGCCTCGGCCGCCTGCGGTGGCCAGGTGACGCCACCCATCATGGGCGCGGCCGCCTTCATCATGGCCGAGACCCTGGGCGTGCCCTACAACCAGCTGGTGCTGGTGGCCATCGTGCCCGCCGCCCTGCACTACTTCGCCATCCTGTGGATGGTGCACCTCGAATCCAAGCGCCTGGGCCTGGCCGGCATGCACCCGAAAGACATCCCCACCGTCGGCGCGGTGCTGCGCAGCAGCTGGCATCTGTTCATCCCGCTGATCGCCATGGTGACCCTGCTGCTGCTGCAGTACACGCCCTTCCTGGCGGCGTTCTGGGGCATCACGCTCACCGTGCTGTGCTCGTGGCTGCCCACGCTGATGGGCTGGCTGCAGCGCGCGGTGCAGCCCCGCGCCGGGGCATTGCCCGCCAGCGCACGCTGGGGGGCCCAGATGACCGGGCTCGCCATCACCCCGCGCGCCCTGGTGCGCGGCTTCGAGATGGGCGCCAAATCGGCGCTGGGCATAGGCGCGGCCTGTGCCTGTGTCGGTTTCGTGTTAGGAATCACCACGCTCACCGGCATGGGCTTCAAGTTCTCGGCCTTCGTCATCGATCTGTCGGGCGGCGCGGCGCAGGCCGTGGCCGCTTACGATGTGTGGCATTGGTTTGATGTCAAGCAGCTCACCGTGCTCTTCGGCCTGGCCTTCACGGCCATCGCCTGCATCATCATGGGCACCGGCGTGCCGACCACGCCGACCTACATCATCCTGGCTTCCATCGTCGCGCCTGCCCTGGCACAACTCGGCGTGCCGCAACTGGCCACGCACTTCTTCGTCTTCTATTACGGCGTGCTGGCCGATGTGACGCCACCCGTGGCCCTGGCGGCCTTTGCCGCGGCCGGTATCGCGCGCAGCGAGCCCATGCGCACGGGGATGACAGCGTTCAGGCTGTCCATGGGCAAGGCGCTGGTGCCTTTTGCCTTTGTCTACACACCGTCGCTGCTGCTGGTGAGTTTTCAATGGCAGGCCTTTGCCGTGGCCTTGACAGGCGCCATCGTCGCCATCCTCGGCCTGGGCGCGGCCTACACCGGTTACTGCGGGCGGCGCATCGCCTGGCCGGCGTTTGTGCTGCTCAACCTGCTGTCGCTGTCGCTGGTGTTTGGCCACTTTGGCGTCACCGCCGTGGCCGCGCCGCTGGTGCTGCTGATCCTGGCCTGGCACCTGTGGGGCGAGCGCGGCGCCGGGGCCTGATGGGCATCTGAACAGCACCTGCCACAGCGCCACAGGCGCTGGACAGCTCGCTCACTTCACGCGTTTGGATTCCATCGCCGCCACGGATTGCTCGATCATCTGCTGCAGCACGCCCATGTCCACATCGGCCAGGCGCTTGAGGTAGAGGCAGCTCACGCCGCGGCGGTGCGGTCCCAAGGCGGCCACCTGCGCGGCCAGCGGCTCAAAACCGGGAATCAGGTAGACCACCAACTCGGTCTTGCGCGGTGAAAACCCAACCACTGGCGCATCACCGCTGCGGCCACTGGCGTAGACATAGTGATAGCGGCCAAAGCCCACGATGCTGGTGCCCCACATCGTGGGTGTCACGCCGGTGATCTGCTGCATCAACGCCACCAAGGCAGCGCAATCGCTGCGGCGCGCGCCTGTGGCAGTGCGGTCAAGGAATTCGGCCACCGGCACCGGGGTGGGTACGGTCTTGGGCCCGGCGCTGGGCTTGGCGGTGGCCTTGGAGGTGGCCTTGATCGTGGCCAGGGCGGCGGCCTTGGTCGCTGTTGTCGCAGCAGTCTTCAACTCGGTCTTGCTGGTCGGCATGTGGCGGTCTTTCACAGTGCATTCTGGGTTGGGTGGGCCGATGCTTGCAGGCCCTTGCATGTCATTGCAGGCGCTTGCACGGCAGGCATTCGATCACCGCGGCCCGGCCTTGCCAAGCCGGCTATGCTGCGGGCCGCCTCCCCACAAGCCCATGCTGCCGCCCATCGCTTCCGGTTTTGCCCTGATCACGGCCCTGCTGATGCTGGCATCACCCAAGGCCGCGGCCAACGAGGTGTGCGATCTGCAGTTTCGCCTGCGCACCGTGCTGGACAGCCAGCCCCGGCAACTGCAGATGAGCATGGCCTTCCAGGCCGGCGCGCGCAGCCGCAGCAGCATTCGCCTGCCACAGCCCTGGGCGGGCGTGAACGACTTTGCCGAGCACCTGGGCGAGCTGCGCCTGGCCAACCCGGCGCAGCGGCTGCAGGCCGATGCCCCGGCGCCGGATCGGCGCGTCATTCACCACCAGCCGGGTGAACGCGTCGAGCTGCTGTATCGCATCACCTCACCCATCCAGGATGCCGACGACACGGCGCCGCGGCCGCACCGCGACAGCTACCGCACCCAGCTCGGCGCACGCTGGTTCCAGGCCTTTGGCCACGCGCTGTTTCCCACTCTGTTGGGCGCTGAGGACAACCGGGCGCAGCGCCTGTGCCTGGATCTGGAAGGCCTGTCGGCCCAGGCCTGGTGGGCGCACAGCCACGGCGTCAGCCAGGGCGCCACAGCGAGCATCCGCCTCAGCGCCCGGCCAGAGATCCTGTTGGACTCGGTCTTCCTCGGTGGCGAGTTGCAACTGCGTGAGCGCCGCATCGATGGCCAGCCGGTGTGGACGGTGATGCCGGCCGCCACGCCCTTCGGCTTCAGCATCGATGCCCTGGCCGATCGCGTGGCCGAGTTGATCGGCCTGCAGCGCCGCTTCTGGGCGCACGCCGAGGCGCGCCTGGGCGCTGCTGCGGCCGGCACGCGGGCGCCCTCCATTGCACCACCCCAGCACCAACTGGTGGTGCTGCAGCCCAACCACCAGCCCCGCGGCAACCTGGGCGGCACGGCCGTGCACCAGGCCTTTGCCATGCACGCCTCGAACGACCTGAAGCTGCCCGGCATGCCCTTCGATCACCTGCTGACGCATGAGCACCTGCACCACTGGATCCCGCGGCGCCTGGGCCCCATGGTCTACACCGGGCGCGACGACGAGGCCCAGCGCTATTGGTTCAGCGAGGGTTTCACCGACGCCTACACCCACCGGTTACTGCTCAGCGCCGGGCTGTGGAGCCTGGCGGACTACGCCAAGGCGCTCAACGCCAAGATCGACCGCTACCGCCAGTCGCCCGCCCTGAAAGCGACCAACGTCCAGGTGGCGGCGGGCTTTTTCACCGATGCGCCCCTGAGCGACCTGGCCTATGCCCGCGGCGAGTGGCTGGCGCTGCGCTGGCATGCCGCCTTGCGCGACAAGGGCCACCCGGGCCTGGACGCCGTGCTGCGCCGGCTGCTGCTGCCGGCCGACAAATCCCGGCCCGATGGCCCCTTGAGCCAGCCCCTGGTCACGCACCGCCTGGTCGCCGCCTTGCGCCCGGTGCTGGCCGAGGCGCCGCTGGCCGACATCGCCGCGCACATCGACAAAGGCCAGCCGTTTGACTTTGGCGAGGCCACCCTGGGCCCATGCTTCACGCTGGAGCGCCAACAGCAGGCCGTCTGGCAACTCGGCTTTGACATCGAATCACTGCAAAAGCGAGTGATTGCCGGCGTAGACCCGGCCGGCCCGGCCCATGCGGCCGGCCTGCGCAACGGCATGGCCGTGCGCGGCATGAGCATCACGCCAGGCGATATCCAACAAGATGTGTTGATCCAGGTCGATAGCGATGAGGGCCGCGTGCGCAGCATCAGCTATCGCCCAATGGGCGCGACCTCGCGCGAGCTGCTGAGCTACCGGCCGCGCGAAGCCGGCCTGGCCCAAGCCGCCTGCCGCGACTGGATGGGGGGTGATGCGCAGGCCCAAGACATGCTGGCCGCCACATTTGACGCACGCACACAGCCTGCCCACGCCACACAAGCCGGCGTCAAGGCAGACGGCCGGGGCGCCAAGGTCAACAAGGGCGGCAAGCGCGCCCCACCCGGCAAAGCCGCCAAAGCCAACAACCGCAAAGGCAAGGCGCAGCGGCGATGAGCGCAGACTTGGCCTCAACCGATGGTCGCCACACCGGCGCCGCGCAACAGCTGCGCCGCGGACCCGCGGTCAACCCGCAATGCCAGCGTCACATCATCCTGGCCCACCGTCCACACCCGGTCGCCGGCCGCCGCCAGGGTGTCACCCGCAGCGGGCTCGTCGCCATCGCCGTACACGCTCATGATCAGCGGCAAGTGCAGTTCTGTGGCCCGATCGTTGACCGAAAAGGCCCGAATTTGCGCGAAGCCCACCGGGCCCGCAGGGTCCAGACCTAGACCGAGATCGCCACGTGGCGCCAGATCGGTCAGCCGCGCTCCGATCAAGCGAATGAGCGCACGCTGTTTCAAGATATTTGTGAGAGTGATCGTCATATCAGAACCCCGGTTCATGTGGACCCACTGTTGCCCAGGAGGTTGACGCCGTCCTTTAGCGGCGTGAATCGGTGCTAAATGGTCTGAATCGAATTCGCCTGATTGCCAGCCCGGCAAACCCGAATGCCAGCATCCCCGCACCCGGGTCACACTTCGTCGAAGGCTGGCACATGCGCTCCGCTGGACGCTTGTTGAGTTCAGCTGTACGCCACTGGCCATCGGGGGGCACGTGTCACAGCATTTGCATTTCGGGCGCATTGAAGTTCGGCCGGCCGAGCGGGTGTTGAGGGTCGACGGCCAGGCTGTGGTGATGGGCGCCCGCGCCTTTGACGTGCTGCTGGCGCTGATCGAACGCCGCGACCGGGTCGTCACCAAGAACGAGTTGCTGGATTTGGCCTGGCCTGGCCTGGTGGTCGAGGAAAACAACCTCTCGGTGCAGATCTCGGCACTGCGCAAAGCCCTTGGCGCCGGCAGCATCGCCACGGTCACCGGGCGTGGCTACCGCCTGGCCCTGGAGAGCAGTCCGCAGTCACCCCCAGCCGCCACTGAAGCGCCCGCCTCGACCCTCACGCAGCGCCACATTGCGCGCCGGCTTGCCGTCATCCTCAGTGCCGAGGTCATCGGCTGGCAGCGCCTGGTGGCGCGCGACGCGATCATTGCGGTTCAGGCGTGGCAGGCCACGCGGCAGAAGCTGATCGAGCCCACGGTTGCCCCTATGGGTGGCCGCTTGCTCGAGCTCACCCCGGACCGGGTGCTGATTGAGTTTGCCAGCGCCATTCATGCCGTTGATTGGGCCCTTTCCCTTCAGGCCCAGCTGGCCGATCGGCGTGCCACGCCCCCGCACGGAATGCTGCGCATGCGCATCGGCATTTCTGTGGATGACGTGATCGTTGACGACGGCAAACTCGTCGGTGACGGCGTCAACATCGCCTCGGAGGTGAGACAAGTGGCCGGTCACGACGAAGTGCTGATCACCGAAACCGTGCACGGCTTCGTCGCCCAGCGCATGGCCGCGCAGTGTGAGGATCTGGGCCAAAGGTCGCTGCGCTTCGCGCGTTCAGCGATGAATCTGTTTCGGGTGACAGCGCCAGCAACCGCGGCCGATGGCCAGGCGAAAGGGTCGGCGCTCCAGCCCCGGCTTCAATGGGACCGATTGCCCTCGCTGGCGGTGCTGCCCATGTGGAGCGATGGGCCTGAGGCGGACCGCTACTTTGGTGATGGCGTGACCGAGGAAATCATCGCCTCGCTGTCTCTTAACCGGGCACTGTTCGTCATTGCCCACAGCTCAACCCTGCGGTTTCGCAATCGGCGCGACGACCCCGCTGAAGTGGCCGCCGAGTTGGGTGTGCGCTACCTGTTGCTGGGCACGGTGCGGCGCGCCGGCCAGCGCCTGCGTTTGGTCGTGGAGCTGGTCCACGCGGCGGCGCGGCAGGTGATCTGGCAAGACCACTACGAGGGCACCGACGACGACGTCTTCGATTTTCAGGCGCGCATTGCCTCCAGCATCGCCGCGGCCATCGACCCGCGGGTGCTGGAGGCTGAGCTCGCCCGCATGCGCAGCCAACCCACGGGCAAGTTCAGCGCCTACGACAGTGTGTTGCGCGGTCAGGCGAGCTTGTATCTGGCTGGCCAGGACAACTTCAATGCCGCAGGCGAGCACTTTCAACAAGCGGTGGCGTTGGATGAGGGCTATGCCCAGGCCCACACGCACCTGGCCTGGTGGTTCAACCTGAAGGTCGGTGAAGGGCGTTCGTCCGAGGTGCAGCAAGACCGCCGATTGGCCCTTGAGCACGCCATGCACGCGATGCAGCTCGACCCGCGTGATGCGCTGGTGCTGTCTGTGGCCGGGCACCTGCTGTCCTTCCTGCAAAAGCGCTTTGCCGAGGCCATGGAGATCTTCGATCAAGCCATCGCCATCAACCCCAACTGCGCCGTTGCCTGGGCGCGCAGCGCCACCACCCTGGCCTACCTCGGCCGCGGCGAGGAAGCCCTCGAGCGCGCCCGCAACGCCATGCGCTTGAGCCCCTTCGATCGACACAGCTTTGCCTTCTTCACCACCTGTGGCACTGCCGCCTTTGTGGCCGGCCGGCCCGATGAGGCGATCGCCTGGCTGGGCAAGGCCATGCGTCTGAACCCAAACTACAACGCGGCGCGGCGCATTTTGATCGCCTCACTGGCGCTGACCGGTGAGGTGGACGAGGCCAGGGCACTGGCCGATGAGCTGATGAGCTTCGAACCGAGCTTCACGGTCGAACAGTTCGGCAGCTGGTACCCCATGCAAGAGCCACACCTCGAGCGGCTCTTGGCGGGGCTGCGCCAGGCCGGGCTGCCCGCCTGAGATCACTTCACGACGGCGCCACTGCGCACACCAATCAGCCAATTCACTGTCAAGGAGAACAGCATGGGAAGGGGTTCATTTGGGCAAGGCGAGGGCCAAGGTCAAGGTCAAGGTCAAGGTCAAGGTCAAGGCCAAGGCCAAGGCCAAGGTCAGGGTCAGGGTCAGGGTCAGGGTCAGGGTCAGGGCGGCTATTGGCCCAGCACCGGCGGCGGTATGTCGGGTGGCTCGGGCTATGTGGGTGGCTACGGCTTCATCGAGCGCAGCTCTTACGCCACGCCGGCTGAGCTCGGCCCCAAGCCCTGGGCGCTGGACTTCACCTCGGGCGATGGCGGTTGGCCGCCCTTCCCTTCAGGCCTGCGTGTCGATCCAAATCTGACCCAACCGCCACTGCGGTGGACCACCGGCGACTGGGACCCCGGCCTGCGTTTTTGGACATTGCCGTTTGACACGCAGCTGCAGGAATGGCTGCAGGATGTAGACCTGTCCTCACCCTCGGTGATGGCCGCGCACGAGTTTGCCGGGCAGCACACGGTTTGGCAGGCCGAAGGCAAACGCACCTCAGCCGACATCGCCAAAGCGATCAGCGCGGACGACCTCGAGTGGCGCAGCAAGAACCCCGCCACCGCCTGGGCCAGCATCCAGCGAGAGCTGCAAGAGCTTGAGGACCTGATGCACGACGACCGGGCGCGCTACCTGGACGAGGCCGCCGTGCAATCCGATGGCATACCGCGCTACTTCATGCACTTCATGGGCCTGTCCATGGACAGCAAACCCTGGACGGTGCAACTCATGCGCTGCGGGCTGGCCATCGGCAACCTGGTCTACATGCACTACAAGGCTCACTACAAACGGGTGCGACCCTCCACCTTGTGCCCTGGGCTGGTGCCGCCCTGGGGGCCGCCACGACACCCGGCCTTCCCCAGCGGCCACTCGTTCCTGGGTCACTTCATTGCGCTGCTGTTGCTGGAGATTGAGCCCGTAGCGCAGCGCTTTGGCCGATTCAAGCAAGGCCAGCACCTTGGCCAAGCCATCGAGCCCGACTTCGATACGCACTACCCCTACGGCATCGACATGTACTGCCCACTGCTGTGGCTGGCCTGGCGCCTGGCCAAGAACCGCGAGCGCATCGGTGTGCACTACCGCAGCGACAGCTCGGCCAGCCGCTCACTGGCCGCGGCCATCTGGCGCGCCACCTGCGGCAAAGACCGCAGCATCGACGTGCCCAGCCTGCACATGGTGCTGGGCCGGGCACGTGCTGAGTGGCTGCGTTAAGCCGGCCCCTTGGCCAAAGGGCACAGCGCCAGGTTGTTGTCGTGCGCCACCAGCTCGATCAACTCATCGGCTGAGTTCGGTGGCGCCTGATCCAGGGGCCAATTGGAGGGGTCGCAGTCGCTGTGCAGGTTGGCGAACAGCCACAGGTCGTCGTCGCGCCAATCCCCTGGCAGCGTGAAGTCCAGCGCGGCACAGGCAACACCAATGGCGCCCAAGCCTGCAAGCGGCGTCGCCAACGTGCCATTGCCCACAAGCTGCCAGCCCCAGCGTGGGGCGCCGGCCTTGCAAGCCCACAGCACACAGCGCACAGCGCTGGCCGGCCTGGCACCACGGTTGCCCAAGGTCACGCGGACCTGCGCGCCTTTGCGCTGGATGGCAGCTTCGGCGGCCATCCATGCCGCCGGCCCACCCGATGGCCAATCCAGCGACACCGGGTGATAGCCACCGTCGCACAGCCTGGCGTCTTGGTGGCCAATGCGTCGGCGGTCCCCAATGAACACATCCACGGCCGGCGCATCACCTATGCCTTCTTTTGTTAGCTTTGGCCCCACGG
This sequence comes from Ideonella sp., assembly GCA_043720415.1. Classification (GTDB taxonomy): domain Bacteria; phylum Pseudomonadota; class Gammaproteobacteria; order Burkholderiales; family Burkholderiaceae_C; genus Pseudaquabacterium. The sequence continues at coordinate 21,077 of JAYSSS010000144.1, forward strand.
CGGCGTACAGACCCTGTTGCTCAAAAGCCCAACGCAGCACCTTGTGCACGCGCCCACCGCGGCGGCTGAGCTTGCGCGCCCGCGCCTGATCGATGGGCCAGTTCGCCTGAACGTCCCAGCGCTCGCGGCCCAGATCGGCATCGATCAAAGCACTGACAAATTGATCCGGAGTGCGCGCCGGCGCAATGCTGTCCGGCCCCAGCAAGGCCGTGGCGCGCATGATCAGGTAGACGCAGTAGTCCGCAGCCGAGCGCCGCCGCGCCAGGCCAGAGTCCGCAACCGTGGCGCCCTGCGGCGGCGTGCTCAGGTCGCGCGTATCACCACCCAGGCAACGGTACAGGCGGAACAGCGATGAGGACAGCAGTTGCTCTTGAAAGTAGCCATGCTGGTGCAGCTCCAGTGGTGTGTCGCGTGCCAGGCGCAGCAGGTTGCGCCGGCCGCACCAGCAGTAGCCCAGCGCCGCACCGCGGTCGTGGCGACGCGTGGCCTGCACCCAGGCAAAGGTGAGGTAGCGCTTGTCCTCGTCCCAGGCCAGCACCGAATCCGGATCACAGGCAATCGCCGCCAGGGCGTCGCCCGCGCTGTGCGCAAACGGCAATTCCAGCTCGCCAGTGCTGGCGTAATTGAGCACATGGCCGAACTCGTGCCAGGCCCAGCGCGCGTCGGCTGCGAGGCTCAGGGTTTGGGCGCGCCAGCGCCCCTTTAGCGTCAGCGCGCGGGTGCGGTGCGCAGTCTCCGCAGCGCCAAAACTCACCAAGATCTGTGGCGTCAGTTCCTGGGCGCGGCCGAACACACGGCATGGCGGCAACGCCACGGTCGTACTGGGCCACAGCGGGTTGACCTCGGCATTCACGGCCTCCGATCCCGGACCCCCCCGGCTGGCCCGCCCCACCTGCAGCGTCAGTGGCAATTTCGCCAAACGAAAGTAGTCCAGCGCCGGCAAGCCGTAGGCATCGAAGCGGGCGAACCACTCGTTCGCGCGCAGGTAGGCCTGCACCGCGCTTTCGCGATCCGTGCGCAACGGCATGCGCGTCTCAATCGGCAACAGCGCTGTGTTGTCGCCGCCTCCGGCCGATTTCAACGTGTCCTGCGCTTCATTGCGCCGCTTGAAGCGCACGGCCACTTTGAATTGGTCTGCCTTGCCCAGGCGGAGTGCCCGGTTTTGGGCGCCGCGCAGTTGATCAGAGCGCTGGGTGCTGGCTGGCCCGCCCCGCTGAGTTGGCGGCGCCATAGGCTGCGTATCGACCACTTCCGGCCACAGCGCCTTGACATCGGTTTGCAGCGCGAGCAGGTCATCGTCCGCGCGGCTGGCGCGTCGGGCCGCCATGGTGCTGGCCGGCCCCAGTGAGGCCGGGTCGCGGCCGAAGGCACGCTTGTGCCTCGCGGTAGCGGCCTGGCCCATGCTGTAGAGCTCATTGACGGCCCCGTAGGCCAGCACCTGCAGCTCGCCGCCCTTTGCCTTGATACCCACATCGGCGGTGAAGCGGAAGGCGTGCAGTTGCGTCGCAACCGTCTTCTCCGCGCCTTGGCGCTCCCTCAGGCCCAGGCACACCAGCCGAACCGCGTCGGCCAGGCCAGCCGCGGCGCTGCCCAGGCCTTCGATCACGACGCCGCCGGGAAACTTCATCACCGCTTGCAGTTGGGCGACCAGCTTGCGAAGCGATGGATCGCCTGCGCGCAGCCAGCCGGGCACCACCGCCAGGGCCCGCGCCGCGGTCAGGCGGCCGTAGCTGACGCCGGCAATGCGCACGTCATGAAAGCCGTTGCGCGCTGCCGAATCCACATGCAACACCAGGCGCAGGCCCACATCCCCGCCGAGTGATCGGCCCGCCAAATGCCGCGAGGCCAGCAGCACCAGGCTGAACCGATCGGCGAATGTTGGTGAAGCACTTGCTGGAGCGCTTGCTGGAGCCACGGCACTGGCTGCTGCACTGCCACTGCCACCCACCCAATAGGACGCCCAGGGATCACGACTCGCCAGCGCCACACCGGACTTGCCCCAGCCAATTGGCAGCCATCCGAATACGGCTTGTTGGGCGCCAGGGTCATCAGGGTTCAGGCTGGCCAGAAGCAACTTGTCAGGCTGAAGCTCAGGCGGCAATGCCGACAAATACCGGTGCGCCAGACGCTGGAATTCGACATCGGGCACCGCTGTCACATCCGCTCCATTTGCAGGCGTCGGCGCCGGCACCCTGCTCACAAACAAGTGCGCGGCGTGCCTGACCATGTTGACCACCTCGCGCTCATCGCCGGGCCCGTCATCGCTATCGACGACCCTGTCCACACTGAACGCATCGTTGGGCGGTCGATGCTTGCCTTCGACCCACGAATTCAGCACTGATTTGTCCATCGTCGCCCCCTTTTGGATATCGGTCTCGTGCAGCCGCGAATTGGGTGGGCAGGAGTGCCACGCATGCACCCACAACGGGTCTCGAACACACCAAACGCCTTAGCAACTCTTAGCCGCGGCTTAGCGCCGGGCAAAGGACTATGGCTCAACACGAGGTCACAGTACATACACAAAATCAAGGAGGTCACGATGACACAAACGTGGGGTGTGGCGCAGCCACCGCAATTGCCACCGGACACACTGGTGGCCTGTATGAGGTTGGTATTGGATCAAGTGGACACAGGGGTCCTGGTGTGCACTGCCGATGCCCAGGTCTTGCTCGACAACGAGGCCGCAAGGCGTGAGCTTGAAAGTGGTCGCATCCTTGACCGCGACAGCAAGGCCAACCTGTTGGTCGACGGCCAAGTGCACCTGCCACTGCGCGGCGCCATCCGTCGCGCCGCCATCCACGGGGTCTGGCAATTGCTGCCCTTGCAGGCGGGTGATGCCCGCATCGTGGTGGCGGTGCAACCACTGCGTCACGCACTGACCGAGCTGCCTTGCGCGATGGTCTTGCTGGGCCGACGCGCCACGTGCCCAGATGTGGCCGCGCCGCTGCTGGGCCGGCTGTATGACCTGACCCTGGCCGAGCAGCACGTCTTGCTGTCGTTGCTGGCCGGCAGCGGACCTGAGGAGCTGGCCCTGGCGCGCGGCGTGGCCGTCTCGACGGTGCGCACACAGATCAGCTCCCTGCGCACCAAATTTGGCGTGCGGCGCTTCAGCGACATCGCCCGCATCGTGGCCGAGCTGCCACCCATGCTGGGCGTCCTCTGCCCCCGCGCTTCGGCAGCAGCGCACAGCCAAGCTTGAGCTGCAGCAAGGCCTGTCGGTAGTGCATCGGCGAAGATCGGCACCCAGGGGGCCAACAGGCCCCTTGGCCTGCCCATGCACCAGACTGCCAAACCCTCGCCCGCTGCCTCCGCCGATTTCACGCTGCCCATCGAAGGCATGACCTGCGCATCCTGTGTGGCGCGCGTCGAGCGCGCCCTGGCCAAAGTGCCCGGCGTGCAGCAGGTCAGCGTCAACCTGGCGACCGAGCGCGCCAGCGTCAGTGCCCAGGCCAATGTCGGATTGGCTGCCCTGGTCGCCGCCATTGAACGCGCCGGCTACCGCGCCACGTGCAGTGATGCCCTCCCAGATTTGGCTGATGGAGTGACAGCGCCGCTCGACACGGCAGCGCTCGTGCCGCTCAGCACAGCAGCGCCAACGCAGCCCGCTGCCGCAGCAGGGGACATGGGCAACGATGTCAGCTCCAACAACGGGCCAGCGGCCTTGCCCGCCGGCGCCGGCGCCACCGCCACCGCCACCATCCCCCCGCCCACCACCACCCACCACCGCTTGCGCGCGCTCGCCACGCAGCTCTGGCTGGGCAGTGCCCCTGTCTTTTGGCCAGTAGGCCTGGCCGCCGCCCTGTCGCTGCCCCTGCTGCTGCCCATGCTGGCCCTGCCCTTTGGCTTGGCCTGGATGCTGCCGGCCTGGCTGCAGTGGCTGCTCGCCACGCCGGTGCAGTTCATCCTGGGCGCGCGCTTTTACCGCGCGGGCTGGTATGCGTTGCGGGCCGGCAGCGGCAATATGGATTTGCTGGTGGCCATAGGCACATCGGCGGCCTATGGCTTGAGCGTTTACCTGATCTGGGCACATGCAGGTGATGCGGGTGGTGCGGGTGATGCGGGTGGTGCGGGTGGTGCGGGTGGTGCGGGTCATGCCGGGCACGCCGGGCCCGCGGGGGCTCTGGCCATGGCGCCGCATCTGTACTTCGAATCCTCGGCCGTGGTCATCACCCTGGTGCTGCTGGGCAAGTGGCTGGAGGCCCGCGCCAAACGCCAGACCACACAGGCCATCCGCGCCCTGCAGGCCCTGCGGCCCGAGACCGCCCGCGTGCGCCGCGATGGCATCGAGGCCGACCTGCCCATCGCCTTGGTGCGCTTGGGCGATACCGTGCTGGTGCGCCCGGGCGAGCGCGTGCCGGTGGATGGGCTGGTGCTGGAGGGCCGCAGCGATGTTGATGAATCGCTGATCACTGGCGAGAGCCTGCCCGTGGCCAAGCAAGCCGGCGACAAGGTCACCGGCGGCGCCGTCAATGGCCCCGGCCTGTTGACCCTGAGCACCCGCGCCATCGGGGCCGAATCCACCTTGGCGCGCATCGTGCGCGCGGTCGAATCAGCGCAGGCCGGCAAGGCGCCGATACAGCGCCTGGTCGACCGGATCAGCGCGGTGTTTGTGCCCGCTGTGCTGGTGATCGCGCTGGCCACCTGGCTGGGCTGGGGCCTGGGCACGGGGCAGTGGCAAGCGGCCCTGCTCAACGCCGTGGCGGTGCTGGTCATCGCCTGCCCCTGCGCCCTGGGGCTGGCCACGCCCGCGGCCATCATGGCCGGCACCGGCGTGGCCGCGCAGCACGGCATCCTGATCAAGGACGCGCAGGCGCTGGAGCTGGCCCATGCGCTGCGCGTGGTGGCCTTCGACAAGACCGGCACCTTGACTGAAGGCAGGCCGGCCCTGGTGGCGCTGCAGGCGGTGGGCGGTGAAGCCGCGGAGGCTGCCGGCACCGATCACGGCCGCGCCGCCAGCGCCGATGAAGCCGCGCTGCTGGCCGCCGCGGCAGCCTTGTCGGCCGGCAGCGAGCACCCGCTGGCCATAGCGGTGATGGCCGCCGCCCACATGCCTAACTGGCGGAACGAGCCGACGGTGCGGCACCAGCAGGCGCAGGCCGGTGTGCCCGCTGGTTTTGTGACGGCCACTGTTTCACAGACGCCAATGGCTGCAGCAGCCACGCGTGTGGTCAGCACCGCGGGCACGACTGCCGCCATGCCTGTGGCCACCGATCTCAGCGCCGTGCCCGGCCGCGGCGTGGCCGCCTGGGTCCAAGGCCGCGCCCTGCGCCTGGGCAGTGGCGCCTGGATGCGCGAGCTGGGCGTGGACTGCAGCGCGCTGCAGCAGCAGGCCGATGCCCTGCAGGCCCAGGGCCGCAGCGTCTCCTGGTTGGCCGATGTGAGCGGCCCGCCCAGGCTGCTGGGCCTGCTGGGCTTTGGCGACAGCCTCAAAGCCAGCGCCGCGCCGGCCATCGCCGCGCTGCGCGCCATGGGCATACGCACGGTGCTGATCAGTGGCGACAACCGCGGCGCGGCCAATCACGTGGGTCGCGCCCTGGGCATCGACCAGATCGAGGCCGAGGTGCTGCCGCAGCGCAAGGCCGAGATGGTGGCCGCCCTGCGCCGCCCCGGCGCGCCCGTGGCCATGGTGGGCGACGGCATCAACGACGCGCCGGCCCTGGCCGCGGCCGATGTCGGCATCGCCATGGGCACGGGCACCGATGTCGCCATGCACGCTGCGGGCATCACCCTGATGCGCGGCGATGTCGCCCTGGTGGCGCAGGCCATCGCCATCTCGCGGCGCACCTGGACCAAGATTCAACAGAACCTGTTCTGGGCCTTCATCTTCAATGCCGTGGGCATCCCGCTGGCGGCCTTTGGCCTGCTCAGCCCGATGATCGCCGGCGCGGCCATGGCGCTGTCATCGCTCACCGTGATCAGCAATGCCTTGCTGCTGAGGCGTTGGCGGCCCTGATTGACGGCCCTGATTGACAGCCCGATTGACGGCCGGAAGGCTTGACGACGGATTGACGCGGCGACTACATGGGCGGATATTGGATCGGCCACGACAGGAGCCGACATGCACCACGATCAGCCCCAACATCGCGCCGGCCCGGTGCACCACGGGGGCCGCAGCGCCATGATCCTGCTGCCACTGCTGCTGGCCACGCTGTCGGCCTGCAGCCTGGTGCCACGGATCAGCGCCCCTGTGGATCAGCTCTTCAACGACAGCGCCTTCGCGCCCGCCATGCAGGCCATTGATCCGAGCCAGGCGCTGGCCATGAGCGCGGCCATGAAAGCGCACTTGCGTGAGGTCATCCAACCCCGGCTGCGTTGGCAAAATGCCCACAGCGGCCTAATCGATGCGCTCTACACCAATGACGGTCTGCGCCTGCAATACGACAGCGAGACCACACTCACCGCGGCCGAGGCCTTTGCCGCGCGCAGCGGCAATTGCCTGTCACTGGTGCTGATGACTGCGGCCTTCGCCCGCGAGCTGGAGCTGCCGGTGCGCTTTCAGTCGGTACAGTCCGGTGAAACCTGGGGCCGCGATGGCGATTTGCTGCTGTTCATTGGCCACGTCAATATTGCGATAGGCCGCAGCACGCGCGCGCTGCGCGCCTGGGACACCGGGCCCAACACGCCGGCCGATTGGGTGATCGTCGATTTCCTGCCCAGCGCCGACCTGCAGCGCCAGCGCTCCCAGCCCATCGACGAAGCCCGCATCGTCGCCATGTACCTCAACAACCGCGCGGCCGAACACCTGGGCAAGGGCCGCATCGACGAGGCCTATTGGTGGGCCCGTGCGGCCATCCATCACGACCGCGACTTTGCCAACGCCTACAACACCCTGGGCGTGGTCTATCTGCGCCACGGCCAGGCGGCGCGGGCCGAGGCCGCGCTGCGCTTTGCGCTGCAGGTGGAGCGCGACAACCCGCACACCCTGAGCAACCTGGTGCTGGCTCTGACTGAGCAGGGCCGCAGTGCGGAATCTGCGCTCCTGGCGCAGCAACTGCAGCGCCAGCAGCCGAGCACGCCCTTTGGCCATTTCGAGCTCGGCCAGCAGGCCATGCGGCGCGGCGATTTCACCCAGGCCAAACGGCACTTCGAGCAGGCGGTGCGCCGCGCTGACGATTACCACGAGTTCCACTTCGCCCTGGCCCAGGCCCTGCTCAAGCTGGGTGAGAACGCCGCCGCCACACGCCAGCTCGATCTGGCCCGCCAGGCCAGCACCACACGCCGGCTGCAGGCCATGTATGCCGACAAGCTGGAGCGTTTGCGCGGGGCGCTGCTGCAGTAGTGTGGTGCGCCGCGGCCTGGGGCGCAGCACTGCACTGCCCTGCCCCGCCGGGGCCCATGCCGAAGCGCTTATCCCCAGGCGTGCGCCGCCACCGCCTGGCCCCAAAGGTCGATCTGCACCGGCGTGCCTCGGTGTTCACACTGCGCCGCGGCACCGCGCACATAACCCAGGGCGATGCAGGTGCCAGCCTTCAGGCCCCAGCCGGCCGACGACAACTCGCCCACGGTCTGGCCATCTATAGCGATGGCCTCGCCGCCCCAGACCCAGTGTGCAGGGTCGTCCAGCTCAAAGCGCAGCAGCTTCTTGTCCAGGGCCTGGCCTTGCAGCGCGAGCAAGGCATCCTTCCCGATGAAGTGAGCGTCCTTGTCCAGCTTCACGCCCACCCACAGGCCGGCCTGCGCCGGTGTCTCATCCGGCCCCAGCTCGGCGCCCCAGGCGCGGCGGCCGGCCTCGATGCGCAAGGCGTCCAGGGCGTAGTAGCCGGCGTCCACCAGGCCCAGATCGGCGCCCGCCTGGCGCAGCGCGATGTCCACATGCCGCGCCACCTCCACCGGCACATACAGCTCATAACCCGGCCCACCGACATAGGCCATGCGCGCGGCGCGCACCCGCGCCAGGCCAAGATCGATGTCGCGGGTGTGTGAAAACTTCAGCGTGCCCAGCTCATCCGGCGAGACGCGCGCCAGCAGCTCGCGCGAGCGCGGCCCCATCAGCGACAGCACGCACCACAAGGCACTGACATCGCTCAGCGCGGCCTGTTCTGTTTGATTGATATGCCGACTGATCCAGTCGGCATCGCGCGTGGTCTGCGCCGAGCCGGTGACGATGAGGAAGCGCTCGGCGCCCAGTCGGATCACCGTCAGATCGCTCTCGAAGCCGCCGCGCTCATTGAGCACCGCGCTGTAGACCATGCGGTCCACCGCCACATCGATGTCATTGGCGCACACCCGCTGCAGCACGGCCAGTGCGTCGCGGCCCTGCAGCAGCAGCTTGGAAAACGAGCTTTGGTCGTACATCGCCACGGCCTCGCGCGTGGCGCGCATTTCGGCCTGCACCCAGGGCAGCCAGCCCGGCGTGCCCAGGCCATGCGCCGGCGCGGCCGCACCGGGCGGGCGAAAGTAATTGGCGCGCTCCCAGCCGTTCTTGGCGCCAAACTCGGCGCCGCGGGCGGCCAGGCGGTCGTACAAAGGGCTGGTGCGCAATGGCCGCGCGCTAACAAGCTCCTGGCGCGGCCAGCGCATGGCGTAGTGCAGGCCCAGGGTCTCGGCCGTGCGCTCGGCCAGCAGCTTGCGGTTGCCCATGAAGGGGCCGAAGCGGCGCACATCCACATCCCACAAGTCCGAGGGTGCCTCATCGCCGGCGATCCACTCGGCCATCAGCCGGCCGGCGCCGCCGGAGTTGGCGATGCCGGCCGAGTTGAAACCGGCGCAGACGTAATAACGTCTCAATTCAGGGGCCTCGCCGAGGATGAAATTGCCGTCCGGCGTGAAGCTCTCGGGGCCATTGAGCAGCATCTTGATCTCGGCCGTCTCCAGGCAGGGCGTGCGGTGGATGGCGTTTTGCATCAGCGGCTCGAACTGATCCCAGTCTTCATCAAGCAACTGGAACTGGAAGTTGGCCGGAATCGGGTCCACCTTCCAGGGCTTGGCCAGCGGCTCAAAGCCGCCCATCAGCAGGCCGCCGACCTCTTCCTTGTAGTAGATGAAGCCGTCGGGGTCACGCATCACCGGCAGCATGGGGTGCACGCCGGCGATCTGGCCGGTGACGATGTAGAAGTGCTCGGCCGAATACAGCGGCACGGTCACGCCGGCCAGGGCGCCGAACTGCCGCGCCCACTGGCCGGCGCAGTTGACAAGCACCTCGCAGGCGATGCTGATGTCGTCGCTGCCATCCGCGGCGGCACCCTCCATGGCGCGCACGCGCACGCCGGTGACGCGGCGCGCGGCGCCCTCGCCTTGAGTCAAGACCTGCATCACCTGCTGGCCCTCGACCAGACGCGCGCCGCGCTGGCGTGCCCCCTTGGCCAGTGACATGCACAGGTCGGCCGGATTGGCCTTGCCATCGCCCGGGATCCAGATCGCGCCCTGCAGGTCATCGCTGCGCATCACCGGGACCAAGTCGCCCGCCTCGCGCGGCGTGATCACCTGCACCTCCACGCCAAAGCTGCGCGCCAGCGCGGCCTGCTTGTGCAGGCTTTGCATGCGCTCGGGCGTGCGCGCCACGTTGACGCTGCCGCATGCCTTCCAGCCCGTGGCCAGGCCAGTCTCGGCTTCGAGCGTGCTGTACAGCTCAATGCCATAGCGGCTCATGCGCGTCATCTTCCTGTTGGGCCGCATCTGCCCCACCAGACCGGCGGCATGCCAGGTGGTACCGCTGGTGAGCTTGCCTTGCTCAAGCAGCAGCACATCGCGGATGCCTAACTTGGCCAGGTGGTAGGCGGTGGAGCAGCCGGCAATGCCGCCGCCGACGATGACGACACGGGCTTGGGTGGGCAGGGTCATGGGCTGGGATGGCGCTGGCGTTGGCGGCTTCGGCCCGACTTTAAATCGCCTGCCATGTACTGCTGCCCGGTGATTTCTACGGCACGGGCGACGCCAACGCCAAGCTGTTGATCACCAGCACGAACGGCAGCACCGTGTGCTCGGGCACCTTGCTGGCCGGCGGCGACTACGTGCTCACCGCCGCCCATTGCGCTGCGGGATTTACCAGCATGAGTGTGGATTTCAAGCTCGGGACGGTGATCCGCCAGGTGAGCGCCGGCAACGCCTTTGTGCTGCCAGGCTGGAACAAGGTCTTGGGCAATGGCTCGGACGCAACGCCCTGCAACGCTTGAAGGACAGCTTCTCGGGCAGCTGGGCCGACAGCGGCCTGGGCCTGGGCGTCGACGAGGGCCTGGTGGCCGGGGGCGATTCCGGCGGCGCCGATGTGGTGTGGGACGGCACCGAATACCTGTTGACCGGCGTGCATTCCTACACCTGGGACCTGTGCGGTCTGCTGCCGGGCTGCGATGCCCTGGCGGGTGCCAATTCCAGCTTCGGTGATTTGTCCGGCGCCACCGCAGTGTTCATCAGCTTGCGTTGATGGGCGGCAAAAACGGTGCAGCAAGCCTGGCCTTGACCGCGGCCACCAGCGGCGCGATGGCCGAGGGCGGAAACGGCGACACGCTGCTGACATTGACCTCGCACAGCACGAAGCGCTGGGCCTGGCCGGGCGCGGCATCGCCGAGCATGAAGTCGCAATCCCACAGCAGCGGCAACTGCGCGTGGCTCAAGCCCACCTGCTGGCGCAGCAGCGCGATCCAGCCGGATTCAAGCTGCTGCCTCAGGCTCTGAAACTCTGCCGCATCGGGCCCGTGGTAAAGGCGCGGCCCCGGCTGCGGCTGGGTGGGGTGCAGGGCGTTGATCGCCTGGTGGCCAAAGCCTGCCACTCGGTCTTCGACCAGATAGGCGCGCAGCATGCCTTCGGCCAGGCGCGGCTGCCAGGCCTGATCGATCATGTGGCCGCCCTGAGCGGCCTCGAAATACGGGGCCATGGCCTGCAGCAGGGCCGGCAGGTCCATGTGTTCCTCAGCGCTGCCGCGCTGGGCATGGCGCACCGTCAAAGAACCCGAGCCCGTCTGTCCACCGGCCAACTCGACCCGCCAGACGCCGATGCCGCTGTGACCGCGGTATTGCTTGAGCACACGCGCGCCACGCTGCAAGCGGGCCGGCAGCTCGGCGGCCAGTTGTTCGAGGCTGTTGACGCGGTGCACATCGCTGCCAAAGGGCAGATCACGGGTGTCGACCAACACGTCCTTGGTGCCCAGGCCGATGATGGTGTCGGGGTGGGTGCTGACGAAGACACCCGAGCGCGCCACCTCGCGCAGCAGCGCATCGAGCCGGTCGCGCCGCCGCCCACCTTCGACGGGGTTGCACCAGACGAGCACAGCGGCCACGCGCTGCAGTTGCGCTGCCACCTCATCGGCAAAGTCGTCGTGGTAGACCGCTGGCTCGGCGCGCACACCGGCCGCGGCGAAGGCAGCGAACAAGGGCGCGAAGCGGCTCTCGGCGGGATCGGCGCGGTCACGCATGGCGCGGTCGCCCGGGTAGAGAAGTGCCACTGCAGGTGTGGTGTTAGGGCTCATGGGGGTGGGTCTCGCTGAAGGTTCACGCAGCGCCTGCTGCAGGGGCGGCATAGAGGGCGTCGAACACCGCGGCCGCAGCGGCAAGCAAGGCATCGTCGTCGGCGTGCAACTCACGCAGACCACCGAGCACGCTTTCCAGGCCGGCGGCCTCGGGCGCCGGGATGCCGCCGGCATCGAGGTAGTGCACCGCGCCGGCGATGCGCTGCAGCTTTGCGTCGCCATCGAGGCCGAAACTGGCGATCAAGACCTCGTAGCTCACACGCGCACCGACGTGGGTGAAGCGGGCGCCGTCGTAGTCAAAGCCGAGCGCGCCGCGTGGCGCCGGCGTGGCGTTGGCAGGATCGGCAAGCCACAGAAAACGCGCGTCGCGGTCGATGAAGCGGCGGATGAGCCAGGCGCAGGCCAGCCGGTCCACCCACGGGCGCGCGCGCGTTGCCCAGCGCTTGCCCTGGAACCTGCGAATGTCGAGCCGCGCGATGCCATGTTCGGCCTGCGCCCGGGGCTCGCCCCGGGAGAACTGCGCGTCCAGGGCCTGTCGCAGCGTGTCCAGCGCGGAGGGTGCCTGCGCCGCCGCGGCACCTGGGTAATGGTCAATGCGCATCAATGCCTGCAACGCCTCGGCGACGGCACGCAAACGGCGCCGCGCTTCGGTCTCGCCCATCGTGGCCAGCTCGGCGTGCAGGGCGCTTGCCGATTCCTGCCACTGGGCATAGGCCTCGCTGCGGTCGAACAGGGCCATCAGCTCGTCGCGCTGAGCAGGGTCGCGCGCGGCCAGGCTCAGCACCCTGGCCGTGCCGCCGTGCTGCTGCACTTCAGCCGCCAGGGGCTCGAACAAGGGCGCCTGTTCGGCGGGCAAGAGGTAGGCGCCATCGCGCAAGGCCGCGCAGCCCAAGCTCTTCAATGCGCGCCACACGCGCACCCGAACCGCATTCGGCTGGGTGGGGAGGGTCAGGATCAGGATGGCCCACATGTCTTGAGCATATCCTACATACTGAGTAACATATATTACTCAATTGTCTTTCCCGACAGGCAGCCCATCCAACGCGGTGGGTCAGCCCCGTCGGGGCTTGATGCTGTGTCACCGCTGCGGCCTACAGCTCACCGGGCCTCACAACAACTTCACGCTGGGCAGGCCACGCATCTTGCGATCAAAGGTGAACACGCTGTCGCAGCCGGCGGCCTTGGCCTTGGCCACCAGCAGGCAATCGGCAAAGTCTGCGGGGCCTGCCTCAAACATCACCAGGGCGGCATGCACGGCGTGCGCGGATTCGAACGCCACGGTGGCGTTTTGCAGCAATGCCCGAACCGCGAGGACAAGACCGGCGCGGGCGTGGCCGTAGGCGCGTGCCAGTGTCCACACCACTTCGACGAGGACCGTGTCACTCAGCCAGATGGACGCGTCGTCTTCGGCCATGGCGTCGAACAGCCTTCTGGCCTTGGCGGCCTGCGCCACATCGTCGTTGGCCAGAAGGCGCAGGACAACATTGGCATCGACGGCGATCATGGCTTGGCCTTGGCCCGCGCCTTCACCGTGCGGGTGATGGCGTCGTCCATGCCTTCGAGTGTCACGGCACCCGCGCTCGACTTGGCCAACAGGCCCAAGAGTGAGGCCGCGCCGCGCGAGGCCACACGTACCTGCAGCGTGCCGTTGGCGCCAAGCTGCAGCTCCAGCCTGGCCCCGGGTGCAATGCCCATCGCCTCGCGCAGTGGCTTGGGCAGCGTGAGTTGGCCTTTGTCGCTGACGGTTGCAAACATGACGATCCTCTGAAATTGCGGTGACTGAGCTTACCGAACCGCACCGGTATCAACAACAGAAAGTCAGCGGAAGAAATTGGGTTCGTCGGAAACCTTAGTCCAAGGCGGAATGGGTGAGCGGCATTGCCTGCGCAGCCGATGCGCCTGGCGCGGCCACTCAACTCACCACTTGCAGCCCTTGTCGCGCACGGCGTCCGCGGCCAGCGGCAGCACCGCCAGCAGGCCCATGCCGGCGTAGGCCTTGCGGCAATCCTCCTTGGCCGCCTTCTCGATGCTCTCGGCCAACTTCGATTTGCCCTCGGGCGGGCGCGGCAGCAACTGCAACACGCCCCTTGCGCCCTGGCTGGAGAGCTGGCCCGAGCGGGCACCGGGCAGATCGAGGTTGAGCCTGGGCGCGCTGGATGCCGCCGTGGGTGGCGTGGCCACATCGCGCCCCAGGCGGGCGCCAGCATCGGGGGCGCCGGCGCCAAGCCGGGGGGTGTCGGCGCGGGGGGCGGCGCCCAGGCCAGTGGCGGCGGCAGACGCAACACCCGGGGCGGCAGATGCTGGGGTGACCGTTGCGGCGGGCGTGGGCGTGGGCGTGGGCGTGGGCGATGGGGTGTTGGCGGCTGTGGTGGGGACGGGTGGGAGTGCGGGGGACGGCGTGGCTGGTGGTGTGGCGGGTGCTACTTGTGTAGCTGCGTGTGTGGCCGCTGGCGTGGCTGCTGGTGCGACTGCTGGTGCGACTGCTGGTACCGCAGCAGGCACAGCAGCGGGTGGCACGGCCGGTGCAGCGGTGATGGCGGGCATCGGTGGCGGCTCGACAGGCGCCGCGAGACGGATGGGCAGGGCAGGCACCGTCGCCTGGTCGGTCGCTTGCGCCGGCAGCGGCAAAGGCAGCGGCGCGGGCAGCGCGTCGATCTCAGGCTTGGGCAGGGCCGCGGCTTTGACCACTGGCGCGGGCGGCAGTGCCACTGGTGGCAATGCCGGCGGCGCCAGGCTTGGCGTGGCCACCGGCTCAATGGCTGCAGGCGTGACGCTGGTCGCGGCCAGCGCGCGCGGCGCCACCGCACGCAATGGCGTCGTCGGCGATGGAGGCGCAGGTGGCGCGGGTGGCGCCGGCGGATCAGGCAGGGGCTGCGCGGCGGGCGGTCCTGGCGGATCAGGCCTGGGCGGCGCGGCGGGCGCAGCCGGCACTGGCACCGGTGCAGCGATCACGGCCGGCGCCGTACGAATCACGGGCGGCTCAGGCGCCGTACGAATCACGGGCGGCTCAGGTGCCGCGGGCACCACACGCTCCGGCGTGTTCGCGCGCTCGGCCGCGAAGGTGGCGGGCGGCTTGGGCAGCGGGTCGGGCTGCAGCACCGGCTGGGTCGGCCGTTCGGTCTCGTTCGGCCCGGCCAGCCGCTCGGTGGCCACGGCGTTCCAGGTGCCGATCTGCGCGGCGCCGGTTTGGGTGAGCTCGGCCGCCGCGGTGTCGCGCGGCAGGCCGCCCCAACGCTGCTGCGGCGCCGTGCCCTGCGGCCCCGTGTAGGCCGGCAGGGCGGCAGCCGCTGTTCGCGCGGCCTGGGCTGCAGTTGTTGCGGCGGTGGCATCGGTCTGCCCATTGCGGCCATCGGCGGCCGCTCCTGTCGCGGTGTGCGCCGGGCCTTGCAGCACCACATTGAGCGCGCCCCACACGCCATCGCCAGAGCGGGCGCTGCCGGCCGGTACGCTGCCCACCCACATCACCAGCAGGGCGTGCAGCAATGCGGCCAGCAGCAAGCAGCGCTGCAGTGTGGTGGCAGCACCCGGGCGCAGCGGCCAGGCGTGCCCGGTGGGCAAGGCAAGCTCGGCGGGCATGGCTGGCTCAGACATGTCGGCTCAAACCCAAGGTGCTTGCGCAGTCACTGTTGTCGCTGGGTCAAAGCTGCGGCGCAGCCAATGCCGTGGCGCTGCCAACGCACTGGCAGTGCTAAGCCTGGCCACCCGGCCCGGTGGAAGGCGCCACAGGCGCATAGCTCGCCGCCATGCCCGCACGCACATCCTGCTGGATGCCGTACTGCGGCACCGGGTAGCGAAAACCGTTCTTGTCCAGCGCCTGCATGCCGGCCACGGCCTTGGCCAGATCGTCGGGCGTCAGCGCCATCAGCATCTCGTCGTCCAGCACGCCGCCGTAGCGGCGCTCGGCAAAGCAGGGGATGGACAGGCTGGGCTGCCGTGTGGCCAGGGCGCGGCCCCATGAGTCGGCGCAGGACGACTCGCCCACCACGCTCCAGTCAAAGCGCTTGTAGCCGGACCACTGCAGGCCGTTGATGAAGAACATCATGGCCCCAGGCGTGGCATAGAACAGCACGATGTCGGGCGGATTCAAGCGCCCGGCCGACAGCGGCGCCACCGCCAGCGCCTGGTAGCGCCCGGCGGGCACCACATGCATCGCCGCCTGGTGGTCGCGGGCATCCACCTGCGTGGCATACCAAACGCCCGTCATGGCCCGGCCCGAGCGCCAATCCTCATCCTGCGGGCCCAGGCCGATCACCGCGCGGCACTGCGCGCCGACCAGATCGGCGGCGGTCACACCCATCGTGCGCCCTAACCGAGCGGCCATGGCGACGATCTGATCGAAGGTGTGGATGGCCTCCGGGCGGCGGATGCGCGGCACGGCCTGCATGGCCTCGACCGTCTCGAACAGCTTCATGCCGAAGGGATGGGCGCGCAGGCGCAACAGGCGCTCCAGCGTGGCGGCGAGTTCGACCAAGGCCATAGGTTCGCTCATGCAACTCTCCTCGTGATCACGTCGGGCCGTGCTTGGGGCGCGGGCCGACCAGAATGGGCGCCGGTGGCACTGCCGTTTGGCCATCACCGGTGTGCACCCCGGCAGGCCCAGCAACGCCATCGAACACCCATTGTGATCACCCCAACCCCAGCCATCGGATTTGAGCAAATGACGCACCCCTTCAGCAGCATCGGTTTCATCGGCCTGGGCGTGATGGGCGAGCCCATGTGCCGCAACCTGGCGCAAAAGTGCGGCCTGCCGGTGTGGGCACTCGACCGCGACCCGCGGCCCATGCAGCGCCTGTCCAGCCTCGGCGTTAGCGGCCTGCACATGGCGGCCAGTGCGCAAGAGCTGATGGCGCGGGCCGATGTGGTGTTTCTGTCCCTGCCCTCGGGCGAGGTGGTGCGCGAGCTGTGTCTTGGTGCGGCGGGTGATGGTGTGGCGGGTGATGGTGCTGCGGGTGATGGTGCTGCGGCCAACAGCACAGCAAGCGATGCCGCGGCCGCAGATGCCTCAGCCCGCAGCGCATCAGGCCTGCTGGACACAGCGCGCGCCGGCCAGGTGGTGGTCGATCTCAGCACCTCGCCGGTGGCCTTGACACGCGAATTGGCCGCGGCCTTCGCCGCCAAGGGTGCCACCTTCATCGACGCGCCAGTGGCACGCACGCGCGCCGCGGCCGAAACGGGCAGCCTGTCGGTGATGGTGGGCGCCGATGCTGCGGCCTTCGCTGCCCTGCGCCCCTTGCTGGCCACCATGGC
This sequence comes from Ideonella sp., assembly GCA_043720415.1. Lineage (GTDB taxonomy): Bacteria > Pseudomonadota > Gammaproteobacteria > Burkholderiales > Burkholderiaceae_C > Pseudaquabacterium. The sequence goes on from JAYSSS010000144.1 coordinate 37,726, forward strand.
CAGCGACATCACCCTGTGCGGGCCCGTGGGCTGCGGCCAGGTGGTGAAGATCCTGAACAACATGGTGCTGTTCGAGACCGTCATGGCCCTGGCCGAAGCCAAGGCCATTGGCGAGCGCGCCGGGGTGGACGCGACGCTCCTTTTCGACACCCTGGCCAAGGGCTCGGCCGACAGCTTTGCGCTGCGCAACCACGGCATGAAGGCCATGCTGCCCAAGGCGTTTCCGCCACGCGCTTTCTCGGTCGAGTACGCCCGCAAGGACCTGAGTTATGCACTGCTCCTGGCCGCCGAGACCGGCATCGATGCGCGCGGCGCCAAGCTTGTGGATGAATGCTTCGCAGCGGCGATTCGCGCCGGTGATGGCGAGAAGTACCACCCGGTGATCAGCCGGCAGATTGCGAGCGAGTGAGGCGAAGGCGAAGGACAAGCTGCGGCCCACAAGCTGCGGCCCATGACGCCGCGCCCCGCATAATGGTTTGAAGGCCAGCGCCACAGCGGCCCCGCAAGGAGGAGCTTATGCAGATCACGCGTCAAAAAGCATCCTGGAAGTTGGCCTGGCATGGTTTGATCTTGATGGTCTTGACGTTGCTGCTCCTGGCCTGGCTGTCAATACCGTTCTGGCTGGAGCGCGTGCCAGGGTTCGATGGCGCAGCGGTCGATGCGGTGTACGCGCGTCCCGCCACTTTGCCTGCCACCCTGCCTGCTACCGCGCCTGCACTGCCAGCGCCTGCACTGCCAGCGGCTGAGCGGGCGCCGTCCCCACCCGATGCGTCGGCGCCGGGGCTGCGTGCCCCGCAGCCGCCCACGCTTGCCAACAGCCAGGCCTCCAGCCCCAAAGCCGGGCCGACAGACTCATCCGGCAAGGCCGCCGCCGATGCCTTGGCCCACACTTTGGCCCTGATCGCCTGGGAACGTGAAAAGCAAGCCCATGCGCAGCAGCAAAAGCGCGAGCTGGAGTGGCAGTCAAAGTCGCGCGCTCGCGATCTGCTGTTGACCGCGGCGTTGCTGCCACTTGGCGCCCTCCTGGCTTGGTTGGCCCTGCGCCATCTGGCCACGATGATGCTGTGGGCACGCGTGCGGGCGCAAATGCCCGCCGATGTGCGCCCCAATGTTGATGCGCACCTGCTGCCTTCGCAATCGGACTTGGTCGACAGGCTGGTGCAAAGCCTTGATCGCAGCGACCAGCGCGCCTTGACCGGCAAGTGGTACGCCATCGAAGGCGCCTGGGGCTCGGGCAAGTCCACCGTGTTGCGCGGCCTCGAATCAAGGCTGCGACGCGAGCCCAATACCGCCGTCACCTACATCAGTGCCTGGCGCGATGAGGCTCTGGACGACCAGCACTTTCGCCTGGTCGAACGCCTGCTGATGACACCCGAAGTGCTGGCCGGCATCGATTGCGGCGGGCCCGGCGCCATGTGGGGGCCGCCGTTGACACTGCGCTGCCTGTGGCGCATGCAGCGCCGGCGTGCGCTGCAAAACGGGCGCCCACCTTCACGCCTGTTCAAGTTGTTTTTTGAAGTGCCCACCCTGCCGGTGCGCGGCGAGATGACCCTGGGTGCGGCCACGCCCCTGGACTATCAGGAAGACCTGGAGCGCATCGCTGCCCGGCTGCAGGCCCACGGCGTGCGCCTGGCGATCTTTCTGGACGAGATCGAGCGTGCCACGCCGGCTGCGGCGCAAACCACTTTGGTGATGTTCCGGCGCGCGCTCGACCTGCCCGGCGTGCATGTGGTGCTGGCCTATGTGCCCGAGGTGCTGCGCTTCAATGCCTTCCACCCGCTGAACATGGTCTCGGCCGAACTGCGCAGCTCGGCTTATGCGGTGATCAGCCAGGAGCCAGCCTTGTTTGACGCGGCCATGCAAGCCGCTGCGGCCCCGGCGCCGCGCGCCCGCAGTGGTCGCGGCAGGCCTGCCGGTGCAGGCGTCTATGGGGCTGCCCAAGGATCGGCTGGCGATGGCCCAAGCCCCCCGGGGCAGTTCGCGCCAAACGTGGACGGCGATGCGGTGGATGCCCCCACCCTGCGCCGCCGCCAAGCCGCGCAAGAGGCACTGCTCAGTGGCTACCTGCCGTTGGACAGCAGCCGTCGCGAGGTCATGCACAGGCGCATCGCCGAAAAGTACCTCGGAGCGCGCTGGGAGCTGCATGCGATCAATGCGCAAGACCTGGTGGAGTTCACCTGGCGGCGCATCTTTGTCGATGCTCAGGGCGCGCTCAAGCCCAATGTTTTGACGCAAATGTTGATCGCCTTGATTGCACCGGCCTTGCAGCCCCTGGAGGCCGAGCGCAGCGACGAAGGCGAAGGCGATGGCGACTTGATCTCAGCACCCGTGCTGCTGGCGGCGACAGCGGACAAGCTTCAAGACGCGACGTTCAGGGACGCGGTGGGCGAACTGCTGCAATTCCTGCTCAAGGACGACCGCCACCAACGCTTCGACCTGCTCACGCCCGGACGCATGAGTTTGCGGCGGCTGGAAAGCAAGATCGAACAGGTCATTCAAGGCGGCTCCAGTGCGCTGACGCCGATCCGTTGGCCGCGCGCGCCGCTCAAAAGCCACGACACCGAACGCGGGCGCCTGGCCTGGGCGATGGCCCAACTGATCTTTGTCGCCGTGGGCTTGCTGCACCTTGAAGAAGGTCACTTGTTCAAAGGGGCACAGCCATGATTGAAGCCAACACAAGCGGCACCGACTTGCTCGGCCAGGGTGAAGCCAATGCACCGGTGCCGAAGCCGGTCGACATCCGGTCCATTCAGACCCAGCACAAGCAAGCCATCAAGGGTTCGGCGCTGGGCCCGGTTGATTTGCTCGAAGTCCTGACCCATGAGCTGTGCGACGGCCGGCCTGCATTCGACGGCAAGGATGCCGCGGAAATGGACGGCGTCTCCGGGCTGTTGGCGCGGCTCGGCCCACAAGCCTTCATCGGATTGGGCGAGGCCATCAGCCTGGGCAGCGGTGCCGACATCGTTACCTGGTATCGGCAGAACGCGGCCGTGCTGAGCGAGGGCATCGACTTCGAGGCACCACCGTTTTCAAATCTGAAGTGGACCGACGACTTTGACCAGATGCGCCGCCAGGTGCAGAACAAGCTCATCGCGGCGCAAGACCGCAAGCGCTGGCAGGCCACATTTCTTGAAGCCATCTGGATGCTGGTGCGTGCCGAGCAATCCGGTGAGGTCACCCGCGAGCGCATCACCGACGCCTTGCTCAACGCTTGCCGGCGCGTCACCGCGGCGGGCAACCACGACGATGCGCTGAGCGATTTTTTAAAGACCCAATACCGCATGCTGGCCGAGGACCCCAACCAGCGCGGCCGCCTCAGTCTGGGCATCGTGCAGTCGCTGTCTACAGTGGCCGATACCGCCGGGCGCGGCACCCGCCGCGGCCTGCTTCAGCTCTCGATTCGGCTCTATCTGAAGACGCTGGAGCTGCTGGCCACGCATTACGCCAACCAGGAAGAAGATTTCATCGGCGTCTGGGCCCGCATCCAGGCCATCACCAACAACGTCAGCGGGCGTTTGAGCACCCTGGGCGGGCTGGACTCGGGCGTGCGCCAGGAGCTGCCCGAAGGCGAGCGACAAATCTCGCAATTGATGAACCGCTTGCACGCCCTGAACTGTGTGGGCGAAGCGGTGCTGCGCGGCGGCGACCCCAGCCATGCCGAGCTGTGGCTGGGCTTCGGCTTTGACCTGACTGCGATGCGCGACACCGAAGTGCCCATGGACGACCTGCGCTGGCTCACTCGTCTTGAGGCCGTGGTGCGCACCATGAACAATGTCTTGTCGTCGTGGGCACATTTGTCGCCGGTGACCTTCCCGCTGCTCACCAAACGGATGGGCTACCTGGGCGAGGACTCGCGCCTGGTGATGGCCGCCTTTGGCGCCATGCTGCGCGCGGCCCAAGCCGACCGCAGCGGTGACGACATGGGCGACCCGGCGAGCAGCCTGTTCAACACCGGTCTGTCGGTGACGCGTTTGTTCAAACGCCTCGCCTTTCCTGATGCCAATGGCGAGTGGCTGGAGATCATCTGCTACCTGCTGGGTGCCTGCTGGTCTTTCACCCGCGCCAAGAGCATGGCCGAGGCCTTGCAGGTGTTGCACGGCGGCTCCTGCCTGGTCAATCTGGCAGGCGCCCTGACCCGCGCTCCGCGGCACCAGGAGGCCCTGCCGCACTTTCAAGCGGTGGTGCGCGAGACCACCATCGCCACGCTCAACGGCAGCTTTGTGGGCCAGGACGCCAACCGCTTTGCCAACTCCGCGCTCGAGCTGCTGGGCGAGTCGACGCTGCGCGAGCTGCGCTATCGGGCGGCCGATGCGGAGCATGACCCGGCAGCCTTGTTCGACAACCTGCTGGGTCTGTTGAAGTTGGCAATGCAGCGCGTGATGAATCACTTCAAGCTCCCGGATGAGGCGCCTGCGATCGATCGAAATCTGGCAAAACCCGGGCAGTTCGCCGCCGCCGCCATGCCCCTGGTGGTGCTGGTGGTGCAGGCCACGCTCAAGGCCGTCAGCGCCGACAACATCCACCAGGGCAAGGCTGAAACCTCGTTCGCCGCGGTGCGCGCCACCTTCGCCGATCTGCTCAACGAGATGACCACCCTGATGCGTGATCCGCGCCTGCAGATCAAGGGCTTGACCGATGTGTCGTCGGAGCTTCGGCGCATGGTGGGCGACACCTCAGGATCGTGGTCCGAAGACGAAGCCGACCCCGACATCAGCGCATTGCCGCCAAGCTACGCCCAATGGTTTTCTCAAGCCGGCACCTTCACCTGGCTGCCCAGCGTGCAACTGCGCGGGTCGAATGATTGAACTCTGAACGCTCTACATGGATGTTAGGTCACCCCAAAATGAAGTCATCCATCTCCTTGCTCGTCATGACACTGGCCTTGGCCGCCTGCGCCACGCAAGACAGCTCAAGACTGTCTTCAGCGGCGACCACACCACTGAGCGACCTGAACCTGGTGCAGGCCACGATCCCGCCGGTACTGGAGGACGCGCGGAAGCTTCCCTATCGCCCACCGGCCGACAGCAGCTGCCAATCCCTATCAAGCGACATACGCGCACTCGATGAGGCCCTGGGGCCCGATCTGGATGCGCCGGCGAGCGAGGCCAACCCTGGCCTGCTGGAGCGTGGCGGCGACCTGGCCGCCGGTGCGCTCAAGAGTGCCGCCGAAGGCGTGGTGCCGTTTCGCGGCTGGGTGCGCAAGCTCAGTGGCGCCGAGCGCTATGCGCGCGATGTGGCCGCTTCCATTGCCGCGGGCTCGGTGCGGCGCGCCTTTTTGAAGGGCCTGCGCGCGGCGCAGCGTTGCTGAGCCGGCGCGCAGGCGACCATAGCGGTGTGCGCTGCACACCCTGCGCCCGGCAGCTGCATGCACAATCGCGCCCCTTCGCACATTGAGGCTCGCGCGTGTTCAAGAATTTGATGGTCTACCGCATCGCCGCCGACTGGTCGGCGACCCCCAAGGCGATCGAGAAGAAGCTGCAGGCCGCGCGCTTTGTCGAGTGCAGCGCCACGCAGCCGCGCAGCGCCGGCTGGGTGGAGCCGCGCGAAGTGGCCAACGGCCCGCTGATCGAGGTCATCGATGGCCAGTGGCTGCTGGCCTTGAAGACCGAGGCCCGCATCCTGCCTACGGCCGTGGTCAAGCGCCAGGTGGAGCAACTGGCCGCGCGCATCGAGGCCGAGACCGGCCGCAAACCCGGCCGCAAGGAGCTGCGCGACTTGAAGGACCAGGCCGTGCTGGACCTGATGCCCATGGCCTTCACCAAGCAGGCCTTGATTCGGGTGTGGATCGCCCCCACGCCGGCCCTGCTGATGGTCGATGCCGGCAGCAGCGCCAAGGCCGACGAGGTGCTGACCCATCTGACCAAGTCGCTCGATGGTTTCTCGGCCAAGCTCATCAACACCACGCAATCCCCGGCCTCGGCCATGAGCGATTGGCTGGCCAGCGGCGAGCCGCCCAGTACCATGACTGTGGACCGCGACTGCGAACTCAAGGCCGCCGACGGCGAAAAGCCCGCCGTGCGCTACGCCCGCCATGCGCTGGATCTGGAAGAAATCCGCGGCCACATTGCCGCCGGCAAACAGCCCACCCGGCTGGCCCTGACCTGGAATGGACGCGTCTCTTTCGTGTTAACCGACGGCATGCAGTTCAAGCGCCTGGCGTTTCTGGACGGTGTCTTCGAAGGCCGCAAGGCCAACAAGGGCGACTCCTTCGATGCCGACATGGCCATCGCCACCGGTGAGCTGGCGCCACTGCTCGGCGATCTGATCGATGCACTCGGTGGCGAGGCCAAGCTGGGCGTTTGAGCCCGGGCCGAGGCACGCGCCCCGCCACCCCGCAAGCCTATACTTTTGCGTCACTCTGCGGGACACGATCATGGGGCTGCACACCACCTACGAAACCTTGGCACTGCGCTGGGCCGAGTTGTGCAACGACAAGAACTTGCACGACCTGCCTTACAAGATTGAGCTCAATGCTTTGGGGACGATTGAGATGAGCCCGACCACCACGCGCCATGCACGCCACCAGTTTGCCGTGGGCCACACGCTGGCCCTGCAGTTGCCGCAGGGCACGGTGATGACGGAGTGCGCCGTTGTGACGAACCAAGGCGTGCGTGTGCCAGATGTGGCCTGGGCATCGCCTGAATTCGTGGCCCGCCATGGCGACGCATCACCCCTGCCCCAAGCCCCCGAAATCTGCGTCGAGGTGCGCTCACCCTCCAACACCGATGACGAGATGGAGATGAAGACCCGGGCCTACCTGGCCGCGGGTGCGGTCGAGGTCTGGATCGTGTCCGAGACCGGCGGGTTGAATGTTTTCGATGCCAGCGGGCCCCTCGCCACCAGCCGCTACGGTGTGTGCCTGGCGCTGACCGTGCCGCCCGATGCAGCGCCCTGAAGGCCGCGCGGCGCACCAGGCGGCGCACCAGGCGGCGCACCTGGCCGCGCACGGCCTCCCAACCGGATTCGCGCGCTGGCTGCAGCCGCTGCTGGTGGCCGCTGCCCTGCTGTGTGCGGCAGCAGGGGCGCAAGGCGCCGACACCCTTCGCGTCGGCTCCAAGCGCTTCACCGAGTCCTACATCCTGGCCCAGGTGCTGGCGCAAACGGCGCAAACCGCGCAGCCACAGGCCAGCGTCCTGGTCAAGCAAGGCCTGGGCAACACCGCCATCGTCTATGCGGCCTTGAGCAGCGGCAGCATCGATGTCTACCCAGAGTACACCGGCACCATCGCGCTGGAAATCTTGAAGAACCCCACGGCCACCTCGCTGCCCGCCATGCGCGAGCTGCTCAAGCCGCTGGGCCTGGGCGTGGAGGTGCCCCTGGGCTTCAACGACGGCTATGCCCTGGCCATGCGCGCCGATGTGGCGCAGCGTCTGGGCATTACCAAGTTGTCTGATCTGGCCAAGCACCCCACGCTGCGCCTGGGCCTGAGCAATGAGTTCATCGGCCGCGCCGATGGCTGGAAGGGCCTGGCCCAGCGCTATGGCCTGGCCCAGCAGCCCCAGGGCCTGGACCATGGCCTGGCCTACGACGCCGTTTCGGGCGGCCAGGTGGACGTGATCGACATCTACACCACCGACGCCAAGATCGATCACCTGGGCCTGCGCGTGCTAGCCGACGACGCCGGCCACTTTCCGCGTTATGACGCGGTGCTGCTGTACCGACTGGATGTGCCGCAGCGCTTCCCCCAGGCCTGGGCGGCCTGGCAAAAGCTGGCCGGCAGCATCAACGAGCCGGCCATGATCGCGATGAACGCGCGGGCCGAGCTCAAGAGCGTGGCGTTCGACGTGATTGCGCGTGATCACCTGGCGGCCACAGTAACAGGCAAAACAGGTGGCCAAGCGGCAGGGGATGGCGCCGCAGCCGGCTTCTGGCACAAACTTTTCGGCCCCGACCTGGCCCGCTTGAGCGCCCAGCACGTCGGCCTGGTTCTGGCCTCGGTCACCCTGGCCTTGTTGATTGGCGTGCCTCTGGCCACCTGGGTGGCGCCGCACGCCCGTGCGCGCAGTGTGGTGCTCGGCGCCACAGGCGTCTTGCAAACCGTGCCCTCGCTGGCGATGCTGGCGGTGTTGATCTCGCTGGTCGGCGCCATTGGCACCTTGCCGGCCCTGATCGCCCTGACGCTCTACGCCCTGCTGCCCATCATGCGCAACACCTGCACCGGCCTGGCCGAGCTGCCTGCGGGCCTGAAGGACGCGGCCCTGGCCCTGGGCCTGACACCCCTGCAGCGCCTGCGCCTGATCGACCTGCCCCTGGCCCTGCCGGTGATCCTGGCCGGCGCACGCACCGCCACCACCATTGCCGTGGGCACGGCCACCATTGCCGCCTTCATCGGCGCGGGCGGCTACGGCGAGCGCATCGTCACCGGCCTGGCGCTCAATGACAAAGCCCTGCTGATGGCCGGCGCCCTGCCTGCTGCGGCGCTGGCACTGTTGTGCGAGGCACTGTTTGGCTGGCTTGAGGGCCGCTTGCGGCCGGGGCGGGCTTCGGCCTGACCGGCCGCGACAGGGGTCGGGCTGCGGTCGCTGCAGGCCTTGGGCGCCCGAGCCCGCGCGCACTCCAGATTTTCCGCGCTTCCTGCGGCCCTTGCCATGTGCTCGGCCTCGTGACTACTTGCTGTTGTTGGCGAAGTCGCGCAACTTGGCGTCGGCTTGCACACGCTTCATGTAGACGTCGGTGATGAAGTCGGCCGCTGCGGGCACGCTTTGGATGGCGCCGGTGCCGCGCATGAAGGTGGCAATCTGGTCGTACCAGCCGTCCATCTGCGAGCCGCCGCGGGTGCGGTCCATGGCCGCGAGTTGCTGGGTCAGCGAATAGGTGGGGCGGGTGTCGAACTCCTTCATCATTGACGCGTCGCTGATGACCACGCCGCCCTGGGCGTAGAACTTTTTCATCATCTCGATGGCGGCGGGCTTGTTGGCGTTCATCCAGCTCCATGCGCGCAGGTAGACGGCCAAGAACTTGGCCACGTTCTGCGGGTTCTGCTCGGCGTATTCGCCGCGTGCGATCAATGCACTGGGCACCATCACGCCGGCTTCTTTGCCCGAGCACAGCGCCTTGGCGCCGGCCTTTTCCTCCAGCGTGTAGATGTTGGGCGCCCACAGGCCCGCCAGGTCGGCGTTGTTGCTGGACACGGCCGAGATGATTTCAGCCTGGCCCATGTTCTTGATGACCACGTCGCTCTTGGCGATGCCCCACTTCTTCAGGCAGGACTGCACGGCGTAGTCGCCGGTGCTGTTGGCGGTGAGCAAAATCGTCTGGCCCTTGATGCTGCTGGGGTCCTTGGCAAATTTGTCGGCCACTTCCTTGCGTGCCAGCAGGGCGTTGCCGGCGGATTCGTCATTCGTCAAGCCAATGGTCTTGATGCCAAAACGCACATGGCCCAGCACCGCGGGCACCGAACCCGTACCGCCCACGTCCCAGCTCTTGCTGGCCACGGCGGCGATCTGCGGCACGCCCGCGGGGAAGGTGCTGTAGACAGGCTTGAGCCCCACTTCGGCCCACCAGTTCTTCTCGCTGGCGACAAAGAAGGGCAGCGCCCAGTAAAGGGCCGGCTGGTAGCTGACCTTGATTTCTTCCAAGGCCTGGGCTTGGGTGGCGGGGGCGAGCAGCAGCGTGGTGGCCAGTGCGGCCAGGGTGAGCTTGATCTTCATCGTGAGTCTCCAGTGGGGGTGTTGTGGATGGGGCGGGGATGGGGGAAGCGAAGTGAACCGAAGTGAATCGAACAAACGAACCTGGCAATCGAACCGAACAGGCGCGACGTCGATCAATGTGCGTCGGCGTCGCCCGAGCTGCGCAGCAGCTTCCAGACATGCGAGCGCAGCCGCACAAAACTGGGCTGGTCCATCACGTCTTCAATGCGCGCGTGCTGGTCCCAGTTTTCTTGCATACGGATGCTTTTGACATCGATGATTTCGCGCACAGTGCCGGGGCGTCCGGTCATGACGACGATGCGGTCGGCCAGGTAGACCGCCTCTTCGACGGCGTGGGTGATGAAGAGCACCGTGCGCGGGTGTGTGCGTGCCAGGCGCACCAACTCTTCCTGCATGAGCACGCGGGTTTGCGCGTCCAGCGCGCCAAAGGGCTCGTCCATGAGCAGCACCTTGGGGTCGAGCACATAAGCGCGTGCAATGGCCACGCGCTGCTGCATGCCGCCCGAGAGCTGGTGCGGGTAGGCCTGTTCGTAACCCCGCAGGTTCATGAGTTCGATGTAGTGCTCGATGCGGCGCTTGCGCTCGGCCTTGTCCACGCCCAGTGAGATCAGCCCGAACTCGACGTTGTCCCACACCGTCTTCCAGGGGAAGAGCGCAAAGGCCTGGAAGACCACGGCGCGGTCGGGCCCGGGTTGGGTGACGATTTCGTTGCCCACGCTGACCGTGCCGCCTGTGGGGTGTTCCAGCCCCGCGGCCATGCGCAAGCAGGTGGTCTTGCCGCAACCCGAAGGGCCCACGATGGCCACGAACTCGCGGTCTTGCACCACCAGGTTCACATCTTTCAGCGCGACAAAGGCTTTGCCGTTTTGGTGGAAGACACGCTCCACTGCAGAGAAGTTGATGCTGGCCAAGGCGCGGTCTCCAGAGATTCTTGTTTTACAAACCGCGGCGGGTTTCGATGAATTGCTGCAGGCGACGCAGCGCGATGTCGATGAGCACGCCCACCACGCCGATGGCCACCATGCCGCTCATCACGGTAGCGGTGGACACTGAAGCCTGGCCCTTGACCATCAGGTAGCCGACTCCGCTGGAGGCGACGATGAGCTCAGCCCCCACCAGCGACTGCCAGCCCAGGCCCGCCGAGATGCGCAAGCCCGCCACGATGGACGGCACGGCCGCCGGCAGCAGCACCTGGGTCATGGCGCGAAAGTGGCTGGCACCCAGCATCTGCGCGGCTTCGATGTACTTGCGGTCGACGTTCTTGGCGCCACGGTAGGTGTTGATCAGCACCGGCGGGAAAGCCCCCATGAAGATGATCAACACCGGCCCTCCAATGCCGGTGCCAAACCACAGCGCAGCAAACGGCACCCAGGCAATGGGCGCGACAAAACGAATGGCATCAAAGGCAGGCGAGACGATGCGGTCGACCCAGACAAACCAGGCCATCAGCAGGCCCAGCGGGATGCCCACCACCACGGCCAGACAGAAGCCGGTGGCAAAACGCCGAAAGCTCGACAGCAAATGTTCAAACAGCGTGAAGCCGGCAAAGGGCTCCACCACCAGTTGGGCAAAGCGAATCACCACGTCCCAGGGTGTGGGCAGGAAGTTTCGCGAGGTCAGGCCCGATAGCGCGGCCACTGACCACAGCAGCAAGAACGCCGACGCCCCGACCAGCGTCAGCCAGGCGCTGCGACCGGGCGACAGGCGTGGCTGCAACATCAGTGGGCCTTCCAGGGCATGGCGCGATGCTCCAGCCAGGCCAAGCCCTGGGTCATCAGCCAGCCACACAGCGCCACGCTGATCATGCCCACCAGGATCATGGCCGGGTAGATGTCCTGGCTGGCCTGGTTGAGGATCTGCCCCAGGCCGACGATGGCGCCCACCAGCTCGGCCGCCACCAGGGTGGTCCATGAGGCCTGCAGTGACAACCGTAAGCCCGTGAAGATGCTGGGCAAAGCGCCCGGTATCAGCAGCTCACACCAGTAGCGCCAGCCTGTGACGCCCAGCATGGCGGCGGCTTCGAACACCGGCTTGTCGATTTGGCGCACACCGGCGTAGCTGTTGATGACCGAGGGCACAAAGGCGGCGAAGAAGATGACCATCATCTTGGCTGCCACGCCCAGGCCCAGCCAGACGATGGCCAAAGGGATCCAGGCCAGTGGCGGGATGGGCCGCAACAGCAAGAACACGGGATTCAGCAGGGCCTCAACCGTGCGGCTGGCGCCCATGGCCAAACCCAGGGTGACGCCGATGGCCGAGGACACGACAAAGCCCAGGGTCACCAGCAACACGCTGGTCAGCAGGTGTTGGTGCAGGCGGCCATTGCTGTAGCCCTCGACGGTGATTTGCTGCAGCGCAAGGGCCACCTCCACCGGCGTGGGAAACCGCGCCGCCGAAATCACGCCCCAGACCGCCGTGAGCAAGTGCCACAACACCAGCACCACGAGCAAAGCAGCCAAGGCCGAAGCCAAGGTCAGCAGGGGGTGGCGAGGAGGCGCAGGGGTGGGCATGACGGCCGTTGGGTCAGCGCTGGCGATGCCCAAGGGGCGGTGCGCGATGAATCTGTAAGCGATTTCATAAACAGCCGATGTTCCAGTGCAGGCGCCATGCCGTCAAGAGCCCACAGTTCGGTGAATACCCTGCAGCGGATAGGCAGCGATGGTCCTTGCTGGCAGCGCCTTGGTTTCGGAAAGCGCTTACATTCCCGGCCATGCTGCCACGCGACACTGCGCTGCCCAACATCGAAGACGTGGCACGTGCAGCCGCGGTGTCCACGGCCACCGTGTCCCGGGTGCTCAACAAGCCCGAGTCGGTGCGTGCACCCTTGCGGGCGCGGGTGATGCAGGCCGTCACCCGCCTGGGCTACGTGCCGCATGCCGGGGCCCGGGCTCTGAAGCTGCAGCGCAGCGGCACCGTGGGCGCGGTGTTCCCCACCATCGACAACGCCATCTTTGCCAAGGCCATCGACGCCTTGCAGCAGCGCCTGGCCGACTCCGGCCTGCAGTTGCTGATTGCCACCAGTGCCTACGACCCCGACACCGAGGCACAGCAGGCGCTGAACCTGATGACCCGTGGCGTCGATGCGCTGGTGCTGGTGGGCGCGGGCCAAAACCCCGAGTTGCTGCACATGCTGCGCCAGCGCGAACTGCCCACCGTGCACACCATGATCTACCCGCCCACGGCAGGCCTGGTGTGCGTGGGCTTTGACAACGCGCGTGCCATGGGCCATGCGGTGCGCTACCTGCTGGAGATGGGCCACCGCCACATCGCCATGCTGGCCGGAGTCTGCAGCCGCAACGACCGAGCCACCGCGCGCGTCGAAGGTGTGCGCCAGGCGCTCAAAGAAGCTGGCCTGACTTTGGCGCCGCAGAACCTGGTCGAACGCCCTTACAGCCTGGCGCAAGCGCGCGAGGGCCTGCGCGTGCTGATGGCCGCCAAGCCCAGGCCCACGGCCATCGTCTGTGGCAATGACGTGCTCGCCTTGGGCGCTTTGCTCGAAGCGCAAAAGCTGGGCCTGACGGTGCCGCAGGACTTGTCCATCATCGGTTTTGACGATCTGGAGATGGCCGGCCACATCCAGCCTTCTTTGACCACCCTGCGCGTGCCGACGCAACTGCTGTGGCACACCGTGGCCGACCGCGTGATCGCTGCACTGGAGCAATTGCCCCTGCAGGCGGCGACTGAAGTTGAGGTGGAGCTGGTGGTGCGTGAGTCGACCGGCGCGGCACCCCAGGCTGGCCGGTCTGTGCGGGCCTGACCCTGTTGGCGCCGGCCCTGCGCCTTGCCGAGCGCTAGCCCTGCTTGTCAAAGTAGGACTTGATGACCGCCGTCACACGCTTGCGGCTGTGTTGCGGGCGTTCCAGCAGGCCCACCTGGCGCACCACATCCACCTGTGGCAGGTGCACGATGCGCAGGGCGCGGTCGCGTGCCCACTGCAGGTTGGCCAGCTGCGGCACGATGGAGACACCGAAGCCCTGGCGCACCAGCGCCACGATGGCTTCCACAGAGTTCAGCTCCATGCCCTCGCGCACCGCCACACCGCAGCGCTTGAGCGCCTGATCGACCAAGTGACCCGTCCAGGCCTGGCGATCAAAGCGCATGAAGGGGCAGCTGCTGAGCATGTGCAAGGGGTCATCGGGCAGCGTGAAATGCGGCTTGCGCGGGACGATCAACACCATGGGCTCGGTGTACAGCAGCGACCAGCTCAGCTTGCCGGGCAAGGCCACGGGCGGGCGGGTGACCACCGCGGCGTCCAGCTCACCACGCTGCACACGCTGGGCAAAGTCGGCCGATTGGCCTGACAACAGATTCAACTCGAGCAAGGGGTGCTCGCGCTTGAGCGACCACAGGCAGTCGGCGAACGCACCCATCAAGGCCGACACCAGTGCACCCATCACCAGCGTGCCCGACAGCGAGCCGCCTTGGTCGCGCGCCGCCAGCCCCTCATAGCCTTCCACCAGGGCATGCACCGGCCCCAGCAGCGCTCTACCGGCGGTGTTGAGCACGATGCTGCGGCCACTGCGGTCAAACAGCGTGCGGTTCAGATCGTGCTCGAGTGCGCGGATCTGCAAACCGACGGCCGCGGCGCTGAGCCCCACCTGCTGGCCGGCGGCAGCAAAACTGCCCAGCCGTGCAGTGGCGATGAAGCTGCGGAACTGGCGCATGGAGGACATGGTGTGGGGCGATCTGAGGCTTGTTGAGGCCGGCGACTCTAAAGAATTTCTTTTCCTTGTCGACAGAAATATTCGCTTTGCCTTTGTCTCGGCGGGCGGCATCATCGCCCCATGTCCTTTGCCACACAACGCCTCGACAACCCATCCGCTGCGGCCGAGCTGCTGCAGGTCAAGGTCTGGCGCGGTCGCAGCGAAGGGGGTTTCAGCCACTACCAGGTGCCGCGCCTGGCCAGTCAGACGGTGCTGGATGTCGTCAGCCACATTCAGCGCCACCTGGAGCCCAGCCTGGCCTACCGGTTTGCCTGCCGCGTGGGCATGTGCGGCTCGTGTGCCATGACCGTCAATGGCCAGGCGCGCTGGACCTGCCGAACCAGTGTGTCCAAGGTGATGGGGGAAAGCGGCGAGCTCGAAATCGCCCCCTTGGCCAACCTGCCCGTCATCAAAGACCTGGCCACCGACATGGCGCCGTTTTTCGACAAGAACGCCCGCGCCAAAGGCCAGTTCCAGGGCACGGCGACGCGCCACGACGCCTTTGCCAGGATCAAACCCGGCTCGCCCCAGCGCCAGGCTGCCAACGCCGGCATCGAGTGCATCGGCTGCGCCGTTTGTTATGCCTCGTGCGATGTGGTGGCCTGGCAACCCGAATATCTGGGCCCGGCGGCACTGAACCGCGCGTGGACGTTGATCAACGATGTGCGCGACACCACGCAGACCGAACGCCTGCGCGCCGTGGCCGGCGATGCCGGTTGCCACAGTTGCCACACCCTGGGCAGTTGCACCGAGCGCTGCCCGAAAAAATTGGCGCCCACCTTGGCCATTGCGGGTTTGAAGCGCGTGGTGGCGCGTGCGGCCGTGCGCGGCCAGCTGACATGAACCAGCCCGCTGCACAAGCCCAGGCCCAGGGGATCAGCCAGGCAATCAACCAAGCCAAGCGCTGGTACTGGCAGCGCATGAGCGCCATGGTGCTGGCGCTGCTGGTGCTGGTGCACCTGGTGGTGATGGTTTACGCCGTGCGCGGCGGTCTGTCGGCGGCTGAAATCTTGTCGCGCACCCAGGGCAACGGCTTGTTCGCCGCGTTTTATGCGCTCTTTGTACTGGCCTGCGCGGTGCATGTGCCGGTGGGCCTGGCCAACATTGCACGCGAATGGTGGGGCTGGCAAGCGACCACCGCGCTGTGGGCCTCACGCGGCTTTGCTTTGCTGCTAGTGGTGCTGGGGCTGCGTGCGGTATGGGGCGTGGTCTGGCCGGGTGCCAGCGCATGAAGGCCATGCATCAGCCTTCCCCAGGGCCCATGAGGCCACCCGACCGGCGAAGCCATCAACATCCGGCCTATTGGGCCTTTTTGCTGCACCGCCTCTCGGGCCTGGGCCTGGCACTGTTCCTGCCGCTGCACTTCTGGGCGCTGGGCCAGGCCTTGCACGGCGCGGCGGCGCTGGACGGCTTTCTTCGATTGGCCGACCAGCCGCTGTTCAAGTTGGCCGAGTGGGGCCTGGTGCTGCTGCTGGCGGGCCACATGGCCGGCGGTGTGCGCTTGCTGTTGATCGAATTCGGGCCCTCCGCAGGCCTGCGGAAAAACTGGATTGCCGGGGCCGCTGGTTTTGCCACACTCACCGGTCTGGCCTTCGCGCTGGCCCTGCTCAACTGACCCCCGGCACAAGCTTGGCACAGCCCTGGGGGCTGGCACTTCATCTGCCCCAAAAGGCCGCCTTCGCCGGCCCTCTGCGAGAACCCGTGATGCCACTCAAAACCACCCCTAGCCTGACCCGCCGCACCACCCTGATGCTGGCGTGCTTCACTGCACTGGCCTGGGCGCCGCCTGCTGCGGCCCAAGCCGACTGGCCGAGCAGGCCCGTGCGCATGGTCGTGCCCTTCGCGCCCGGTGGTTCTACCGACGTCGTGGCGCGCATGCTGGCGCAGCAACTGGGCACGCTGTGGGGCCAAACCGTGGTGGTGGAAAACCGCGCCGGCGCCGGTGGCAACCTGGGCGCTGACCTGGTGGCCAAATCTGCGCCCGACGGCTACACGCTGTTGATGGCCTCGGGCAGCATCACCATCAACCCGCACATCTACAAGAAGATGCCCTTCGACACCCAGAAGGACCTGGCACCGATTCTCAACGTCGCCAGTGGCCCGATGCTGGTGGTGGTGCCGGACGCCTCACCCGCGAAGAGCATCCTGGATCTGATCGCCATGGCCAAGGCCAGCCCGGGCAAGCTGAACTTCGGCTCGGCAGGCGTTGGCAGCCAGGTGCACCTGGCCGCGGAAAACTTTGCCGATGCGGCCGGCATCGACCTGGCCCACGTGCCCTACAAGGGCGAAGCCTTGGGCTACACCGACCTGATCGGCGGCCAGGTGCAGTTGATGGTGGGCAATTTCGCGGCCGCCTCGGCGCTGCTGGGCAACGGCCGCCTGCGCGCGCTGGCGGTGACCGGCAAGCAGCGCTCACAGCAGTTGCCCGACGTGCCCACCGTGGCCGAAAGCGGGCTGCCCGGTTTTGAGAACTCGGGCTGGTTCGGCATGTTGGCGCCGGCCGGTACAGCGCCGGGAATCATCAGCAAGATCCAGCGCGACACGGCCAAGGTGATGGGCGAAACCCAGATGAAGGCACGCCTCTTTGTGATGGGCATGACGCCCGTGGCCAACAGCACGGCCGACTTCATCAAACAGATGGACAACGAAGGCGTGCGCTGGGCCCAGGTGGTGAAGAACCGCAAGCTCGCCATGAATTGAGCTAACAACCATGATGATTGACCTGCAAGTGGTGGAAGAAGCCGCCAAGACTTTGTACATCCGTGCCTTGAAGATGTTGCCGCCCGACATCAAACAGGGCTTCGATCGATTGCAGGCGGCTGAAACTGGCGCCACCGCGCGCCAGGTGCTGGGCACCATGGTGCACAACATTTCGGTCGCCGAAAGCACCGACAACCTGTTGTGCCAGGACACCGGCATTCCGATCTACAAGGTCTGGATCGGCCGCGATGTGCAGCTTGACGGCCCCGCGCTGAAGCAAGCCATCCGCCGCGGCTGCGCCCGTGCCACCCACGAGTACCCCTTGCGCAGCTCGGTGGTGCACCCGCTGACACGGCACAACGAACACAGCTCCTGCGGCGCCGAGGTGCCGGTGATCCACATCGATTTTCAGGATGCACCGCACCGGCTGGACATCGAGATGGTGCCCAAAGGCAGTGGCTCGGAGAACAACTCGTTTCTGAGGATGGCCATACCGGCCGAGGGCATTGCTGCCATCAAAACCTTTGTCATCGATTGCGTGCTGGCCGCTGGCGGCAAGACCTGCCCACCCACCATCGTGGGGGTGGGGCTGGGCGGCACTTCAGATCTGGTGGTGGCGCTGGCCAAACGCGCCGCCACACGCCCGCTGGGCAGCCGCTGCGCAGACCCGGCGGGCGCCGAGCTGGAAGCCCAGCTCAGCGCGGCCGTCAACCAGTTGGGTGTGGGGCCGCAGGGCTTGGGGGGCGACGGCACGGCGTTTGCCGTGCACATCGAACTGGCCGCCACACACATCACCATGAACCCGGTGGCCGTGAACATGCAGTGCCACTCGGCGCGGCGAGCGCGCGCCACGCTCACGCCCGAGGGTCTGGCCTACGGCTATTGATCGCCGACGGCGCGCGTAAAGAGCGCCCAGAGCGCGATCACCACAAGAGCACACCCGACCATGGCCCACCACGAATTGACGATGCCGATCACCGAAGCGCAGGCCCGCGCACTGCGTGTCAATGACACGGTGACGCTGCAGCAGACGCTGTTTGGTATCCGTGACGCCACGCAGATTCATCTGTTTGACCGCGGCCGCAGCACCCACTTTGATCTGCGCGGCCATGCGGTGATCCACACCGCGCCCAATGTGAAGAAGGTCAGTCCCGATGCCGATCATCCTGCCGGTTATGCAGCCGTGTGCGTGGGCACCACCACCTCCGATCGCATGGAGCGTTTCACCCAGCCGCTGATGCAACAGATGGGCGTGCGCCTGATCATCGGCAAGGGGGGGCTGCGCGAAGCCTCTGCTGCGGCGTTTGCTGAATTGGGCGGCGCCTACCTGGCCATCGTCGGCGGCACGGCGGCTTTGGAGACGACCTGGATCGAGCAGATTGAAGCGGTCGACCTGGACGACCTGAACCCCGAATCCTTGTGGCGTTTTCGCATCCGCAACTTCGGCCCGCTGCTGGTGGGCATGGACAGCCACGGCGGCAGCCTGTTTGACGTGGTGCGTGTGGATGCGCAGTCGCGCCGCGCCGCGGTGCTGGCCAGCCTGGGCGTGCCGGGGTCGCGGGCATGAGCCCAGCGCCGCCGCTGCAACGCCTGCAGACCGACATCCTCATCCTGGGCTCGGGCGGTGCGGGGCTGTTTGCCGCGCTGCATGCGCACCAGGTCGCACCGCAGTTGCACATCACCGTGGCGGTGAAGGGCCTGCTGGGCAAATGTGGCTGTACCCGCATGGTGCAGGGTGGCTACAACGTGGCGCTGGCCCCGGGTGATTCGGTCGAGCGCCATTTCATGGACACCATCGAGGGCAGCAAGTGGCTGGCCGACCAGGACCTGGCCTGGACCCTGGTCAGCACCGCCGTCGAGCGTGTGCGTGAACTCGAAAACGAGCTGGGATGTTTCTTTGATCGCAACCCCGACGGCAGCATTCACCAGAAGGCTTTTGCCGGCCAGACCTTCGACCGCACGGTACACAAGGGCGACCTGACCGGCATCGAGATCATCAACCGCTTGTCCGAGCAGGTCTGGGCGCGTGGCATTCACCGCCTGGAAGAGCACCGCGCCGTCGAGCTGGTGAAGACGGTGGACGGCCGCGCGCTGGCCGGCGTGCTGATGGTAGACATGCGCAGTGGCGGCTTCGTTTTTGTGCAGGCCAAGGCCGTGCTGCTGGCCACCGGCGGCGGGCCCACCATGTACAAGTACCACACGCCCTCGGGCGACAAGAGCTGTGACGGCCTGGCCATGGCCCTGCGCGCCGGCCTGCCCTTGCGCGACATGGAAATGGTGCAGTTCCACCCCACCGGCCTGCTCGCCGGCAGCGGCACGCGCATGACCGGCACCGTGCTTGAAGAGGGCCTGCGCGGCGCCGGTGGCCATTTGCTCAACGGCGCACGTGAGCGTTTCATGTCGCGCTATGACGAGCGCGGCGAACGTGCCACACGCGACATCGTGTCGCGCGGCATCTACGCCGAAATGCGCGCCGGCCGCACCTCGCCCAATGGCGGTGTCTACATTGCCATGGCGCACCTGGGGCCGGCGCTGGTGCGGCAGCAGTTCAAGGGCATGGTTGAGCGCTGTGAGGACTGTGGTTTTGATTTGGCAGGCGATGTCGTCGAGGTGGTGCCCACAGCGCACTACATGATGGGCGGCCTGGTCTTCCAGTGCGACGGTCAGACCGAACTGCCGGGCTTGTTTGCCGCCGGCGAAGACACCGGCGGCGTGCATGGCGCCAATCGCCTGGGTGGCAACGGCGTGGCCAACTCCACCGTGTTTGGTGGCATTGCCGGCGACACCATGGCGGCCTGGGTGCCACAACATGGCCAATGGCGCGCGCCCGACGAGGCAGCCATCACCGCCGCCATCGATGCAATGTCGGCGCCGTTCAAACAAGCCCCGGGACCGCTGGAGGCCATTCGCGAATCGCTGTTCGACACCATGTGGCAGCACGTGGGCATCCTGCGCGATGCCACCGGCCTGCAGCAGGCCATGCAACAGCTGCACACGCTGAACCAGCAGCTTGACCAGACCGGTGTCGCCGACGGTGACCGCGGTTTCAACCTGAGCTGGCACGACTGGATGAACCTGAAAAGCCTGGTCGCCACCAGCCTGGCAATCACCACAGCGGCACTGGCGCGCGAAGACTCACGCGGTGCGCATTTCCGCGAAGACCACCCCGACACAGGTGACCTGCCCGGCTCGACCTACACCGTCGTCAAGCTCGAACTTGGTCAACTGCAGGTTCACCACCGGCCCGTGCAATTCACCCGTGTGGTGCCGGGCCAAACCTTGCTCACGCCCGATGACGAGAAGCTCATGAGAAAACGCCGGGCCGCTCCCAAGTTTTCTCATCCCCCGCGGGGGGCCTGACGCGAAGCGGCAGGTTTGGGGGCGCTCTCAACCGGGACCACCTAGCCCAAGTTTGTCATTCGGCCCGATCACCCTCAATTGAATCAACAACTTAGAGGCGCATCCGGGCGCGTATGGCACTACTTTTTGCGCTTGCCTGCCGGATGCTGAGGCGGCCTGTGCTGCTTCGTCAGACGAGCACGCGATGGGTGCGGCCAGCGTTGGGGTCGAGCTTGAGGATGGTGCTGAGCGTTTAGGTGCGCCACAGCGTGGCGTTGTCCTGATCGAATCAGCCAAGCCCAACGGGCACGATGCATGGGCGCGCCGATGGCCTGCTGCGCGCACCCTGATCCTCAGGGCAGGTCCACCGCCAGCGCCAGCGTGCCCACCCGGCAGCTGCTCACCTCAAGCTTCAAG
Organism: Ideonella sp.; assembly: GCA_043720415.1. Classification (GTDB taxonomy): domain Bacteria; phylum Pseudomonadota; class Gammaproteobacteria; order Burkholderiales; family Burkholderiaceae_C; genus Pseudaquabacterium. The sequence goes on from JAYSSS010000144.1 coordinate 58,535, forward strand.
CGGCCAGTCCCCGCAAGCACCAGTGTCACAAAGCGCTCGTGCCCGTTGCCACGCGTCCACGGCGCAAAGATGCTCGGGCCCCCGTAGAGGCCGCCACCCCAGCCGTCAAGGTGGCCGATCTGTAGCACGCTCTGCGTGGGCGCAATCAGCGTCGCGCCGCCTTCGGCGCGCGCGGTCAGGCGCAGCGGCTCCGAGTGCGGCAAGTCCTTGGCCGAAGGCACGCCGCAGGTTCCCAGATACCCGTGGTTGGCAATGCGCAGCTCGATGCGCGTGTGCCCCTCGAACTTCTCCTGCTTCACCACCGTGAGGCTCAGGCGTGGCGCCAGCGCCGCCACGCGCAGGAAGGCGGCGCTCTGCGCCTGGCAGGTCTCGGCCAGCCGCTCGTACGGCGGGTTCCAGATGCCCACGCGCGGGTCGAAGCCGTTCACCTCCACCTCGCCCAGCTGCGGGTGCTGCACCTTCTTCCAGGCGCCGAAGATGCGCCCGGCGTTGTGCTGCCGGTCGAACTGGGCGAGCGCGCGCATGTCCTTGCGCGTGAGCTTCGAATAGTGGTCGACGAAGGGCTTCTTGCGCTCGATGCCCAGTTGCTTGAACAAGTCCCACAGCTCCACCACGTAGGCCAGGGCGCCGCGCTGGTGGTAGGCGTAGTCGGAGAGGTCGCCGTGCAGTGGCTTATCGGGCTCGTAAAGAAACTCGTGAAAGCCACTCACCGTGGCGTAGCCGGTGTGCTCGGTCATCCAGGCCTCGATTTGCTCGTAGATGCCGAGGTCGCCCGGGTCCATCTTCGAGTCGGGCTTGTCGCCCAGCGGGCGGATGAGTACGCCGCCAAAGGTGTGCAGGTTCAGCCACACCATGATGTTCGGGTGCTTCGTCGCAAAGTCGAGCACAGCGCGTGTCTCGGGTGCACTGCCGGGGTAGTGGCCGGCACCGGCCTGCTGTGGCTCGGGCGCCCAGGTGTAGGGGAAGTTGCGGTTGAAGTCGTACAGGTTGTCCGAGAGGAAGTGGGGCGAAGGGATGTTGCGGCCGTCGAAATTGGCGATGTGCCCTTCAGGGTAGAGGCGGTAGAACGGCCCCTCGTCTTCGGGCAGCCGCGCCACCATCACGGCAGGCTGCAGCAACTGGCCGTCTTCGCCCCGCAGCTCGACGAGCTCGCCATCGGGGTCGAGCTGGCGCATGCTGAGCGTCTGGCCGTCGCCATCCACGTCGCCGGCAATCCAGCGTGCATGGCCCTTCGCCACGCGGTCGTCGATGGGGCTGGAGCGCACGTAGCGGCCGCGCTTGAGCACCTCCTCGGCGCCGTCGGGCGAGATCCTCGGCACGACGTAGAAGAGCGTCTCGCGGATCGTCTGCGCCATGTGCGCGGGCAGTGGCTTGCCGCCAGCGGCGTCGGCGCCGGCGTGGATGGCGAGGACGTCCTCGGCAATGGCCAGCGCGACGCTCGTGCCGCAGACCTCGCTGGCATGCATGTTGCCGTCGATCCACACCGCCGGACGCGCGCGCGCGGGGTCGCGGCCGATGGTGAGCAGCGGGATGTCGCGCCCAGCCGCGCTGGTGCCCAGGCTGCCGAGGTGCGCGAGGCCCGGGTGTTGCGCCGCCCAGGCGCGCAGTTGGGCCACGAGCTCGGCGTGATCGATGTACTTCTGGCGGAACATCTGCTCTCCTGGTGGGTCGTTGGTGAGAAGTGCAAAGTGCGAATGCTGCCTCATCCGGATATCGGGCATTGGCGCCTGCGTTTGGGGGCAGCATCTCACGTCGCCAGACCCAGGCGATGGCGGCCATCATGAGCAGGACCGCGCAGGCCAGCTTGCAGCCTGTCGCGATGTCTGCAAAATGCGCCCATGCCCCTGAGACCGCCGCCACAACACCGCAGTCGCCGAAGCTGGCTGCTGTCACCGTTGGCCTGCATGGTGCTGCCGACGCAAGCCAACAACGCGCCCTTGCGCGACGCGATGCGCCGCGCCGAGACGCTGCGTGATGAAGCCATGCGTGCTGGCGACCAGCCCTTTGGCGCCGTGCTGCTACGTCACGACCGTGTCGTGGGCGCAGCACCCAGCCGCGTGGTTGCCAACAACGACCCCACCGCACACGCCGAGATGGAGGCCATCCGCGACGCGGCTCGCAGTTTGCGCAGCCGCGACCTGTCGGGCTGTGTGCTGGTGTCGACGTCGCGCCCCTGCCGCATGTGCGAAGCCGCCGCAGCATGGGCTGGGATCTCGCGCATGGTCTATGGCGAAGCCCTGACCGACGCCGGACCGCCGCGATGAAGCGGCGTGTGCTGCAGGCAGTCGGGTTCGCCTTGCTGGCTTGTGCTGCGGCGCCACAGTGGGCGCAAGTCAGCACGCCCAAAGTGGTGGCCGCCGCCGAAGCCGGCGACCTTGTTGCACTGCGCCGGCTGCTGGACACCGGTGCGCCGGTGGACACGCGCGATGCACGCCGCCGCACCGCCTTGCTGGCGGCCACGCAGGCCAACCGTGTTGATGTCGCGCGGCTGCTGATCGAGCGCGGCGCCGATGTCAACGCCGTGGACGACATCCAGGACACGCCCTTTCTTTACGCCGGTGCGCAGGGCCGGCTGGAGATCCTGCGCCTGACGCTGGCCGCCGGGGCGGATCTGAAAAGCACCAACCGTTACGGCGGCACGGCACTGATACCGGCGGCCCATCACGGGCATGTTGAAACCGTGCGTGAACTGCTCAAGACCCAGATCGACATCGACCACGTCAACCGACTGGGCTGGACGGCGCTGCTCGAAGCCATCATCCTGGGCGACGGTGGCACCGCACACACCGAAATCGTGCGCCTGCTTTTGGGCCATGGGGCACAACTGCACAGGGCTGACGCACAAGGCGTCACACCGCTGGCGCATGCCGAACAGCGGGGTCAGCGCGCCGTGGCCGACATCCTGCGGCGTGCCGGCGCACGCCGTGAGTGAACACGCGGTCCTGCCCTGCCGATTTGCTCCATGCAAGGCCGCCACTTCCTCATCCTGTCCAGCGCAAGCAGCACCCTCATGAGCCTGCCCGGCCGCCCGAAAGACGAATACCGAAGTGCGAAGCACGTAGGTTGCCTGATGAGCCTGCCCGGCCGCCCGAAAGGCGAATACCGCAGTGCGCAGCACGGAGGTTGACTGATGAACGAGATGCCTGAGCAAGCCGATATGGCGACCGAGCCGCCAACTGAAGCCGGCGGGGCCGCCGAGCCACCAACTAAGACTGGCGGGCCAGTCGGCCGCCCCAAATCCGGCCGCCGCCGCGCCCGCGAGATTGCTTTGCAAGGGGTCTATGAATGGCTGCTGGGCGGCGCCGATTTCGCCACCATCGATGTCCACATGCAAGAGCAAGACGGCTACTCGAAGTGCGACCGCCTGCACTACGAGGCCCTGCTCTCGGGCTGCATCAATCAGGCCGCTGCGCTCGACGCGGTGCTGGCCCGCCATGTGGACCGCAAGACCACGCAGCTCTCACCGGTGGAGCATGGTGTGCTGATGATCGGCGCCTACGAGCTGACGCACTGCCTGGACATCCCCTACCGCGTGGCCATCAACGAAGCCGTCGAGTTGGCCAAGTCATTCGGTGGCACCGATGGCCACAAGTACGTCAACGGCGTGCTCGACAAGGCCGCCAATGACCTGCGCCCCGCCGAAGTCGCTGCCCGAAGAGCACGATGAGGCCGCCAGGATCAGGCCCTTCGCTGCGCGGCACGGGGGCGGGCGCGGGGGCGGCATGAAGCTGGCCCGCCGGCTCGATCACATCGAGCCCTTCTACGTGATGGAGTTTTCCAAGGCGGCCGCCGAGTTGGCCGCCAGCGCGGCCTGCGACCCGGCGCGCGGCGGCGAGCGCATGATTTCGCTCAACATCGGCGAGCCCGATTTCACCGCGCCGCCGCTGGTGCTTGAGGCCGCCGAGCGCGCCATGCGCGCCGGGCGCACGCAGTACACCGCCGCCACCGGTTTGCCGGCCCTGCGCGAGTGCCTGTCGGCCTGGTATGCGCAGCGCTTTGGCTTGGACATCCCGGCGCGGCGCATCGTCATCACCGCCGGCGCCTCGGCGGCTTTGCAGCTGGTGTGCCTGGCGCTGTTTGAGGCCGGCGACGAGGTGCTGATGCCCGACCCCAGTTACCCCTGCAACCGCCACTTTGTGGCCGCGGCCGATGCCGTGGCCAGGCTGTTGCCGGCCTCACCGGAGCACCGCTTTCAGCTCGATGCGCAGGGCGTGGCCCAGGCCTGGGGCGCGGCCAGCCGCGGGGTGTTGCTGGCCTCACCGTCCAACCCCACGGGCACCTCGATTCACCCCGATGAAATGCGGCGCATCACCGAGTTTGTGCGCAGCCGCGGCGGCGTGACCATCGTCGATGAGATCTACCTCGGGCTGAGTTACGACGCGACCTATGGCCACAGCGCACTGGCTGGCGGTGAGGACGTGATCTCGGTGAACAGCTTCTCCAAATACTTCAACATGACCGGCTGGCGCCTGGGCTGGCTGGTGCTGCCCGAGGCGCTTGTGGCGCCCATCGAGCGCCTGGCGCAGAACCTCTTTATCTGCGCCTCCAGCGTGGCCCAGCATGCGGCCCTGGCCTGCTTCGAGCCCGAATCCATCGCTGAGTACGAACGCCGCCGCGCGCAGTTTCGCGAGCGCCGCGATTTTGTGGTGCCGGCCTTGCAGCGCCTGGGCTTCGGCGTGCCGGTGCCGCCCGATGGCGCCTTTTACGCCTACGCCGATTGCAGCGCCCATGCCGCCAGCAGTTGGGACTTTTGCTTTGACATGCTCAAGCGCGCGCATGTGGCCATGGCCCCGGGCCGCGACTTCGGCCGGCATGCACCGGAGCGCTATGTGCGCTTGTCCTTCGCCAGCTCGATGAAGCAACTTCACGAAGCCATGGCGCGGCTGCAGCGCGTGCTCTGAGTCGCATTGCGTGACAAGTGGTAAGCCCCAGGCCAGCCCGCACGCAATTCGAAGCAATAGCACGCACTTTGCAGCAGGCCAAGAGGCTAAGCTGCCAGGGGTGAAATCCAAGCTCCATGCCAACCCTTTGCCGCCAACCGCGGCCCCGGACTTCGCCGCCACGCAAATATTTTCCAGCGCTGACGAATTGCCCCAGGCCTCGAATACGGCGTCCGATTTGTCATCTGAGCCGCCCTCGGATTGGCAGTCGCTGAGTGATGACAGTGCGCCTGTTCCACTCGATCTGCTGGCGCCGCCCTACCAGGCCGAGCCGACCATCGGCCATGTCGGCCGCTACGCATTGAAGCATGGCTTAGGTCAAGGCGGCCTGGGCCGCGTGTACAGCGCCTGGGACCCCATACTGTCGCGCAACCTGGCCATCAAGACCTTGCAGTTTGGCGCCAGTGGCAGCAACCGCGAGGCGTTGGATGCCTTGATCCTGGCCGAGGCCCGCGCCGTGGCCGGCCTGAGCCACCCCAACATCGTCACAGTCTTCGATGCCGGCCTGTCGGACCTGGGCGTCTACATCGCCATGGAGCACCTGCCGGGCTGCGACCTGCGCGCATTGCTTGAGGAAGGCTGGCGCCCCGATCCGCTGCGCGCCACCAAGCTGGTGCGGCGCGTCGCCGAGGCCCTGGACTACGCCCACGCCAAGGGCGTGATTCACTGCGACATCAAGCCGGCCAACATCTTCATGGTCGACAAACGCACGCCCAAGGTGCTGGATTTCGGCATTGCCCGCGTCGCCCATCGCAGCGGCCAATCGGCCCTCGATGGCCTGATCACCGGCTCACCGCACTATGTGGCGCCCGAGCAGTTGCGCGGTGAAACCCCCGACGCCCGCACCGATGTCTATGCGCTGGGCGTGGTGCTGTATGAGCTGCTGACAGGCCGCCGGCCCTTTGCCGGCCGCTCCATCCAGGAGATCAACGAGTCTGTGCTCGAAGGCCATGTGGTGCCGGCACACATGCTGGCGCCGAACGTGCCCTCCGACCTCTCCGCCATCGCCGCCGTGGCCATGGCACTGCACCCTTGGCAACGCTTTGCCTCGGCGCGCGAGATGAGCAATGTCTTGCGGCAATGGCATGCGCGCAACCTGCGCTCGGGGCGCACTGCGGCCGTGCCGACCTTGACGCAGGCATCGGCGCTGGGCGCTGGGCCCTCCACCGGGTCTGCGGCGGATGGGCCTTCGCAGGCTTCGGGTGGCAGAGCGGCAAGCGCGTCCGTGGCGGCCTCGCACAGCCCGGCCCGGCACCGCCGCGAGATGGTTTTCGTGGGCGCACTGACCTTCATCGCCGTGCTGGCCTGGGGCCTGTCGCGGCTGGCTTGATCGGGCGCTTGATCAGCCAACACCCGCCTGGCGCGGCGCCGATGATGCAGTGCCTGGAGTGGGCAGCGGCGCCGCCGGTGCAGCGCTTGGATTGGGCAGCGGCGCCGCCGGTGCAGCGCCTGGGGTGGGCAGCCGGCCCGTAAAAAGCGCTCGGCTATCATCGCCGGCCCCATGAGCCCGCCGGGCCGCCCCAAGGGCGAATACCGCAGCGCGCAGCGCGCAGCGCGTAGGTTGCCTGATGAGCGCCTATGTCGATAACGCCAGCAAGCTCACCGGGGGCGGCACGGTCGAGTTCCTGCTGAAGCTGATCCCGACCACCGTGGTCAACGCGTTTGCCACCGGCGACGTGCTGCAGGTGCTGCTGTTCGCGGTGCTGTTCGGCTGCGCGCTGGCGATGCTCGGCGAGCGCGGCGCGCCGGTGGCGAATTTCATCGACACCCTGAGCCATGTGCTGTTCAAGATCATGGGCATCATCATCAAGCTGGCGCCGCTGGGCGTGCTCGGCGCGATCGCCTTCACGGTCAGCAAATACGGCATCGGCTCGCTCAAGCAGCTCGGCATGCTGGTGGTGCTGTTCTACGCCGCGGTGATCATCTTCGTGGTCGTCGTGCTCGGCGCGATCATGCGGTTCTCGGGCTTCTCGATCTTCAAGCTGCTGCGCTACCTGCGCGAGGAACTGATGGTGGTCTTCGCCACCACCTCGAGCGACAGCGTGCTGCCGCAGATCATGAGCAAGCTGAAGCGTTTGGGCATCCGCGATTCGACGGTCGGCCTGGTCATCCCCACCGGCTATTCGTTCAACCTCGATGCGTTCTCGATCTACATCACGCTGGCCGCCGTGTTCATCGCCCAGGCCACCAACACCCCCATCAGGATGACCGACCTGCTGACGATCCTGGCCATCTCCCTGGTCACCAGCAAGGGCGCGCATGGCGTGCCGGGCTCGGCGATCGTGGTGGTGGCGGCCTGGGAAGGCGATATCGACCGCGAGCGCGCCCATGCGGTGCTCGACGGCAAGCCGGTGCCGACGACCGAGGACGATGCCGACGTGGTGGTCACCGGCGTGCCGGTGCCGGCGCGGGCCTGACCCGAGAGTGCCGCTACAGTGGCGCCCCCATGGCCACCCAGTCCGACATCGCCCACCGGGTCGTCGAGGCCATCCTCGGCCAACGGCTCAAGCCCGGCGAGCGCCTGGGCGAGCAGGCCCTGGCCGACCTGTTCGGCGTCAGCCGCACGCTGGTGCGCGAGGCGCTGATGCAGCTCCAGGCGCGCGGCTTCGTCGAAGTTCGCACGCGCAAGGGCTGGTACGTCGTCGAGCCCTCGATCGACGAAGCGCGCGACGCCTTCGCCGCGCGGCGCGCGGTCGAGGGCGGCATGCTGCGCCAGACCGAGGGCCGGCCGCTGCAATCCGTGATCCGCAAGCTGCGCCAGCACATCGACGAGGAAGAGCGCTCGCTCGACGGCGCCGACGCTGCAACGCGCGCCTTCCTGCTCGCCGACTTCCACGTCTGCCTGGCCGAGTGCCTGGGCCACCGCGTGCTGGCCGACATGCTGCGCGACCTGACCGCGCGCACCACGATCGTGGCCACGCTGTACCAAAGTTCGCACGATGCGCGCGCGTCCTGCGCCGACCACGCGCGCATCGTCGGCATGCTCGAGGCCGGCGACATCGCTGGCGCTGAGCGCCTGATGCTCGATCA
>JAYSSS010000145.1:0-65290 GCA_043720415.1 Ideonella sp.
GGCCTTGGCCGGTGCGGCCGCCAGCGCGCTGGCCCCGCCGGCTGCCGCCGCGCCGCCGCGCACCGGGCCGCCACCCGCACCGGGCCTGAAGCTGCCGGCGCTGGGCCTGCGCCAGCGCCACCTGCTCAATGGCCTGCACGCCATCAGCGCGGTCGATCGCAGCAGCGCCACCGTGAGCGTGCAACTCTGGTACCGCGTCGGCGGCAAGGACGACCCGGCCGGCCGCTCGGGCTTTGCCCACCTGTTTGAACACCTGATGTTCAAAAGCACGCGGCACATGCCCAACGAGATGTTTGATCGCCTCACAGAAGATGTTGGCGGGCAGAACAACGCTTTCACCACCGAGGACGTGACGGCCTACCAAAACGAGGTGCCGGCCAACCACCTGGACCGCCTGCTCTGGGCCGAGGCCGAGCGCATGGCCCACCTGAGGGTCGACCAGGCCAATTTCGACAGCGAGCGGCTGGTGGTGATCGAGGAGTTCCGCGAACGGGTGCTGGCCGATCCGTATGGCCGCTTGTTCAACGCCTTGCCTGGCCTGGCGTTCACCCAGCACCCCTACCGCCGCCCGGTGGTCGGCAACATCGAAGAGCTGCAATCGGCCACGCTGGCCGATGTGCAGGCCTTTCACCGCCAGTACTACCGGCCCGACAACGCCGTGTTGATCGTCGTGGGTGACTTTGATCCCGTGCGACTGGACGCGTCGATTGACCGCTATTTCAGCCCGCTCACACGGCCCGAGGCGGCCGTGCCGCGGGTGCGTGTGCGCGAGCCGGCGCTGGCCGCTGATCGCCGCGTGCAGTTGCATGGCCCCAAGGTGCCGCTGCCCGCGGTGGCGCTGCTGTGGCGCGGGCCGGCGGCAGCACATGCCGATGCGCCTGCCTTGCGCGTGGCCGCGGCGCTGTTGGCCGCGGGAGAGTCGTCGCGCTTGCATGAGGCGATGGTCTACCGCAGCCAGGCGGCGCAGGCCGCCGGCTTTGCCGCCGAGCTGTATGCCGACGCCGGCATGTTGGCGGCCTATGCCATCGCCGCCAACGCGCGGCCCTTGCCTGAACTGGTGCGCGCCCTGCGCGAGCACATCAAGCGCCTGGCGCTGGGCCCGCTGCCTGCGGCCGAGCTGGACAAGGTGCGCACCCGGCTGCTCACCGCCGCACTGCTGGCGCGGCAAACACCGCAAGGCAAGGCCGACGCCATGGGCCAGGCCGTGCTGCTGCACGGCGATGTGCACCAGGCCGAACGCGAGCTGGGGCAGATGCAGGCGGTGAGCGCGGCCGACGTGCAACGCGTGCTCAAACAGCATGTGCTGGGTGCGCGCAGCGTGACGGTGGAATACACCCAGGAGCCGGCATGAGGCCCAGCAGCAAATCCGCTGGCCAATGCCACGATCTGCAGCGCGGCGGTGCCGTGCGCTTGCGACCGCGCACTGCGGCGTTGGCAGGCTTGCGCACTGCGGCGCTGGTGGCCACGCTGTGGCTGGGCTCCGCCCAGGCCACCACACCCGGCGTCGATGCGCCCCCTCTGGCCGGGCCGACCGCGGCCATCCAGTTGCCGCCGATGACTGAGCGCGTGCTGCCCAATGGATTGAGCCTGGCGGTGCTGTCGCGCCCGGGCTTGCCCCTGGTGAGCCTGATGCTGGTGGTGCGTGCCGGGCCTGAGGCCGATGCCCGCGGCCGGTCCGGCACGGCGGCGATGACGGCTGCGCTGTTGACCAAGGGCGCGCGCCAGCGCGGCCGCGTGCTGCCGGCCACCGACATGGCGCGTCTGGCCGAGAGCCTGGGCGGCCAGCTCGGCAGCGCCAGTGGGTGGCAATCGAGCAGCTTGTCGATGACGGTAAGCACGCCGCGGGCCGCCGCCGCGCTGGCCTTGATGGCCGCCGCACTGACCCAGCCGCTGTTGTTGGCCGATGAGCTCGAGCGTGCCCGCAACCAGGCCCTGGACGGCCTGCAGCTCGGCCTGGGCAGCCCGGCCGAGGTGGCGGCCATGGCCGCACGCAGCGCCTTCTGGGGCGACACCCCACATGGCGCGGTGACCACGCCGGGCAGCTTGCGCCGCATCACACGGGCCGATGTACAGGCCTTTCATACGCACTGGTATCGGCCGGACAACGCCCTGCTGGTGATCGCCGGCGACATCGATGCCGCGGCCGCCGAGCGCCTAGCCCGGCACACGCTCGGCCACTGGGCGCGGCCGACGACGCCCCTGCCTGTCTTGGCGCACAGCGCGCCCCTGCCACGCAGTGAGCCGCTGCTGTTGATCGACATGCCCGGCAGCGGCCAAAGCGCCATTCATCTGGCCGCGCCATTTGTGGCCAGCAGTGCCGCGGACCGGCCTAACGCCCGTATCGCGCAGCTGGCCAATGCGGTGCTGGGTGGCGGCTACTCGGCGCGCTTGAACCAGGAGGTGCGCATCCGCCGCGGCCTGAGCTATGGCGCCTTCAGCCAGACCGAATCCCAGCCCGGCGGCGGCATGCTGAGCGCGCAAACCCAGACCAAACACCAGACCGCCGGCCAGGCCCTGCAGTTGATGCAGGCGGAGCTGGTGCGCCTGGGCCAGGCCGCGCCGCTGGTCGATGAGCTGGGCGCGCGCCAGGCCAATTTGCTGGGCGGCTTTGCCCGGCGTTTGCAGACTGGCAGCGGCCTGGCCGCAGCGGCCGCGGGCCTGTGGGCACAGGGCCGGCCACTGGCCGATCTGCCGCGCTTTGTGGATGAAGTGCTGGCTGTCACGCCGCAACAGCTGAGTGATTTCGCGCGCAGCCGCTGGCCCTTGGCGGCGCAGCGCGCGGTGGTGGCCGGTGACGTGCAGGCCATGGCGGCGGGGCGCGTGGGTGGGGCGACCGGTGGGGCGACCGGTGAGCCAGCAGCAGCCGCCGCCACCGCTGGGGCCGGCACTGCAGGTGAGGCCGGGGGTGCCCATTGGCCACCGCCAGGCCTGCGGCGCTGGACGGTCGAGCAGCTCATGCAAGAGCTTGATGGAGCGAGCGCAAGCCGCTGATCCGCCACGCCACAGATGTGTCGATCCGCCACGCCACAGATGTGTCGATCCGCTGATGCGCCAACCCGCTGATGCCGGCTTTGTTTACAATATCTTCCTCACAAGCTGAAAGTGTAAAAGCCATGATCCCGCGCTCCGCCCAGTCCCGCCTGCTGCGTCTGGCGCGCGGATTCCCTGTGGTGGTGCTCACCGGCCCGCGCCAGTCGGGCAAGACCACGCTGGCCCGGGCGGCCTTCCCGCAGCACGCCTATGTGTCACTTGAAGACCCGGATGTGCGCCGGCGTGTGGCGCACGATCCGCGCGGCTTTCTGGCGGCGCAGCAGCGCGTCATCATTGATGAAGCGCAGCGTGTGCCCGAGCTGCTGTCCTACCTGCAAACCGCGGTGGATGCCCAGCGCGAGATGGGCCGCTATGTGCTCACGGGCTCACAGAACCTGATGCTCTCGGCCGCCGTCGGCCAGAGCCTGGCTGGCCGCGCCGGCTTTCTGGAGCTGCTGCCGCTGGCCCATGCCGAGGCGCCGGCGCACTTTGGCCGGCTCAGCCTGGATGAGCTGCTGGTGCGCGGCGCCTACCCGGCGCTGTTTGATCGGCCGCTGCATGCCGCCGATTGGCATGCCAGCTACATTGCAAGTTATGTGGAGCGCGACGTGCGCCAGCTCAGCAACATCGTCGACCTGCTGCAGTTCCAGCGCTTCATGCACCTGATGGCGGCGCGCGCCGGCCAGATGCTCAACCTCAACGCCGTGGCCAACGACCTGGGCATTGCGCAAACCACGGCGCGCGATTGGCTGGGTGTGCTCGAGGCCAGCTACATCGTCTTCAGGCTGCCGCCCTACCACACCAACTACGGCAAGCGCCTGGTGAAGTCGCCCAAGCTGTACTTCCACGACACCGGTCTGGCGGCCTGGCTGCTGGGCGTGACCGAGCCCGTGGCGATGTCCATCCACCCCATGCGTGGCGCGCTGTTCGAGAACCTCATGGTCGCCGAATATTGGCGTTATTGCCGGCACCACGGGCTGAACAACGGCCTGTACTTTTGGCGCGACAACATCGGCAATGAAGTCGATTTGTTGATTGAACGCGCCGGCACGCTGTGGCCGGTGGAGATGAAGTCCGGCGCCACCTTCCAGGACGAATGGCTCAAGGGCCTGCACACCTGGGCTCGGCATGCGGCGCAGGCGCGGCGCGGCACCGGCTTGCTGGTGTGCGGCGTGCCCGGCAACTTTGGGCACCAGGGCGTGCAGGTCGCGCACTGGCGCGATGCCTTGCTGCAACTGACGCCACCGGCCTGAGCGCGGCGCACCAGGCCTGCTTGCCAGCCCAGCCCAGCGCCTCAACTCACCAACTGTTGCGCAGCTCGCGCAGCTTGGCGAACACCGTGCGTGCGTTCGGCGCCTCGGGCAGCTCAGGAAAGCGCTCGCGCAGCTTGGCGATGAGGCTGGCGCTGCCCAGGCGGAAAAAGGTGTTGAACTGCTTTTCTTCGGCCAGCGTCGTCACCCGCGCCCGCGCCGGATCGTGGCCCGCCACCTGGGGCAACAGCGCCTGCGCCGCGGTGTTGTCCGGCTCTCGCGCCAGGGTGAACTTCAGGTTGTTCTCGATGTAATCGTGGCCGGGGTAAAGGCGGGTGGCGTCGGGCAGTGCGCCCAACTGCTGGTTGAAGGTGTCAAAGAGCAGGCCGACATCGCCGCCGTTGTGGCAATTGCCGGCGCCGGCATTGAACAAGGTGTCGCCCGAGAACAGCGCCGGCTCGTCGCCGTGCGAGCGCAGGCAGATGTGGCACAGGGTGTGGCCGGGTGTGTCCAGGCACTCCAGCTCAATGTGCCGGCCCACCTTGATGACATCGCCGGCGACCAGGCCGCGGTCCACACCGGGGATGCTGGCGCCAGACCGGGCATGGGCCAGCAGCTTGGCGCCGGTGGCCGCCACCACCGCGGCATTGCCACCGGTGTGGTCGTGGTGCTCGTGGGTGTTGAGAATCTGGGTGATGCGCCAGCCCTTGGCCTTGGCCACTTGCAGGCACTGGCCGTGGTCCAGTGGATCGATGGCCAGGGCCTCGCCCGAATCGGGGCAGGCCACCAGGTAGTTGAAATTGCGGTAGGCGTTGCCGGTCCAGATGCGCTCAACAATCATGTTAGGTTCTCCGCGCCGGTCTTCGGCTGTGGGGGCTGGGCCGGCATTGTAGGAAGGCGGTGTATCAAAGTGCGGGCGGCGCACTCTGTCGGCGGTCGGCGCAGCGTGGCACCGTTTGTGGGCCACGCGGGCGCCCTGACCTCGGCCGAACATGACGTTCTGTTGATCCACACCCATGTGGCCCTGCGTGCCGAGCAAACCGCCAAGTTCCGCCTGCTGGCCTTGAGCGAGGATCGCAAAGACAGCACGGTGAACCTCTTCGTCAAACCCGATCACACCGCCTGTGAGCTTGGCAGCCTGCTGGGCGGGCAAATTGGCTCGCCCGGCCTGCAAAGCTGGGCCACCGCCACGGCCCGGGCCACGATACGCGGCTTGCATGCCGCCGCCGAACCACAGTTTCGAACCACGCGCTTTCAGGATGCCGTGCCCTTGATGGTGGAGCTCAACACCGTGAGCTGCGGCATCAGCCGCTCACGCCGCCGCAAGCGCCATGACCAGCACGGCAACCCAAGCGGCCGCTACCCCACACGCTCCAGCCGATAGCCACGCTGGTAGATCGACGACAGCCGCCAGCCGTTGGCCATGGTCAGGCCGGCATGGGTGCGCAGCTGGCTGACATGGGTGTCCACCGTGCGGGTGGTGCCGCTCATGGCGCGGCCCCAGCCGGCCTCGTAGATTTGTTCGCGCGACAACAGCCTGTCCAGGTTGCGCAGCATCAGCACCAGGATGGCGTATTCCTTGGCGCCCAGCTCCAGGGGCAGGCCATCGCGCTGCACACTGCGTGTGGCGGTGTCCACGCGCAGGTTACCGGCCTCGATGCTGCCGGCGCTGGCCGCTGAACGGCGCCTGGCAATGGCACGCACACGGGCCAGCAGCTCGAGCTGGCGCACGGGTTTGACCAGGTAGTCGTCGGCGCCGAGGTCAAGGATGTGGGCGACATCAACGGCGTCGCCGCGTGAGGTGACGAAGATCACCGGCGGCGCCGGCTCGGTGCTGCTGCGCATGCGGCGCAGCACCTCATCGCCACTGCCGTCGGGCAGCTGCCAGTCCAGCAGCACCAGATCGAAGCTCTCGCGCGACAGCATGCGTGTGAACTCGCTGACGCTGGCTTGCCAATGGCAGCGGTGGCCGGCGGCATTGAGCCAAGCCATCATCTGCTCGGCGAATTCGGGCACATCCTCCAGCAAGGCAATGCGCAGGGGCTCGATTTGAGTTGGCGGCAGGGTGGGCTTGTCAGGCGTCTGGGTCGTCGTCATCGCAGGCATTGAGGGTCAGGGTAAAGGTGGTGGACTGGTGCGGCAGGCTGCTGGCTTGCACGCGGCCGCCGTGGCCCCGGGTTCGGGCGGCACGCGGAAATGGCGACCAAACAGCAAAGGCAGGTACTGCGCCGGCACGCCCGGGCCGTTGTCACGCATGCTGCACAACCAGTGTTTGCCATCCTGGCGCAAGGCCAGCTCAAGCTGCGCGCCCTGGCCGCTGTAGTTCGATGCATTCACCGCCAGGTTGGCTATGGCCCGGCGCAGCAACTCACCGTTGCCGCGCACCCAGGCGCTGGCATCGGCGCCTATGACGCTGAGCTGTTGCTTGCGCGCCTGCGTCACCGGCCAAAGCTGATCGGCCACCTCATGCACGCACTGCGCCAGATCCACCGGGGCAAAGGCATTGGGGTCGAGCCTGTCGGCGCGTTGCTGCATCAAGATGGCATCGATCAGCGCGAGCGAGCGTTCGGCATGCTGACCGATGCGCAGCAGCAGTCCGGCCATGGGCTCGGCGGGGCTGCGGGCGCGAGCCAGATCGACCAGCGACAGCACAGCGTTTTGCGGCGAGCGCAAATCGTGCGACAAGAAGTGCACGACATCACGCTCTTCACGCTGCAAACGCTGCAGCTCGGTGACCTCGGTCAATGAAACGATGGCGCCGACAGCGTGCCCGTCGACCCTGGCGTAGGCGGCGATGCTGACCAGCCAGGCGCGGCCGCTGCCATCGGCCAGCGGCACGGTGGCGGCCGCGCCATCGTCCAGCGTCTGGTCCAGCAGGCGGCGCCAATGCGCCGGTGCAGACGGCGCTGTGCCGCGGTCAACGGGCTGGCCGGCGCGCTGCAACTCCGCCAGCAGATTGGGCAAGGGCGTGGGCAGCGGCAGTGGCCGATCGGCCGGGACAGCGTCCAGGCGGCCACCATCGCCAGGCACCAGCAGGCCACGCGCCGCCTCATTGGCCAGAAACACCTGGTGCTGGCGGTCGCAGACCACCACCGCCATGGGCAGGCCGGCCAGGCTTTGCGCAAACACCGTGCGGGTCTGACGCAAGACCGCGGCAGCGCCATGGGCCTGGCCAATGCGCCGGGCAAACACGTCCTGCCAGTGCCCGCGACCTTCAAGCGCCGGTGACGCCGCCACCGCGCCCACCGGCAGCAGGGCCTGGGCCAAGCCGGCATCGTGATCGTGTTGCGCCAGCTCGGCATCGAGGAAACGCGCCGCGGCTTCCAAGCGCCGCCAGCTCCACAACGGGTAGGCCAGAAACAGGCCGAACACGGCCGCCGAAGGCGCGAACCACAGGCCGCCCAGGCCGAGCAGGGCCAGTGCCGCAAGCACACCGCCCGCGCTGGTGAGCAGCGTGGCCAGCAGGGCCGCGCGCGGCGACAGCACGGCCAGACTGACCAACAGCAGCCACAGCAGCGACACCGAGCAGAAGGCACTGGCCACCGGCCCCAGCTCGCGAAGGAGGGTCTTGTGCTGCAGCGCATCGATGACGTTGGCATTGATCTCGACCCCGGGCATGGGCAAGCCACCGCCCGACAGCGGTGTTGGATACGAATCGCCAAGCCCGGGCGCCGTGGCGCCGATCAACAGCACGCGCCCGGCCAGTTCCTGGGCATCCACCTCACCGCGCAGCACGGCGGCGTAAGACACCCTGCGCACATGGCCCGTCGGGCCGCCAAAGGGAATCAAGAGCTCGCTGTCGTGCTGCAGCGGCGAGCGGAAATCCTTGCGCAGAAACAGAGCGTCCGCTGGCGCACCAAGCGCCGCCGGGGCCGGGGTCGCGGCCCCTGACGCGCCGGCTGCACTGGCTGCACTGGCTGCACTGGCCGCACCACCCCCATTGCCCATGCCCCTGGCGCGCGCCACTTCGAGCGTGGCCGCGGCCAGATGGGGCAGCACGAAGCCGTCGCCACGCTCCTGCAGATACACCCGCCGGGCAACACCGTCGGCATCGAGCTCAAGGTGGATGTGGCCCAGCGCCGCCGCGGCCGCTGCCAGACCGTCGTGCGGCGCCAGCAGGCGTGCATTGCCGTTGCGCAGCATGTCGGCGTACACCGGCAGGGTGACGTTGCCAGCACGCCGCATGGCCGCGGCCAAGGCGGCATCACTGGCCGGATCGGCCTCATCGGGTTCGGGCAGGATCAGGTCCAGCAGGATCGCTGCGGGCTTGGCCTTGGCCAGGCGATCGAGCAAGGCGGCGTGCAGGGCGCGCGACCAGGGCCAGCGGCCGATGGCGTCGAGGCTTTCTTGGTCGATGGCGACGATGACGATGTCGGCCGGCGGCGGCCGGCGCCAGGTGTGCAAGGCCAGGTCATAGGCCACGCGGTCGAGCCGCTGCAACCACTGGCCGGCACTGGCCGCAGCCACCAGCACGCTCAGCACAAGGGCCAGCCACAGCCATTCGGCGGCCAGTGAGCCGGCGACGGTGACGTGGGGTCTGTGCTTCAAAGCAGCAGCAGCAGGGGCACCAGCAGCAACCAGGGCCAGAGCGGGGGCGGCGGCGGGGGCGGCGGGGGCGGGGGCGGGGGCAATTCGATGGTCTGCACCGGCGACCAGGGCGCCGACTGCTCCTCGGACGGATCCACCGTGCTGGTGCCGGCCTGGCCGGGCGCGTCCAGGCTGCGCACACGGAAGAAATAGCGCCCTGGCACCAGCCCCGTCAGGCGCAGGCTGGGCTGCGTGGTGAGTGCATCTTGCAGTGGCTTGAGGAAACCGGCCTCCACCGCCAGTTGCACCTGGAAGCGTTGCTCAGGCTCGCTGGCCCAGCTCAGCTCCAGCGTGCCGTCGTCGCTGGCAGATGGTGTCGGCGCGGCAGGTTTGGCGCGCAGGGCAAAGCCGCGCTCAACGCCAAACGGCCCTTGTTTGCCTTGGGCATCGATGCTCGCCACACGCCAGCGGTAGTCGCCCGGGGGCAGCTTGACGCGCTCGGCACTGAGATCGTGCACCTGATCGTGCACCCGGTCGTGCACCCGGTCCGGCACCTGGCCGTACGCCGCAGCGGCCGCCCCGGCCTGTGCCGCCATGGCCGTCGCACCCTCTGCCGCTGGGGCCCTGAACACCTGCAGCCGGTAGCGCTGCGCAGCGGGGGCCTGCGTCCAGCCCAGATCGACGCCTTCGTCCCAAAGCCGGGCCGCGGCGCGTGGGCGCAGTGGCAAGGGCGCCTCGGGTCGCGCGCGCAGGGCAAAGGCGTGGCGAGCTTCCATGCCCTCCAGCGCCTGCCGGCCAATGGCACGCACGCGCAACTCAAGCTCGCCATCGGGCACGCCGGTGAAATTCAGCGTCATGGTGGCCGAGGCCGCACTCGCCAGCACGCGCTGCGACGCTGTCTCCACCACTTCGGCGCGCAAACCCTCGGCCCCGGCTTGATCGGGCAGCGTGAAACGCAGCGCCACCTGATACAGCGTCGTCGGCTGGCTAGAAAGGTTAGGCGGTGGCAGCAGGGCCACCGGCGCACTGGCCCGGCCGCTGCGGTCGACCACGCTGCCGAAGCCGGCCTCGACCTGCACGCCGCGGGCGTCGGCACTGCCGCTGGCGGCCACCGCGCCGGTGAGCACCTCCACACGCGAATCCCCTTGCTCATCGAGCGCGGCGCGGAAATGCGTGCCGCGCACGCCCAGCGTGGCCACCGGCGTGCGCACCTCCAGGCGCGTGCCGGGGCGCTGCTTGTTGACCTCGGCCTCCACCCGGCCGCGTTCCAGCTTGAGCAGGCTGTCACTGTGCTCGCTGATCAGCGCACTGCGCAGGCGCTCCAGGCTGAGCCGGCTGCCGGGGCGCACCCACACTCGGCTGCCGTTGGCCAGCTCGAGCAGCACACCGCCGCGCTCGCCGGTGCTCAGCGTGTCGCCGGCACTGAGCAGGCTGCCGGCCGCCAGCACCGCGCCGTCGCGACCTGTGGCGTCATGGGCGGTGACGACACGCGCACTGGCTGCCTCATAGCGCAACAGCTCCACCGGCAAACGCAGTGCAAAGCCGCTGGGCAACACATCCGCGTGGCGCAGGCCATTGGTTTGCACCAGTCGCCGCAAGTTGCTGGCGGACGCGCCACCGTCGAGGTAGCGCCTGGCCACTGCGGTCAAGTGATCGCCGGGTCGACTGGTGTAGATGACATCGGCGGCCTGGGTCGCTGGTTTGGCCAGGACTTGTGCGGCCAGCGCTTGTGCCGCAGCGAAGTCGCCCATGGCCCAAAGGGCAGCGGCCGCAGTGGCAGACCAGAAAGTGCGCATGGGGCGGCCTTGAGTCGACGACGAGGGGCCGATTTTGACGGCCTGCACCTGCGCAGCGCTCGACAGCCGCGGCATTTGACAGTGTCTGACAAACACCCACGTCAATTGCCCGCACAGTCGAGTGGTCCGGGCCCAGACGACGCCCCGCTGGAACTTTCACCTACCCGCAGTCAGGCCGCACACCCGCGATGCCAGGCACCACATCCACAGCAGCCCAACATGATCAATCCGCATCAAACCCTCAACGGCGAGCACTTGCTCGCCCGTCGCTTGCTGGCCCACGCTGATGCTTTGCAGGACAGCGATGGCCCGGCGCACATCAGCTTTTGCGGCGTGCGCCTGCTGCTCAAGCGCATCGCCCATGGCGGCCTGTGGATCGGCGAAGCCGGCGCGTGCCGGTCGCGGCGCGCAACGGCGGGTGAACCGTCGCAGATCCACCCGATGGCGGCTCTGTCCTTGATCGAGTGCATCGACGAGCTGACTGCGGCTTGACGCCGCCGCACTGGCCCTGGCGGGCTTGGGCCTGGCTCGCCGGCAGCGCGCGCCGCTAAGCCCAGCGCGTGCCGCTAAGCCCAGCGCGTGCCGCGCGGGCCGGCTGCACTTCAAGCAGCCCGCGCCTGGCGCACCGCGTGCTCCCAAAGCTGCATGCGCTCGGCCGCCTGCGCGCGCGGCATTGCCGGCTCGAAACGCCGCTGCACACGCCACTGCGCGGCCAGCTCATCGAGGCCGCGGTACACGCCCGTGGCCAACCCCGCCAGGTAGGCCGCGCCCAGGGCGGTGGTTTCGATCACCTGCGGGCGCACGACCGGGATGCCCAGCAGATCGGCCTGGAACTGCATCAGCAAATCGTTCACGCAGGCGCCGCCGTCCACGCGCAGCTCGGTGACCGCGGCGCCGCCGTTGGCCTGCGCGTCGCGCGCCATGGCCTGCAGCAGCGCCGCGCTCTGGAAGGCGATGCTCTCCAGCGCCGCGCGGGCCATGTGGGCCAGGCTCGTGCCGCGGCTCAGGCCAAGGATGGCGCCGCGCGCATTGGCGTCCCAGTAGGGCGCGCCCAGGCCGGTGAAGGCCGGCACAAACCTCACGCCACCGGCATCGGGCACGCTCTCGGCCAGGGCCTGCACCTCGCTGCTGGCGCTGATGGCCTTGAGGCCATCGCGCAGCCACTGCACCACGGCGCCGCCGATGAACACACTGCCCTCCAGCGCGAACTGTGGCGTGGCATTGGTCTGCGCCGCGCTGGTGGTGAGCAAGCCGTTGCCAGAGGATTGAAAATCAGCCCCGGTGTGCATCAACATGAAGCAGCCCGTGCCATAGGTGTTCTTCGCCAGACCGGCCTTGAAGCAGGCCTGGCCGAAGAGGGCACTTTGCTGGTCGCCCGCCATGCCAGCAATCGGAATGGCCGCGCCCAAAATGGACGCGTCACATTCACCATAGACATGGCTTGAGGGCTGCACCTGGGGCAGCACGCTGTCCGGCACATGCAGCAGCTTGAGCAACTGCGGATCCCAGGCGTTGTGGCGGATGTCAAACAGCATGGTGCGCGAGGCATTGCTGACATCGGTGGCGTGCACGCGCCCGCCAGTGAGCTTGTAAAGCAGCCAGGCGTCGATGGTGCCAAAGGCCAGCTCGCCACGCGCGGCCAGGATGTGCGCGCCGCTCAAGTGATCGAGCAGCCAGCGGATCTTGGTGGCCGAAAAGTAGGAATCCACCACCAGGCCGGTGCTGCGCTGGATCTCGGGCGCATGGCCCTGGCTGCGCAGTTGCGCGCACAGCGGCTCGCCGCGGCGGTCCTGCCAGACGATGGCGTTGTGGATGGGCTCACCCGTGCGGCGGTTCCACATCACCGTGGTCTCGCGCTGGTTGGTGATGCCGATGGCGCCGATGTCTTTGGCCGTTAGGCCGGCGCGGGCGATGGCCTCTTGGGCGGTGGCGAGCTGGCTTTGCCAGATCTCTTGCGGGTCATGTTCCACCCAGCCGGGCTGCGGGTAGATCTGGCGGAATTCACGCTGCGCCATGGCGACGATGGAGCCATCTTCATCGAAGACGATGCTGCGCGAGCTGGAGGTGCCCTGGTCGAGTGCAAGCAGGTAGGTCATGGCCCAAGCCTAGCGCGATGCGGGCCGTGCCGCGGCTAGGACAAACGCCCTACCGATAATCCCCGACCGCTGCCGACACGGCGACCCCGTCCGCCCCCCGCCACACCCCCTGCGGCACCCGCTGCTGCGACAGCCCCTGTACACCTGCCGACATGGCCAAATTTCCCAAGCCCCCAGCGACAGCGCCGCAGTCGCCGGAATACGTCAACCTGCATGGCGAATCGGTCGACATCCGCACCCTGCGGCGCCTGGGCGCGCCCAGCGCCATCGAGCAAGCGGTGGCCAATGCCGCGCTCCAAAGCGCCGAAAGCGTGGCCCGCGCCACCGCCCTGGCCGGCCTTGACGCCGCCGACATCGAGGCCGTGTTCGATGCCCTGTGCGTGGCCGGCTGCCCACGTGGCAAGACCTGGGTCCACCACTACCTGCGCGCCCGCGAAACCCAGCTCGCCCGCGGCGTGTACTTCACCCCCGCCGATGTCGACGTGGCCCTGGCCGCGCTGCGCCAAGCCGGCCGCGTGGCCGACAGCGATTACGCCGGCCCCGAGGTGCCCGAAGCCGTGCGCGACAGCCGCTACGAGGCCTTGCTCGGCGCCCCCGGCGGCGGTGAACTGTGGCGCGCCTGGGCGCGCGGCGCGGCCACCTACGGCCACCACGGCGCCGAGCCGCCCATGCCCAGCTACCGCCACCCGCGCGAGATGGTGGCCTTTGCGCGCCTGGTGGTCTATGGCGGCATGGGGCTGGAGACCTTTCGCCAGGTGTCGCGGCGCGTGCTCGGGCCCGCGGCCAGCGCCGAGGTCATCGCGCAGGCCCTGAACTCGCCCTTCCTGCCGACGCTGTTTGAGCGCATGGACGCCGAGCTGCGCACCGCCTTGCTGCAATCCTTTGTCAGCAACTTCAACATGGACGCGCCGCTGTGGCGCGAGCTGATGGCCTGGGTGGATGGGCAAATGCAGCGCGCGCCCACTGACCTGCCGGCCCACCTGCGCCTGGCCCTGGCCGAGATGCGCCTGAACCGCGGCGATGCCACCGGCGCGCAGGCCGCCATGGATGGCCTCAGTGGCGCCTCGGTGCAGTTGACGCGCGCCGCCCTGCTGGCCCACGCCGGGCGCTGGCCCGAGGCCAGCCTGGCCTTTGCGCCGGCGCTGAAGGAAGCCACCAAGGCGCTGGGGGTGCGCCGTGGCATGGCCAGCACCAGCCTGTCGCAGTGGCATGTGCTGGCCCTATTGGCCCAGCCCACGCCGGCGGCCTGGGGTGTGGCGCAAAAGTTCTGCATTGCCGAATCGGGCTCACGCAAGCCGCTGGCGCGCAGCTACTGGGGCCTGTGGGCCCATGCCGCGGCCGTGCGCCTGGGTGATGAGGCTCTGCAGGCGCCGGCCTTCGCGCGCCAGCGCCTGTGGCAGCAACCCGAGACCGAGTTCGAGCACAACGCCCACCAGCTCATCCTGGCCGCCTGGCTGGGCCATGCCGCCGAGGGCTGGGATGCCATCAGCTGTGCCGAAGTGGTCCGCGCCATGCACGAGGCCGGCAAGCCCTGGAAGGCCGATCTGGTGCGCCAGGCCTGCGCCCGCCTGGGGCTGGCGGTCGCGCCCAGAGAGGCGGGCGACGGCGAGCCCTGGCCGGTGTCGTTTTACGGTGAGGCCCGCGAAGCCTGGCGCGATGCGCTGGCGGCGATTGAGGCGCTGGGCCCCACGGCGGGTGCAGCCCAGGTGGCGGCCGAGCCCGTCACCCTGATCTGGCAGCTCACGCTCGACACCGAAGGCCGCGTCATCGAGGTCGAGCCCATGGAGCGCTCAGCCGGCGTGCGCGGCCCGGGCAAGGCCAAGGCGGTGAGCCTGTCCAAAGTGAAAAAGAGCACCCGGCTGGATGTGCGCGACGCTGCCGTGGCGCGCTGCATCGATGCCTGCCGCTGGTCGCCCTCGCAATTGGCCATCGATGTGACGAGCGCGACCATCGCCCTCGTCGGCCACCCGAACGTGCAGTTTGCCGATGCGCCCGATCAGCCGGTCGAGTTGCGCGAGGCCCTGCCCGTGCTCGATGTGCAGCGCCGCAAGAACGAGGCCGATGGCAGCGAGAGCTTTGTCTTCCATCTGGCCGATGCCTTGCTGGCCAGGCGCGAGGCCGAGGCCGGCACGCGCTTCACCAGCACCGACGCCAGCAGCGAGGCCGAGCGCCGCAACAGCCTGCGTGTCTTGCGCGATGGCGCCGACCAGGCGCGCCTGGTGCGCATCAGCCCGGCGCAGCGTCGCGTGGCCGAGCTGGTGGCCAAGACCTGGTCGGTGCCGGTGGATGCCAAGGCCGAGCTCGACGCCGCGCTCAAGGTGCTGGCGGGGCACTTCCAGTTGCACAGCGATGCCGATGCCGGCCAGGCGGTGTCCACTGAGTCGCGCCTGCGTGCGCAGCTCAGCCCCAACGGCGATGGCCTGCAACTGCGCCTGCTGGTGCAGCCCTTTGGCCACTTTGGGCCGATGCTGGCGCCCGGACGCGGGCGCTCGCGCCTGATGACGCTGCACGAAGGCCTGGGGCTATCCACCGAGCGTGAGCTGGCGGTCGAATTGCAGCACCTCGACGCCGTTCTTGAAGCCCTGCCCTTTTTGGCCGGCAACGACCAAGGCGAAGCGCACTGGCGCCTGGACGACCCCGAAGAAGCCCTGGCGGCGGTGGAAAAGCTGCCGCAACTCGCGGCCATTGCCGGCGTGGACTGGCCGCGCGGCAAATCGGTGCGGGTGATTGGCATGGCGCCCAAGGCGCTGCAGGTGTCGGTGTCGAGCGGCGCCGACTGGTTTGCCATCGATGGTGAGCTGCGTGTCGATGAGGGCCGCGTGCTGGGGCTGCAGCGCCTGATGCAACTGGCCAGCGAGTCGCGCAGCGGCCGCTTCGTCGCCCTGGGCGACGGCGAGTACCTGGCGCTGACCGAGCAATTGCGCCAGCAACTGGCCGACCTGCGCGCCCTGGGCCAGATCGACAAAAAGGGCTTGAAGCTGCCCGCCGCCGCCGCTGCCTGGCTGGCCGAAACCCTGGAGGGCAGCGGCCTGGTTGGCGACAAGGCCTGGGCCAAGCGCCTGAAGCTGCTGGACGAAGCCGCCGAGCTGCAGCCCCTGGTGCCCGCGGCCCTGCAGGCCGAGCTGCGCAGCTACCAGGCCGAGGGCTACGCCTGGATGGCACGGTTAGCCCACGCCGGGCTGGGCGCTTGCCTGGCCGATGACATGGGCTTGGGAAAAACCGTGCAGACCCTGGCCCTGCTGCTGGCGCGCGCCGCCGGCGGGCCGCAACTGGTGATCGCGCCGACCTCGGTGTGCGGCAACTGGCTGGCCGAGACCGAGCGCTTTGCGCCTGGGCTGAACGTGCGCCTCTACGGCGAGGGCGACCGCGCCGAGATGCTGGCCGGCGCCGGGCCCAACGATCTGCTGATCGCCTCTTACAGCCTGGCGCAAATCGACGACGAGGCCTTTGCCAAGGTCGAGTGGGCCACCCTGGTGCTGGATGAAGCCCAGGCCTTGAAAAACGCGGCCACCAAACGCGCCAAGTCAGTGGCCACTTTGAACGCCGGCTTCAAGCTCGCACTCACCGGCACGCCGGTGGAAAACCGCTTGGGCGACCTGTGGTCGATCATGAATTTGCTCAACCCCGGCCTCTTGGGCAGCAGCCAGCAATTCAATGACCGCTTTGCCAGCGCGATCGAGCGCGAGCGCGACGAGGCCACGCGCATGCGCCTGCGCCGCCTGGTCTCGCCCTTCTTGCTGCGCCGCACCAAGGCCCAGGTGCTGCCCGATTTGCCGCCGCGCACCGAAATCATCCACCGCATCGAGCCCGGCCCCGAGGAGCGCAGCTTCCTGGAGGCCATGCGCCGTAGCGCGATTGAGCGCGTGGCTAACCTGTCAATCGATACGACAGAGGGCCAGGCCAGTTTTCATGTGCTGGCCGAGCTCACACGCCTGCGCCGCGCGGCCTGCGATCCACGCCTGGTCTCGCCCGAGCTGGGCCTGGTTGGCGCCAAGGCGGCCGAATTCGAGCAGCTCGCCATCGAGCTGGTGGCCGGCCGCCACAAGGCCCTGGTGTTCAGCCAGTTCACCGATTTCTTGAAGCTCCTGGGCGAGCGCCTGCAAAGCGCCGGCATCGCCTACCAATACCTCGACGGCAGCACGCCCATGGCCGAGCGCAGCAAGCGCGTGGCCGCCTTCCAGGCCGGCCAGGGCGATCTGTTCTTGATCAGCCTGAAGGCCGGCGGCTTTGGCCTGAACCTCACCGCCGCCGACTACGTGCTGATCGTCGACCCCTGGTGGAACCCCGCCGCCGAAGACCAGGCCATGGGCCGCGCCCACCGCATCGGCCAGCAGCGGCCGGTCACCGTCTACCGCCTGGTCACCGCCGGCTCGATTGAGGAGCGCATCGTGCTGCTGCACCGCGACAAGCGCAGTCTGGCCGATGGCATCCTGGAAGGCCAGGACAGCGCAGCGCCGGTGCGGGCGGCGGAGCTGCGGGAGTTGTTGCGGATGGAGTGAGGGGGGTGGCGGTGCGCACCGTTGAAAGCCGGGTGCCGCCGCCACTAAACTCAAGGCGCGCCCACGCCCGCTTGGAGCCGAACATGGCCTTGCCTGCACAACAGCTTTCGCTTGAAGACTACCTGGTTTGGGAAAACCAGCAGCCTGCCAAGAACGAGTTCTATCGCGGTGAAGTCTTCGCCATGGTTGGCGTGCGTCGCGTACATGCCCTGATAGGTGGAAATCTCTTCGCGTCACTGAAGTCGCACCTTAAAGGCGGTCCCTGCAGGGCGTTCACAGAGAGTGTGAAGGTGCAGATCTCAGGCGATGCCATCTTCTACCCGGACGTCTTCGTCACTTGCGATGCCGCCGACCTAAGAACGGAAATGGTGTTTCATCGCCCCCTGCTGATCATCGAAGTGCTCTCGCCCAGTACCGAAGTCTTCGACCGCAGCCTGAAGTTCACCGCCTATCGCCAAATCGAGACGCTGCAGGAGTACGTTCTGGTCGATCCGGAAACACGCAGCGTCGAGGTCTTTCGGCGCAACGAGCGTGGCCTGTTCGAGCTGCATGACCAGACGGCCGCCGCCCAACTTCACCTGGCCAGCATCGATTTGCATCTGGCCATGGCCGAGGTCTTCGATGGCCTGGATGACGCGGCCAGCGGCGCCGCCGCCACGCCGCCCTGATGCTGCCCATCCGCCACCTCAGCGGCACCGCCTTCGCCCTGGCTGCCGGCCTGTTATGGGGCCTGGTGTTCATCGCGCCGCTGCTGCTGCCCGACTACCCGGCGGCGCTGCAAAGCTTTGGCCGCTACGTCGCCTTCGGGCTGATCGCGCTGCCGCTGGCCTGGGCTGATCGGCGGGTGTTGGTGCAGTTCACACGCGCCGATTGGGTGGATGCGGCCTGGCTGGGTTTGATCGGCAACATCGTCTATTACCTCTTCCTGGCCAGCGCCATTCAACATGCCGGCGCGCCGCTGCCGACCATGGTGATTGGCACGCTGCCGGTGGTGATTGCGATCTGCTCGAACCTGCGCGATGGCGCGCGCGATGGCCGGCTGCCGTGGCTGAAGTTGCTGCCCTCGCTGGCCGTGATCGCGGCCGGCATTGCCTGCGTCAACCATGTGGAGCTGGCACAACTGCATGCGACTTCGGGCTCGGCGCATGACGCGCTCATAGCGCGTTATGCGACGGGCGGATTGTTGGCGCTGGGCGCTGTGGTGTGCTGGACCTGGTACCCGCTGCGCAACGCCGACTGGCTGCGCGCCCACCCCGATCGCAGCCCGCGCGCCTGGGCCACGGCGCAGGGCGTGGCCACGCTGCCGATGGCGCTGCTGGGCTACTTTGCGTATTGCCTCTACAGCGCCTACAGCACCGGGCCGGCCGCCGGCACGCCCGGCGTGGCACCGCCCTTTGCGCTGCCCTTCGGCCCCCGGCCGCAGGTGTTCTTGGCGCTGATGTTTGCCATCGGCCTGCTGGCCTCTTGGCTGGGCACGCTGTGCTGGAACGAGGCCAGCCAGCGCCTGCCCACCGCCATGGTCGGGCAGTTGATCGTCTTCGAGACACTCGCCGCCCTGGCCTACGCCTTCATGCTGCGCGGCCAGTGGCCGGCGCCGATCACTGCCGCCGGCATCGCGCTGCTGGTGGCCGGGGTGCTGTGGGCGCTGCGCGTGCGGCCCGAGCCGCTGCCGGCGGCGGCCAGCCACCGGGCGTGAGTGGTGGACGCGCCCACCGGGCGCGGGGGGCAGCTTCGGCAGGCCTGGGAGTGGTGGGACACTGGCGGTCATCACCATCGACCATGCCTAAAGGACAGCCCCATGACCCCTCGCTTTTCGCGTCGCGCCCTGATGATCGCCGTGGGCTTGTCTGGTGGGTTAGGTTCGCCGAGCTGGGCCCAGGAGTGGGCGCCCACCAAGCAGGTGCGCATCGTCGTGCCCATCGTCGGCAGCACCAACGACGTCATGGCCCGGCTGATCGCGCCCGAGCTGCAAAAGGCCCTGGGCCAGACGGTGATCGTCGAGAACAAGGGCGGCGCCGGCGGCACGCTCGGCGCCAACGACGTGGCCAAGTCAGCGCCCGATGGCCACACGCTGCTCATCGGCTTCAACGGCCCACTGGTGATCAATCAGAACCTGTACGCCAAGCTGCCGTACGACCCGGTGAAAGACCTGGCACCGATCACGCTGATGGTGACCGCGCCGCAGTTCCTGGTGGTGCACCCCAGCGTGGCGGCGAAGAACGTCGCCGAGTTCGTGGCTCTGGCCAAGACGCAGAAGCTGGCCTATGGCTCGGTCTCGGTGGGCAGCGCCTCGCATTTGACGATGGAGATGCTCAAGACCGCCGCCAAGATCGATGTCACCCATGTGCCCTACAAGGGCGCGGCGCCGGCGGTGGCCGATCTGCTGGGCGGCCAGGTGCAGGCGGCGTTTTTTGTGCCGGGCAATGTCGCGCAGTTCGTCAAGGACGGGCGGCTGAAGCTGCTGGCCTCCACCGGCGACAAGCGCATCGCCTCGGCGCCGCAGGTGCCGACCATGATCGAGCAGGGCTTCCCCGGCCTGGTGGCCATGACCTGGATCGGCGTGCTGGCCGCGGCGGGCACGCCCAAGCCCATCATCGACCGCTACCACCGCGAGATCGTGCGCATCCTCAACCAGCCCGAGGTGCGCGCCAAGGTCGATCAGCTCGATGCCGAGCTGGTGGCCGGCACACCACAGCACTTTGCCGACTGGATCCAGAAAGAGATCCCGCTGTGGGGCAAGGTGATCAAGGACACCGGGGCGAAGGCGGAGTGAGGGTCTGAGGCGATTTTCAAGACGCCCACCTATTGCGTTATCTGAGCGAATGGATTCATGACTTCCGGCAACGCCACTTCAATCGCCCGCCCCGCCCGCCTGGCCGGCAAGGTGGCGCTGATCACCGGCGGCGGCGCCGGCATCGGCGCGGCCACGGCCCAGCGCTTTTGCGCCGAGGGCGCGGCCGTGGTGCTGGTGGACGCCGACGCGCGCGCCCTGGCCCGCACCAGCGCGGCCATCCTGCAGGCCCAGCCCGAGGCCAGGCTGCTGGAGCTCACCGCCGATGTCGCCAACGAGGCCGCCGCCCTGCGTGCCGTGGCCCGTGCCATCGCCGCCTTTGGCCGGCTTGACGTGCTGGTGAACAACGCCGCCATGCGCAACTACAGCCCGCTGGCCATGGCCAGCAGCGACGAGTGGCAGGCCATGGTCGGCGTCAACATCCTGGGCGCGGCCAACTACTGCAAGGCGGCGCTGCCGGCGCTGCGCCGGGCGGGGGCCGAGGCTGCGGCCGAGGCGCTGGGTGCGACCGACGGCGAGCAAAGGCGCCGCGGTGCGGCCATCGTCAACGTCTCCAGCTGCTACGCCGTGGCCGGCCGCAAGGGCATGGGCCTGTACGACGCCACCAAGGCCGCGCTGCTGGCGATGACCCGCACCCTGGCCTTTGAAGAGGTGGGCCATGGTGTGCGCGTCAATGCCGTCTGCCCGGGCTCGACCCTGACGGATTTCCACATCGACCGCGCCCAGGCCGCGGGCAAGGATGTCGAGCTGCTCAAGACCCAGCGCGACAGCACCTCGCTCATCGGCCGCTGGGCCGCCCCGGAAGAGATCGCCAACCCCATCCTCTGGCTGGCCTCGGACGAGGCCTCCTACATCACCGGCACCACGCTGATGGTGGATGGCGGTTTGCACATCCTGTAGGCCGGCACCGGTTTTGTTGGGCAGCGCCGGTTTTGTTGGGCAGCGCCGACCTTGTAGGGCCGCGGCCGTAGGGGCCCGGGGCGCAGCGGCCAGGCGCATCGGGCGATGGCGAAACATTTGCTACCTGTGGCAAGACCCGGTGAAACGGCGTTGATACCCGGCGCGCGCAAAGTGCTGCTCATCGATGCTGCTCATCGATCTTCGCGCCGAGCTGCCCGCCAAGGGCAATGCCCCGCCCAGCGACATCCAGCCCTTCACCGAGCCCGCCACCATGCCCACCCTGCCCACACCGCCCAGCCCAGGCCCGGAGTCACCCAGCCTGCCAAGCGCCACCGAGCAAGGCATTTCCATGCTGATGTGCGTCTACCTGGCCTTGTTCGGCGCGGCTGTGTGGGCCTTGCTGCCCAGGGCCGAGCAAAGCAGCCTGGCCATGGCCATTTGCGCCTTGCCCCTGGCCGCGGGCCTGTGGATGGCGCTGCGCCCGGCCGATGAGCGCAAACAGCGCGTCGCCGAAAACCTGGCCAGCCTGACGATGCCGCCCGTGCTGCTGCTGTTCTGGGCCGAGCTGGCCTGGCCGCTGTCGCTGGGCCTGACGGTGGTGCATGTGCTGGCCTTCCTGGCCGTGCTGATGCTGGCGGGCACGCGTCTCACCCGCGTGGCGGCAGCCGCGGGCCGCGCCCCCGTAGGCGCCGATGTGCTGGTGCAGCGCCTGGGGGCCATCACCACCTGGCCCGGTGTGCGCATCACCCAGGACAGCGCCGAGCACTTGATCGTGCACTGCACCGTGGCCACCGAACAGGGCGCGCGCAGCCACCGCCTGCTGCTCACCATCGACGAGCGCGGCGCACAGGTGCGGGTGCGCGAGCACATCACCGCCCAGGCCACAGCGCCGGTCACGGAAGAAGAAGCGAATATGCGGCCGACGGGCGCGCTGCGTTATGCGCCCACCACGCCCGATGCCAGCCTGGTGTGGTCACGCGCCGTGCAAACCCGCTTGATCGATGAGGCCAAGCTGGCGCGCCTGGCGATTCAGTTTGAGGGGCCGCTGGCCCGCATCCCTGCGGCCGACGGCGCCTTGGCCCTGGACGACCGCGTGGTGCCGATGTTGTGCGCCCTGGTGACGCGCTCGGGCTATGCCTGGCGGCCGGCGTTCTTTGGCGGCTGAGGCCGACCCGGCCGGTCGCCACCGCCCTCAGCGGCTGTACCAATACTCGGAAGTCGAACTCGGCTTGCTGTCGAGCGACTGGTGCTTGATCAGCACATGCAGATGCGGCTTGCCGTCGCGATCCACCGCACGCATCCACATCTGGTCTTCATAGCCGCCGGTCACCACCCGGCCGTAAAGCCATTTCACGCCCTTGGACGTGCGGTAGGCGGCGCTCACCGTCGGCCGGCCGTAGTACTTGCCGCTGGATTGCTTGACCCAGACCTTCAGTGAGTAACGCGTTTTGGTTTGCACGCCGTTGAGCACTTGATCACCGCAATCCACCATCTTGATGTCGATGTAGGCCGGCTCGCCCGTGGCATTGGTGTTGTGCCAGCGGCCCGATTCCTTGGGCGAGGCGCACAGGGCCCAGGCCTGCACGGGCAGGGTGATCTCGGCGGCGCCCAGCAGGCCCATGACGAGCGCGCGGCGTGAAGCAAAGGCCTTCATGATCGTCTCCTAAGTGGCGCTTTCACTCTACGCGTGCTGCGCACTTTGCGGGCCGGCAAGCTAGGGGTGCGGATGCACTGCTTGGCGGGCTTGCCGCAGTCCTGGATGGCCGGCAGCACACGCGGCGGGCGCTACATTTCCCAGCCCGTTCCCCAGACCGTTCCCCAGCCCACAGGAGCCCCCATGACCGAGCTGAAATTCGAAGTGCTGCCGCGCGATTTATCGGCCTACAAAGCGGGCAACACCGGTGTCGATTACGTGCACCGATTTGAGTCCGGCCGGCCCGGCCCGCATGTGCTGATCAATGCCCTGACCCATGGCAATGAGTTTTGCGGCATGACCGCCGCCACGCACCTGCTCGACACCGGCCTGCGCCCGCGCATCGGCACCCTGACCATCAGCTTTGCCAATGTCGCCGCCTACGAAAGCTTCGATCAGGCCAGGCCCTTCGAGAGCCGCCAGATCGAGCACAACCTGAACCGCATCTGGGCGCGTGACAGGCTCGATGGCACCGAGGGTGGGCCCGAATTCAAGCGCGCCCGCGAACTGCGCCCGGTGGTCGAGGCAGCAGACCACATCCTCGACATCCACTCCACCAGCCAGGCCGTGCAGCCGTTTTGGGTGTACCCGCAGTGGCCGCGCAATGGTGCGGTGGCCCTGGCCATTGGCCGCCCCAACGTGCACCTGGTGATGCCGCAGGGCCTGGGCTCGGGCACGCCGCTGATCCATTTTGGGCGGCACGGCACGCCAGGCCACACAGGCGCGGCGATGGTGGTGGAGTGCGGCCAGCACTTCTTGCGCGCCACCAGCGATCTGGCGATCGAAGTGGCGCTGGATTTCATCGCCCACTTTGGTTTGATCGAGCGCGGTAAGTTTGAAGCGGCGCCGGCCGCAGATAACAAACAAGCGCAGCGACGCTTCGAGCTGCTGAAAACCTGCATGGTGACCACGCCTGGGTTCAAATTCACCCGGCCGGTGATCGGCTTCGAGACCTTCGCCAAGGGCGAGCTCATCGCCACCGATGGCACCGAGGAGATTCGCGCGCTGTGCGACGACTGCACGATCCTCATGCCCACGCGCGCGCCCATCGTTGGGCGCGAGGGGGTGTATTTGTCGCGGCCTATGGTGTGATGCTTGGGGCAGTTCAGCGGGAAAGATCGCGCAGCTCTTGGGCTGGTCAACGGCGACTGTGCATGCCCTGCACTCGCGCTGGGCCGAGGAAGGCGACGCGATCTTCAATCTGCGTGGCTGCGGCGGCAGACGCCACCAGCACCTCACCCCTGAGCAGGAGCAAGAGCTTCTGCTGCCGTTCGTAGAGCGCGCCCAGGCCGGCGGCATGCTGACTGTGGCGGAGATTCAGCGGGCCCACCAGGAGCAATTGGGCAAGACCGTGGCGCCGTAGACGATCTACCGGCTGCTGGATCGGCATGGTTAGCGCAAGGTGGTCCCGCGCCCCAAGCACCCAAAGGCGGACGCCGCAGCGCAGGCCGCCTTTAAAAAACTCCGGCGCACGGTACGCCGAGTGGCCAGCGAACTGACCGTGCCGGCGAACATGCGTCTGATTAACCTGCCTCCCTACAGCCCGGAGTTGAACCTGGCTGAGCATCTCTGGGACTCGCTGCGTGAGGACTGCTTCGGCAATCACGTCGTCGCCAATCTCGACGCCGTCTAACGGGCCCCCACCAAGGGCCTCGTCAACCTCGATGCCGATCCGGCTCTAGCTCAATCGATGACCGGATTCAAGTGGACCACTTCTTTATCTTTGAACGCGATGCAGTATGAGTCAAACGCATGCGTGCTCTGCGGTTGACGCCGCTGCGCGCGCCTGGACAGTACATGCCGTCAAGGCTGACGCGCTGTTCTGTGGTGGACAAGTTGGGCTAGAGTGGCCGTGCCTTGCGCCGCAGTCCCGATGGCGTCACGGCGGCCTGGCGGGCCAGGGCCATCGAGGGAGTGGTGTGATGGGTGCGCTGACTGCCGTCACTGAGGCTGTCCTGCTACAGACCGATGTCGTCGACAGCACGCGTGTGAACGAGGTGCTGGGCGACACGGCAACGGCCGTGCTCTGGCAGGCCCATGACCGATTGGCCCGCGACCTGCTGCAGGTGTGGCGCGGCCTGGAGATCGACAAGAGCGACGGCTTCTTGCTGCTGTTCGAGACTGCCGCCGATGCCGTCAGTTTTGCACTGTCCTATCACGAAGCATTGGCGAGCCTGCAGCCCCCATTGCAGGCACGCGCAGGTCTGCACGTCGGGCCATTGATGTTGCGCAGCAACCCCAGCGAGGACATCGCGCGCGGTGCCAAACCGATCGACGTGGAAGGGCTGACCAAGCCGACAACAGCGCGCATCATGTCGGTGGCGCGCGGTGGCCAGACGCTGATGAGCGACGCCGCACGGCGGGCTCTGGGCCAGACGGTGCAGCGTCAGCTCAGCCACGGGCATTGGCGCATCAAGGGGCTGTATGAGCCGCTCGAGTTGTTCGAGATTGGCAACGCCGACGGGCCCTTCATGGCCCCGCCCGATGGCGACAAGGTCTACCGCGTGCTGCGCCACGGCGACCATTGGCTGCCATTGAGGGAGCTTCGCCACACCCTGCCGGCCGAACGCGATGCTTTTGTCGGGCGACATACGGCGCTGCAGGATTTGGCCCAGCGCGCCCTGCGCGGCGAGCGCTTGATCACCGTGCTCGGTCCCGGTGGCATAGGCAAGACACGCCTGGCGTGTCGATTCGCTTGGAGCTGGCTGGGCGACTTTGCTGGCGGCGCCTGGTTCTGTGATTTGGCGGCGGCGCGCGAGCTCGACGGCCTGCTGCAGGCGGTGGCGCAGGGGCTGGCACTGACACTGAACGCAGGCGACGCCACAGTACAGATTGGCCATGCACTGGCCGGACGCGGGCCTTGCCTGCTGATCCTTGACAACTTCGAGCAGTTGTCGCGACATGCCGAGGCGACTGTCGGGCAGTGGCTGGCGCGCGCGCCGCAGCTGCACATCATCGTCACCACACGCGAGGTGCTGGGCATCGCGGGCGAGGCTGTGTTGGCCTTGGCGCCGCTGACACCGGGCGATGCGCACTCACTGTTCCTGCAGCGCGCGGTGGCCGCCGACGCGGGCTTCACGCCCAATGCCGATGACCAAGCCGCGATCACGCCCCTGGTGCAGTTGCTCGACGGCTTGCCTCTGGCCATCGAGCTGGCCGCGGCGCGCGTGCCGGTGATGCCGCCTCGCGCCTTGCTGGCGCGCATGGATGATCGATTTCGCTTGTTGGCCAGCACCGGGCAGCGGCGCGACCGCCAGGCTACCTTGCGCGCCACGCTGGATTGGTCGTGGGAGCTGCTGGCGCCATTCGAGCGCGCTGCGCTGGCACAACTGTCGGTATTCGATGGCGGATTCAGCCTGGCCGCGGCCGAGCAGGTGCTCGACCTGGCAGCCTGCGGCAGTGCCCCCTGGGTTGTGAATGTGGTGCAGGCGCTGCTGCAGAAATCTCTGCTGCGTGCTGTTGCCAATGACCGCTTCGACCAGCTGGTGAGCGTGCGCGAATACGCCGCGCAACACCTCGCTGCGCCGGACCGATTCCCGCGCAGCGGACCGCAAGCCCTGGCAGATGCCCAGGCCCGGCACTGGCGCTACTTTGCTGGCCTGACTGAGGCCCAAGCGGGCGCCGGCGCGGGCATGGAAATTGACAACCTGTGCAGCGCTTGTCGGCGCGCCACAGCACACGGGGCGAGCGCCGAAGCCATTCGGGCCCTGGCCGGCGCCTGGGCTGCGCTTCGCCTGCGCGGCCCATGCCGAGCGGCACTGCCACTGGCTGAGCAAGCGCGCAGCCTGCCAGCCCTCAACGCCGGCCAGAGGGCCACGCTGGAGTGGGTGGCCGGCTGTGCTGCCGACGCCGCCGGCCTGCCCGAGGTCGCGCGCGCGAGCTTTCATCGCGGTCTGCAACATGCCGAAGTGGCGGCAGACGCGCCGCGATTGGTGCACTTGCTGTGCGCGCTGGGCGAACAGCTCACCACCGAAGGCAAGGTGTCCGAGGCCAAGGCGCATCTCGATCGCGCGTTGCTGTTGGCACAGCAGACATCGGACGCGCTGCTGGAGTGCAAGGCGCTGAATGCTTTGGGTGCACTGGCCAACGACTTGGGCCGCATGACCGAAGCCCGCCAACACTTCGAGACTGCGGTGGCGCGAGCACGCGCCGTGCAGGACAGACGCTGGGAAGGTGGGCTGCTGGGCAATCTGGGTGGTTTGGACTTTGCGCTGGGCGAGCTGACGCAGGCGAGCGGCCACTACGCGCAGGCCATGCACCTGGCCTGCAGCACCGGAGACCGGCTGTGGGAGGGCAACGCTCGCTGCAACCTGGGCGTGGTGCAGCAGATGCTGGGCGAGCACGATGAAGCCTTGCAGCAGTACGGCTTGGCCTTGCGCATCGCCAAGGAGATGGGGCATCGGCGGCTCGAATGCCTGGTCGAATGCAACCTGGGAATTGCGACTGAGGCGCTCGGCCGGGCCGAGCCCGCGGTGGCCCACCACGAGCGCGCGCTGGCCATCGCCCAGAGTCTGGGTGACAAGCGCACGGAGGCGCAGATTCGCGGCTACCTTGGGCTGTTGCAGGCGCGCCAGGGTCGCACGGGTGAAGGCTTGGCCTTGTTGCACGAAGGCGAGCGGCTGTTGTTGGCCCAAGGCGACGCGGCCAGCCTGGCCTTGTTGCTGTGCGGTCTGGCCGAAGCGCAGTGCATTCGTGGCGCGGTGTCCTCTGCGCACGCGGTCTTGGCACGGGCCAGCGCCTTGGCCGCACAGGTCGGGTGCTCGGACGAGTCCGAACTGGGCCGGGCCCTGTGCCGCAGCCGCAGGCTGATGGCACAGCAGGGGCTGGGCGCTGACCCCCCGCAGTGCGGTGTGGGGGTGGGCGCTGCGGCACCCACCAGTGGCATCAGCTCTTGTTGATGATCACCGGGTCGAGCACGCACTTCACACCGTTGCTCATGTGCTTGACGCTGATCTCGTAGGTGAACAGCTTGAACTTCACCTTCTTCGCCTTCCAGCTGAAGGATGTGTCGGCCGTCTCCGCTGCAGGCTCAATGAACTGCTTGTCCTTGGGCTGCTCCGCATCAGGCAAGGTCTTGTCATGTTCGTGATTGGACGGGAAGTGAATCGCCCGCTTTCCTGCCACAACGTCGTCCAGTCGATAGCCTCGGCCCGCGCTTGCGGCGTCGATGGTCCAGGTGATCACTGGATTGCCATGATCGACATAGACCACCGGCATGTCGACGACGACATCGCACTGCGTCGCAGGGGACACCGGATCAGTCACCGTGATGTTGACCGTGCAGCCCTGCGCCGGACAACGCAGCGCGACCGGTTCGGCCAGCAAGTGCGCGCCACGGGTCGATAAACGGGTCCTGTCAGGGCCCTTGTCGCAACCGGCCAGGCCGGACACGCCTGCCGCCGTAAGCATCACGGCAACCATGGTCAGTGATGAATTGCCCGAGACCTTGTGCGTGATCATGTGCCGCTCCTGTAGGGGTTGAGTCGGTGCGCACCGATTCTGTGCCCGGCGCCACAGCGCTGGCAAGCGCTCCGATCACGCTACAGCGCTGGCAAGCGCTCCGATCATGCTTCGCTGGCAACACCTCGATGGCGCCGCAGTGGCTCACAGCGCACGCCAAGGCGGCCGCGACCATCGCCCGCACGACGCGAGGTGCGAGCGCCCGCCGCTACTCGAACTTGATCGTCGCAATGATCGGCCGGAACTGCTCCATCTGCTTGCGCAGCACCGCGTCTTGCTCGGCCGGTGTCGAGCCCACAGGCTCGGCACCCAGATCGAGCAGCTTCTTGGCGGTGTCGGCGTGGCGCACGGCGGCGGCCACTTCGCGGTGCAGGCGGTCGATGATGTCGCGCGGTGTTTTGGCCGGGGCGAACAGGCCGTTCCAGCCCTCGGCCTCCAGCCCCGGGAATCCCATCTCGCGCACCGTGGCCAGATCGGGCAGCGAGGCGATGCGTTTGGCGCCGAAGGTGGCCAGCGCCTTGATCGAGCCGGCCTTGATTTCGGCCAGTGAGGACGACAACTGGTCGCCGCCGATCTGGATGCGGCCCGACAGCAGCTCTTGCTTCAAGGGTGCGGCGCCTTTGAACGGGATGTGCGTCATCGCCACCTTGGCATCGCGGTTGAAGGCCTCGCCCAGCACGTTCATCGCCGAGCCCGGGCCGGTCGAGCCGTAGTTGTATTGCAGGGTCTTGTCCTTTTGCAGCAGTTCGGCCAGCTCGCGCAAATTCCTGGCCGCAACGCTGGGGTGGGCGGTGAGCACGAAGGGCACATTCACCGCCACCGACACGCCGGCGAGATCGGTGTCGACATTGAAGGGCGAGCGCGCCGCCAGCTGGGCCGCCACCGCCGCAAACGGGAAGCTGATGTTGTGCATCAACAGCGTGTGGCCATCGGGTGCGGCCTTGGCCACCACGTCGGCGCCGATCATGCCGGCCGCGCCGGCGCGGTTTTCGACCACAAAGGTCTGGCCCATGGTCTCGGTCAAGCGCTGGGCGAGGATGCGCGCCACCACATCGGTCGTGCCGCCGGGCGGGAAGGGCACGACGATGCGTACCGGGCGCGAGGGGTAGGTCTGCGCGAACGCGCTCTGCCAGGCCAGGGGCGCCAGCGCCGCCACAAGCAAAGTCAACGCCGATCTGAGCCAGGTGCCTCTGTTCAGTGCCATACCGTCTCCAGTGGATTTCGAATCACGGGCTTGTACCAGCGCGGGTCGGAATCGGGCATCGGCACATACGCTTGTGGCTTGGGCATCCGCGCCTGTGGCTTTCGCACAAGCGCTGCGGCTTCTACAAGCGCTCCGGCACTTCGATCAGCTACTTTCCCAGCAAGCCCAGCACGCGCTCGCGCAGCAGCTCCGGGCTGACCTGCGCCGCCGCCACCGCCGGGCCGGCGCTCAAGCTCACTGCGCTGAACAGGCCACGCCGAAAGGGCTTGACCATGGCCGTGCCGCCTTCCACGCGCGAGAAGTAGGAGCCCCATAAATTGCCCAGCGCCACCGGCACCACGGGCACGGGCCGGCTGGCCAGGATCTTCATGATGCCGCCCTTGAAGGGCTGCAGCTCGCCGTCCTTGGTGATGCCACCCTCGGGGAAGATGCCGAGCAGATCGCCCTCGGCCAGCACCTTGTCGGCGGCGGCGAAGGCCGCGGCATAGATGGCCGGGTGCTCGGCTTGCGGGGCGATGGGAATGGCCTTGGCCAGTTTGAACAACCAGCCCAGCACCGGCACCTGGAAGATGCGGTGGTCCATGACGAAGCGGATGGGCCGTGGGCTGGCCGCCATCAACACCACCGCATCGATGAAGCTGACGTGGTTGGCCGCGATGATGGCCGCGCCCTCGGTCGGGATGTGCTCGTCACCGATAACACGAAAACGGTAGACGCAGCGCGTGATCAGGAAGGCGACGAAGCGCAGCAGGTACTCGGGCACCAGCAAGAAGATGTAGGCGCCGACCAGGGCATTGGCAATGCCGGTGGCCAGAAAGACCTCGGGCACCGTGAAGCCGGCCTTGAGCAGGAGGCCCACCGCCACCGAGCTGACGATCATGAACAGCGCATTGAGGATGTTGTTGGCGGCGATGATGCGGGCGCGGTGCGTGGGCTGGCTGCGCAGCTGGATCAGCGCATACATCGGCACGCTGTAAAGGCCGGCGAACAGGCTCAGCAGCGCCAGATCGGCGATGACGCGCCAGTGCGCGCCATGGCCGAGGAACTGGCCCAGGGTTTGCGAAGCGGCTGGCGGCAGGCCGCTTGTCGCGAAGTACAGATCGATGGCGAAGATGCTGATGCCGATGGCGCCGGCCGGCACCAGGCCGATCTCGACATGGCGCTTGCTCAGCACCTCGCACAGCAGCGAGCCTATGCCTATGCCTATGGAAAACACCACCAGCAGCAGCGAGGCCACCGACTCGTTGCCATGCAGCACCTCCTTGGCGAAGACCGGGAAGTTGGACATGAACACCGCGCCCAAGAACCACATCCAGCTGATGCCCAGCAGCGAGCGGAAGACGACGATGTTCTGGTGCGCGAGCTTCAGGTTGTTGATGGTCTCGGTGATCGGATTCCAGTTGATCCGTAAGTTAGGGTCGGTGGCCGGTGAGGGCGGCACGTATTGCGCGGTGATGCGGCCGATGACCGCCAGGCCGACGCAGGCCACAGCCACCAAGGTGCCGCCTATGCCCGGCAGCGCGATGAGCACGCCGCCAGCCACATTGCCCAGCAGGATGGCGACGAAGGTGCCCATCTCGACCATGCCGTTGCCACCGGTCAGCTCGCGCTCGCTCAAGTGCTGCGGCAGGTAGGCAAACTTCACCGGGCCAAAGAGCGTGGAGTGCAGGCCCATCAGAAAGACGCAGGCCAGCAGGATGACCGGGCTGTGCAGCACAAAGCCGGCCGCGGCCAGCAGCATGATGGCGATCTCCAGCGACTTGACGAAGCGGATCACCGCCGTCTTGTCGTACTTGTCGGTGAGCTGGCCGCTGGTGGCCGAGAACAGCAAGAAGGGCAGGATGAAGAGCGCGCCGATGGCCAGCCCGGCCAGCGACGGCGGCAGCCAGCTCACCTGCAGCTGGTAGGTGACCATCACCGTGAACGCAAACTTGAACAGGTTGTCGTTGCCGGCGCCCAAAAACTGCGTCCAGAAAAATGGCGCGAAGCGGCGCTGGCTGAGCAGGGCGAACTGGTTGGGGTGTTCGGCAGGGTGGCTCAAGAGGGCTCCGGTGCGGTGCGGTGCGGGTTGGGCGGCGTGGGGTGGGGTGGGGTGGGGTGGGCCGCACTGTAGTGCGGGCTCAGCGGCTGAATCAGCGGCTGAGAGCGCCCCCAAACCTGCCGCTTCGCGTCAGGCCCCCCGCGGGGGATGAGAAAACTTGGGAGCGGCCCGGCGTTTTCTCATGAGTCATTCGGGCGCGTGCCGCAGGCGCTCAGCGCACGCTGACTATGGCCGTACCCAGGCCAGCGCGCGGCAGCCAGGCAAAGACCGAATCGACGGTGACGGTCTCGATGCGATCGGCGAAGCGTTTCTCGCTGGGGTG
The DNA here is from genome assembly GCA_043720415.1 of Ideonella sp. GTDB lineage: Bacteria > Pseudomonadota > Gammaproteobacteria > Burkholderiales > Burkholderiaceae_C > Pseudaquabacterium. The sequence continues at coordinate 31,610 of JAYSSS010000145.1, forward strand.
ATCGTCAAAGCTGACATTGGCCGCCGTGGCGCGAGCGCCCAACCGTGTGAGCGCGCCCAGCTTCAAGGTGCTGGGCTCATAGCCCTGGCCGCGCAACCAGGCCTGGGCAGCGGTGCGTGAGCCCGCGCCCGAGGCGGCCTGCGCCAGGGTCTCGATGGCCCATTGGTTGCTCTGCTGGTAGGCGGTGGACCAGGGGTAGGCCACCATGTTGTAGCGCCGCTCGTTGAGCTGGGCCGAGCGCGCGTTGTCCTTGAGCAGGGGCAGCAGCTTGGCCTGCAGCTCGGGCGTGAGCGCCACAAAGGCCGCCTCGTAGCGGTGCGGCCGGTCCAGAAAGAACTCGCCAAGGCCCTGGCGGTAGAGCGCCGATTCGGCCGTGCCGCAGTGGTTGAGCTTGTGCAGCACGCGCCACGCCGGTTTGGACGCGTCCATGTCGCGATAGGCGAAACCCAGGTGCGACCAGCGCAGGCCGTATTTTCCCAGGTCCTGCCCGGCGCGGGCCAGCAGCACCACCTGGGCGCCACTGGCATCGAGCGCGCGCGCCGTGCGCACGGCCAGGTTCATGCCGTTTTCCACGGCGCTGGCGTCGGCCGGGGCCTCCTCGCAGGCGCGGCCGGCCCAGGCGGCGGGCGCGGCGATGAGCAGGCTGGCAAACAGTGCGCCCAGCAGTGCCGCAGGCCCTGGGGCGGCGGCCCGGTGCAGCCGCGCTTTCATCGCGTCACGCGCTCGTTGTAGAGCAGCGAGGCGCCGATCTCATTGGGCACAAAGGCAATCGCCTGGCCCGCCGCCGACAGCACCCAGCCCGCCGACAGCGCGGTCACCACCACCGCCGTGCCGACCGCGGCCGAGGCCCCGCTGGCCAGTTGCACCGAAGCGCGGGCGCCATCGGAGGCGCGCTCCAGCACCCACACGCTGCCCTTGACCGAGGCCTCGACCGCCACCACCGTGAGCATCGCGCCGGCGGACAAGACCATGGCCGGCGCGGCCACCATCACGGCAATGGGCAGCAGCGACAAAGCGCTGGCGTCTGAGGCGTTGGCGCGATGCGCCCGGGCATTGCTGCCGGTCGTGGCCAGCAGGCCGATGAGGACGGCGGCACAGGCCGCGCGCAGGGCAGAGGTGGTCATGATTGGGCTTTCAGGAGGGTGCGGGTCGGCGGCGTTGAGGACAGCCACCGAGAGTGGGGCTGGGACTGGCGAGTCGGCCAGCCTGGGCGATGTCAGCTTGACACCTGAGTTAGGCGGGCTTCAAGCAGATCGGCGTCATGGGCATCGCGCAAGGTCTTGGCCAGGGTGAACACCGACGAGATCAGGAACAGCCAGCACACCAGCAGGTAAGCCTTCCACACCGGCTGGATGTCCATGCGAAGCAGGCCCCAGCCGGTGAGCGCCATGGCCAGGCCAAAGCCGGCCCAGACCACAGCGCCCCACATCGGCGTGTCGGCGCGCTCGGTTTCGTTGTCACGCACAAACTTCGCCACGGCGAAGGCCGCGGACAGGCAGAACACATAGCCCATGACCATGAAGGCGCGGTCCAGATCGCCACCCGGCAACCACGACAGGCCGATGGCGCACAGGCCCACGGCGATGGCAAACGACAGCCACACCTGCAGTCGCCAGGCGCGGGTGTCGCGGCGGATCAGGGTAGCAGCAGCAGCGTTGTTCATAAGGCCTCTTTGGGCAGAAAGTGGATGAGGCCTGAATGCTGCGGGCTGCGCCCACGCAGTGCAATCGAAAGCGCCTGAGTTGAAGCCAATGAATCAAGCGGTAGCGCCGCTTGATACTTTTGCAACCTGGCGCTGCTGAGCAGAGGCCGGCTTGGCGGTGAAGTGCCGCCGCGTGTCAAACACCGCTGGCGACAGGCCCTGGCCCTGCCAGCGCAGCTCGCGCAGCAGCACCAGGTTGAACAGCAGCGGGTTGTGCTCGCGCAGGCGCTGCAGCACCTCCACGGCATCGGCCTGCAACAGGCCGGCATCGACCAGCACGCCGAGGCGGAACAGCAAGCCCACACCGGGCAGCGGGTAGTCCGATCCATACAGCAGCCGCCCATGCCAATGCTTGTTGGTGAGTACAGCCCGCCAGGTGGTCGCCGCGCGGTTGGTCTGGAACAGCGCCGAGACATCGCCCAGCAGAAGCTGCTGGCCGTCGGCCTCGCCCATCAAGCGGCTGAACAACTCGAAAGCCGGGGTTTCGCCCGGGCTCTTCTGGTCCAGATCCAGGGCCTGGCCGAGCGAGGCGCAGTGCGCCACGATGACGCGCACGCCCTGGGCCAGCGGCACGCGCACCAGCAGCGGGTTGCCGAGCTCGTCGCGGCCGGCGCCGGGCGCGGCCTTTTCTTCACCGCAGTGCACGATCAGCGGCACGCCGCTGGCGGCCAGGCGGGCATAAAACGGCGCGCAGCGCGCATCGCGCAGGTCGATGTTCATGGCGCTGGGCAGCCACTTCACGGCGCGCGCGCCGGCCGCCAGGGCCACGTCCAGCCGGGCCACGGCATCTTCGCGGTAGGGGTGGACCGAGGCCACCCAGTCAAAGCGGTCCGGCCGGCGCTGCGCCACCTGCGCGGCATAGGCGTTGGGCACATGAAAGGTGGTCCAGTCCGGCCGCTCACGCGCCTTGTCATCCAGGGCGTGGTCAAAGGCGTACAGCAGCCAGCGCGCGCCCCCGGGAAAATCAGCTGCGAGTTGTTCCAGCCGCTGCACATAGGCGCGGTCCACCGAGGGCGCATCGGCTGCGACACAGGCCGCACCCAGGATGACGCGCTTGCGCAGGTACTCCTTCGGGCGCCACCACTGGTTCATGTGCTCGTGCACCGTGCAGCCCGAGCCCGAATCGCCGGTGCCCAGCAAGTGCGCGTGCACATCCCACAGCGCCGCCGCATCCAGGCCCGCCAGGGCGCGCTGCACGCGCTCGTGCTGCAAGACATCGGCGGGCAGTGGGTCGCTGCAGGCCGCCTGGGCCTGCAGTGAGGTGAACAGGCCCGCGCCCAGGCCGGCGCAGCAGCCCAGCAAGTGACGGCGAGAAAGGTGTTGTGTGCGCATCAAGGCTCCATTCGGTTGACGGGTGGGGGCGCATGTTGGCCGCCGCCGCGCCGCCTGGCCATGGGGGCCGCCCCCAGGCGCGGCGGGGCGGCCCGGCGGTATCGAATGCTGCTACCGTGCCGGCCTCCAAGCAGCGGAAAGTGCCAGGCGAAATGTCCACCACGCAAGCTTTGATCACCTTGCTCAAGGCCGAGCTCAAGGCCGCGGGCCTGACCTATGCGCAACTGGCGCGCGAGCTGGGTCTGGCCGAATCCAGCGTCAAGCGCATGTTCGCCAAGGGCGAGATGACGCTGTCCCGGCTGGACGAGATTTGCCGCGTGCTGCGCACCGATTACGCCGAGCTGTCGCGCCAGGTGGCCGATGCCGCGCCACGCCGGCATGAGCTCTCGGTCGAGCAAGAGGCCGCGGTGGTGGCCGACCCCAAGCTCTTGCTGGTGGCCATTTGCGTGCTCAGCCAGTGGACGCTGGAGCAGATGGTGGCCACCTACCGCCTGAGCGAGGCCGAGGGCGTGAAGTACCTGTTGCGGCTGGACCACCTGGGCGTGATCGAGCTGCGCCCCATGAACCGCTACCGCCTGCACCTGGCCAAGACCTTTCGCTGGCGCGCCGATGGGCCGGTGATGCGCTACTTTCGCCAGCATGTCGTGGGCGACTACTACAGCGGCGGCTTCGATGCCGAGGGCGAAATGCTCATGCTGGTGCACGGCCAGATCGGCCGCAGCCTGGCGACGATGTTCAACGAGCGTTTGCAGCGCGTGGCCGCTGACTTTGCGCAGCAGCACCTGGCCGATCAGCGCCTGCCGCCCGAGCAAAAGCGGCCCTACACGCTGCTGATCGGCATGCGCTCGTGGCTGTTTGGCGCCTTTCGCGAATTGAAGCGCGAGCCCGATGGGCCGACCGTGGCGCTGGGTGCTGCCGCCTGTGGCGGGCGCGCTCAAGCTGCGGGCAGCAGCAAGCGCACCGGGTGATCGAAGGCCGGGCTGCGCTGCTGCAGGGCCTGGATCAGCCCGGGCCGGCGCGCCGCGGGGATGGCGTCGGCCAGCATCAGGCAGGCGCGCCGGGGCGTGAAGCGGCCGGCGCGCTCAGCCAGATCGGGGCCGTCGATCAGGTGGCCGGCGTCCCAGATGTCGCCGGCCTGCAGCGGACGCCATCCGCTGGCATCGCGCCAAGCGCTGGCATCACGCCATTTGACGGCGGCGCGCAGGCGCAGGCGGGCTAACCCCCCGGTGCAGGCGTCGAGCAGGTGGCTGCCGTCCAGGTGCAGCGCCGCGCTGGGGGCGGCGGCCATCTCGGCTTGGTCGGCCAGGCGCCAGGCAAAGCGTGTGACCGCGCGCCAGGCCGCAGCCGTGGCCGGCTGAGCCGGGGCATCTGGCGACCCTCGCAGCGCCCCGCCCGGCCCGGCGCCATCAAGGCACCAGGCCAGCAGCGCCGCGGTGTGCGAGTCGTCCGCAGGGGCGGGGCGCGCCGCTGGCCTGGCGGCGTGGGCCGCTGGCCAGGCGGGCGGGCGCAGCAAGGCCGTGTCGAAGCGGGCAAAGAGATGGCGCAGGCTCATGGCCACAGTGTGCATGGCCACAGTGCATGGTCACGGAGATTGGCCACGGTGAATGCCCCCAACGCCACAGCCGCCGTTGTGACAGCCTTGGCGCCGGGCCGCGGCTAAGCTCGCGGCCCATGAGCTCACTCTTCGATCCCCTGCAGGTGGGCGACATCGCCCTGGCCAACCGCGTCGTCATGGCGCCGCTCACGCGCAGCCGCTCGCCGGGGCAGGTGCCCACGGCGCTGGCCGCCGAGTACTACCGCCAGCGCGCCAGTGCCGGCCTCATCATCAGCGAGGCCAGCCAGATCTGCGCCACCGGCCAGGGCTATCTGGACACGCCCGGCATCTACACCGCCGAGCAGGTCGCCGCCTGGCGGCGGGTGACCGACGCGGTGCATGCCGAGGGCGGGCGCATTGCCATCCAGCTGTGGCATGTGGGCCGCGTCTCGCACACCAGCCTGCTGCCTGCGGGCGAAGTGCCGGTGTCGTCCACCACCCGCGCGGCCATGGGCAAGACCTTCACCCGCGACGGCTTTTTGGCCACGTCCACGCCGCGCCTGCTGGGCCGCGACGAAATTCCCGGTGTCATAGAAAGTTATCGCCACGCCGCGCGCTGCGCCATGGACGCCGGCTTCGATGGCGTGGAGGTGCACGGCGCCAACGGCTACCTGCTGGACCAGTTTTTGCGCGACAGCATCAATGAGCGGGCGGACGACTACGGCGGCAGCGTCGCCCAGCGCGCCCGGCTGATGATCGAGGTGATGCAGGCCGTGGCGGCCGAAATTGGTGGCGGGCGCACGGGCCTGCGCCTGTCGCCCATCACCGGCTCCAACGACGCCGGCCAGGACAGCGACCCGGCTGCCCTGCACCGCCACCTGGTGCGTGCCCTGGCGCCCTTGAAGCTGGCCTTCTTGCACCTGATCGAGGGCCAGACCGGCGGCGCGCGCGAGCTCAGCGCCCTGGGCGTGGCGCCCTTTGATTACGCCGCCCTGCGGCGCGAGTTCAGCGGCGCCTGGATGGTGAACAACGGCTACGACCGCCTGATGGCCATGGACGCCGTGGCCAGCGGCGCGGCCGATCTGGTGGCCTTTGGCAAGCCCTTCATCGCCAACCCCGATCTGCCGCGCCGGCTGCGCGAGGGCGCAGCGCTGAACGCCTTGAACATGGCACGCCTGTACGGCGGCGGCGCCGATGGCTACACCGACTACCCGGCACTGGCCGATTGAGGCCCGGGCGATGGCAAATGGGCGCTGCCGCCAGCCACCCGGCCACATCCAGTGCAGGCACGATCCGCCGCACGATCCGCCGCGCGGGCGCAAATCCAGCGCGGCTGCGCAATAGCGCATGCCCGGCGTGCACCAGCCCGGGCCAAGGGGGTCCCGGCGCCCCGCCAATGCATTGACAATCGCAGCCCCGGCGCGCACCCTGCTGACCCCACCAAGCCCCCTGCCCAGGCATCCCCCGGGCCACGCACCCCCACCCAGCCCCGCCCCCAAAACCGACGCCGCTCCCCACCCCTGTTTCTGCGAATCCGCCCGATCCAAGGTCGCGGCATTGGTCCAGCCTCCCCCACCCCCGACGCCGGTGGCTGACCCAATCCCGTTTCCCCTTTACCTTCGATTGGAGTTTTCGATGAACCAACCCGTGATGGAAGGCTTGCGCCTGAACGTGCCAGCGCATGTGCAGCACGCGCGCCTGGTGGCCTGGGTGGCCGAGATGGCCGCCATGACCGAGGCCGACAGTGTTTACTGGTGCGATGGCTCGCAGGCCGAATACGACCGGCTGTGCAACGACCTGATCGCCGCCGGCGTCTTCAAGCGCTTGAACCCCGCCCTGCGCCCGAACAGCTTTCTGGCCTGCAGCGACCCCGACGATGTCGCCCGGGTCGAGGACCGCACCTTCATCTGCTCCACCCGCCAGGAAGACGCCGGCCCGACGAACAACTGGATCGCCCCGGCCGAGATGCGCGCCCTGCTGCAAACCGGCCAGGCCGATGGCACGCCGGCACTGTTCAAGGGCTGCATGCGCGGGCGCACCATGTATGTCGTGCCCTTCTCCATGGGGCCGCTGGGATCACCCATTTCGCACATCGGTGTGGAGCTGTCGGACAGCGCCTATGTGGCGGTGAACATGCGCATCATGACGCGCATGGGCCGGCCGGTGCTTGATCTTCTGGGCGCCGATGGCGACTTCGTGCCCTGCATCCACACCGTGGGCGCGCCGCTCCAGGCCGGCGAGAAAAGCGCCACCTGGCCATGCAACCCGACCAAGTACATCGTGCACTACCCGGAAACCCGCGAGATCTGGAGCTACGGCTCGGGCTACGGCGGCAATGCCCTGCTGGGCAAGAAGTGCTTTGCGTTGCGCATCGCCAGCATCATGGGGCGCGACCAGGGCTGGCTGGCCGAGCACATGCTGATCCTGGGCGTGACCTCGCCCGAGGGCAAGAAAAGCCATGTCGCCGCCGCCTTCCCCAGCGCCTGCGGCAAGACCAATTTCGCCATGCTGGTGCCCCCCAAGGCCTTTGAGGGCTGGAAGGTCACGACCATCGGCGACGACATCGCCTGGATCAAACCCTCGGCCGACGGCACGCTGCGCGCCATCAACCCCGAATCGGGCTATTTTGGTGTGGCCCCCGGCACCAACTACAAGACCAATCCGAACTGCATGGATTGCTTGAAGCGCGACGTCATCTTCACCAATGTGGCGCTCACCGACGATGGCGACGTCTGGTGGGAGGGCATGACGCCCGAGGCGCCAGCGCACCTGACCGATTGGCGCGGCCAGGACTGGACACCGGCCATCGCCAAGGCCACAGGCGCCAAGGCCGCGCACCCGAACTCACGCTTCACCATCGCCGCCACCAACAACCCCGCGCTCGACCCCGAATGGGATTCGCCCGCCGGCGTGGTCATCGATGCCTTCATCTTTGGCGGCCGGCGCTCCAACACCGTGCCCCTGGTGACCGAGGCGCGCAGCTGGACCGAGGGCGTGTACATGGCCGCCACCATGGGGTCTGAGACCACCGCGGCCATCGCCGGCGCACAAGGCGTGGTGCGGCGCGACCCCTTTGCCATGATCGCCTTCATCGGCTACCACATGGGCGACTACTTCAAGCACTGGTTGGGCATGGGCGCGAAGCTGCAAGCCTCCGGCGCCAAGCTGCCGCGCATCTACTGCGTCAACTGGTTCCGCAAGGGCGAAGACGGCAAGTTCGTCTGGCCCGGCTACGGCGAGAACATGCGCGTGCTGAAGTGGATGCTTGAGCGCATCGATGGCCAGGCGGGCGGCGAAGAAAACATCTTTGGCGTGTCGCCGCGCTATGACGACTTGAACTGGTCGGGGCTGGATTTCACGCGCGCGCAGTACGCCTCCATCACCTCCATGGACCCAGCCGCCTGGAAGCTGGAGCTGGGCCTGCACGGTGAGCTCTTCCAGCAACTCTCGGCCCGCTTGCCCGCGGCCTTGCTTGAAGTCAAGCGCGGCATCGAATCCAAGCTGGCGGCTTGAGCATGACCACGCCCGGCGCGCCGGGCAACTCGGCGCTGCAGATGCCCCTGCAGCTGCTGTCCGACCTGCACCTGGAGACCGAGACCTTCGAGCCCCAGCCCGCGCCTGGCGCCGAGCTGCTGGTGCTGGCCGGCGACATCGATGCCCGCTGGCAGGCGCTGGAGCGCTTTGCCCGCTGGCCAGTGCCGGTGCTGATGGTCGCCGGCAACCATGAGTTTGATGGCCGCGACCTGACCGAGGCCTGGCCGGCACTGCGTGCGCGCTGCGCCTCACTGGGCATCCGGCTGCTGGAGCGCGAGCGCTGCATCTTGACCAGCGCCAGTGGCCAACGCGTGCGCTTTGTGGGCACGGTGCGCTGGTCGGATTTCGATGGCCTGGGCACGCCCATGCGTGAGCGCGCCATGCGCGCTGCGGGCTATTTTTTGCGCCTGATGGGCTCCACCCGCAACGGTGTGGCCATCGATGCTGAGCTGATGCGTGACGAGGCCCTGGCCTGCCGGCGCTGGCTGGAGACCGAGCTGCACGAGCCCGCCCAGGGCCGCTGGGACGCCACCGTGGCCATCACCCACTTTGCGCCCAGCCTGCGCTGCGCCGACCCGCGCTACGGCCAGCAGCCGGGCACGGCCAGCTTTTGCAACGCCGACGATGATCTGCTGCCGCTGGCCGACCTGTGGCTGCATGGCCATCTGCACTGCCGGCATGACTTCGCACTGCCGCGTGCCGGGCGCCTGCCCACCCGCGTGGTGTGCCAGGCCATGGGCCTGATCAACAAGGGCGAGGCGGTGGGCTTTGAGCCCTTGAAGCTGATTGCCGGGCGCGCGGCGGCTTGAGAACGCCCCCAAACCTGCCGCTTCGCGTCAGGCCCCCCGCGGGGGATGAGAAAACTTGGGAGCGGCCCGGCGTTTTCTCATGATCGCGCAAGGCCGCGGCGGGCGGGGCCAACCACAATGCTGTGGCCAGATCAGGCTGGCCTGCAGCAAGCCCGTGACCACCCCCTCCCACCGGAGCCCCACCATGAAGATCCTCGTCGCCGTTGACGGCAGCGCGTTTACCAAGCGCATGCTGGCCTACCTGGCCGCCCACGACGAGTGGCTGGGCAGTCACCACGAGTACACCCTGCTGCACGTGGCCCCAGCGGTGCCAGGACGTGCCGCCTCGGCCATCGACAAAACGGTGCTCAAGAACTATTACGCCGAGGAATCCGAGGCCGTGTTCAAACCGATTCGCAGCTTCTTCACCAAGCAAGGCCTGTCTGCGAAGTTTGTGGCCAAGGTGGGCGCGGCGGCCGACAGCGTGGCCGATGTCGCCAGCCGCGGTGATTTCGATCTGCTGATGATGGGCTCGCATGGCCACAGCACGCTGGGCAGCCTGGTGCTGGGCTCAGTGACCACCAAGGTGATGGCCGGCTGCAAGACGCCGGCGTTGATCGTGCGCTGATCGTGCGCTGAGGGGCCGTGGCGCTGCGGCGCTGCGGCCGGTAGCCGGCTGCGCTGAACGGCGTCAGCGGTCGGGTTTGCGATCGCGCCAGCGCTCCAGCCAACCGGGCTCGGCCGGCGCCTCGGGCGTGGCTTCATTGGCCGGCAGCGCGGCCTGCTCCAGCATGTAGTCCATGCCAAACGCCGTGCCCATGTCCGCAGGGTCCTGGGCACGCGGCGCCGGGTGGCGTGAACGTGCCAGGCGCGCCAGCAATGAGGGTGATCGTGCGTCTGCAGACATGGTGGCCTCCGGGTTCAGGCAGTGTGAGACCAGTCTGCTGCGCACGGCATCCCTTGATTGACGGAAAAGTGGCGGCTTCGCCACATAGTTCCGTGGCCGATGTCGCAGCCCGAGCGGGCATAACCCGGGCCGCGGTGGCCAAGCCTCACCCCTAGAATCGCGCCCCTTCGGCCAGCACCTTCTGTGTCATCCCTGCCGCCTGCGCCATTCGCGTGGCCGGCGCGCTGTGCGCCGCTCACCCTGTCTGTCTTCCGCTCGCGGACCCACCCCACGTGCCGCATCCATCTCCCCCCTATTGCGCCATCGACTTCGGCACCTCGAACTCGGCGGTCGCCCTGCCCGCGCATGCCGCCACAGAGATTGGGCGTGAAGCCGGCGTGCGCCTGGTGCCGCTCGAGGCCGGCTTGCCGACCATGCCCACGGCGGTGTTCTACGCCGTCGAGGGCCTGGCCCATCATGAGGACGCGCAGCTGCACTACGGCCGCGCGGCGGTGGCCGCCTATGTCGAGGGCATCGAGGGCCGGCTGATGCGATCGATGAAGAGCATCCTGGGCTCGACCCTGGCCGACCAGGCCACCGAGGTCGGTGCCGGGCGCTCGGTGCGCTACCTGGATGTCGTCACCAGCTACCTGCGCCGGCTCAAGCATCTGGCCGAGGACGAGGCCGATCAAGACCTGAGCCAGGTGGTCATCGGCCGGCCGGTGTTCTTCGTCGATGACGATGCCGAACGCGACGCCCGTGCCCAGGCCCTGCTCACCCAGGCCGCGCAGGACGTGGGCTTTGCCGAGGTGCAGTTTCAGTATGAGCCGATCGCCGCGGCGCTGGACTACGAGGCCACGGTGCAGGCCGAGCAGTTGGTGCTGGTGGCCGACATCGGCGGCGGCACCTCGGATTTCTCGTTGGTGCGCGTGGGCCCGCAGCGGCGTGGGCGCCTCGACCGCCAGGACGACATCCTGGCCAACCATGGCGTGCACATCGCCGGCACCGATTTCGACCGCCGCGTGGCCCTGACCCACATCTACCCGCACTGCGGCTTTGGCGGCCGCGGCCCGACCGGCCGCGAGGTGCCGAGCAAGGTGTACTTTGATCTGGCCACCTGGCATTTGATCAACACCGTGTACTCGCCGGCGCGCCTGGCCGAGTTGCGCCAGATGAAGGGGTTTTACAGCGATCTGCAACAGCACCGACGGCTGCTGGCGGTGGTCAACGAGCAGCTCGGCCACGCCCTCATCGGCCAGGCCGAGAGCGCCAAGATCGCGGTCGCCGAGCACGGCCGCAGCGCCATCGACCTGGCCCTGATCGAGGCCGGCCTGGCCAGCGCGCTGGACGAGGGCTCGACCCTGCAAGCGCTGGACGACGACCTGCAGCGCATCGTGCGCGCCGCCGACGACACCCTGGCCCAGGCCGGGCTGGCGCATGGGCGCGTCGACGCGCTGTATTTCACCGGGGGCTCGACCGGCTTTGCGCCCCTGGCGCAGCGCATTGCCGCGCGCTTTCCTAGCGCTTTGCTGTGCCGCGGGGACCGCTTTTCGAGCGTGGCCCAGGGCCTGGGCCTGCAGGCGCAGCGCTTGTTCGGCGGCGCACCGGCGGCCGGGCGACAGGCGGCGCGTCACGGCGTGAGATAGGCCGCGACACATCGGCCATCAGCAGCACGCTGCGCACCAGGTCTTCCACGGCTTCGGCCAGATGGCGTGGCGGCTCCAGGGTTTCAATTTCGGCGAGCAGCAGGTCGGCGTCTTCCAGATCGTCGGCGTCAAGGTGCCGGTAGAGCGTGGCCAGGGGCTCGAGAAGCTCGGGCTCATGGCGCTGCATCAGCTCGGGGAAGGTGTCCACCGCCAAGGCGAATCCGGCCACCCAGGGCATCACCGTCTCCGACGGGCTGGCGGCCTCGTCGAGCTCGTAGACCTGGGGGTCAAACCAGTCGCGGCGGTGGATGGCGGCGTTCAACTCATCGCGGCGCCGGCCCGCCAGATCGGCCAGGTCGGCCAGCGCAAACCGCGCCGGTGCGGCGCGGCCATCGACATCGACGATGTGGCGCAGCCACTGCGCCGGCGCCACCGGCGTGGGCTGCAGCAGCACGCCGCACAGGTAGCCATCGAGCATCACCACATCCAGCGGCTCCAGGCTGGCCGGCAGGCTGTCGAGCAAGGCCTGCAACGCCAGCCAATCGGCATCACGCAGGGGCTGGACAGGCGGGGGCGCATTCATGCGGGCGATTGTCGTCTGTCGTCCGCTGGCGCGGCCGCCCGGCCTGTTCAACATGGCCGCTCGGCCTGTTCAGCATGGCCGCGCGGCCTGTTCGATGTGGCCATGCGGCCCGGTCAATGTCGTCTGCCTATGATCGGCCCACCCGCACTGCGCCGCCGCTGCACGCCCCCATGAAGCTCTTTGACAGCCTTGCCACCGCCCGCGCCTTGCCCTGGATAGGCCTGCTGGCGGCCATTGACCAGACCCTGGCCGACCACCGGGCCGGGCAGGTGCAAACGCCGGATCGGCAGGTCTTGCCATTGGCCCCCGCCACCACCTGGCTGCTGATGCCGGCCTGGTTCACGCCGCCTGTGGCGAATGGCACCCTGCCTGGCCAGACGCCCGCGCTGCTGCCAGACCCTTTGCGAGCACCGAGGCTGGCCGTGCCCGCAGTGCCGGTGCCCGACCTCGCTGCCATCAAGCTCATCACCTACGCCACCGGCAATCCCGAGCATGGCCTGCCAGCCATCCTGGGCGATGTGCTGGTGCTGCGCGCCTCCACCGGCGAGCGCCTGGCCCTGCTCGACGGGCCCACGGTCACCGCGCGCCGCACGGCCGCCGTCAGCCTGTACGCGGCACGCATGCTGGCGCCCTTGCCCACCGGCCCGCTGCTGGTGCTGGGCGCCGGCGTGCAGGCCCTGGCCCATGTGCAGGCCTTCACCGAGGCCCTGGGCGTGGATGAGATCTGGGTGCGCGGCCGCAGCGATCTGGCCAGCCACAACTTTGCCTACGCGCTGCAACGCAGGGGCCTGGTGGCCGAGGCGGCCACCGATCTGGACGCGGCGCTGGCGCGTTGCCCGCTCATCGTCACCGCCACCAGCGCCCAAAGCGTATGCCTGCGCGGGCGCGTGCGCGACGACGCCTTTGTCGCCGCCGTGGGCGCGTTCGCACCCACCATGGCCGAGCTCGATCCCGAGCTCACCCGCGACATCGCCAAGCGCGGCCAGGTGGTGCTGGACAGTGCCGCGGCGCGCCATGAGGGCGGCGACCTGATCGTCGCCGGCCTGGACTGCAGCGCCCTGCCCACCCTGGCCGAGCAGCCGCCGCGCCGCGATGGCGGCCCGGTGCTGTTCAAGAGCTGTGGCTGGTCGCTGTGGGACCTGGCGGCGGCACGCTGCGCCGTCAGCGGCCTGCCTGCGGTGGGTGCTGCCGGAGCGCTTTGATGCGGGAATTTGTCACAAGTGAAGGACACAGCCGGCGGGTCGACTTAGAGTGCGCCGCACACGGCCAAGCGCCGCACCGATCCCAACGACGTCCTTGAACTTAAAGGACTTGAAGGCCCGCCAGAGCGATCTGCGGGCCATTTTTTTGCCCGCGCCGCCGGTGACTTTCACGCCCGTCGCTTCGCCCGTCGCCTCGCCTGATCGGCACCTAAACTCGGCGGTTTGACCGAACCGCAGGAGACCCCCCATGGGCGCGCCCGAATCCTTCACCACCACCACCGAAGTCGGCCACTGGATTGGCGGCCAACACGACAGCGGCGCGTCCGGCGCCGGCAGCGCAGAGGGCACCACCCGGCGCAGCCAGGCCGTCTACAACCCGGCCACCGGCCGCATCGCGCGCCAGGTGGCCCTGGCCTCGGCAGGCGATGTCGACCGCGCTGTGGCCAGCGCCCAGGCCGCCGCGCCGGCTTGGGCCGACACGCCACCGATACGCCGCGCGCGCATCCTCAACGCCTTCTTGCAGTTGCTCAACCAGCACCGCGACACCCTGGCCGCGATGATCACCGCCGAGCACGGCAAGGTCTTCACCGATGCCCAGGGCGAGGTCACGCGCGGCATCGACATCGTCGAATTCGCCTGTGGCGCGCCGCAGTTGTTGAAGGGCGATTACACCGATCAGGTCAGCACCGGCATCGACAACTGGACGCTGCGCCAGCCCCTGGGCGTGGTCGCCGGCATCACGCCCTTCAACTTCCCCGTGATGGTGCCGTGCTGGATGTTCCCCATGGCCCTGGCCGCGGGCAACACCTTCATATTGAAGCCCAGCGAGCGCGACCCGAGCTGCGCCCTGTTCATGGCCGAGCTGCTCAAGCAGGCCGGCCTGCCCGATGGCGTGTTCAATGTCGTGCAGGGTGACAAGGTGGCGGTCGACGCGCTGCTGCACCACCCCGAGGTCAAGGCGGTCAGCTTTGTGGGCTCGACCGCCATCGCGCAATACATCTACGAGACCGGCGCCAAACATGGCAAGCGCGTGCAGGCCCTGGGCGGCGCCAAGAACCACATGGTGGTGATGCCCGACGCCGATGTCGAGCAAGCCGTGGATGCCCTCATCGGCGCCGGCTACGGCTCGGCCGGCGAGCGCTGCATGGCGATTTCGGTGGCCGTGCTGGTGGGCGATGTCGGCGACAAGATCGTGCCCAAGCTGGCCGAGCGCGCACGGGCATTGAAGGTGATGAACCCGATGGATTTGAGCGCCGAGATGGGCCCCATCGTCACCCAGCAGGCCAAAGAGCGCATCGAGGGCTACATCGCCCTGGGCGTGCAAGAGGGCGCACAACTGGTGGTCGATGGCCGCGGCCTGAAAGTACCCGGCCTGGAGGGCGGCTTCTTCACCGGTGGCACGCTGTTTGACCACGCCAGCGCGGCCATGCGCATCTACCAGGAGGAGATCTTCGGCCCGGTGCTGGTGTGCATCCGCGTGCCCGATTTCGCCGCCGCGCTCAAGCTCGTCAACGATCATGAATACGGCAATGGCGTCTCGCTCTACACCAGCGATGGCGGCGTGGCGCGCGAGTTTTCACGCCGCGTGCAGGTGGGCATGGTGGGCATCAATGTGCCCATCCCCGTGCCCATGGCCTGGCACGGCTTTGGCGGCTGGAAGCGCAGCCTGTTCGGCGACATGCACGCCTATGGCGAAGAGGGCATGCGCTTTTACACCAAGCAAAAAAGCGTGATGCAGCGCTGGCCCGACAGCATTGCCAAGGGCGCAGAGTTTGTGATGCCGACGGCGAAGTAGGGCAAGGCCTGAGCCAGCCTCAGCGGCAGTCGAAACTCTCTGCCTTGGCCACGTCACCTGCGCGATAGCGCGCCAGCTTGGGATAGGGGCACAGCGGGCGGCTGATGCCGGGCATGACGCTGCTGCCGTGCGCCGCAATGGCCTGCGGCGCTTGGCCCTGCTCCACCCACTGCACCAGCGCGGTGAGGCCATCAAAGACATCCGTGGCCGGGCCACCGGCGCAGTGCGCCATGCCGGGCACGAGGTAGGTGCGGCTGAACTGCGCCGCCGCCGCAGCGCCGTGGGTGGCGTTCAGGCCCTGCTGGTAGTCCACCACTTCGAGCGCCGAAAAAATCGGGTCGGCCATGCCGTGGAAGAACATCAGCTTGCCCCCGCGCTGGCGAAAGCCGCTGAGCTGCAGATCGTCGGCGCTGTCGTAGACGCGGTGGAAGGCCTGCATGCGCGGCGGGTCGCGCTCGAAGTTGAAGTTCAGCGTGGTCAGCGTCGGATCGGGCGGCGTCACGAACTCGTGGCCCAGGGCGCCCGACATCAGCGTGACATGGCGGGCATTGGGCGCGCCCTGCTGTGCCGTGCCCAGGGTCCAGGCGCGCCAGCCTGCATCGGCCAGGCCCGGGTCCCAGGGCCAGCCGAAGTACAGCGGGCCGGTGCTGTTGCGCGGGCCAGCCATGACCTCGCTCAAGGCCTGCACCTGGGCGGGCTGCAGGCAGTCGAGCCCCGCTGCGACGGCACCCCCCGCCGCGCACTGCAAGGCCGTCGGCTCGATGCGGCAATTAGGCCAGTCGTGGACGATGCCGTCTTTCAAGCCGTCCAGCGCGTCGCAGCGCTCCAGCACCTCGGCGGCCACACGCTTGAGTTGGCCTTCGCTCAGGGCCCGCGCCAGCACCGGCTGGCCATCGGCGCCCTTGGGTGCCACGGCCAGGAATTTCTGCACCGTCCAGGCCGCGGCCATGGTCGCGCCCTCGCTCACACGCATGGCCGGCGCCACCGCGATAACGCCGTCAAAGTAAGACGGATAGCGCTGCGTGAACATCATCCCCTGGCGCCCGCCGCCCGAGCAGCCGACAAAGTAGCTGCGATCAGCCTGACGCCCATAGTAGGTGGCCAACAGCGCCTTGGCCGTGGTCGCGGTGCGCTCATGGGCGCGGTAGGCGTGCTCGATGCGGGCCTGCGGGTCCAGGCCAAAGTCGGGCGCCGGCGACTGGTGGCCGGCGTCGGTGGCGACCACCGCAAAACCGCGCGACAAGGCGTTGTCGCCCCAACCCAGGGCGCCGGTGTTGCGGCCCACGGCGTTGTTGATGACACCATCGTTGCCGCCGCCGCCCTGGTAGAAAAAGCGCCCGCTGAATTGGCTGGGCAGGCGCAGCTCAAAGCCCGTGTGATACGGCTTGCCGTCGGCGCCGGTGCGCTCATCGAGATGCCCGCGCAGCAGGCAGTGCTCGGGCAGCGGCTGGCCCACTTCGCGGTTGCTGCCGGGCTCTTTGGCGCGCACGCTGCCGTTTGCGATCAGGGTGGTGGCGCTGATGCGTAGGCCGGGCAGGGCTGCGCGCTGCAGCGCGGCGCAAGCGCTGGCGGCCTCGTGCAATTGCGAGCTGCGCGCCACCACACCGGGCGCGGTGGGTGCAGCGGTGGGTGCAGCGGTGGGTGTGGCGACGGGTGTAGCTGTGGGGGCGGTGGCTGCAGCCGGCGCGCCTGCGCCGGCAGGCATCGAGCGTGGCGGAGGGGTGGTGCAGGCAACAAGCGCAGCGGCGGCCAATGCGGCCAGGACCAAGGGCAGCGGGGAAGGCGATGTCGGCATGGCGGGCGGCGCCGCTTGGGCGCGGTGGGGAGCTGAGGAGTGGGGGCGGTGCAGCACCGTGCGCTGCAGTGCGCAACGGTGCGGTTCGCACTGGGGCATGATGCCAGCCCTGAACGATCTCACCCGCCCCATCATCACCATGTCCAGCCAAAACCTAAGCGCGTTTCCCGCGCCACCCGCCCTCATCCCCATGACCCAGGTGCGCTGCGAGGTGGGGCCCGTGGTCTCGCTCGGCGGCCCGGCCAAACATGGCGAGCGCCGCTATGTGGCCATCGGCAAGGGCACGGTCATCGGCCCTGAGCTCAACGGCGTGGTGCTTGAGGGCGGCGTCGATTGGCAGGTGAGCCGTGCCGATGGGGCGCTGGACATCGCGGCGCACTATGTGCTGCGTGCCGACGACGGCGCGCTGATCGAGGTGCAGAGCGATGGCCTGCGCGCGGCCTCACCCGAGGTCATGGCGCGGCTCTTGCGCGGCGAGCCCGTGGCCCGCGACGAGTACTACTTCCGCACCCTGGTGCGCTTGACCACCGGCGCGCCGCAGTGGCTGCACCTGAACAAGATGCTGGTGCTGGCCGTGGGCCAGCGCGAGGCCGACTGCGTGAAGCTGGATTTCTATCGCATCGGCTGAGCGACCCCGGATGCCGCGCCAGAAACAGAAAACACCGGCTGTCCGGGTCGCTGCGGCCGCTGCGACCAATGCGGCAGCGGCACACACTGTGTCGACCGCCCCGCCAGCGCCGGCTGCGCGCGCCGCAGCTGCCATCGGCCAGCGCCCGTCGCGCGTGCAGATGGCCGACATCGCCCGGCTCTCCGGCGTGTCGGTGTCCACCGTCTCGCGTGCGCTGGCCGGCAGCGCACTGATCAATGCCGAGACGCGCGAACGCGTGGCCGAGCTGGCGCGCTCGCTGAACTACAGCATCAACGCCGGCGCGCAAAACCTGCGACTCAAGCAAAACCGCACCATCGCCGTGGTCGTGCCCTTCGATGCACAAACGCGCCAGCACCTGAGCGACCCGTTCTTCCTCAGCCTGATCGGCAGCATTGCCGACGCGCTGACCGAGCGTGGCCACGAGATGCTGCTGTCGCGCATCGATGCCAGCCGGCTCGATCTCGCCGCGCAGGCCTATCAAAGCGGTCGCGCCATGGGCATCGTGCTCATCGGCCAGTGGCACCACCATGACCAGCTCAACTTGATGGCCCTGCAGGGCGTGCCGCTGGTGGTGTGGGGCGCGCAGCTGCCCGGCCAGCATTACGCCAGCGTGGGCAGCGACAACCTGCGCGGCGGCGAGCTGGCCACGGCGCACCTGCTGGCCCAGGGCGCCAGGCGCATCGTCTTTCTGGGCGACCCTGCCCTGCCCGAGTTTGGTCTGCGCCACCAAGGCTATCTGCGCGCCCATGCCGCGGCCGGTGTCGTGCCCGAGCCGCGCCTGACCCGCCCGGTGCCTATGCTCGTGAACGAGATCGACAAATCGATCGATCTGCTGGCACGGCAAGGGCTGCCTTTTGACGCGCTGTTTGCCGCCAGCGATCTGATGGCCATGACCGCCATCAGCGCCTTGCGCCGCCACGGCCGGCGCGTGCCGCAGGACGTGGCGGTTGTGGGTTATGACGACATCCCCCTGGCGGCGCATTGCCACCCACCGTTGAGCACGGTGCGCCAGCCCATGGCCGAGGCCGGCCAGGCCTTGGTCGAAGCCCTTTTGGCGCAACTGGCGGGCGCACGGGCAAGCCCCGTGGTGCTCGACACCCAACTCATCCTGCGCGCCAGCAGCGGCGCTTGAACAGCGCCTGGATGCGGCGCTGTTGCGCGCCCGCCGCACCTGGATGCGGCGCTGTTGCGCGCCCGCCGCGTGGCAGTGTTTTCCCCGACTGCAAACGATTGCATTAGGCCGCACATTAACGTACCGGCCATGCTGCGAGCTTGGCGGTGGCTCAATTTCCTGACGTCGACGCCTTCAATCCACGGCCCGATGACCATCAGTTACGCAATCGACTGCAAGACCCCTCCAAGGAGACCCTCCATGTTGAAATTCCCCGGCACCGCCAAGCCGCTGGCCCTGGCCGCTGCACTCTTCATGCTGGGCCATGGCGCAGTCCAAGCGCAGGCTGCGGCCTCGCCCGGCGCTGAAGATGCCAAGTCCACCAAGGCCGAAACCGCCACCTCCAGCGACGGCCTGGCGCTGGACCGCGTGGTCATCACCGGCACCTCGCTGCGCTCGACCAAGATGGCCACCTCGTCGTCAATCTCGACGCTGGGCGTCGAGCAGATCACCCAATCCGGCGCGGCCAGCGCGGCCGAGGTGCTGCGCTCGATCCCGGGCGTGCGCTCGGAATCCAGCGGCGGCGAGAGCAATGCCAACCTGACCATCCGCGGCCTGCCGATTTCGGCCGGCGGCGCGCGCTATGTGCAGTGGCAGGAAGACGGCCTGCCGATCCTGCAAATCGGCGACATGAACTTCGCCACGGCCGACAGCTGGATACGCGTCGATAACGTGTTGGATCGCCTGGAAGTGGTGCGCGGCGGCGCGGCCTCGACGCTGGCCACCAACTCGCCCGGCGGCATCATCAACTTCATCAGCAAGACCGGCACCGACAAGGGCGGCATCGCCTCGGTGACGCTGGGCTTGGGCGACTATGACCAAAAGCGCTATGAGTTCGGCTACGGCGGCGCGTTGGGCGAGAAGACACGCTTCTATGTCGGCGGCCACTACCGCAGCGGCGAAGGCGCCCGCAACGGTGGCGTCAAGATCGAGGAAGGTGGCCAGATTCGCGGCAACATCACGCAGCAGCTCGACAGCGGCTACATCCGCTTCAACTTCAAGGTGCTCGACGATCACGCGCCCACGCTGTTGCCCGTGCCCGTGCGCTTCGGCACCAATGGTGTCATCAGCAGCATCGCCGGCATCGACCCGCGCCGCGCCAGCTTCTACTCGCCCTACCTGGGCAGCGACCTGACGCTGACCGGCGCCAATACCAAGGTGGCGTCCAACATCAATGACGGCCTGACCGCCAAGACCACCTCGGTCGGCGTCGAAGCCGAGTTCAACCTGGGCGCCGGCTGGACGCTGCAGGAGCGCTTTCGCACCTCGCGCAACACCGGCCGCTTCATCGGCATCTTCCCCGGCGACGATGTCGCTGCGGCCGCCGCCGGCACGCGCTACGCCAGTGGCCCCAAGGCGGGCCAGGCCTACAGCGGCAACGCCTTCACGGCGGTGGTCTTCAACACCTCGTTCGACAACCTGGCCTTGACCGTCAACGACCTCAAGCTGAGCAAGAGCTTCAAGCTCGATGGCGGCAAGCTCAATGTGCTGGGCGGGCTGTACAGCTCGGATCAAAAGGTGGCCATGACCTGGAACTTCAACCAGTACCTCCTGGAGGCCAACGGCAACCAGCCCGCACTGCTGACGTCCACCGTCAACGGCACGCCGGGCTTTGGCGGCTGCTGCATGAACCTGATCGATGCCAACTACGCCATCACCGCGCCTTACGCGCAGATCGGTTTTGAAGCCGGGCCGCTCAATTTGGATGCCAGCATCCGCCGCGATCAGCAAAAGGCCACCGGCTTCTACAAGCAGACCTTGCCTGATTTCGGCGGTGTGGCTGCGGGCACGGCCTACAACCTGGTCAACTCGCGCGCCATCAATTACAAGGTCGATCACACCTCGTATTCGCTTGGCGCCAACCTGCAGTTGAACAAGGACATGGCGCTGTTCGGCCGCTTGTCCAACGGCGTGTCGTTCAACGGCGACCGCATTGCCTTCTTCAGCCCGGCAGCGCAGGTCAACGGCAGCGCCTCGGTCATCCCGATCAACGAGGTCAAGCAGGTCGAAGGCGGCGTGAAGTGGCGCTCGGGTGCCCTCAGTACCTTCGCCACGTTGTTCATGGCCAAGACCTCGGAGTCCAACGTCGACGTGACGACCAACCCGATCAAGGTCACCTCATCGACCTACGATGCCAAGGGCCTGGAGCTTGAAGCCGCCTGGCGCGCCGGCGGCTTCAGGTTGGCGGGCGGCTTCACCTACACCGACGCCGAGATCAGCAAATCCAGCAATGCCAGCATCGTCGGCAAGACGCCGCGCCGCCAGGCCAAGATCGTCTACCAGTTGAGCCCGTCGTACAGCATGGGCCCGTTCAGCATCGGCGCCAGCCTGATCGGCACGAGCGCCTCGCGCGACGACGGCCCGAACGGCGCGCTGTCGATCCAGCTACCCGCTTATCAGGTGCTGAACGCCTACGCTGGCTACCAGTTGGCCGAGCGCGCGACGCTGACGCTGTCGGTGAACAACCTGCTCGACAAGATCGGCTACACCGAGTCGAACGACGGCCGCGGTGCCGCACGCTCGATCAACGGCCGTGCGATCAAGGCCACGCTGGGCTATGAGTTCTGATCGGGCTTGAGCAGCACGGGGCCGCCCGGCCCCGACTCAGCTGCACTGCACCTCAAAGTCCAGCGTCGCCAGGTTGACGCTCAGCTTGGCAACACTCTCGCCCGCCGTCCACCGCATCGCCAGCGATGAATCGTCGCTGGGCAGCAGCGCAAACTCGCCGCCAAACGCCGGGTGGCGGTTGCGCAGCCGGATGAGATCGAGCAGCGATTGCACCACCGGCCGCTGCAGCTCGCGCTCGATTTCGTGGCGATCAAAGTGCTGGCGGTTGATGTCGCGCCCGACACCGCTGCGGGCGAGCAAGTCCATATCGTTCAGACCGGCCAGCAGCCCGACGTAATAGACCTGAGGCACGCCGGGTAGAAAGAACTGCAGCGCACGCGCCGCCAGGTAGGCGCTGTCGTCGCGTCCCAAGGCGTCGTAGTACGTGCAGTTCACCTGATAGAGATCGAGGTTCGAGGCCGCCGCGCCGGTGGCCTGGCGGCTCTGGCCTCCGCTGCGCAGATGGATCATCTCCACCAGTTGATCGAGCTCGGCTGCCGGCACCAGGCCGGGGCGCGCCACACGGTCACTCGGGTCGGCGCCGATGTCGATGATGCCGATGCCATCGTGGGTATCGAGCACCGTCAGCGCGTTCGTCGGGCGCATCGCGATCCAGGCCTTCAGCGGCACGCTGGTGCCGAAGAACAGCGCGTGCAGCAGCAGCGGCGGCAAGGCGAAGTCATAGACCCAGTCGACGTGCTGGGCAATTTCGATCTGCTTGCGAAAGTAGGAGTGCACCTCGACCAGCACCTCGATGCCCAGGCCACGCGCCTGCGCCGCGAAGGCCTCGATGAAATCAAAGGTCTCGGGCATCATGAAGCCGCTGCCACCGGCTTTTTTGATGGCATAGCCCACAGCATCCAGCCGCACCATGCGGATGCCGTTGGCGGCCAGGGTGCGCAGGATGCCGCTCAAGTAGGCCTGGCCCTGCGGGTGGCGCACGTCGATGTCCACCTGCTGTGGCGTGAAGGTCGTCCACAGCGTGCGTGCTTCGCCGTTGGCCAGGGTCACCGTCGTGAAGGGCGTGCCCGGCCGCGGCCGGTACAGCGCGTCCAGCTCCGCCCGGCTGGCGCCGTTCGGGAAGACGCTGTCCTGGGTCAGGAACAGGCCGTTGAATTCGGACGCGCTGCCATGCCGAGAGAAATCCTCGAACTGTGGCGAGCGCGTGGACACGTGGTTGACGATGACATCGGCCATCACATCGATGTGCGAGGTCAAGGCACGCACATCTGCCCAATCACCTAACTTGCTATCGACGCGCCTATGGTCGATCGGGTCAAAGCCGGCATCGACGCCGTCGATCGGGTCATAGAACGGCAGCAGGTGGACCCCGCCGAAGAGACCCGCCAGCGGGGCATCGGGCCCGACCAGAAGCGCCTGCAGCTCGGCCAGGCCGCCGCCGCCCAGCCGGTCGACATAGGTGATGAGTTGAACCTGGTTCTTCATCGCGGCGCGGCTTCGGTCTTGACAAACAAGACCGCCACGGCCGCAGCCAGCAGCAGTGCGCCGGCCAGGCGGATGACGTTCTCGGGCTGGCCGCCGAGCAGGCTTTGATAGAACAGCGGCAAGGTGAGCATCTGGATGATCATCGGGATCACGATGAACATGTTGAAGATGCCCATGTAGACACCGGCGCGCTCGGGCGGGATGCTGCCGGCCAGCAGGATGTAGGGGTTGCCCATGATGCTGGCCCAGGCCAGACCGACGCCGATCATCGGGATGAACAGCAGCCACTTGTCCTGGATGGCCGGGATGGCCCACATGCCTATGCCGGCGGCCGTCAGGCACACCGCGTGCACCGCCTTGGCGCCATGCTTGCGAGTGAACGGCAGCATGGCAAACGCCGCCACACAGGCCACGGCGTTGTAGAAGCCACCGATCTGGCCGTTGAGCAAGCCAGCATCGCGAAAGCCCTGCGATTGCGCGTCGGTGGTGCCGTACATCGTGTGCGCAAGCGCCGGAACGATGTAGATCCAGTAGCACAGCATGCCGTACCACTGGAACAGCTTCATCCACCACAGCCGGCGCATGGTGGCAGGCATGTCCTTGATGGCGCTGGCGATCTCGCGCAGCGTGGCGGCGGCGCCGCGCGGCCGGGCACGAATCGCCACCAGCTCGGCCGCGCTCAGCGGCAGCTCGGGCGTGGTGCGCACGCTCCACCACACCGTGGCAATGGAGAACACCGCGCCGACCATAAAGGCCGCAATGGTGATGTGTGGAATGTGGTGCGAGTTGACCGCATCCTTGTTCATGCCCAGCAGCACGAAGATCGTCGGCGCCAGGTAGGCCAGCGTCTGCGCCAGGCCCGTGAAGGCGCTTTGCGTCAAGAAACCTATCGAGTGTTGTGAGCGGTTCATCCGGTCGCTGACATAAGCCCGGTAGGGTTCCATGGTGACGTTGTTGGCGGCATCCAGGATCCACAGCAGGCCCGCGGCGAACCAGAGCACCGGGCTGAAGGGCATCACCAGCAGGCCCAAGCTGCACAGCAGCGCGCCGATCATGAAGTAGGGCGTGCGCCGGCCCCAGCGGCTGTCGGTGCGATCGCTCATCGCGCCGATGATGGGCTGCACCAACAGCCCGGTCACCGGCCCGGCCAGCCACAACAGCGGCAGGCTGGCTTCGTCGGCGCCCAGGTATTTGTAGATCGGGCTCATATTGCTTTGCTGCAGGCCAAAGCTGAACTGGATGCCAAAGAAGCCGACGTTCATGTTGATCACCTGCCGCAGCGACAGGTGGGGCTTGAGCGGCGACGAGGTGGGACCGGGCGCCGCGCTTGCAGCGCTTGCAGCGGGTGCGGAAGGGGTGGATGGCATGGCTTGGATCGCAAGGGCGGCGAAATCGCCGGTGCGGCATGCTGCCAACAATGCAATCGATTGCAAATTGGCGATTACCCGCTGCCGATGGGTGGCCCGCCGGCGGATCGCTGGGAAACCAGCGCAGCGACTCCTCGTTCATGCCCGGCCCTCACCGCCCGGCTGTAGGTGGGCGGCGCGGTGGGGGCTTGATCGGTGCGGATGATGTGGCGGGGCATGGGGGTTCCTTGCCAAGAAAGTCTGAGACGAGACGAAGACTCCAAGACGAAGCCGTTCTCGGGAGCCTCGTATGCAGGCCATCGACCGGCAGCCCCAGCGCGGGCCGGATGGCCTACCATTCCCGCGACCCATTCGATTCCGGTGGGTCAGTACCACCCTAAGGACGACGATGTTGACTTTCGGATCACCAATTTGTGCAGCGGCTCTACTGGTTCTCGCGACGGTGCTGGCCTATCCAGTTCCGGCCGTCGCGCAGCTTCGGGTGATCATCTCGGGCGGATTTTCCGCGGCCTACAAGGAACTGATCCCGGAGTTCGAGCGCACGTCTGGCCTATCGGTCGTCACCGCCAGCGGCTCTTCGCAGGGCGACGGCCCGACGACCATCGGCGCACAACTGCGAAGTGGCGCGCTATTCGATGTCGTCATCTTGAACACGACAGGACTCGCCGACCTCATGGCGCAGGGGCGCATCGTCCAGGGTTCCGAGCGCAGGCTCGCCCAGGTGCTGGCAGGCATCGGCGTGCGCGTGGGCAGCACAGCGCCCGACGTCGGCACGGCCGACGCCCTGCGGCAGACGCTGCGCCTGGCCAAGATCATTGCGACATCCGCCAGCAGTGCGAACGGCGTTGCAGCGTTGCTGAAGCGACTCGGCATTGCCGACGAAGTAACGGTCAAAGTCGGCGCACGCTACTCAGACGCCAACTCGATGGTTGAACGCGGCGAGGCGGCGCTCTGCATTCAACCCGTGAGCGAGATTCTGAACATGCCTGGCGTGCAGTTGGGCGGCACCATCCCGGCCACCGTGAGGCCCGCCGGCGTCTTCGTTGGTGCCATCTTTGCCGGCTCCACGCGCCTCGACGAGGCAGGTCGGCTGATCGCGTTTTTGAACTCCGACTCGGCCAGGGGCGCGATCGAAAGGGCCGGGATGGAACAACCCAGGTAGCCCCTGGCAGCTCGCCCGACGAACGCCGCCGATTGCAACGCCTTAGGGGCGGCCGCGCGGCGCGGCCATCAGGTCCCGATCAGCCCGCCATCGCGCTTGCGGATCACCACGGTGGCCGAGCGCGGCCGGCCATCGGCCAGGCGATCGGGCCAATTGGAAAAGCGCCTGGGTTGCGTCGGGTCGCTGCGCTCACTCGGCGTCTCACCCGGGTGCTGGATGTTGATGAACATCGTGCGGCCATCGGGGGTGACGGTGGCGCCGGTGACCTCGCAATTCGTCGGGCCGGTGAAGAAGCGCCGGATCTCGCCCGTGCTGCGGTCGCAGGCCAGCATCTGGTTGTTGCCCATGGGGCCGATCTCGCCGGTGTGCATCGAGGCCGCCGCGACATCGGTCTGGATCCACAGCACGCCGCGGGCGTCGAGCACCAGGCCGTCGGCGCAGGCAAAGATGTCGCCCTTGATGTTGCCCTTGGCCTCGGGCCGCGCGGCGGCCGGGTCGCCGGCCAGCACCAGGTGATCCCAGCGCATGGTCAGCGCATCGAAGTCACCCGTTTCTTTCCAGCGAATGATTTGCCCCATGACGTTGTTGGCGCGCGGGTTGGCGGCGTCCACGCCGGGGCGGTCCTTGGCGCCGCGCAGGCTGTTGTTGGTGAGCGTGCAGTAGACCTCGCGCTTGTCCTGATCGATGGCCAGCCACTCCGGCCTGTCCATCTTGGTGGCGCCCAGCAAATCACTGGCCTGGCGCGATTTGATGACCACCTCGCCTTGATCGGCAAAGCCGTTGGCCGCCGTCAGCGGGCCCTGGCCGTGCACCAGCGGCAACCAGCGGCCGCTGCCATCGGCGTCATAGCGCGCCACGTAGAGTGTGCCATGGTCAAGTAACGCGTTATTGGCTTGGGCAGCGGTCTTGCCGCCGCCGGCCGGGGCGATGCGGTCGCGGCTGACGAATTTGTAGATGTACTCGAAGCGCGCGTCCTCGCCCGAATAGACCACGGCGCGGCCATCGCGGGTGATGGCCACCCAGGCGCCTTCATGTGCGGCGCGGCCCAGCGCGGTGCGCTTGATGGGCGTGCTGGTCGGGTCCATGGGGTCGATCTCGACCACCCAGCCGAAGCGGTGGTACTCATTCGGGTGGCGCTTGGCATCAAAGCGCGCGTCGTGCGCCGCCCATTTGTAGCCGCTGGCCTTGGGCATGCCCCAGCGCCTTTGATCGGCATCGGGGGTGTCGGGGCCATCGAAGTAAAAGCCCCAGTTCTCTTCGCCGGAGAGGTAGGTGCCCCAGGGCGTCTGGCCACTGGCGCAGTTGTTCAGCGTGCCGAGCACAGTGCGCCCGGCCGGATCGGCGGCGGTCTGCATCAGGCGGTGGCCGGCGGCCGGGCCCTGCACGGCGAAGGGCGAATAGGCGGTGAAGCGGCGGGCGTAGCGCGAGGGCCGCACCATCTGCCACTGGCCATCGCGCAATGCCACCTCGCTGACCGAGACGCCGTGAGCGGCTTGCGATTTGCGCACCTTCTCGGCGCTCCAATTGGCCATGCCGCCGACATGCAACAGGCCGTCATCGGTGTACTCGTGGTTCATCACCAGCAGGCCGCGGGTGCTGGCCGGTTGAGCGGCAATGGGCCCGCCCATCTGCCCGCCGTCGAGCGAGTAAAAGTTCAGGCCGTCGTGGTGCATGCCCATTTGCAGTTCTTGATCGGCGGCGCTGTTGCTGGCGTCCATCTTGAAGGCCGGCATGGCCCCGGGCACGCCGACGGGCTCGCCCCAGGCGGCGATGGCCTGCGCCACATAACCCTCGGGCACGACCATGGTGTCGCCCATGCCGGGGGGGATGGACTTGAAGCCGAGCAGCGGGCCTGTACGCTGTGCCGCCACCCCGCTGGCGGCGCCGGTGGCGGCACAGCCGGCCAGCGGCCCCAGCGCGGCGACCAGCGCCAGGCCCAGACCGCCCTGCAGCACCAGGCGCCGTTCGGGCCCCGAGACCTCATGGATGCTGGGGTTGGCGCTGGGGTTGCTGTCTTCCATCGTCGAGAAGTCTTTGGCCATGGCGGTGTCTCCGGGTTGGTTTTCGAGATCGGCTGTGAATTTTGCGCCCGCCGTTTTGCGCTTGGCTTCACGGCCCGGCGCGGTACAGCGGCATGGCGTTGAGCCGCGCTTCGATGTCGGCCAGTTGCTGCTGATAGGCCGGTGAGCCCAGGCCGCCATAGCGCGCCTTGAACTCGGCGGCGCGCAAAAATTCAGGCAAGTCGCTCACATCGGGCAATAAATCGCTATCAGCCACACCCGCGGCCAGCGCCAAAAGCCGAGCCGGCGCACGCGTGGCCAGCTGGCCGAAGCGCCGCCCGGCCTGGTCGGCGGCGATGTCGTTGAAGCTGAAGCCGCTGCCGTCGCCGGCGTCGAGCACTTCCTTGAACACGCCGATGGTGTCGGCCAGCGGGCCACCGGCCTCCACCGCCAGCGCCGCCGAGATGATGAAGTGCAGCGGGAAGTCATCGCGCCCGGCCAGCGTCAAACGCCAGCGCGGCGGCAAGCGCCAGTGCTTGGCGGCCGGCACCACGCTGTGCAGGCGCTGCGGATAGGGCACAAAGGCCAGCGCCAGGATGGCGGCGCGGCACTCGGCCACGGCCTCGCCACCCTGATCGACACGCTGCTGGGCCAGACTGAACAGCGGCGCGAGCAACTGCGACAGTGCGATGCGGTCCCCGGCCACCGATTTGAGTTTCAGGCCGGCCAGGCCCTGCAGGTAGGCGCGCATGCGGTCCTGCTCGGCCTTGGGCAGCAGCAGGGCAAACACCTGGTCGGTGGTGCCGGCGCGCCACAGGTAGCGCAGGGTCAATTTGTCGGGCGCAAAGGCCACGCCCTGCGGCACCTCGCGCAGCAGCCTGGCCTCTTTGGCGCCCAGTTGGTTGGCCACCGCCCAGCGCACGGCCCATTCCCCCACAAAGCCCGGCAACCACAGCTCGCCCAGGCGCAGGCGCTCGATCACCGGCAGCGCCGCGGTCTCGCGAAGGCTGGCGTCGATGTTCAGCCAGCGGCCATCGAGCGCGCTGAATCCGGTGCCCTGCAGCTTGAGGCTGATCTGCAGCCGCGCCGTCTGCGCCGCCAGAGTCAGGCGCGTGGCCGCGGGCAGGCTGCGCTGCGCCGCCAGATCGGCCAGCAGCTCGACCTCGCGCTGCGTGAGGCTCAGCTCGCGCGGGCCCTGGCCGGTCTGGCGCCGCGGGTCGGCGGCGCGCAGCAGGCGCATGCCGCGCGCCAGATCGAGCACCGACACCTCGACCACCCGGCTGACCTGGGGCGCATCCTGCACGGCCAGCAGGGTGGCGGCGCCGAGCGCCAGCAGCAGGATGGGCAGCAACACCAGGGCGCCGACGGCCAAGCCAACGGCGACGCGGCGCAGCACGGCGATGGGGGTCAGAGCTTCTCCGTTTCGCCACTGCGCGGCTGCCACTTCAAGAGCCTGCGCTCCAGCCGGCCCACGGCCGCGTCCAGCGCCAGGGCAAAACCGGTGAGCACCAGGATGCCGGCCATGACGGTGTTGATGTCAAACACGCCCTCGGCCTGATGGATCAGGTAGCCCACACCGCTGGCCGAGCCTAGGTATTCACCGACCACGGCGCCGACAAAGGCCAGGCCCACGCTGGTGTGCAGCGAGCTGAAGACCCAGCTCGTGGCGCTGGGCAGGTAGACATGGCGCAGCAGTTGTTTGGCATTGGCGCCAAGCATGCGTGCATTGGCCAGCACCACCGGGCTGACTTCTTTGACGCCCTGGTAGACATTGAAGAAAACGATGAAAAACACCAGGGTGACGCCTAAGGCCACTTTAGAGGCCACACCCAGGCCAAACCACACGGCAAAGATCGGCGCCAGGATGATGCGCGGCATGGAGTTCAGCGCCTTGATGTAGGGCTCCAGAATCGCGCTGGCCATTGGCGCCAGCGCCAGCCACAGGCCGCCGATCAGGCCCAGGCCGGCACCGATGACAAAGGCCAGCAGGGTCTCGACCAGGGTGATGGCCAGGTGCGGGTAGATGTCGGCCTCGCCCACAAACCAGCGCCAGATGCGGCTGAAGATGATCAGCGGCTCACCGAAGAAGAACGCCGCCTGGCGGTCGTTCTCGAACATCATCAGGGGCAGCAGGCCGGGGGTGGTGAGGGCATGCCAAGCCACGAAGATGGCCACCAGCAGGCCGATCTGCCAGACGCGCAGGTTGCCGGCGCGGGGTTTCAGTTTTGACCACATCGTGGGGGGCCTTGCACTTCAGTCAAGCCGACACCTGCGGCGAAGGAACAGGGTGCGCACATCACGCTGCCTTCACCTGCAGTTGCTGCGCATAGCCCTTGAGCACCTCATCGCGCAGCACCGCCCATATGGCGCGGTGCAGCTCGATGAAGCGCGGTGTCACCCGCACCTCGGCCACATCGCGCGGGCGTGGCAGGTCGATGACGAATTCGCCCATGGGGTGGCTGGCCGGGCCGGCCGAGAGCACCACCACGCGGTCGCTCATGGCGATGGCCTCGTCCAGATCGTGGGTGATGAAGAGCACGGCCTTGCGGCCCGATCCGCGCTGGCCAGCTTCACCACCCGCAGCGCCCTGCCACAGCTCCAGCACCTCGTTTTCCATCAACTGCCGGGTCTGGATGTCCAGCGCCGAGAAGGGCTCGTCCATCAGGATGATGTCGGGATCAAGCACCAGGGTTTGCGCCAGGCTGGCGCGCTTGCGCATGCCGCCCGAGAGCTGGTGCGGGTAGCGGTCACCAAAGCCGCCCAGGCCCACGCGGCGCAACCAGGCCTGGGCCTGGTTGCGCGCTTGCTCCAGCGGCACGCCGCGAAACTCCAGCCCGGCCATGACATTGGCCTCGGCGCTGCGCCAGGGCATCAGGCTGTCGGTTTGAAACATATAGCCGGCGCGGCGGTTGATGCCTGCCAGCGGCTCGCCAAACACGCTGACCGAGCCGACGCTGGGCGCCAGCAGCCCGGCGGCCACATTGAGCAAGGTGCTCTTGCCGCAGCCTGTGGGCCCGACCACCGAGACGAATTCGCCAGCGCCCACCGTCAGCGTCACGTCCTGCACCGCCGTGTAGCGCTGCCGGGCATCGTGCTTGTCGATGAAGGTGCAGGCGATGTCGGTGAGCGCCAATGCGGGGGGTGTCAAGGCGGCGAATCCTTCGGTGCAGGGCCAGCGGTGGTGCGCTTGGGGCCGCAGTGTCGCACCGCGCACCCCCATGTTTCCGGCCTTGTCACGGCCACTTGACGGCCCTCACAATCGCCCGTCCTCCCTCACCCTAAGCACAGTCACAAGGCGGTCCCTCATGCCACGCTGCACACCACACTTTGTTCCCAGCCTGTTGTCCCTTGCGCTGATGTCCATCAGTGCGTCTGCGCTGGCCCAGGCCACGCCGGGCTATGAACGCGGCGCCGCCCAGGTGCTGCGCGCCGAAGCCGGCCGCGCCCTGGCCGATGCGCGCCAGGGCACGCCATCGCAGGCCGTGGCCGCGGCGCTGGGTGCGCGCGGCCGCGACGCTGCCACCTTGGGCGCGCTGCGCGCGGTGTCATCGCGCAATGGCCGCGCCGGTGCCAGCCACCTGCTGCTGGAGCAGGTGGTCGATGGCCTGGCGGTGCACGGCGCCTACGCCAAGGCGGCGTTCAATGCGCAGGGTGATCTGGTGCACCTCATCGATCACCTCGCCGCCATCCCGCCCTCGGCCACTGCCGCCGGCCTGCGCGCGCCGCAGGTGGATGCGCAGCAAGCCCTGGCCACGGCCATGGCGCAACTGCACCCCAAGGCCGGCGCCACCATGCGCCTGGCCGGGCAGAGCGGCAACACCTGGCGCTTCGAGGGCAGCGCCTTCTTTCACAGTGCGCCCACGGTCACGGCCGTGGCCGTGCCGCACAACGATGGCAGCCTGGCGCGCGGCTGGCTGGTGCAAACCTGGAGCCAGCGCGGCAACCAACTGCACCACACCCTGGTCAGCGGCCAGGGCCAGGTGCTCGATGTTGAGTCGCGCAGCGCCAACGACAGCTACAACATCTTCCCCATCGACCCCAGCCGGGGCCCGCAGGCCCTGGTCAATGGCCCCGGCGCGGGCAACGCGCAGTCGCCTAACGGTTGGCTCAATGCGAGCGCGCAGACCAGCATCAACATCGTCGGCAACAACGCCAGCGCCTACCTCGATGTGGATGCCAACAACGCTGCCGATGCTGGCGGCACGGTGGTCAGCACCGCCACCTTCAACACCGCCGCCAACCTGACACAAACACCGGCAACCACCGCCAACCGGGCGGTGGCGGTGCAAAACCTGTTCTACCTGAACAACCTGATCCATGACCGCCTGTACCGCCACGGCTTTGACGAGGCCGCCGGCAACTTCCAGGTCAACAACTTCGGCCTCGGTGGCCTGGGCAACGACGCCGTCAACGCCGAGGCGCAGGACGGCAGCGGCACCGACAACGCCAACATGTCCACCCCCGCCGATGGCCAGCGCCCGCGCATGCAGATGTTTTTGTGGACCGGCGCCGGCGCCACGCACGAGGTGCTCGTCAGCTCGCCCCTCAGTGCCAACTACGGCGCCATGGGCGCGGCCTTTGGCCCGGCGCTGACCACCACCGGCCTAGCCGGCGCGGTGGTGGCGGGCTCGCCCGCCGATGGCTGCGCGCGCATGACCGCGGCGGTCAACGGCAAGGTGGCCTTGATCGACCGCGGCACCTGCGATTTCACCGTCAAGGTGCTCAACGCCCAAAACGCCGGCGCCACTGGCGTGATCATCGCCAACAACGCGCCTACGCCGATCTTCTCCCTGGGCGGCAGCAGCACACGCGTGCGCATCCCCAGCGTGATGATCAGCCAGGCCGATGGCGCCGCGCTGCGCGGTCTGGCCGCGCCCAATGCCACGCTGCGCAAAAAGGCCGTGCAGCCGCTGCAGCTCGACGCCAGCCTGGATTCGGGCATCGTCTATCACGAGTACTGCCACGGCCTGACCTGGCGCATGATCGGCAGCATGAGCGGCGCCATCTCCGGCGCCATCGGCGAGGGCATGAGTGATGTCTGCGCGATGCTCATCAATGGCGACGACGTGGTCGGCGCCTACTCCGCCAGCAATGCCTTGGGCATCCGCCGCTACCGCTACGCCGGCTATCCGCTGACCTACCGCGATGTCACCGGCGCCGGGGTGCACAACGACGGCGAGATCTACGGCGCCATAGGCTGGCGCCTGATCGAGCTGTTCGGCGGCGCGCGCCGCGATGACCTTTTCGGCCACATCGTCCAGGGCATGAACTTCACGCCCGCTGCACCCAGCTTCGAGGCCATGCGCGACGGCATCCTCAGCGCCGTGGCGGCCAGCGCCACGCCGGCCGATCGCTGCACGGTGTGGGGCGCCTTTGCGCAGTACGGCGTGGGTGTGGGCTCCAAGGCCACGGTCAAGCGCGGCGTGGTGACGGTGACCGAATCCTTTGCCAAGCCGGCGGATTGCCCGTGATGGGCTAAGGCGGCACCTGACGGCCACTGAAGCGCGCGGGCCTGAACCGCTCACGCGGCAGGCTGCCCCGCAAGCGTTGTGGCGGCCCTTTTCGCCGCAGCCTGCGCGGGCCACCGCAGCCTGGGCCGTGCTCCGATGCTCAGGCGAAGTCGCCAGCCCCTGCGGCCCGGTCGGCAGTTCTGCCTTGTGCCGAGACTGGCCGCTGCAACGCGAGGGCGATCACATCGTCCTCGGCGGCGTCGGCGCCAACGGACAGAAGGGTCGCCAGCTCGGCCGATTCGAAGTGCGACGCCAGGTGGGCCATCGCCTGCGCATGGGCGCGCTGCTCGTTTTGCACCCGCTTGCCCTTGCGCAAGCGCGCGTACCCGGCGTTGGCATGACCGATCATTTGCGCGGCGCAATCCTCGCGCCCTTCGGCGATCGCCAGTGCAGCGATGTGGTCGAACACCCAATAGCTGAAGTCCAAGCCCCGCAACTCGTCCAAGGCACGTTCCCAACAGCTTCTCGCAGCCTCGATGTCGCCGCGTGTGAGCCATGCGGCGCCCAGATTGGCCAGCGCGCGACCGTGGTCGTCGCGATGGTTTCGACCTTCCAGCCTGGCCGCCGACTCCTCGCCGATGCTGATCGCATCGTCGATGTCACCCAGCGCCAGGCGCAAATCTGCAATGTGCAGCATGGCGCGTGTTTCGCCGTGCCAGGCACCGCTGCCGCGATAGGCGGCACGCGACCGCATCGCCCAGCGCAAGGCTTCGCGCAAGTCACCCGCGAGCTGCGCTGCCCACGCATGCGAGCCGCAATACCAGCCATAGGCCTTGCCCTGCCTGCGCTCACCGAACAGCGCACCCACCTCTCCCAGGCAAGCCTGATGCGCTGCGGCGTCGCCGAGTTGCGCGTAGGCCGATGCCAGGCACAGCAGCGCATTGGCCTGGCCGAGAAGCTCGTGCGTGCCCTTGAATGCGGCGACGGCGCGTTCGGCCGCCGCCTGCACGCGCAAGGATTCGGTCGACGTGG
>JAYSSS010000146.1:0-20365 GCA_043720415.1 Ideonella sp.
CCGGGGGGTGGCGCCAGGTCGACCAGCGCGTCCAGCACTTCGCGCACACCGAAGTTGTTGACCGCCGAGCCGAAGAACATCGGCGTCTGCCGGCCGGCCAAAAATTCAGCCGCATCGAACTGCGGCGCGGCCTCGCGCACCAGCTCCACCTCGCCCGCAGCCTGCTCGTAAGCGCTGCCAAAGCGCTCGGCCAGCAGGGGATTCGTCAGGCCGTCGATGATCTCGTCGTTGTCGTTGGCGCGGTCCTCACCGGCCTTGAACACGCGCATCTGCTGCTTGCGCAAATCCATCACGCCGCCAAACACCTTGCCCATGCCCACCGGCCAGGTGAAGGGCACGACGGTCATGCCCAACTCGCGCTCGATCTCATCCATCAGGTTCAGCGGCTCTTGCACCTCGCGGTCCAACTTGTTGACGAAGGTCAGGATCGGCGTATTGCGCGCGCGGCACACCTGCAGCAGGCGGCGCGTTTGCGGCTCGACGCCATTGGCCGCGTCGATGACCATCAGCGCGGCGTCCACCGCCGTGAGCACGCGGTAGGTGTCCTCGCTGAAATCCTGGTGGCCGGGGGTGTCGAGCAGGTTGATCACGCAATCGCGGTACTCCATCTGCATGACCGAGCTGGCCACCGAGATGCCGCGTTGCTTTTCGATCTCCATCCAGTCGGACGTGGCGTGGCGTGTGGCCTTTCGCGCCTTCACCGAGCCTGCGATCTGGATCGCGCCGGAGAACAGCAGCAGCTTCTCAGTCAGGGTGGTTTTGCCGGCATCCGGGTGGCTGATGATGGCGAAGGTGCGGCGGCGGCGCACTTCTTTGGCCAGGGGATTCGGGCTGGGTTCGGACATGGGGTGGGGGAGTTGCGGCGAGATCGCTGCGGCGGTTTCGGCCGTGTTGCCACATCGGGCGCGGCAAGCTGCATCGCGACGGGGCAGGCGCCGCCAGGGCAGGCGACGGGGACCGCGATTATCGGTGCGGGGTGTTGCGCATCACAGCGCAGGCGATGCGCAGGGCTTGCCCTGACCTGGCGATGCGGTGGAGGCCCGCCGGCGCAGGGCCGCTGGCCAAGCCTGCCGCGAAGCCCTCAGAAGGGCCTCAACCCCAACGCCGCCCGAAGGCGGTT
Source organism: Ideonella sp. (assembly GCA_043720415.1). Classification (GTDB taxonomy): domain Bacteria; phylum Pseudomonadota; class Gammaproteobacteria; order Burkholderiales; family Burkholderiaceae_C; genus Pseudaquabacterium. Next base: position 1,121 of record JAYSSS010000146.1, read on the forward strand.
CTTGATGTACGGCCCATCGCGCGGCGGCAGGGCGCGGGGCGGCTCATCGGCCTCGATGAAGACCTGCAAGAAGCGCGTGCCAGCGCGCGCGCGGATGCTGGCGGCGATGTCTTCACAGTGCTCGATGTCGTGCGTGGCAACTGAGTTGGCGATGCCAAAGCCCTTGGCCACCGCCACCAGATCGACGCCCAGGCCGGAGTGGCTTTGCTGCATGCCCGTCTCGCCATAGTGGCCGTTGTCGAGCACGATGATGCTCAGGTTGGCGGGCTGCTTGGCGGCGATGGTGGCCAGCGCGCCTATGCCCATCATCTGCTCGCCATCGCCGGTGATGACCACCACCGCTTGCCCAGGCTGGGCCAGCGCCAGGCCCAGCCCCAGCGGCGCGGCGCCGCCCATGGCGCCCCACAGGTAGTAGTTGCGATCGCGGTCGCCAGCGGCGAAGACGTCGTAGGCGGCCGAGCCCAGGCCGGTCACGACCAGCGCGTCGGGCAGGGCCGCCAGCAGGCGGGCGACATAGGTGCGGCGGCTGACGCGGGGGCTGACTCGGGGGTGAACGTGGGGGCTGTTGGCCAGGCTGTGCGTGATCGCGGTCATCAGTGGTTCCCTCTCATTTGCTCACCCATTGCTTGCGGCCAATCAAGCGCTGGCCCAGCAGCACGGCCACCTTCTCGCCGGCCTCGAAGGCCGCCGCCAAACCGGCGCTGACGGTCTCTTCCACCGCCTCGGCATGGTCGGCGCGCAGCACGCGGATGCCCATCAATTCGAGTACGCCCTGGGTGGCCCGGCCCATGGGGTTCTGCCAGGGGTTGAACTCGGCGTACTCACCGCGCATGGTCACCACGGCCAGGAAGGGGAAGTCGGCCGATTGCAGCAGCGAGAACATGTTCACGCAGTTGCCCACGCCGCTGCTTTGCATCAGCAGCACCGCGCGCTGGCCGCCGAGCCAGGCGCCACAGGCCAGCGCCACGCCTTCTTCCTCGGTGGTGAGCACCACGTCGTGGATGTCGGGGTCGGCGATGGCGCTGCGTATGGCCTGGGCGTGGCCGGCATCGGGCACGTAGGCGATCTGGCGCACGCCGCCGGCCTTGAGTGCATTGAACAGGCTGGCCTGCCAGGCGGGGTGGGGTGTGGGGTCCATCGCGGGGGCTTGTGGTGGGTGGAGCGGCGCGGGTGGGTGGGTGGGCCCGCGGCCATGCCGCAGCATTGTCAGCGCGCGCCCCAGCGCCGCTGAGGGGTGGCAGCGCTTATCGTTGCGGCCTGTTCACACCCGCCTGCCAACCCGCCTGAGCGCCCACACCATGACCCAAGCCGATCCCCGTCCGACGTCCGCCGACGACGCCACCGCGCCCGATGCCCAGGGCATCGCCACGCTCACCATCCGCGGCGAGAAGTCGCTCAACATCATCGGCACGGCGGCCATGGATGCGGCCATGACGGCGCTGGAGGCGCTGCGCCTGGATCCAAGGGTTAGGGTGTTGATCGTGCGCGGCCCAGTGGTGGCTGCGGCCGTCACAGTGGCCGGCACGGTGGCCCATGCTGCCACCCGGGCCCCCAGCGGCAGCTTTGTCGGCGGCGCCAACATCCATGAGATGGGCGCACTCACCCCGGCCAGCGCGCCGGTCTTCATCAACCGCCTGCGCGGGCTGTGCGAGGCGCTGCGCAGCTTTCCCGTGCCGGTGGTCGCGCGGCTGTCGGGCTGGTGCCTGGGCGCCGGTCTGGAGATGGCCATGGCCTGCGACTTGCGCATCAGCGATGAGGGCGCGCGCTTTGGCATGCCCGAGGTCAAGGTCGGCATCCCCTCGGTCATCCACGCCAGCCTGATGCCGCGCCTGATTGGCCAGGCGCGCGCCACCTGGATGTTATTGACCGGTGAGCCCATCGATGCCGCCACGGCGCTGGGCTGGGGCCTGGTCAACCAGGTGGTCGATGCCGCCGAGCTCGACAAGGCCACCCAGGCCGCGGCCGGCCAGCTCGCCGCCCTGGCGCCGGCCGTGCTGCGCCAGCAAAAGCGCCTGCTGCGCTCCTGGGAGGCGGTGGGCGTGGACCAGGCCATCGCCGCCAGCGTGGCCGAGTTTGGCCAGGCCTTTGCCACCGGCGAGCCGCAGCGCGAAATGGCGGCGTTCTTGGGCCGCAAGCGCACGCTCGGGTAGGCTGTGCGTTGACACCGAAGACCCGCACGCGTCACGCCACAACACCCGACCGCCATGAGCTCATCGACGTCCCCATCCCCCGCCGCATTCGCCCGCCTGCCCGAGCCGCCCTACTACGCCGTGATCTTCTCGGCGCAGCGCTCGCCCGGCGACCTGGGCTATGCGCAGATGGCCGACCACATGGTGGCCACCGCCGCCGCACAGCCCGGTTTTCTGGGCATCGAGAGCGCGCGCGACGCCGAGGGTTTTGGCATCACCGTCTCCTACTGGGCCAGCGAGCAGGCCATCGCGCAGTGGAAGGCCCATGCCCAGCACCAGGTGGCGCAGGCCCAGGGCCGCGCCACCTGGTACCTTGATTACGAGCTGCGTGTGGCCCGCGTCGAGCGCGCCTACAACAAGCACAGCAGCCCGCACGCCACCGGTCTGACCACTCAGCCGGCGCCCTGAGCTTCATGATGCGCAGCGGTGCTCCGGATCATCAAAGAGTCTCACCCTGACCCGCGGCGCCACCCACCCACCAAACCCCTCAAAGGCCCCGATGTACCTGCCCCCACACTTTGCGCCCGCCCAGGTGGCGGACCTGCATGCCCTGGTGCGCGCGCAGCCACTGGCCACTTGGGTGCTGCCGCACGAGGGCCAGTTGTTGATCAACCATGTGCCCTTCATGCTCGATGCCGAGCGCGGCGAACACGGCACCCTGGTGGGCCATGTGGCCCGCGCCAACCCGGTGTGGAAGGCGCTGGTGGCACAAGCCGCTGCAGCCGCTGCCGGCGGCGCCCAGCCCAGCCCATCGGCCCTGGTCTTCCAGGGCCCGCAGGCCTATATCTCGCCCAATTGGTACCCCAGCAAACACGCCCACGGCAAGGCTGTGCCCACCTGGAACTACCAGGTGGTGCACGCCCATGGCCTGGCCCGCGCCATCGACGACAGAGCCCAGGTGCTGGCCATCGTCACCCGCCTGACCGAAACCCATGAGGCCACGCAAGCCCTGCCCTGGAAAGTGAGCGACGCGCCCGCCGACTATCTGGACAGCATGCTCGGCGCCATCGTCGGCATCGAGATCACGGTGACACGCTGGGTGGGCAAATTCAAGGCCAGCCAGAACCGCCCGGCCACCGACCGCCAGGGCGTGGCCGCGGGCCTGCAAGCGCGCGGCCTCACCCCTGAGGCCATCGCCGCCGTCGTGCGGCCGCCGGAGACAAAGACATGAGCCAAGCGATTCGCATCGCCCGCCTGAGCGCCGCCGACCGCGCCACCTGGGGCCACCTGGCGCTGGGCTACAAGACCTTTTACAAGACCGTGATCGACGAGGCTGCCTACGAGCGCACCTGGCAGCGGCTGCAGCACGGCGACGGCGTCTACGCCTGGGGCGCCTGGTTAGGTGGCGCAAGCAGCGACAAAGATCGGTCCGATGCAGCCGGCCGTGCAGCCGGCGATGCAGACCGCGGCCAGCTCGTCGGCATCGCCCACTACATGTTCCACACCAGCGCCTGGTCGGCCGACGCCTGCTATTTGCAGGACCTGTTCACCGACGACGCCGTTCGCGGCCGCGGCGTGGCGCGCGCACTGATCGGGGCGGTGGCGCAGTCCGGGCGCGAGCGCGGCGCCGCCAAGCTGTACTGGCTGACCCACGAGAGCAACCAGCGCGCGCGTCGCCTCTACGACCAGGTGGCCAAGAACCTGGGCTTCATCCGCTACGACCTGGCGCTGGACTGAAACCTCAGCGCTGCAGCGCCAAAGCGAACAGCCAAAGCGAAAGCCAGATCGCCCCGCGTCGCCGTCATGCCCGAGCTGCCCGACATCACCGCCTACGTCGATTCACTAGCGGCCAAGGCCAGCGGCCAGACCCTGGCGCGGCTGCGCGTGTTGAACCCCTTTGTGCTGCGTACCGCCGTGCCGCCCACGGCGCACATTGAAGGCCAGGTGCTCACGGGCGTGGAGCGCCTGGGCAAACGCGTGGTGCTGGTGCTGGCCAATGGCGGCCTGGTGGTGATCCACTTGATGATCGCCGGGCGGCTGCGCTGGCTGGCCGCCGGCGCCAAGCCGCCGGGCAAGCTGGGGTTGGCGGCCTTCGAATTTGGCAACGGCCAGTTGCTGCTCACCGAGGCCGGCACCCAGCGCCGTGCGTCGATTCACCTGCTGGCCGACCGGGCCGCGCTCGCGGCGATGGACCCGGGCGGCATCGATGTCTTCGCCGCCGATCTGCCCGCCTTCAGTGCGCGGCTGCAATCGGAAAACCACACTTTGAAGCGCGCCTTGACCCACCCGGCGCTGTTCAGCGGCATCGGCAACGCCTATTCCGACGAAATCCTGCACCGCGCCCGGCTCTCCCCCGTCGCCTTGACCCGTGGGTTAGACGCTGCCGCCACCCAGCGCCTGCATGAGGCCTGCCGCGCCGTGCTGCGCGAGTGGACGCTGCGCCTGGGCGCCGAGGCCCGGCGCAGTGGCTGGCCGGAGAAGGTCACCGCTTTTCGCCCCGAGATGGCGGTGCATGGCCGCTACGGCCTGCCCTGCCCGGATTGCACCAGCAAGGTGCAGCGCATCGTGCACGCCAGCAACGAAACCAACTACTGCGCGCGCTGCCAGACCGGCGGCAAGCTGCTCGCCGACCGCGCGCTGTCGCGCCTGCTCAAGGCGAGCTGGCCCAAGCACATTGACGACATCGAGTAGGGCAGCGCCGCTGCTGCTGCCGTCGCCCCGCCTGGCCTCCCCCCCTCGCCGTGGCGACATGCCTCAGCACCGCTTCAGCGCTGCATGCCTCAGCGCCGCTTCACCGCTGCATGTCGAGGCCGAGAAGTAGCGCCTCACGCCCCGCGCGGTAGCGCCGTTCGCGCCCGACGGCTTTGCTGCAGTGCAAAGGCCGGCAATTGCCCACACTGCGCCGGCGGCATGTGCCGTGTTGGAGCTTCACACCATGCGTTTCCCAAGCCACTTGAGTCGCCATCCCAGCCGCACCGCCGCCGGGCCCATCCTGTCCACCTGGCAGCGCTGCCTGGCGCCGGCGCTGCTCGTTTTGTCGCTCTCGGCCTGCGTCGTGGTTCCAGTGGATTCACGCACCGGCCAGGCCTGGCCCGGCTGGCCCGCGGCGCCCGCGCCGCGTGAGATCGGCGGGATCACGGCGCACACCGCCGCAGCCCCGATGCCGGCCGGGCAAATCGTCTACACCGCGCGCCTGTACCCGGTGAACGAGGCCGCCAGCCGCCACGGCATGCAGACCGCCACCGTCATCGATGGTCACGACGGCCGCGGCCGCCTGAGCCTTCAATACAGGGGTGAACATTTGCAGGGCGAGGCCAGCCGTGTCGAGGCCGGCCATCCGGGTTTCGGCCGCGTGCACCACGAGGTGCTGGGCAGTTGGCCACGCCAAAGCACCGGCCGCCGCGGCATCGCCAACGCCGCCGGCAGCCAGGGCGCGCATGTGCAGTGCGAGTACCTCATCACCGGCCCGGCCCAGGGCACGGGGGTGTGCCGCTTCTCGGACGGCGCGCACTTTCAGATGCACTTTGGTTGAGGCGCGGCGCCGGGCCGCGGCCGCGCGCCCTGCCGGCATGGCGGCTGCGGCCGGCCGGTGTTAGGCATTCAAGCGCGTCACGCCCGGCAACGCACACGCCGCCACCGCCTTGCACAGCGCCGCAATGGCTTCATAGCGCGTGAAGCTGCGCCGCCAGGCCAGCACCACGCGCCGCGTGGGCGCAGGCGGCTCGAAAGGGATGAAACGGATGTGCGGCGTGTCGTTCAAGGTGGACAGGCCGGCGCGCGGCACGCTCAGGCCAGGCACCACGGTGACGCCCATGCCCGCGGCCACCATGTGCTTGATGGTCTCCAGCGACGAGCCCTCAAAACTCTTGCGCATGCCCTGCGCATCGCTGGCAAAGCGCGCGTACTCGGGGCAAACCTCGAGCACATGGTCGCGAAAGCAGTGGCCCGTGCCCAGCAGCAGCAGGGTCTCTTGCTTGAGCTCATCGGCGCTGATGCGCTCGCGCCGGGCCAGGGGGTGGCTGGCCGGCACCGCGGCCATGAAGGGCTCGTCGTAGAGCACCGCGGTGGCCAAGCCGGCATCGGGAAAGGGCTCGGCCAGGATGGCGCAGTCCAGCTCGCCGGCGCGCAGCATCTCCAGCAGTTTGACGGTGAAGTTCTCCTGCAACATCAGCGGCATTTGCGGGGTGTGGGCGATGTTCTGGCGCACCAGCTCGGGCAGCAGGTAGGGGCCTATGGTGTAGATCAGGCCCAGTCGCAGCGCACCGTTGAGCGGGTCCTTGCCCAGCTTGGCCAGCGCTTTGATGGCCGCTGCCTGCTCCAGCACCCCCTGCGCCTGGCGCACGATGGCCTCACCCAGGGGTGTGATGCTGAGCTCGTGGCCGCCGCGCTCGAACAATTTCACGTCCAGCTCTTCTTCGAGCTTCTTGATCGACACCGACAAGGTCGGCTGCGACACAAAGCAGGCCTCGGCGGCACGGCCGAAATGGCGCTCGCGCGCCAGGGCGACGATGTAGCGCAGCTCGGTCAGGGTCATGGGGCAAATTATCGGCGCCTGCCATGCGCAACCCTGGACGGTGCCAGCAGCAAGGCCGCCAACACGCCCGACCAAGCCAGGGTAAGCCCTCGGGACACGGGCCAGGCCGGCGACCATCATCGTTACCCGTTCGGCCGGCGGCGCACAAAACCGCGCAGGTCGAGACCATCGAGAGCCATTGGCGGTGGCGCCATCTCTGCCGCAGTGCCAATGGGTGGTTCACAAACGATGCCAATCGCGACGTTTGCACTCATGCCGCTGGCTTGCCAAGGAAGCAGGTTCCCCATGAAAAAGTCTCGTAGCGCCCGCTGGGCGCTGTCACTGCTGGCTGTGTCCATGTCCGCTGCCTTTGCCCAAAGCGGCGAGGCCTTGTTGGCCGAAAACCGCGGCCTGTGGTTTGTGGAACTGACCGGCGCGCCGCAGGCCGATGGCAACTCCATGGCCGCGCTGCGTGCCGAAAAAGACAAGTTCCGCCGCGACGCCGCCGCGGCCGGTGCCCGCTTCACCGAGAAGCGCAGCTTCGACGTGCTGTTCAACGGCTTTTCGATCGAGGTCGGCCCGGTGGACAGGCTCAAGCTGTCGCGCCTGTCCGGGGTCAAGGCCATGTACCCGGTGGATGTGATCGCCGCGCCCACCACTGAGCGCTCACTCAGCGGCTCGGCCCCCGATCTGGCCACGGCCATCGGCATGACCGGCGCGAACATCGCGCACACCACCCTGGGCCTGAGCGGCGCGGGTGTGAAGGTGGCCGTGATGGACACCGGCATCGACATCGATCACCCCGATTTCGGCGGCACCGGCGTCAACGGCACGACGCCCTTCCCGACCGCCCGCATCACCCATGGCTGGGATTTCGTTGGCAATGCTTTCAATGCCGACGCTGCCAGTCCGGCCTACAACCCGAACCCATCGCCAGACGCCGTGCCCGACGATTGCAACGGCCATGGCAGCCATGTGGCCGGCATCGTCGGCGCCAATGGCGCCGTCAAAGGCGTGGCACCGGGCGTCACCTTCGGCGCCTACCGCGTCTTTGGCTGCGAGGGCTCGACCACGGCGGACATCATGATCAGCGCCATGGAGCGCGCCCTGGCCGATGGCATGCATGTGCTCAACATGAGCATTGGCTCGTCTTACCAGTGGCCGCAGTACCCCACCGCCCAGGCCGCCGACCGGCTGGTCAACAAGGGCATGGTGGTGGTCACTTCGATAGGCAACAGCGGGGCCAGTGGCCTGTACTCGGCCAGTGCCCCGGGCGTGGGCAAGAAGGTCATAGGCGTGGCTTCGTTCGATAACCTGGCGTCGACGCAACTGGCCTTCAGCGTGGCGCCCAGTGGTGAATTGTTCGGCTACGCCCGCGCCACGGGTGCGCCGCCCGCGCCGTTCAGTGGCAGTTTTTCTTTGGCCCGCACCGGCACGGTGACCACGGCCAACGATGCCTGCAACGCGGTGGCCCCGGCGCCTGGTTCGCTCGCCGGCATGGTGGCCTTGATTCGCCGCGGCACCTGCGGCTTCCATGAAAAGGCGCGCAATGCGCAGACTGCCGGCGCCGCGGGCGTGGTGCTCTACAACAACCAGCCGGGCTCGGTCACCCCCACCGTGGCTGGGCCAGTGGCGATCACCATTCCGGTGGTCATGATCAGCGCCGTGGATGGTGCAGTGGTCAACGCCAAGATCGCCGCCGGGCCACCGGCGCCGATCCTCACCTGGACCAACTCCACCGTGCTCACCGCCATCCCCACCGGCGGCCTGATTTCCAGCTTCAGCTCCTATGGCCTGGCGCCCGACCTGAGCCTCAAGCCCAGCATCGGCGCCCCGGGCGGCCAGATCTTCTCGACCTACCCGCTGGAAGCCGGCGCCTACGCCACCATCTCGGGCACCTCGATGGCCTCGCCGCATGTGGCCGGCGCGGCGGCCCTGGTGCTGCAGGCCAAGCCCAACACCTCGGCACAGGCCATGCGTTCGCTGTTGCAAAACTCGGCCGACCCGAAAAACTGGTGGGGCAACCCGAGCCTGGGCTTCCTGGACAACGTGCACCGCCAAGGCGCGGGAATGCTCGACATTCCCAACGCCATCCTGGCCACCACGCGGGTCGAGCCGGGTGAGCTGGCCCTGGGCGAGGGCGAAGCTGGCCCCAGCACGCGCACGCTCAATTTGAGCAACAGCAGCGGCGCTGCCATCACCTACAAGCTCAGCCATGTGGCCGCCTTGTCCACCGGCGCCAACACCTTTGCGCCGAGCTTTGGCACCTCGGACGCCACGGCGGCGTTCTCGGCGGCCAGTGTCACCGTGCCGGCCAACGGCAGCGCCAGCGTGCAGGTCACCCTGACCCCGGCCAGCGTGCCGGCCAAGGGCCTGTACGGTGGCTATCTGGTGATGACCGACAGCACCGACGCCAACAAGGTGCTGCGCGTGCCCTATGCCGGCATGGTGGGCGACTACCAGTCCATACAGGTGCTGACACCCACGGCGGCCGGCTTCCCGTGGCTGGCCAAAACCACCAATGGCGCGAGCTTCTCCAACAACGCCGCAGGGGTGCCCTACACCATGGCCGGTGTGGACATTCCGTTCTTTGCTCTGCACCTGGATCACCCATCGCGGCGCATTCGGCTGGAGGCCTTTGATGCCCTCAGCGGCAAGTCCTGGCACCAGGTCAGCGATGACCCCTACGTCGGCCGCAACGCCACGGCCACCGGCTTCTTTGCCTTCGCCTGGGATGGCCAGACGACCGCCGGCAACAAGACCAACACCGTGCCCAATGGCCAGTATGTGGTCAAGGTCTCGGTGCAAAAGGCGCTGGGCGATGAGAGCAACCCGGCCCACACCGAGGTCTGGACTTCGCCGGTGATCACCATCGCGCGGCCGTAGCCCCAATGCTGCGTAAGCTGCCCGTCTGGCAGCGCCGGCCCCGCGCCAGCCCTTGCTGGTACGGGGCCGACTCGTTTGTGGCGATGCGGTGGCGCCAGGCGTGCAGGCCTTCGGGTCAGGCCCTCAGGCCTTTAAAAACTCCGCCCGGCTGTCCAGCCAGCGCGCCACATGGGCCTGGGCGGCATCGGGGTGCTGGGTGATCAGCGCCTGGGCCGTGCGCCGGGCCTGCTGCAACAAGGCTGAGTCCTCGGCCAGGTCGGCAAAGCGCAGCAGCGCGTCGCCGCTTTGCCGCGCGCCCATGAATTCGCCCGGGCCGCGGATCTCCAGATCGCGGCGGGCGATCTCGAAGCCGTCGGTGGTCTGCGCCATGGCGCGCAGGCGCTCGCGCCCGGCGGGTGAGAGTGGCGGGCTGTACAGCAGCACGCAGACGCTGGCCACCGCGCCACGGCCCACGCGGCCACGCAGTTGGTGCAGCTGCGCCAGGCCAAAGCGCTCGGCGTGCTCGATCACCATCAGGCTGGCATTGGGCACATCGACGCCGACCTCGATCACCGTGGTGGCCACCAGCAGGGCCATCTCGCCGCTGGTGAACAGCGCCATCACCGCGGCCTTCTCCTTGGCCGGCATGCGGCCATGCAACAGCCCCACCATTTTGTTGGGTAGGGCGGCGCTGAGCTGGGCATGCGCCTCGGTGGCGTTTTGCAGATCCAGGGCCTCACTTTCCTCGATCAGCGGGCAGACCCAGTAGACCTGCCGGCCGCGGCCCACCTCTTCGGCGATGCGGGCGATAACCTCATCTCGCCGGCCCTCGGCAAACAGCTTGGTCAGCACCGGCGTGCGCCCGGGCGGCAGCTCATCAATGGTGCTTACCTCCAGATCGGCCAGGTAGCTCATCGCCAGGGTGCGCGGGATGGGTGTGGCGCTCATCATCAGCAGATGCGGTTCGAGCTGTTGGTCGCTTAGTTTTTGCCTTAGGCTCAGGCGCTGGGCGACACCAAAGCGGTGCTGCTCATCGACGATGGCCAGGCCCAGGCGGGCGAACTGCACATCGTCCTGAATGACGGCGTGGGTGCCTATGACCAGGGCGGCCTCGCCCGAGGCCACGCGCTCGACCATCACCGCCCGTGCACGGCCCTTGCGGCTGCCGGTGAGCCAGGCCACGCCCACGCCCAGCGGCGTGAGCCACTGCACCAGCTTGCGAAAGTGCTGCTCGGCCAGGATCTCGGTGGGCGCCATCAGCGCGCATTGCCAGCCGTTGGCGATGGCGATGGCTGCGGCCAGGGCGGCCACCACCGTTTTGCCCGAGCCGACATCGCCTTGCAGCAGGCGGTGCATGGGCTGATCCAGGGCGATGTCGGCGGCGATCTCGGCGCTGACGCGTTGCTGCGCGGGGGTCAGCGTGAAGGGCAGGGCGGCGAGCAGCTGCTCTTGCAGGCCGCCGCGCTTTGCTGCCAGCGCGGGGGCGTTGAGGTGGGCGCGCTCGCGCTTGGCGCTGAGCTGCGACAACTGCTGGGCCAGCAGCTCCTCAAACTTCAGCCGCTGCCAGGCCGGGTGGCTGTGGTCGAGCAGGGTATCGATGTCGGCCGTGGGCGGGGGCTGGTGCAGCCACAGCAGGGCCTCGCGCAGCGGCGGCAGGCCCGGCGACACGAGCCCCGGCGGCAGCAGCTCATGCAGCGGCGCGCGCTGCAGGGCGGAGGTGACGACCTTGCGCAGATAGGCCTGGGGCAGTTGCGCGCTGGTGGGGTAGACGGGGGTCAGCGCAGTGGCCAGCGGGGTGCCTTGTTCGACCGCCTTGAACACCGGATGCACCATTTCCAGCCCGAAAAATCCACCGCGCGCCTCGCCACGCACACGCAGCCGCGCGCCTTCGACCAAGGTCTTCTGGTGTGAGGGGTAGAAGTTCAAAAATCGCAGCACCAGCTCGCCGCGGCCGAGCGCGTCGGTGGATTCGGGCGCGCGCAGCCAGACCAGCATCTGCCGGCGCGGGTGCAGATCGATGCGTGCCGCGCTGACCAGGCCTTCGACCTGCGCCGTCTGGCCCTCGCGCAGCGCGGTGATGGGCACAACGCGGGTCTCGTCCTCATAGCGCAGTGGCAGGTGCAGCGCCAGATCGATGTCGCGCTTGAGGCCGAGCTTTTCAAGCGCGCGCTGCGGGCCGCTCTTGGCTTTGTCTTGGGGCACGGGGGGCGGACAGGTGGGTTGAGTCTTCAGGCTGCGCGCTGATGGCTGAATGACAAAGGCGGCTGATTGACAAAGGCGGCTGCTTGACAACCGTGGCCGCTTGTTAAAACGCTTAGGCCGGCTCTGCGCGCTGATGCGGCTATGCCGGCAAACCACCCTGACCCGGCCACACCGGCTGTGGCCCGCGCATCTGCTCCCAGGCCTGGGCCAGTTGCATCACCCCCAGATCATCGTGGCGCTTGCCGGCGATCTGCAGGCCTATGGGCAGGCCGGCGCGGGTGAAGCCGCAGCCTATCGACGCCGCCGGCTGCTCGCTCATGTTGTAGGGCAGGGTGAAGGCGATGTGCTCGAAGGGCTGGGCCGGGTCGTTGGTCGGGCCAGCCCATTCGGCGGCGAAGCTGGGCACCGGGCTCACCGGCGAGAGCAGGTAGTCAAAGGGCTCGATGGCGGCCACGGCGGCCTCGCGCAGCGCGGCCATCTGGCTGTAGCCGGTGAAGACCTCGGTGCCGGTGAGGCTGGCGCCCGTGGCCACCCAGTCGCGGATGTAGGGCAGCACCTTGTCGCGGCGCGCCGCCGGCAGGGCCTGCATGTCCAGCCAACTGCGCATGCGCCAGAAGCGGTCCATGCCGTCGGCCATGGCGCGGGTGGAAAACGCCGGCACCCACTCGACACTGGCGCCCGCGGCCTCAAAGGCGCGGGCCGCGGCCTCAATGGCGGCACGGGTCTCGGCCTCGACCGGCAGGCCCCAGCCGGCATCGAGCTGCAGGCCCAATTTGAGCCCGCGCACCGGGCGGTCCAGCTGCAGCCAGGCGATGTTTTGATAGGGCAGGCGGGTGGCGTCGCGCCAGTCCGGTTTGGTGAGCAGACTCATCAGCCAGGCGGCGTCGCGCACGCTGCGTGTCATCGGCCCGGCCACGCGCCCGGCATAGGCCGGCTGTATGGGGATGCGCCCGGCGCTGGGCTTCAAGCCAAACAGGCCGCACCAGCCGGCCGGCAGGCGCACCGAGCCGCCGATGTCGGTGCCCACATGCAAGGGGCCATAGCCGGCCGCGGCCGCAGCGCCGGCGCCGGCGCTGCTGCCGCCGGGGTTCTTGCTCAGATCCCAGGGGTTGCGCGCCAGTTTGTGAAAGCTCGACAGCCCCGAGGACAACATGCCGTAGTCGGGCATGGTGGTCTTGGCCAGCAGCGTGAGGCCGCCTTCGCGCCAGCGCGCCGCGGGCGGCGCATCGGACGCGGCCGGGGTCAGATCGCTGGCAGCCGTGCCCACCGGCATGGGGCAGCCCTGGGTGGCGATGTTTTCCTTCAATGTGCCGGGGACGCCGTCGATGGGCGATAGCGGCTGGCCGGCCATCCAGCGCGCTTGGCTGGCGCGGGCCTGGGCCAGGGCGGCCTCGGGATCGTAGGCGTAGAGCGCGCACAGCTCGGGCTCACGGCGCTCGATGTGGGCGATCACCGCCTGGGTGACTTCCACCGGCGAGAGCCGGCGCGCGGCAAAGGCCTCGGACATCTCGCTGGCGGACAGCCAGTGCAGCTCATTCATGGTGTTGGACCCGTTCAGCGTGGTGGCAAGCGGCAAGATGGCCTGGCGCCAGCGGCCGCAGTGTTGGCGCCTGCCGCAAGCAGTCATCCTGCCTGAAGGGGCAGCGCGCGGCAAACGGGCAAGCCCGGGGCGAGAGGGCGGCTTCGTCGACTGCGGTGGCCGGCGCCGGCGCTTGGCGCGCCCTTGGCACCATGCGCGGCACGGCATCGAGCAGCGCCCGTGTGTAGGGGTGGGCGGCGCTGTGGAACAGCCGCTGCGGGCTGCCTTGCTCGACCACGCGGCCCTGGTAGAGCACAAGCACCTCGTCGCACACCAGATCGACCACCGCCAGGTCGTGGCTGATGAACAGATAGGTCACGCCCAGGCGATCCTGCAGGTCCTGCATCAGGTTGAGCACCTGGGCCTGCACCGAGACATCGAGCGCGCTCACGGGCTCATCGGCGACGATGAGCTTGGGGTGGGTGACCAGGGCGCGGGCGATGGCGATGCGCTGGCGCTGGCCGCCGGAAAACTCATGCGGGTATTTGTCCAGATCGCTGGCGCGCAGGCCGACCGCATCGAGCATGGCGCCGGCGCGCTCTTGACGCTCAGATACCGTGATAGGTGATTGGGCGCGCAACGGCTCGGTGACGATCTGCGCGACGTTCTGGCGCGGGTCGAGCGAGCCGAAGGGGTCTTGAAACACCATCTGAAAGTCGGCCCGCGCGGCGCGCAATTCGGCCGCACCCAAGGCTTGCAGGTCGCGGCCGGCCATCAACACCTGGCCTTGCGTGGGCGCCTCCAGCGCCATCACCAGCCGCGCCAGCGTGCTCTTGCCCGAGCCCGATTCGCCCACCACACCCAGGCTGCGGCCGGCCTGCAGCGTGAAGCTCAGGCCCTGCAGCGCGGCTACGCGGGGGGCGGCGGCGAAGAGCCGCTCGCGCGGCAGGCGGTAGTGGCGGTGCAGGTCGCGCACCTGCAGCAGCGGCGGGGTCACCGGGCGGGTCATCGCTTGGGCATCGGGGGGTGGCCGGGTCGTCGCCAGGGGGTGCCGTACGGCGCGCCGCGTTCAGGCATGAATGTGCAGGCAGCGGGCCTCATGCCCGGGCGCCACCTGGGTGGCCGCTGGCATGGCGGCGCGGCAGGCCGCGGTGGCGCGCTCGCAGCGCTCGGCAAAGGCGCAGCCCGGTGGCAGGTCGATCAGCTCAGGCACGCGGCCGGCGATGGTGTGCAGGCGCCGGCCGCGGCGCGCTGTTGCGCTCAGCGCCGGCTCGCCCGCCGCCCGCTCGCTGGGCTGCAGCCCCAGGCTCGGCCTGGCCGCAAACAGGCCTCGGGTGTAGGGGTGGGCCAAACGCGCAAACAGCGCGGCCGTGGGGCCGCTCTCGACGACATTGCCGCCGTACATCACGTGGGTGCGCTGCACGTTCTCGGCCATCACGCCCAGGTCGTGGCTGATCAGCAGCAGGGCCATGCCGTCTTCGGCCACCAGTTGGCCGATGAGCGCCAGCACCTCGCGCTGCAAGGTCACGTCCAGCGCCGTGGTCGGCTCGTCGGCGATCAACACATCCGGCGCGCAGGCCAGGGCGATGGCGATGACCACGCGCTGGCGCTGGCCGCCGCTGAGCTGGTGCGGATAGGCATCGAGCCGCCTGGCGGCCTGCGGCAACTGCACGCGCTGCAGCAGGCGCAGCGCCTCGGCCCGCGCCGCCGCCGCATTCAGGCCGCGGTGCAGGCGCAGCGACTCGCCAATTTGTCGGGCGATGGGGTGCAGCGGGTTGAGTGCCGTCATCGGCTCTTGGAAGACCATGGCCAGGCGGTTGCCGCGCAGCCGGCACCATTGCGCCTCGGGCAGGCCAATGAGCTCACGGCCATCGAGCCGGATCGAGCCCTGGCACACCGCGCCATCGGGCAGCAGGCCCATCAGCGCCAATGCGGTCATGGATTTGCCGCAACCCGATTCACCAATCAGGCCCAGCGTGCCGCCGCGCTGCAGCGTGAAATCGATGCCGCGCAGCGCCTGCGCCGGCCCGCGCGGGGTGTTCAGCGTGACCCGCAGGTCCTTGACTTCGAGCAGGGGCGCGGGCCCCATCACAGCGCCGCAGTGGCCAGCAAATCAAGGTAGGCGCCGGCCACCAGGGCGGATTCGGCCACGCCCAGCCGGGCCATCAGGGCGCGCGCGATGGCCTGGCCGGCAGCGGCCGGTTGGTCCTGGCGCAGCACCACCTCGAGCTCCAGAAAATCGCCCAGGCCCTGCACCCGGTCCAGGTGCACTCGGGTCTGGCCGACGAAGAGCAGCAAGCGCTCCTTGCGCACGCGCCCGAGCAGACCGCAGGCGCGCTCCAGGGTGTCGCGCAGCGCATCCGGATCGGTCACCGGCGCGATCAGGTAATCCGACAGCTTGGGGCCATCCTCATCGGCGCGGTGGTAGTGAATGAGCTCGCCCGCGCCATCGGCAAAGACGCGCAACTTCAAGCGGCCGTGCGGCACGCTGAAAAAAGTGTCGTCCTGGGTGATGCGCTGGGCGTGCTCATCGTCGGCCAGGGCCTGGGCCAGGGGCAGCAGGGCCTCGACGCTGGGGATGCGGGCCTTGATCTCGACGTTGCTGGGCATGCGGCGATTGTGCCGCGGGCACTGGCGCCGCTGCCACGCTTGAACCCACCCATGCGAGGGTGGATCAGCTCAGCAACTGGCGCCGCGCACGGTGCAGGCGCACAAACAAATTGTCTGGCGTGATGGCCAGGGCATCGCACACCTGCTCGCTGCTCAGGTCTTGCAGCACACGCAGCTCGAGCACCTGGCGCAGGCCCTTGGGCAGGGCCTGGATGCGCTGCAGGGTGTGGCCCAGCAGCTCGCGCTGCTCGGCCCACTCGTCGGGGCGCGGCTGCGGGCATGGCATGGCCAGCAGCGGCGCGTCATCGTCGTCGTCGCGGCCGGTGTCCAGGCTGTCGTGGCCCGAGCGCTGGCGAATCAGATCGACGATCTTGTGCTTGAGGATGGCGATGAGCCAACTGCGCAGCGATGAGCGCCCGGCAAAGCTGGCGCGGCCAGTGACCACGGCCTCGAAGACATCGTGCACCAGGTCTTCGGCCAAGGCGCCATCGAGCAAGCGGCGCCGGGCGAAGCGCACCAGGTGGTCGCGGTGTTCGGTGAGCGCGGCCCAGCCGATCACGCTACTTGCCGTGGGCATGGGCAGCACTGGGGTGGCGGCGGCGAGGGCGTTGGCAGTGAACATGGGATGGGCCTTGTCTGCGCGGGCGGGTGGGCGTGTTCGATGGGCTCACTGTGCGCGGCGCGCATCCCACACAGCTCGCCAAAGATCACAGCCAGATCACATCGGTGTAAGTTCCGCGTTGCCGCGCCGACCGCAAGCGTTGGTGCTGTACGTCCGATCACCTGCGCATCTGCTGACCTGCGCACCTGCCCTGTCTGCTCACCCCGCCTCCATCCGCCCACCCATGCCCACCGCTCGCATCCTCGTGGCCGAAGACCAGGCCGACATCCGCGACCTGATCGTGCTCAATCTGCAGCACGCCGGCTATGAGGTGCAGGCGCGAGCCGATGGCATTGCCGCGCTGGCCAGCCAGGCCGAGCAGGCCAGCGATTTGCTGATCCTCGATTTGATGATGCCGGGCCTGGACGGCCTGGAGGTGTGCAAGGCGCTGCGTGCCCGCGGCCGGGCCACGCCCATCCTGATGCTCACCGCCAAATCGACCGAGCTCGACCGCGTGCTTGGCCTGGAGCTGGGCGCTGATGATTACCTGACCAAGCCGTTCTCCATGGCCGAGCTGCTGGCGCGGGTGAAGGCCCTGCTGCGCCGCGCCGATCTGCTGCGTGCCGCGCCCCACGCCAGCGCCGCACAGGTGCTGCGCAATGGTGATCTGGAAATCTTGCCGGCCAAGCGCCAGGCGCGATTGCGCGGGCAGGGGCTGGAATTCACGGCGCTGGAATTTGATCTGCTGCTGCACTTTGCCCAGCACCCGGGCCATGTGTTCTCAAGGGCGCAGTTGCTCGATGCCGTGTGGGGCTACAGCCATGAGGGCTACGAGCACACCGTCACCACCCACATCAACCGCCTGCGCGCCAAGTTGGAGCCCGACCCGATGGCGCCGGTGTTGATCCTCACCGTGCGCGGCGCTGGCTACAAGATGCGCGACGCGCCGTGACGTGCCTTGATGTGCCGCGATGTGAGCTTGCGGTGTGCTTGACATGACGGTTAGGCTGCGCATCGCGCTGACGATTTTTCTGGCCGGCCTGGTGGCGGCGCTGGGGGTGGTCATCACCGTGGTGGTGGCCTTCCAGCGCTTTGAACATGAGAGCCGTTACGACCGCGGCAACGCCTTTCTGGGCCGCGTGGTGGCACAGCATGAGGACATCCTTGATCTGCACGCCCGCAATCCGGCTGAGTTCGGGCTGTGGCTGAAGAGCCTGCTGCTGTTTGAACCCGAGACCCAGCTGTATCTGCTGGGCGCTGATGGCAGCGTGCTGGCCAGCACCGGCCAGACGCCCTTGGCCGCTGGCTTCAAGGTCGCCCTGGCGCCCGTGATGCAGGCCGTGGCCGCGGCCCAGGGCAACCGCCGCGCACCCTATGTGATGGGCGATGACCCCGAGCACATGCAGACCGATGCCGTGATCGTGGCCCGGGCCCTGCAGCGCGCGGTGATCCGGCCCAGCGATGCGGCCGCGGGCTATCTGTACCTGGTGGCGCAGCGCGGCGGCGCGCCCGGTGCCGGTGGCGCCTCAAGCGGCGGCACGGATGGGGGCCGGCTGGCGCTGTTTCGCAGCAGCCTGGCGGGGCCGGCACTGCTTTCGGTGCTGGCGGTGATCATCGTCACCACGGGCCTGGCGGTGTGGATCGTGGGCACGGTCACACGGCCGCTGCGCAGCCTGAGCGAGGCCGTGGCGGCGGCGGCGCGCGATGGCTTCACCGAGGCGGCCGAGGCGCCGGTGGCCGCGGCGGTGGACCCGGCCTTGGGAGGCGCGCGGCCACACACCACGCGCGGCGTGCCACCAAGCGCCAAGCGCCGCGATGAGCTGGGCCAGCTGCGCGATGGCTTCCAGGCCTTGTTGGCCACCCTGCGCGCGCAGTGGAGCAGCCTGCGCCAGCTCGACCACTTTCGGCGTGAGGGCGTGAGCAACCTGTCGCACGACCTGCGCTCGCCCCTGACCGCCACCGTCGCCTGCCTGGAGACACTGGAGCGGCGCTGGGCCGCACCCCGCACAGCAGCCCCCGGGCCGGGCGGCGACGCTGCCGAGCGTGGCGGCGAAAGCGATCGGCAATTGGTTGAAGTGGCGCTGCGCAACGCGCGCAATGCGGCGCAGCTGGTGCGTTCCCTGGGTGACCTGGCCTTGCTGGACGAGCCGCAGTTCAAGCTCGCGCCGATGCTGATGGATGTGGGTGAAGTGCTGGACGACATCGCCCTGCGCTTTGCCGACCGCGCCCAGGGCCAGGGCGTGGCGCTGGTGTGCGAACTGCCCAGCTCGACCGGGGCGCCGATGGCCTTTGCGCGCATCGATGTCGAGCTGTTTGAACGCGCCGTGGCCAATCTGCTGGACAACGCCTTGAAGTTCACCTCGGCGCCCGGCCACATCACCCTGGCCGCGCAGACCGAAGGTGGCCAACTGCGGGTGAGCGTGGCCGACACCGGCATCGGCATTGCGCTGGGCGAGCAAGGCCCGCTGTTTGATCGCTTGTTCCAGGGCACAGGCGCACGCAGCCAGGGCGGCAAGGGCCTGGGCCTGGCCATCGTCAAGCGCATCGCCGAGCTGCACGGCGGCGCGGTCGCCCTGCACAGCCAGCCCGGCCAGGGCACCACCGTCACCCTCACGCTGCCTGCGGCTTGAGCCGGCCGCGGCACTGCGGCGCAGGGACGCTGCAGCGCCACACCACCGCAACGACGGCCCGTGCCAAGGCTTTTACCCCAGTCTTTTCCAATGCAGGTATGAGCCTGGAGCGACCTGTTACCGGTGACGCGGAGCGCGTCGATCTGTTGTGAATTGGGTCAGTGTATTGGCCCTTG
>JAYSSS010000147.1:0-20329 GCA_043720415.1 Ideonella sp.
GATGGACGAGCAAACACGGGCCGGCCTGCCGGAGCGCACATCCAGCAGGCCTGTGCCTTTGGCGCAGCGCGACGAGGGGCTGGCCTACACCACCGTGTAGCCCAGATATCGTGGGGTCAGCCGCAGCTTGCAGCCGATGGCGTCGGCCACCGGGGGGGCGTGGCTGGCGGCGCCCGTCACAGCAGCGCCGTCGGCGGCACAGCAAATACCGAATCGAGCCCATCGGTCACAGGCAAGGGCGTGGTTGGGCGGCCTTGCAGCGACCCAGCTACTGCATGGCGCGGCACTCTGCGATGATGACCGTGGCGCTGTGGCCAGCCCGTGGCCGGGCCACTGACCAGCGGCCAATCACAACCTAACCCATCTGTCCAGGAGACCACCATGACCGCACATCGACGCTTGTTCCTCACCGCCGGCGCCGCAGCGCTGGCCACCGGCTTCACCGGCTGCGCCGCCATGGGCGGCGGCTGGGTCACCTTGCTTGATGGCAGCAGCATGGCCGGCTGGACGCCCATAGGGGCCGGCAACTGGAGCCTCAGCGAGGGCACGGTGCAGGGCAGCAACGGCACGGCCGGCTTCCTGTTGTCCAAGGACAGCTACAGCGATTTCGAAATACGCGCCGAATTTTGGGCCGACGACAAGGCCAACAGCGGCATCTTCATCCGCTGCCAGGACCGCAGCACGGTCACTGCCGACAACTCCTACGAAGTCAACATCTTCGATCAGCGGCCCGACCCCAGCTACGGCACTGCCGCCATCGTCAACATCGCCAAGGTCGTGCCCATGCCCAAGGCCGGCGGGCGCTGGAACACCTTTGAGATCACCGCCAAGGGCGATCAGTTGGTGGTCGTCTTCAATGGCCAGAAGACTGTCGACGTGCGCCACAGCAAGCACCGCAGCGGGCCGATTGCACTGCAGTCCGCGGGCGGCACCGTACGCTTTCGCAAAGTGCAAATTCGCACGCTGTAAGGCAGGATGGGGTCAGGTCTTTAATATTAAGTTTTCCCGGGCACCGATGACGGCATCGGCCCTACTGCGGCTCGATCTTGGCCTCACGCGCAATGCGCTGGTACTTGCCCATCTCATCCCGCACAAACGCTGCGAATTCATCGGCTGACATCGGCCGCGCACGTGTGCCTCCCCTGGCGTAGGCGGCCTTGACCTCAGGGTCTTGCAGCGCCTGCGCGACGTCGGCATTGAGCTTGCGCACGATCTCGGGCGGTGTGCCCATGGGCGCCCACAGGCCAATCCACAGGCCGATGTCAAAGCCGGCGAAGCCTTGCTCGGCGATGGTGGCGATGTCGGGCGCGGCGTCCGAGCGCTGGTGGGTGGTCACACCCAGGGCGCGCAGCTTGCCGCCCTTGACATGGCCGATGGCGGTCTCTAACGGTGCCATGTAGTAGGCGGTGCGGCCGGCCATGGTGTCCTGGATGGCCTCGGGTGAGCCCTTGTAGGGGATGTGCGAGAGCGTCGCACCCGCGGCCTGGTTGAAGTACTCGGCCGTGAGGTGGGTGGAGCTGCCCAGGCCGGCCGATGAAAACGGCACCTCGCCCGGCTTGGCCTTGGCCGCCGCGACCAGGTCCTTGATCGAGGCATAGGGCCCGTTCGGCGCGGTCACCAGCACATAGGGCGAGACGCCGAGGATGGCGACATCCACCAGGCTCTTGAGCGGGTCGTAGGGCAGCTTCTTGTAGATCGCCGGGTTGGCGGCGTAGGAGGCCGATTGCACCAGCAGCGTGTAGCCATCGGCCGGCGCGGCCACCACCAGGCCCGTGCCTATGGAGCCGCCGGCGCCTGGGCGGTTTTCGATCAGCACAGTCTGCTTCCATATCTCGCTGAGCGACTTGCCGACGATGCGCGCGGCGATGTCGGCGCCCGAGCCCGGGGTGAGCGGCACGATCAGCTTGACCGGTCGGTTAGGGTAGGGCTGGGCCTGGGCCGCAAAGGGCGTGGCCAGCGCAGCAAGCGCGCCGATGCTGGCCAGGATGGAGCGGGTGAAGGCGAACATAGGGGCTCCGATATCGTGGAACTAGCGAACGCTGTCGATGAAGGCGCGCAGCAAGCCGTTGAATTCGCCCGGCTGCTCGATGTTGCTCAGGTGCGCGGCGTTGTCGATCACCGCCAGTTGCGAGCCATCGATCAAGCGGTTCAGCACGATGGCCTGCTCCACCGTGGTGGCGGGGTCTTGTTTGCCCACCAGGATCAAGGTCGGCGCCTTGATCTTGAGCAGCATCGCCGATTGCGACATGTCGCGAATGGCGCTGGCGCAGCCCAGGTAGCCCTCGGTGGCGGTGCCCAGAATCATGGCCCGCACCTTGGCGATCTTGTCCGGGTTGGCGGCTGTGAAGGCCGGCACAAACCAGCGCGTGATGGTGCCGTCCACCATGCCGGCGGGGCCCTGGTCACGCATGGTGGCCAGGCGGTCTTCCCACAGGCTGCGCGGGGGCATCTCGCTGCCGGTATCGGCCAGGCCCAGGCTCAACACACGATCAGGGAAATTTGCGCCGACATGCTGCGCAATCATGCCGCCCATGGAGAGGCCGACGACGTGGGCCTTGGCAATACCTAACGCATCCATCAAGCCGATCAGATCGGCGGCCAGCAGGGTGATGCTGTAGGGCGCGGCGGTGGCCTCGGTCTGGCCGTGGCCGCGCGTGTCGTAGCGCAGCACGCGGTATTTGTCGATGAGCGCGGGCACGGTGTCGTCCCACATCGTCAGGTTGGACATCAGGCTGTTGCTCAGCACGACAACGGGCGCGTTGGCCGGGCCGTCGAAGCGGTAGGCCATCTGGATGCCGTTGGCTTGGATTCTTTGGGTCATGGTGGTTTCCGTGGGGAGGTGTTCAGGCAGAGGGTGTTCAGATCGTCCGTTATTCAGGTTGTATGCCGGCATTCTTCATGGCGGCTTTCCAGCGCTCGACGTCGGCTTTGAGAAAGCTGCGCAGCGCCTCGGGGTTGGCCTGCTCGGGCGTGGCAATCGATGAGCTCATGTCGCCATAGCGCTGCACCAGCGCCGGGTCGCGCAGGGCGCTGTGCAGCGCGCCGACCAGCTTGTCGACGGCGGCCTTGGGCGTGCCCTTGGGGGCGTACAGCGCGTGCCACACGGTGAGCTCGAATCCTGGCAGTCCGGATTCGGCAAAGGTCGGCACCTCGGGCAGCGATTTCAGACGCGCCTTGGTGGCCACGGCGATGGCTTTCAACTGGCCGCCCTTGATGTGCCCCTGGGTGCTGGCCGGCTGATCGCAGATCAGAT
This sequence comes from Ideonella sp., assembly GCA_043720415.1. GTDB lineage: Bacteria > Pseudomonadota > Gammaproteobacteria > Burkholderiales > Burkholderiaceae_C > Pseudaquabacterium. Next base: position 3,254 of record JAYSSS010000147.1, read on the forward strand.
CGACCTGGCCGCCCAGCATGTCGTTCAACGCCGGGCCGGTGCCCTTGTAGGGGATCGACGTCCACTTCACGCCAGTGATGGACATCAGCAACGCCTCGCACAAATGCGAGGTGGCGCCGATGCCGGCGTTGGCAAAGTTCAGCTTGCCCGGGTTGGCGCGGGCATGGGCCAGCACGCCCTGCAGGGTGTCGGCGGGCAGGCCCTTGCGCGCGACCAGGATCATCGGCACCTCGGTGACGATGCCGATGGGCTCGAAATCGCTCACCGGGTCGTAGGGCAGTTTGGCGTACAGGGCCGGCGCGCTGGCCTGGGCCATGTTGTGGAAGAGCACGGTGTGGCCATCGGCCGCAGCGCGCGCCACCCGCGCAGCGCCCAGCGTGCCACCAGCGCCGCCGGTGTTTTCCACCAGCACGTTCTGGCCCAGCGGCTTGGCCAGCGCCTGGGCCAGCAAGCGGCCTAACACGTCGGTCGAGCCGGCGGGCGGGAAGGGCACGACCAGGGTGATGGGCTTGGTGGGGTAGTCGGTTTGGGCGATGGCGGGGGTGGCGCACAGCGCTGCGACGAGGGCGGTGGCCAGGCTAAGGAGGCGGGTGTTCATCGTGGATCGCTTTGGGTGGGGTTGCGCTGGGCCTGAGTGGGGCAGAGGGCCGCCGCCGCAAGGGTGAAGTCGTTGAAGTCGGTGAGTTGATGTGGTCGGTGAAGGTCGTGCGCCTCAGGCCAGCTCCGTCAACGACACCATCTCCAGCCCCGCCGGCCCGGCCGGCTTGTAGAGCTGCATGGTCAGTGGATCGTGGCCGGCAATGATGTGTTCGGGCGATTCGGCCAGGCGCTCGATCAGCTCGTAGCCGCGCATCATGTCGGCGACATCGGCCACGATGGGGAAGGGCGAGCGTTCAAGCAGGTTTTCCAGGTAGTGCGAGGCGTCCGAGGCCAGCACGATCCAGCCGCGCTGGGTGTGCACGCGAACGATCTGCAGGCCGCGCGTGTGGCCGCCGACCCAGTGCACGCTGATGCCATCGCGCAGCTCGTACTCGCCGTCGTGAAAGGCCACCCGATCCTGGAACAGCGCGTGCACCAGATCGCACACGTCGTTGGCGTCATAGGCATGGCGACAAAAGGCGTGGCGCATGTCTTTGCCAGTGGCATACGACATCTCGCGCTCTTGCAGGTGAAAGCGCGTTTTCGGCAGCAGCTGAGTGTTGCCGGCGTGGTCGTAGTGGGCGTGGGTGATGACGGTGTCGGTGATGCTGTCGGGCGCGATGCCTGCACTTTGCAGCGCCGTGATCGGGCAGCGCAGCAGTTGGCGATTGCGGCGCTGTGCGGCCTCTGCGCCGAAGCCGGTGTCGACCAGGATCGTCTCGTCGCCGCACTTCAAAAACCACACGAAGTAATCCATGGGCATCGGCCCATCGTGCGGGTCGTAGGCGATGAAGTTTTCCTGCCTGCGCTTGGGCACGGTGGCGTAGCGCAGGGCGTAGGCCTCCCAGGTTTTGATGCCGCTCATGGGTCGCTCCTATCGTTCGTTATGCTTGATCTTTGACGAACTTGAACATGGCGGTGTGATCGGCGCCACGCCCCAGCGCGTCGTCGGCATCGGCCCAGGTTTGTGTGCACAGCGCGGCAAAGCCGGCCGGCGTGCCCATGTGCGCGATGAAGTCGTGGGCGGTCTGCACATCCTTGCGCATCAGCGCCAGCGCAAAGCCTGAGTTGAAGCGGCCCGAGAGCATGAAGTTCTCGACCTTCACTTCGGTCGTGTTGTTCTTGCCGGTGGAGGCGTTGAAGACCTGGTTGACCAGGCGCGCATCGATGCCGAACTGCTGCGCCGCGACCAGCGCCTCGCTCACCGCCAACAAGCCAGCGGCGGAGACATAGTTGTTCAGCGCCTTGACCGCATGGCCAGCGCCGGCCGCGCCCACGTGCACTAGGGTCTTGCCCATGGCCTGCAAAACAGGTCGCGCCGTTTCGACGTTAGCCGCCTCGCCGCCGATCATGATGGCCAGGCTGCCATCGACGGCGCGCTTGACGCCACCCGAGACTGGCGCATCGACGAAGGCCAGATTCATCGCCGCCAGCCTGGCGGCGTTGTCGCGCGAGCGCAGCGGGTCGGACGAGCCCATGTCCACCAGCACCTGGCCCGGACGCAACTGCGCGGCGAGCGCGGCCGGTGTCGCGCCGGCATCGCCGTCCCACAGCAGCGCATCGACGATGCGACTGTCGGGCAGCATCAGGATCAGCACATCACTGCTGCGGGCAGCCTCACCGGTCGAGCCCATGGCGATGAAGCCGGCCTCGGCCTTGAGCGTGTCCAGCGCCTGCGGGTTCAGATCAAAGCCGGCCACCGTGAAGCCAGCGCGCAGCAAGCAGCGCACCATCGGCACGCCCATCATGCCCAGGCCGATGAAGCCGACGCGAGGTGATGCGGCGGCGGCGGTCGCAAGCTCCGACATCGTCAAATGCCCAGCTCTTTGAACACTTCCTTGGCGCCGCGAAAGCTGTCAATGGCCGCCGGCACGCCGCAGTAGATCGCGGTCTGCAAGAAGACCTCTTTGATCTCGTCCTTGGTCAGGCCGTTGTTGATCGCGCCACGCACATGCAGCTTCAATTCATGCGGGCGGTTCAGTGCGGTGAGCATGGCCAGGTTGAGCATGCTGCGCGTGCGGCGATCCAGGCCCGGGCGGTTCCAGATGTCGTTCCAGGCGTATTCAGTGACCATCTCTTGCAGCGGGCGATTGAAGTCGTCGGCGCTGTTGATGGCGTTATCCACGTACTCGGCGCCGAGCACCTCGCGGCGGGTCTTGAGGCCTTTGTCGAAGGCGTCTTGGTTCATGGTCAGGTCTCTCGCAAGGGTGTTGGAAGGGTTCGGCTTTGTCCGACAATCCGCCCCCTTCACCAAGCACATAGGGGACAGCATGCGACTTCAGTTTCACGCCACCGCGGCCACTTGGCTACTGGGGTTGACCAGCCTGGCTCTGTGCACTTCTGTCGCTCGCGCCGCCGATTACCCCACACGCCCAATCACCCTGATCGTGCCGCAAGCGCCAGGCGGCACCAACGACATCGTCGGCCGCAGCGTGGCGCAGAAGTTAGGTGAGGTTTTGGGTGGCACCCTGGTGGTGGAAAACCGCCCCGGCGCGGGCGGCAACATCGGCACCGCACACGCTGCCAAGGCGCCCAAGGACGGCTACACGCTGATGATGACGGTGTCCTCGGCCCAGGCCATCAACCCGGCGCTGTACAAGTCGCCGGGCTTCGATCCGGTGAAGGATTTCGTGCCCCTGTCATTGATCGGCGCCGTGCCCAATGTGCTGGTCATCAACCCCAGCTTCCCGGCGCGCAGCCTGAAGGAATTCATCGATGTCACCAAGGCCAAGCCGAAGTTTTATCCCTACGCCTCGGCCGGCAATGGCACCTTGAACCACCTGTTGGGCGAAATGCTCGGCAGCTATGCCGGCGTGCAGTTGCAGCACGTGCCCTACAAGGGTGTGGCGCCGGCGCTGAACGATGTCATCGGCGGCCAGGTGCTGATTGCCTTTGCCACGCCGGCCTCGGTGCTGCAGCACATCCGCAGCGGGCGGCTGCTGGCGCTGGGCGTGAGTGGCCCGGTGCGGTCGCCCAGCCTGCCGGAGGTGCCGGCGATTGCCGAGCTGTTGCCCGGCTACAGCGGCACGCTGTGGATCGCGCTGTACGCGCCGCGCGGCATCCCGGCCGAGATCGAGGCGCAGTTGCAGGCGGCGATGAAAAAGGCGCTGGAATCGCAGGACCTGAAGGACAAGCTGATCAGCCAGGGCGTGGAGCTAAGCAATGCCACGCCAGCGCAATTGGCCACGCTGCTGACCGAGGACATGACGCGCTGGGCAAAGATCGTCAAAGAGTCTGGCGCTTCGGTGGATTGAGGGGCGGCACTTGAGCGACGCACCCGAGGAATCAAGGTCCAGGCCCGCCATGATCCGCTTCGATCCCAGCCTGATCGGCCCGTTGGCCGATGTGCGCGTCGTCGACTTGTCGCGCCTGGTGGCCGGCAACATGCTAACGGCGTATCTGGGCGACTTTGGTGCCGATGTGATCAAGGTCGAGCGCGCCGAGCACGGCGACGACCTGCGCCGCTGGCGCGAGCAAGGCCAGCCGATCTACTGGAAGGTCTACGGCCGCAACAAGCGCTCGCTGGTGCTCGATCTGAAATCGGCCGACGGACTGGCGCAGCTAAAGAAGCTGCTGCGTCACTCGCACATCCTGGTGGAAAACTTCGTCCCCGGCGGGCTGGAGAAGATGGGCCTGGCGCCGGCTGAGCTGCTGCAGCTCAACCCTGCGCTGGTTATCGTGCGCATCTCTGGCTGGGGCCAGACGGGGCCCTACAGCCACAAGCCGGGCTTTGGCACGCTGGTGGAGGCCATGTCCGGGTTTGCTCACTTGAATGGTTATGCCGACAAGCCGCCCGTGCTGCCGCCGCTGGCCCTGGCCGACATGATTGCCGGTGTCTACGGCGCGGCTGGCGTGCTCACCGCACTGCGCGTGGCCGAGCGTTCAGGCCGTGGCCAGGTGGTCGATCTGTCGCTGTTCGAGCCGATCTTTTCGATGATCGCCAGCGAGGCGGCGAAGACCAAGCTAACAGGTGAAGCGACGATGCGCGCCGGTAACCAAAGCACGCACACCGCGCCGCGCAATGTCTATGCCTGCGCCGATGGCGGCTATGTGGCGCTGAGCGGCTCGATGCAATCGATGGCCATGCGCATTCTGGACACCATAGGCCGGTCCGAGCTGAAGACCGATGCGCGCTTCGCCACCAACGAGGGCCGTGTGGCCCACCGTGATGCGCTCGACGCCATCATCGGCGGCTTCATCGCCGAACGCAGCTCGGCTGAGAACCTGGCGCTGTTTGAGGCGGCCGGCGTCACCGTCGGCCCAGTGTGCTCGATGGCCGAGCTGCTGGATCACCCCTACACGCGCGGCCGCGAGGTGATCGTCGATCTGGAAGACCGCGACTTGGGGCAACTGCCGATGCACAACGTGGTGCCGCGATTGAGCGAAAGCCCGGGCGGCTTTCGGCGCGCGGCGCCCGAGCTGGGCGAGCACAGCGATGAGATCCTGGCTGAGCTGGCACGGCTGCCTTGAAGTTCGCCCCAGCAACGCGTCCACCAATTCACCCGAAGCCCGCCATGCCACGCCATACGCCCAGCGCATCGCCCAGCCTGCCACTGTGGCGCTCAATCATGTTCGTGCCCGCCATCAGCGAGCGCTTCATCGGCAGCGCGCTGCGCCAAAGCGGCGAGCAGCGCGCCGACTTGCTGCAAATCGATCTGGAAGACAGCGTCGCCCCGGCGCAAAAAGACGAGGCCCGGGCCAGCGTGCGCGCCACCGCCGCCACCTTCGCCGCCGCTGGCCGCGCGGTGAGCGTGCGCGTCAACCGGCCCTGGCGGCTGCTGGTGCGCGATCTGGAAGCGGTGGTCTGCGCCGCCGTGCAGGCCATCGCCCTGCCCAAGGTGCCGGACGCGTCGTTTGTGTGTTGTGTGGCCGAGGTGCTCGATGAGCTGGAGCGCGAGCAGGGCCTGCCGAATGGCCACACGCGAATCATCGCCATGGTCGAAGACGCCGAGGGCCTGCACCATATGGACGCCATCGCCGCCGCCCACCCGCGCATGGTCGGCCTGATCGTCGGCGCCGAAGACCTGGCCGTGGCGCTGCGCATGGCCGTCGATGACGACAGCCTGTACACCCCCAACGTCATGGCCGTGGTGGCCGCGCGCCGCGCCGGCATCCTGCCCATCGGCTTCATCGGCTCGGTGGCCGACTTCAAGGATCAGGACGCCTTCCGCGCCCGCATCCGGCGCGCCAGAAAGTTAGGTTTCGAGAGCGCCTTTTGCGTTCATCCCACGCAGGTGGCCATCCTCAACCAGGAGTTCGCGCCGAGTGCTGCCGAGGTCGATTTCGCCCTTGGCCTGGTCGCCGCCTTCGACGCCAGCGTGGCCAGCGGCAGGGCGGCCTTCAGCTACCAGGGCCGGATGGTGGATTTGCCGGTGGTCGAGCAATCGCGGCAGGTGTTGGCGAGGGATGCGCAGGTGCGCGGCGCGTCGATCAGATAACAAAAGATATAAGCGACCTGTGGGTGAGACCCGCAGCGAGTGGGCCGCTGTGCGGTGGCCCTTTGCACGCCGTCAAGCGCCACCCATCCGCCCAATCGAATCACGCAACACCACATCGCACAGCAGCCGATGTGAGGCCGTGGCTTCGCGGCCGATGGCCAGGCCGTTGGCGAAGGCGATGCCCTTGGATTCGTAGACGATGGGCCTGCGCCGCGCCGAGGCTTGCGCGCCGATGGCCACCAGGTAGCCCGCCAGGCGCTCACTGTTGGCGCGGGCGTGTCCGCCGGCGCCGGCGAAGGCAATGCGTCTGTGGCCCTGCCGGATCATCTCTTCGACGAGCTGGCGCACCGCCAGGCGGTCGTCGCTGAGCACGCTCAGCGGGCAACTCGAAGCGCTCGCAGGGTTGATGGCAGAGAACGGAATCTGGTTGGCGACCAGCGCTTCGATCAGCTCGGGCGTCTCGGTGGCCGGCGCAGCGATCACCTAGCCGGACAACTGGCGCATGCGCACCCGCCGGACGTAGGTGTCCACGCTCTCCGCACCCAGCGAGGGGAAAAAGATCAGGCCGTAACTGGCTTCGTTGCACACCTGCAGCGCGCCCAGGTGCAGGGTGGTCAGGTACTCGGAGCCCAGGCCCAGCGCCTCGGTCTGGGCGGTGCGCAGCGAGACCACGCCGATGACCCTGGGTTTGCTGCTGGAGAGCGCCCCCAAACCTGCCGCTTCGCGTCAGGCCCCCCGTGGGGGATGAGAAAACTTGGGAGCGGCCCGGCGTTTTCTCATGAGCTTGCGCGCCGCATGCATCGGCTCGTAGCCCAGGCGGCTGATCACCTCCTCAACGGCGGCGCGTGTCTTGGGCGCGACCACCGTGCCCGCCGCGAATTTGCCGTCGGCCGGCAGGGACGGATTGATCTGGTACGCGCCGTGCACCACCGCATCCAAGGTGACCGCGACGGATTCTGCGGCGCGTGAGGGCGATGCCGCCAGACAGGCTAACGAAGAAACGAGCAGGGCTGCGGCGACGCGCGCGGGTGGGGTTTTCATGGCAGCGAGGGCACTGCAAGGCAGTGCACGTGTTCGTTCAAGGGGTTAGTGAATGTGGCTGCCGCCATTGACGTCGAGGGTCGCGCCGGTGACGAAGCCCGACAGCTCTGAGGCCAGGAACAGGCAGGCGCCCGCCAGCTCACGCGTGGTGCCAGTGCGCTTCAACGGAATGCCCTCCACGATGTCTTGCAGCCGCTGCGCAGATAGGCCGTCCAGCATGGGGGTGTCGATCATCGCGGGGCAGATGGCGTTGGCACGGATGCCCAGCGCACCGAACTCACGCGCAATGCTGCGGGTGAGGCTGAGCACACCGCCCTTCGATGCGGCGTAGTGGGCGCCACCGACCAGCCCACCGCCGCGTTGGGCGGCCAGCGACGCCACGTTGACGATGTTGCCGCGACGCTGTTCGACGAACACCCTCAGCGCGCTTTGGCACAGGTAGAAGGCCCCCTTCAAGTTCACGTCGAGCATGCGGTCGAGGTCTTCGGGGGCGATGTCCAGCGTTGACTGCGTCTTGACGATGCCGGCCGAGTTGACCAGGCAATCCAGGCCGCCGTGCAGACGCACCACCTCTTGCACCACGGCCTCGCACTCGTTTGGGTTGCTGATGTCGCAGCGCAGCCCGTGAATGGCCACCGGCCGTTGCAGTGCGTTCTGGATGGCGGCACGGATGTCCGCCAGCACCCGCTCGTTCATCAGCACATCGACCACCACGACCCGTGCCCCATGTTCAGCAAACAGCTCGGCCGTGGCGTAGCCGATGCTGCGCCGTGACGCCGCGCCGGTGATCACACACACCTTGTCTTTGAGCAACATGTCTAGTCAAGTCAAGTGAGGAACGGCGCAAGCGTCGGCTTCAATGGGCATCTCATGGGCGATCCAGTCCAGCAGCGAGGCCTGTCGCGGTGACCAGCCCAGTTCGGCTCGGGCGCGCGAGGCCCGCACCCGGTTGTTGCTGCCCAGCGAGAAGTAGGCCTTGCCCTCGCCCCAGCGCCAGCACGAAGAGATCGATGACAGCGCACCCCCAGCGTGGCGGCGCCGAGCACCTGCAGATCGATGTCGCGGCGGGCCTGCTTGGCCGGATGGATGAGCAGCGGCGTATCGGCATCGAACACCTGCTCAGATCGATAGCCGCCACGCGCATCGTCGCCAATCACACTGGAGCCGCTGGTGTGCAGCAGCGCTTTGCCGGAGCCCGCCAGCCCCGCAATCAACGCGCGCACGGCCGGCGCGTGGTCGGCGCTGGCGGTGTTGATCACGCCATCGGCGGCGCGGGCTTCGCGGACCAGCAGCTCGGCGTCGTCCAGATCGCCCAGCACCGGCTCGATGCCTTGCCCGGCCAGCCTGGCGGCGCTGTGCGGGCTGCGCACCAGGCCGCGCACGCGGGCGCCGACGCTGACCAGCCGCGCGGCCAGCGTGCCGCCGATGTAGCCGGTGGCGCCGGTGATGAAGATATTCATGATGTCGTCATGGCGCTGCAGCCGGTGTGCTCACAGCATGAAGGTGGACAGCCAGGGGAACAGGGCAATCACCACCACCCCGACCAGCAAGGCGCCGATGTAGGGCCAGATCGCCGGCATGACATCGTCGGGCTTGGCGTCGCCGATGCGGCAGGCGACATAGAAGCCCACGCCGATGGGCGGCATCATCAGACCGATGTTCATCGCGCAGACGACGACCATCGAATAGTGGATGTCGTGGATGCCGAGCTTCTTGGCGATGGGAAACATGATCGGCGCCAGCAACAGCACGGCAGGCAGCCCTTCGAGCAGGCAACCCAGCACCAGGAAAACCAGAATGGTCACGCCCATGTAGGCGATCCAGCCGCCCGGCAGCGTGGTGAGGAACAGCGACAGGTGCTGCACCACACCGCTTTGCGTGATGGCCCAGGCCATGGCAGAGGCCGTGCCGAGGATGAGCAGAATGGCGCCGCTCAAAGCCGCCGTCTCCACCAGCATGGCGTAGACCCGTCTCAGGCTGAGGCCGCCGTAGAGCACCTGGCCAATCAGCATCGCGTACAGCACGGCGATGGTGGAGACCTCGGTGGCCGTGGCCACACCGCCGCCCACCGCACTGCGGATCAGGAAGGGCAGCACCAGTGCAGGAGCGGCGACCAGCGCGAGGCGGCCGATGATCTTGGACGTGGGCCGCTGCACGCGGGCGGTGTCCTCGTGACGCGCCTTCCAGCGCGCCAGCAGCAGCAAGGCCATCAGCAGCACCATGGCGACGAAGAAGCCGCTCTCGAACAACCCGGCAATCGACACCCCCGCCACCGAGCCCAGCACGATCAACACGATGCTGGGCGGCACCGTGTCGGCCATGGCCGCGCCCGTGGCCAGCAGGGCCACCATCTCGGGTTGCTTGTTGCCGCGCCGGCGCATCTCGGGAAACAGTGCCGGGGCGACGGTGGCCATGTCAGAAACCTTGGAGCCCGAGATGCCCGAAACGATGAACAGCGACCCCAGCAGCACGTACGACATGCCGGCCTTGACATGCCCGATCAGCGACGCGAGCAGGTCGACGATGGCCTTGCCCATGCCGGTGGCGTCGAGCACGCAGCCCAGCAGCACGAAGATGGGCACCGACACCAGCACCAGGTTGGCCATGCCCTCGTCGATGCGCCCGACGATCACGCCCAGTGGCACCTGGCTCGAAAAAGCCAGGAAGCTCATGACGCCGCAGCCGAAGCAGAAGGCGATCGGAACACCCGCTACCAAGCACAGCGCGACGAGGCCTGTCAGGAAGATCAGGATGTTGAGCAAACCCAATTGCGCGAATTGCGGAGCCAGCCACAGACACATGCCGACGAACGCGGCTACACCCAGCAACGCCATGGCGAGGTTGGCCTTGGACACCGTGCGGATCGAGTAGATCGCGACGACCGCCAGCATCAAGACCAGACCGACGGCGATGGCCGCCACACGAAAGCCCGCCGGAATATCCAGCGACGGCGAAGTGACGATCCACTCGGACCGCACATGTTCGATGGCCGGGCCGATCAGCCCGATCAGGAAGGCCGCCACGGCCACCAGCGCGAAAGCGTGCACCAGCCCGCGCACGCGGGGTGGCATCTGGTCCACAAACATCGACAGCCGCAAGTGCTCGTTGCGGTGCATCGCCAGCACCGCCCCCAGCATCGCCACCCAGATGAACGCAAACGACACCGCCTCGTCGATCCAGGTGATCGGCCGCCCGAAAACGTAGCGGCTCACCACGCCACTGAACAGCATCATGACGATGGCGAACATCAGGGCAGCGCAGACCGCCTCGATCGGTGCCATCCAGCGTGACAGCAGCCGGTTGGCGGCGATCTGGTCCTGCAGCGGCGTGGCCCCCTGGGCTGGGGCCAGCGCAGCGGTGTTCAGGGCGTCGGTCATGGCGGGCGCAACAGGTTGCCAGGCGGCGGTTCAGGCGGCGGCTCAGGCCAGCTTGCCGCTGTACTTTTCCAGCAGCGCCCAGGCGTCCGCGCCGAACTTCTTCTGCCATTCGCTGTAGTAGCCGGCCTTTTGCAGCGTATCGCGGAAGGCTTTGCCGTCCACGCTGTTGAACTGCATGCCAAAGCCCTTGAGCTTGGCCTCCAGCGACGCATTCAGCACCTCGTGTGCGGCGCGCTGCTTGAGGGCGTGGGCGTCGAACACGCGGCTGATCAGGGCGCGCACGTCGTCGGGCAGAGCGGCCCACTTGCCCTTGTTGCCCACCAGCGTGAAGCAGTCCCACATGTGCGAGGTGTAAGTGCAGTATTTCTGCACCTCGTAGAGTTTGCCGGCGTCGATGGTCGGCAGCGCGTTCTCCTGCCCATCGACGACCTTGGTCTGCAAGGCGGTGTACAGCTCGCCGAACGGCACCGTGGCCGGCGAGGCGCCCAGGCCCTTGAACAGCGAGGTCGAGTTCGGGCTGGCCGGCACACGGATCTTCATGCCTTCCATGTCCTTGGGCGAGGTGATGGGTTTGGAGGCGTGTGTGATCTGCCGGAAGCCGTGGTCGAACGCCTTGCCGACCTGCACCACGCCGATCTTGTCGAACTGGCTGCGGATGTGCGCGCCCAGCTCGCCGTCCATCGCCTTCCAAACCGTGGCGTAGTCGGGAAACGCAAAGGCCAGCGTATTGATGGAAATGACCGGCACCAGGTTGCCCCAGATCTGGTTGGCGGTGCAGACGAAATCGATGGCGCCGGAGCGCACCTGCGAGACGGTGTCGGTGTCGCTGCCGAGCTGGCCATTGGGGTAGACATCGATCTTCAGGCTGCCGTTTGACTCCTTCAGGATGTCGGCGCAGGCGGCCTTCAGCGCGGCGGTGGTGGGGTGGCTATCGGGAATGGAGATAGCGATCTTCAGGTTGAACTTGGCGGCGGTCTGGGCCAGCACGGCGCCCGGGGCCAGGGTGCTGGCGGCGACAGCGGCGATCTGCTTGAGCAGGTCGCGGCGCTCGTGGTCGTTGCCGACTGGAACGGTTTGATCGATAGAACGGCTTTGCATGGTGTGTCTCCGGTGGATCTGGACGAGGCGTTCAGAACACGTTGGGTTGATGGATCTCGATGACGTGGCCATCGGGGTCGTGCAGGAAGACCTGGTGCCAACCGGGGATGGCCCAGCAGCCGTAGTCCGAGTAGCGGATGCCCAGCGCGTCGCACTTGCGCATGAAGCCCTTGATGTCGTCGGTGCGAAAGCAGAAGTGGCCATGCCCCATCGGGTTGACAAATTTCTTCATCTTGAAACCCGTATCCAGGTCGCGTTCGGCCCAGTGGAACTCAATGTCGCCGTCGGTGAGGAAATCGACCTTGCCGGTGTACGCACGGTCTTCGCGAACGCCGCTGACGACGGTGTGCTCCTTGTCGCTGATCGTGCCCAGTTCGAACAGGGTTTTGTAGAACTGCGTCAACCGCGGCAGGTTGTCGGTGCACAGGTTCATGTGGTGGAACTTGAAGCTCATCGCGATCCTTGTTGCTGGGGCCCACAATGATTCATTAGTGAAGTTAAATATGCATAGGTGAAAACCAGTAAGGCCGGCGATCTGGCCTTTCGTGAAGAATTTCAGAGGCTAGACTTCATTTGCGAAGGCGGCGATGTACCTATGACTGAATTGAATGCTGCGGGCTGCGGGCCGATGCCGGCCCCGGCCACAGCACGGCCAACGCCGGTGCCGCGCGACGAGACCGGCACCGTGGCCATCGCGCGGCATCGGCCATCACCGAGACCGAGCGCTTCAACCTCTGGAACCTCAGCGACCATGACCTACAACACCTCAATTCGCCGACGCTGGCTGGCCGCGGCTGTCACATGCTTGGCCGTGCTGACGGGTGGCGCTTTTGCCCAGCCTACGGTCCAAACTTCGGCCCAAACCTACCCGACGCGCGCGATCCGCCTGGTCGTGCCCTTCCCGCCCGGCGGGCCGACCGATGTGATGGCGCGCATCGTGGCGCCGCGCCTGGCTGAAAAACTGGGCCAGCCGGTCGTCATCGACAACAAGCCCGGCGCCAGTGGCATGGTCGGCGCCGACTCGGTGGCCAAGGCGGCGCCGGATGGCCACACGCTGCTGGTCAACGCCTCGATCCACGTCATCAACCCCAGCCTCTACCCAAAGCAGCCCTACGACGCGATTGCGGATTTCGCCGCGGTCAGCAACCTGGCCGAGGTGCCGCTGGTGCTGGCAGTCAACCCCAAGCTGCCGGCGCGTTCGGTCAAAGAGCTGGTGGCGCTGGCCAAGACGCTGACCACGCCGCTGGCCTTTGCATCGTCCGGCAACGCCGCCGCGCAACACCTGTCTGGCGAGGCCTTCAAGGTCGCTGCCGGCATCGACATGCTGCACATCCCCTACAAGGGCAGCGCGCCCGCACTCACCGATCTGATCGGCGGGCAGGTGCAGCTGATGTTCGATTCGATGCCTTCGAGCATGCCCTTCATCAAATCGGGGCAGATACGTGCGCTGGCGGTGACCACGCCCCGGCGCTCGGCGGCCCTGCCCGATGTGCCGACCGTCGCCGAATCGGGCTACCCCGGCTTCAACATGAGCACCTGGTACGGCGTGTGGGCGCCGGCCGGCACGCCAGCGGCCATCGTGCAGCGTGTGTCGAGCGAGATCGCCGTCATCGTTCGCGCGCCCGACGTGCGCTCGCAGCTCGACAAGCTGGGCGCTGAGCCGGTGGGTAACACGCCGGCCGAATTCACCGCGTTCACGAAGGCGGAGCTGCTGAAGTGGGCGGTGATCGTCAAGCAATCCGGCGCCAAAGTGGATTGATCAGGCCACACGCAACTGTGATGAAAGACGACGCCAAGGCAATGGCCGCAGCCGAAAGAGCGGCCGAACAAGCAGTCGAACAAGCAGTCGAACCGGCGGACAGCCGCGCCTACTCAGCCCCCGCGTTAGAGAAGGGCCTGGACATCCTGGAAGCGCTGTGCCGCAGTGAGCACCCGATGTCGCAAAAAGAGATCGCCCAGCGCCTGGGCCGCAGCGTGGGCGAGATCTATCGCATGGTGGCATGCCTGGTGAACCGAAACTATGTGGCCCTGGTCGACGAGAACACCTACGGCATCACCACCAAGCTGTTCGAGTTGTCGCACGTCAACCCGCCCACGCACCGGCTGCTGTTCGAGGCCACGCCCATCATGCAAAGGCTGGCCGGCGAGCTCGACCAATCCTGCCACCTCACGGTGTATGGGCAGGGCAAGCAGGTGGTGCTGTTCAAGGTCGATACGCCCAGCGGCATGGGCTTTGCGGTGCGCGCCGGCGCCGAGCTGGATGTGTTGATCTCCGCCTCGGGCCGCGTGCTGCTGGCGTTTCAGGACGACGGCACGCGCAAGCTGCGCATCGAAGAGTCACTGCAGCGGCGGCCCGAGCAGGCCGACCCGCAGATCGATACCGTGCTGGCATCGATCCGCAGCGCCGGGTATGAATCCATCCCCAGCGTGCAGGTGCGTGGCCTGTACGCCGTCAGCTTCCCGGTCCTCGACGCCCAGGGCCGCGCCATCGCGGCGCTGACCGTGCCCTATGCCGAGCGGATTGACCAGATCCAGCGCAAGTCAATACCCGAAGTCACCTCTGCGCTGGGCAGCGCCGCCCGCACGCTGTCGGCGCGCATCGGCGGCATGCTGTCGGCCAGCGACATGGCAGTGACCGAGCGGGAGGAGCAGCAGCAGCGCGGCGGGCGGCAGGCGGGGCGTTGACCGGGCCACCGGCGTTGGCCAACCCGCCGCATCACACTCAGCCAACAGGATGGCGAAGATGGCCGGGGTGTCGGTGCGAGCTGTCGAAGTTCACCGCGGCGGGCCCCGCTTGTCATAGAGCAGCGCGTCGTGCTTGAGCGGACGGTTAGGCAAGCCCTGCGCACAGCGCTGGCCGAAGGCCAACAGATCCTCGTCCGAGGCCTGGTGCTTGGTGTGTTTCAGTCGGTCGAGGCACTCGCTCAACGAGGTGATGACCGCGTGGGTCAGCGTCTCATCGGTCTCACGGGCCAGGGTGGTGGCCAACTTGTGGGGGCGGGGGTCTTTGATGTTCAGCATGGCGGCATCCTTGAGTTTCCACCCCGGCAGACGTTTGTCTACTGGGGTGAATTTCGCCGCGAAACATCCACGATGTGCGGATCGGCTTGTCAGCCTCCACGCCGTGGCATCGGGCGGGATTGCGACTCGAAGCTGCCTTGAAACCTGGCTCGGCAATAGCCGAAGTTGAATCTGAAATGTGACGCATTGTCCGTAGACGATAAGGCATCAAGCGAATCGAATCCCGCGATGCCGAAATCCTTGATTCCGTTTGGCAAAGCCATACGGGCGCAGCGTCTGGAGTTGGGGCTTTCACAAGAACTGCTGGCAGAGCGCTGCGGCTTTGATCGCACCTACATCAGCATGTTGGAGCGTGGCACCCGCAATCCGTCGCTGCTGAACTTGGTCAAGCTGGCCAAGGGCTTGGGAACTTCGGTCTCGCAACTGACCGAGGTATTTGATGGCACTCGAGCCCGTCGATGAAGCGCACGCGTTGCAGATTCAAGCGGGGGTGCTGGGACGGCATTCCGGGCACCGATTTGAGGACGCCATCACGGCGGGCGCGCGACTTCCGAGGATGGCAAGCGCTGGCCGTCGATCAATGGCATCAGCCTATCGCGCTGCAAGAGCGACATCGTGGTCACCGTCAAGTCAGGTGGCCAGATCGTGGCGACCGTGGGTGTGTCAACCAAGCAGTGCAGCGACGCCGCGCCGACCAACGCGCAGCTCTACTTCACGACGGCCAACGGCTTTGCCGGGCTGCTTGCTCGCCACGGGTTGCCCATCTCCGATTCGGCGGTGAACGCCTTGCGCAGTTTCTGCGGCGAACCAGGTCACAGGCCCTTGGACCACGCCGAATCGATGGTCGGTAGAGTCATTGATCCTAGGCGTTATTTCTGGGAGGAAATTGCGTCAGACGGGCGTGCTGAACTTGAAGCCTTGTTCTCGCAACATCAAGAAACCGTGACGAGGCTGTTGCTGCAAAAAGCCTACCTCGATGATCCGTTCACGCCTGAGTTGTTGCTTCACAAAACCAAACGCAGCGCCAGCGTCGAACAGACCGAAGTGGCGATCTACGCCATTGATGAACTTGCCCGCCTATCAGCCAAAAATCGCGGCTTTGCCACCCGGCCCTACAGCATCCACAAAGGCAGCCACCGTGACCCGTCGGGTGTCGTTCATCTGGCGCCGCGCTTTGGCATCGTTCAGATGCAGCGCGGTGGGCAAAAGCAACACCCGGACCAGCTTCAATTCAATCTTGAAGCCGGCTACTTCTATCGGCTTTGAAGCAGCTCGCGAGCATGCAGCGCCAGGGCGTTTGCCAGCAACGGCGGCACCGCGTTGCCGATGCCCGTTCGCATGTCACCCAGGCTGCCGATGAACTGGTATTCATCCGGGAAAGACTGCACACGGGTGGCCTCGCGAATGGTGAGGGCGCGCGTGGCAATCGGGTGCACGTTGTTCGATCCGGAGATCATGCCGAAGGTCGTTTGCACCGTGGCTGCGGGCGCCAACCACACCTGGCGCTTGTAGGTGGTGTTGTAGCCCGACGGTGGCCGCATGCTGGCCTCCAGGTTGTCATGGGCGCTCGCGCCCTCGGGCACGTCCCAAAGCCACTTCACGACATGGTCGGGGTGGTGCACGCCCACATGCAGCGGGTCGGTCGAGGTGCCGCCGGACTCGATGTAGGGCAGGTCCGAGCAGGCATCACTGAAGCAGCGGTACGGGTCCAGGCTTGAGAACAAATCGGACGAGGCCCCGTGGGTTGCCGCCGGGATGGACGGGCGAATATTCAGGTCGTCGCGTGTCGCCACAAACACCACGCGTTCGCGATGCTGTGGCACGCCGTAGCTGCTGGCGTTGACCTCAAACGATTCGATGCGATAGCCGCGTTGGCGGAACTCTCGGGCGATCAAGTCCTTCACCAAAGCGCCGTCCGGGCTTTTCATTGAGGTCAGGACGCGCACGTTCTCCATGAAGGCCACCTTGGGCCGCAGGGCGTCGACGAAGCGCAGATAGTGCTTGAACAACGCATTGCGCGGGTCTTCGACATCACGCTTGCCTGCCAGACTGAACCCTTGACAGGGTGGCCCGCCGACGATCACGTCGACGGTGCCGAGTGCTGTCGTCATCCGCGCTAAGGCGGCATCGGAAACGCCAGTGATGTCGCTGCCCAACTCCAGCGAGTGTGGAAAATTGGCGCGGTAAATGCGGCGCAGGTTGTCGCCGATCTCGACAAAGCCCTTCACTGCAAATCCAGCGGCTGAAAAGCCGAGGCTGAAAGCACCACAACCCGCGAAAAGGCTGACCGCACTCAGCCCCAAGGACTTCTGACTTCAATGCCCGGCGGCCAAGCGTGCAAGCACTGATCGATAGCCGGCGCTGCCGTGCGTGACGCGCCCTTGCGCTAAACGCGAAGGAAGCACCGGGACGGCTGAATATTCGTGCTTCTCGTAGCGCTTGGCTCGCTGGGTGAGCGCCTC
>JAYSSS010000148.1:0-20310 GCA_043720415.1 Ideonella sp.
GTTCCTGAAGATGACGCCCGACGACTGGAAGGCGGTCATCGACACCAACCTGAACTCGATGTTCAACGTCACCAAGCAGGTGGTGCCGGGCATGGTCGAAAAGGGCTGGGGCCGCATCGTCCAGATCAGCTCGGTCAACGGCGAGAAGGGCCAGGCCGGGCACACCAACTACTCGGCGGCCAAGGCGGGCATGCACGGTTTCACGATGGCGCTGGCGCAGGAGGTGGCCAGCAAGGGTGTCACGGTCAACACCGTCAGCCCGGGCTACATCGGCACCGACATGGTCCGCGCCATCAAGCCCGAGGTACTGGAAAAAATCATCGCCACGATCCCCGTGCGCCGCCTGGGCACGCCCGAGGAAATTGCCTCGATCTGCGCCTGGCTGGCGGGCGACGATTCGGGCTTCTCCACCGGTGCAGACTTCAGCTGCAACGGCGGTATGCACATGGGGTAAATGTGGACACAAAACAGTCCTGAGGACTGTTTTGAGCCTCATTTACCGGCCGAGCTCTGCGAGGCCGTGGGTCGAAGGAACCCCCTGCATGAGGTTAGCTGCCGCTCAGCGTCAGCCCTCAGCCCAACAAGCCCCGAGCCGCAGCCCGCAAGGCCTGCGGCTCGCCGCTTTCCAGGGCCACCTGTTGCGCGCTTGAATAGCTCGCATAGTGCACGTCCATGGATCGCAGATAGAGCGGGTCGTAGTGCTCGCGCATCAAAGCGCTGAACACCCCGGCCCAGTCACCAGCACGCGCCATGGCCTGCCACTGCGCCACCAGCTCGCGGCCGCGCAGGGTGACCAGGCCATCGAGCAGGGCGCAAAAGCGCTCGGGATCGTCGGCAAAGAAGCCGTACTCCTGCAGCAGCAGTTCGATGCGCGCGGCGTCGGTCATCTCGACGCGCAGCACCTGCCCCTGGGCATGCATGCGCGCGATCAGCGCCGCGGGCACCTGCAGCGCGCCGATCTTCTTGCTTTCACTTTCCACAAACACCGGCCGCGCGGCGTCGAGCTGACGCAAGGCCTGCCACAGCAGGGTGTCAAAACGCTTTTGTGCGGGCTGGGCTTGATTGGGCACGCCGCCCAGGATGGAGCCGCGGTGGCTGGCCAGGGCCTCCAGATCAAGCACCTGGGCGCCTTCGGCCGCCAGCGCCTGCAGCAGTCGCGTCTTGCCGCTGCCAGTGCGCCCGGCGAGCACGCGAAAATCATAACGATCAGGAAACTGGTCCAGATCAGCGCGCACCACGGCGCGAAAGCCCTTGTAGCCACCCGTCAGTTTGGTGGTGCGAAAGCCGATCTGATCGAGAAACCAGGCCAGCGCGCCCGAGCGTTGGCCGCCGCGCCAGCAGTACACCAGCGGCTGCCACTCGCGCGGCATGTCGTGAAACCGCTGCTCGATGTGCGCCGCGACATTGCGCGCCACCATGGCCGAGCCCAACTTGCGCGCGGCCAGGGGCGAGTCCTGCACAAACAGCGTGCCCACGATGCGCCGCTGCTCATCGTCAAGCACGGGGCAGTTGATGGCGCCAGGCAGGTGGTCTTCGGCGTATTCGGCGGGCGAGCGCGCGTCGATGATGGCGTCGTATTGACCCAGCTGTTGGGCGGCCTCGGCGCCGCTGACCGAACGCAGCGGCATGCTCAGCGCGGTGCGGCCGCGTCCAGCAATTCACTCTCGATCTGCAATTGCGCGCGGGTTTGCTGCAGCACCGGGCCGTCGATCAAAAAAGTGTCTTCGACGCGTTCGCCAAGCGTCGACACCTTGGCCAGTTGCAGATTCACCCGGTGCCTGGCCAGGACGCGGGCGATGGCATAGAGCAAGCCAACGCGATCACTGGTGCTCACCGACAGCAGCCAGCGCTGGCCGCGCTCGTCGGGCCGCAGTGTGACGCGCGGCGTCACCGGAAACGACTTCACCCGCCGCGACAGCCTGGAGCGGCTGGGCTCGGGCAGCGGCCCGGTGCTGTCCAGCGCCAGGGCCAATTGGGTTTCGATCATCAGGATCAAATCGCGGTAGCCGGCGCCATCGCCCGCGTCGTAGGCCGGGTGCACGATCTGAAAGGTGTCCAGGGCGTAGCCGGTGCGGCTGGTGTGGATCTTGGCGTCCTGAATGGAGAAGCCGGCGCCATCGAGATAACCACAAATGCGAGCGAACAAATCGGTCTGATCGGGTGCGTACACCAGCACCTGCAGGCCGTCGCCCACGGGTGAGGGGCGGGCGCTGACCACTGGCCGCGCGGCCTCGATGTGCCGCCACAGCGCGCGGGCATGCCAGGCGATCTCGGTGGCATCGTGGCGGGCAAAGTAGGAGACCTCCAGCGTCTGCCACAGCGGCACTTCGGTGCCGGGCAGGGCCGAGTGCAGGGCCAGGATCTGTATGGCCTCTTGCTTGCGTGCCTGCAGCTCGGCATCCATGCTCGGGCGCGCGCCGCCCAGGGCGCGCAGCGTGAGCCGGTACAAATCCTCCAGCAGCTTGCCCTTCCAGGCGTTCCACACCTTGGGGCTGGTGCCGCGGATGTCGGCCACGGTCAATAGGTAGAGCGCGGTCAGGCGCTCGGCGCTGCCCACCTTGGTGGCGAAGGCGCGGATGACATCCTCATCGGACAGGTCTTCCTTTTGCGCCACCTGGCTCATGGTCAGGTGGTGTTTGACCAAAAACTCGATCAGCGCCGTGTCCTCGCGCGCGACGCCGTGGTCGCGGCAAAAGCGCCGGGCTTCAAGCGTGCCGAGCTCGGAGTGATCGCCGCCGCGGCCTTTGGCGACATCGTGGAAGAGGGCGGCGACATACAGCACCCAGGGCTGCTCCCACTGGCTGGCCAGCTGCGAGCAAAACGGGTACTCGTGCGCATGCTCGGCGATAAAGAAGCGCCGCACATTGCGCAGCACCATGAGGATGTGCTGGTCCACCGTGTAGGCATGAAACAGATCGTGCTGCATGCGCCCGACGATGCGCCGAAAGACCCACAGATAACGCCCCAACACCGAGGTCTGATTGAGCAGGCGCATGGCGTGCGTGATGCCCTGCGGTTGCTTGAGGATCTGCACAAACATCGCCCGATTGGCCGGGTCGCGG
This sequence comes from Ideonella sp., assembly GCA_043720415.1. Taxonomy (GTDB): domain Bacteria; phylum Pseudomonadota; class Gammaproteobacteria; order Burkholderiales; family Burkholderiaceae_C; genus Pseudaquabacterium. The sequence goes on from JAYSSS010000148.1 coordinate 3,063, forward strand.
CGAAAGCCGCTGTCCATCAGGTCGCGGCTGTTGTACAGGGCGCGCAGGGTGCGCGCCGACAGGCCCTTGATGCCCGGCGTTTGCTCAAACAGCAAGAAAGTTTCGAGGATGGCGTGCGGCGCTTCGGCATAGAGCGAATCGCGCGCCACTTCGAGCATGCCGCCACGATCCAGGAAGCGCTCGTTGATGGGCCGCATGGGCGCCGCCTCGCGGGCATTGATGCGCTCCTCGATGTTGAGCATCAGGATCTGGTTCAGCTGGGTCACGGCCTTGGCCGCCCAGTAATAGCGGTGCATCAGCACTTCAGAGGGGCGCTGCGTGCGGCTGGCGACATAACCAAAGCTTTCGGCCACGGCGGTCTGCAGGCCGAACACCAGGCGGTCCTCATGCCGTCCGGCGACGGCGTGCAGGCGGGCACGGATGAGCTTGAGCGTGCCCTCGTGGCGCTGCAGTTGTTTGACTTCAAACGGTGTGATCAGGCCATGCGCGGCGAGCTCGGCCCAGCTGCGGCCCAGGCCAGCGGCGCGGGCCACCCACATCACCAGTTGCAAGTCGCGCAGGCCGCCCGGGCTTTCCTTGCAATTGGGCTCCAGCGAGTAGGGCGTGTCCTCGTACTTGGAGTGGCGCTGCTGCATCTCCAGCGTCTTGGCGCGCAAAAAGGCGGCGGGCTTGAGCGCCGCGGCCGTGGCCGCCTCAAAGGCAGTGAACAAGCCCTTGGGACCGCACAGCAAACGCGACTCCAACATCGCTGTTTGGCTGGTCACATCGGCGCCGGCCTGGGCGACGCATTCACTGAGACTGCGCACCGCCGAGCCGACCTCCAGGCGGATGTCCCAGCAGGCGGTGAGGAATTCGCTCACAGCGGCCAAGGTCTCGGCGGGGGCAGCGCCTTCGGGCAAGAGCACCAGCACATCGACATCGCTGTACGGAAACAGCTCGCCGCGGCCATAGCCGCCCACGGCAAGCAGCGCCACATCGGTGGGCACGCCCATCAGGCGCCAAAGCTCGGTCAGCGTGGCATCCACATGGCGTGTCAGCGCCTTGGTCAGCCGGGTCGTGGCGGGTGCCGTCGCCCGCGCCTGCATGAAGTGCTGCAGCAGGGCCTGCTTGCCAAGGCTGAAGCGGCTGCGCAGCGGCGCCAGATCCAGCCGCGTCGGGTCGGTGGCGGCCATGCGCCTAAGCCAGGATGAAGGCTGGCGGCTTGGGGCTGCCGGCCGAGAGCGTGAGCACCTCGTAGCCGGTGTTGGTGACCAGCACCGTGTGCTCCCACTGTGCCGACAGCGAGCGGTCCTTGGTGACGATGGTCCAGCCATCGCCGAAATCGCGGATGTCGCGCCGCCCAGCGTTGATCATGGGCTCGATCGTGAACACCATGCCGGCCTTCAACTCCTCCAGCGTGCCCGGGCGGCCGTAGTGCAGCACCTGCGGTTCTTCATGAAATTTGGCGCCTATGCCGTGGCCGCAAAACTCACGCACGATGCTGAAGCCCTGGCTCTCGCCAAACACCTGAATGGCGTGGCCAATGTCGCCCAGCCGCGCCCCGGGCTTGACCCGCGCGATGCCCTTCCACATGGCCTCGTAGGTCAGGTTGCACAGGCGAGTGGCGGCAATCGAGCCCTCGCCGACGATGAACATGCGGCTGGTGTCACCATGCCAGCCGTCCTTGATCACGGTGACATCGATGTTGACGATGTCGCCGTTCCTCAGCGCCCGGTCATTCGGGATGCCGTGGCAGACCTGGTGGTTGATCGAGGTGCAGATGGATTTGGGGTAGGGCACATAGCCCGGCGGCTGGTAGTTCAGTGGCGCCGGAATGGCACGCTGCTCGTGCACGATGTGGTCGTGCGCCAGCTTGTCCAAGTGCTCGGTGGTGGTGCCTGCTTTGACATGCGCGGTGAGCATGTCCAGCACTTCGGAGGCGAGGCGCCCGGCAATGCGCATGCGGGCGATGTCGTCAGTGGTTTTAAGGGTGATGGCCATGGGTCGAAATTATCCCACCTGCTCATAAAATCGACCCTTTGCGCTCGCCGCGAGCCTCATCTTGTGCCCCCATGACCACGACGCCCGCCGCCCCCACCCCCCCCATGTCTTCAAGCCCGCAGGCTAGCGCCTGGCCCCTTCGTTTTGAGGGCGGCAAAGCACTGTCGGGCTTTCGTGCACAGGCCTTGTTGGCCCGGTTGCAAAGCGTCTGTGCGCGTGTCGCACAGGTGCATGCGCGGCATGTGCATTGGGTGGCGTCCGCCGGCGAGCTCGATCACGACAAGCTCGCCGGCCTGCTCGACTATGGCGACGCCTATCAAGGCACAAACACGGGCGAGCTGATCGTCGTCATGCCGCGCCTGGGCACGGTGTCGCCCTGGGCCAGCAAGGCCAGTGACATTGCGCGCAACTGCGGCGCGGCGGTGCAGCGCATCGAGCGCGTCACTGAATTTCGCCTGCAGCTCAAGCCTGGCCTGCTGGGCCTGGCGGCCAAGCCCTTGACCCAGCCTGAGCGCCTGGCCTGTGCCGCGCTGCTGCACGACCGCATGACCGACAGCGTGGCCTTTGACGCCGAGGCGCCGCGGCATTTGTTTGATGCGCAGGTGGCGCAGCCCCTGGCGCATGTGGCCATCCTGAGCCATGGCCGCGCAGCCCTGGTCAACGCCAATGCCGAGTTCGGTCTGGCCCTCAGCGACGACGAGATCGACTACCTGGTGGTGGCCTTCAACAGCCTGGGGCGCGACCCCAGCGATGTTGAGCTGATGATGTTTGCCCAGGCCAACAGCGAGCACTGCCGGCACAAGATCTTCAACGCCGAGTTCAGCATTGATGGCCAGCATCAGCCCCTGTCCATGTTCGGCATGATCCGCAACACGGAAAAGCTGGCGCCGCAGCACAGCCTCGTGGCCTACAGCGACAACTCGTCGGTGATGGAAGGCGGCGCCATCGAGCGCTGGCTGCCTAACGGCTTTACCAATGCGCCGCAATACGCCGCGCGCCAGGAGCTGGCGCATGTGCTGATGAAGGTGGAGACGCACAACCACCCCACCGCGATTTCGCCCTTTGCCGGCGCGGCCACGGGCTCGGGCGGCGAGATCCGCGACGAAGGCGCCACCGGCCGCGGTGCGCGGCCCAAGGGCGGCGTGTCGGGCTTTTCGGTCTCCAACCTGTACCTGCCGGGTCTGGACGAGTCCTGGGAGCGAGACCCCATAGGCAAGCCCGGCCACATCGCCAGCGCGCTGCAAATCATGGTTGAGGGCCCACTGGGCGCTGCGGCCTTCAACAATGAGTTTGGCCGCCCCAATCTGGCCGGCTACTTCAGGGTTTATGAGCAGGCCGTGGCCGGTGTGCAGCGCGGCTACCACAAGCCCATCATGATTGCCGGCGGCCTGGGAGTCATCAGCGCTGGCCAGACGCACAAGCTGCCCTTTGGCACAGGCACGCTCCTGGTGCAACTGGGTGGCCCGGGCATGCGCATCGGCATGGGTGGCGGCGCGGCCAGCTCCATGGCCTCAGGCAGCAACACCGCGGCCCTGGATTTTGATTCGGTGCAGCGCGGCAACCCCGAGATCCAGCGCCGCGCCCAGGAGGTCATCAACCACTGCTGGGCACTGGGTGATCTCAACCCAGTGCTGGCCATTCACGATGTCGGCGCGGGTGGCATCAGCAATGCCTTCCCCGAGCTGGTGGATGGCGCCGGCCGCGGCGCGCGCTTCGATCTGCGCAAGGTGCCGCTGGAAGAAAGCGGCCTGGCGCCCAAAGAGATCTGGTGCAACGAGAGCCAGGAGCGCTATGTGTTGGCGCTCAACCCCGACCTGCTGCCGCTTTTTGAGCAGATGTGCCAGCGCGAGCGCTGCCCGTTTGCCATCGTCGGCGTGGCCACCGACGAGCGCGAATTGGTGGTGGAAGATTCCTGGCTGGATGGCACTGCCGCCGCCGCCGCTGCCGCCCCCATCCACATGCCCATGGACGTGCTACTGGGCAAGCCGCCGAAGATGCACCGTGAGGTGACGCGCATGGCCCGCGAAGGCGCTGCCTTGCAGCTCACCGGCGTGCAGCTGGCCGATGTGGCAGTGCAGGTGCTGCGCCACCCCAGCGTGGCCAGCAAGCGCTTTCTCATCAGCATTGGCGACCGCACGGTGGGCGGCCTCAGCCACCGCGACCAGATGGTCGGGCCCTGGCAGGTGCCGGTGGCCGATTGCGCAGTGACCCTGGCCGATTTTTCGGGCTTTCGCGGCGAGGCCATGGCCATGGGCGAGCGCACGCCGCTGGCGGCCCTGGGCTCGAACTCGGCGCCGGCCTCGGGCCGCATGGCCGTGGGCGAGGCCATCACCAATTTGCTGGCCGCGCCGATAGAGCTGGCCCGCGTCAAACTCAGCGCCAACTGGATGGCCGCCTGCGGCGAGCCGGGCGAAGACGCCGCGCTTTACGACACCGTCAAGGCCGTGGGCATGGAACTGTGCCCGGCACTGGGCATCGGCATCCCGGTGGGCAAGGACAGCCTGTCGATGCGCACGCGTTGGCAGGACAGCGCCTCGGCTGAGGCGCCTAACCCGCCAATCAAGCAGGTCACGGCCCCGGTCAGCCTGATCGTCACCGCCTTTGCCACCCTGGCCGATGTGCGGGGCACGCTCACGCCGCAGTTGCAGCGCGTCGATTCCAGCCTGATCCTCATCGATCTGGGCCAGGGCCGCCAGCGCATGGCGGGCTCGATGCTGGCCCAGGTGCTGGGCCAGTTCGGCAGCGCCCGCGTCGACGGCCTTCCCGATCTGGACGAGCCGGCCCAGCTCAAGGCCCTGGTCAAGGCCATCAACCAGATGCGCGCGGCGGGTCAGCTACTGGCCTATCACGACCGCAGCGATGGCGGCCTGTGGGCCTGTGCCTGCGAGATGGCCTTTGCCGGGCAGGTGGGCATCAGCCTGAATGTGGATTTGCTGGTGACTGAGGGTGATGGCATCAGCGACAGCCGGGCCGAGACCGGCGACACCAAGAACTGGGCCACGCAGGTGGGCGAGCGCCGCAACGAGCTCACGCTCAAGGCGCTGTTCAATGAAGAGCTGGGCGTGCTCATCCAGGTGCCGCGCGCCGAGCGCGACACCGCGATGGCCGTGCTGCGCAGCCACGGTCTGAGCCGCCACAGCCATGTCGTGGGCCGACTCAACGACAAGCGCGTGGTCGAGGTCTGGCGCGACGCCAAAGCGCAGTTCAGCGCGCCCCTGGGCGACTTGCAGCAAGCCTGGGACGAGGTGAGCTGGCGCATCGCCCGCCTGCGCGACAACCCGGCCTGCGCCGACAGCGAACACGCTGCCGTGGGCCAGGCCGATGACCCGGGCTTGCATCAGCACTTGAGCTTTGCGATGGTCGACACACCCCTAGCGCCCCATGCGGCGGCCGCAAGGCAAGCCTCTGCCACGCCAGCAGCCCCTGGCCTGCAAACGACGCGTCCCAAACTCGCCATCCTGCGCGAGCAGGGCGTGAACTCACACATCGAGATGAGCTACGCCATGCACCAGGCGGGCTTTGACACCTTTGATGTGCACATGAGCGACCTGCAGGCCGGGCGCGCGCGGCTGGATCAATTCATCGGCCTGGTGGCCTGTGGCGGCTTCAGCTATGGCGACACGCTGGGCGCGGGCGAGGGCTGGGCGCGGTCCATCCTCTTCAACCCGGCCCTGGCCGAGCAGTTCGCCGCCTTCTTTGCCCGCCCTGACACCTTGGCCCTGGGCGTGTGCAACGGCTGCCAGATGATGGCCGCGCTCTCGTCCATCATCCCGGGCACACAGGCCTGGCCGAAGTTCACGCGCAACAAAAGCGAGCAGTTCGAGGCCAGGCTGTCCCTGGTCGAGGTGCTGGACAGTCCGTCGCTGTTTTTCAAGGGCATGGCCGGCAGCCGGCTGCCGATCGCTGTCGCTCACGGTGAGGGTTATGCCGATTTCTCACAGCGCGGCGATGCCGATGGCGTGCTTCGCGCCCTGCGCTTTGTCGATCACCATGGCCGGGCCACCGAGGCCTACCCCTTCAACCCCAATGGCAGCGGCCAGGGCCTGACGGCGGTGACCACGGCGGACGGCCGCTTCACCGCCTTGATGCCGCACCCGGAGCGGGTGTTTCGCAATGTGCAGATGAGCTGGAGCGCGGGCGAGGTGAGCGCGCCCAGCCCGTGGACGCAGATGTTTGCCAACGCCCGGCGCTGGGTGGCTTGAAGGGCGCGACCTACTGCGCCTGCATTGGACTGTTAGGCGGCTTAGGTAGCTCAGGCAACTTGGGCAGCTCAGGCAGGCGGCCCGTCAAATTCCCAGGCCCGCCAGCAGCTCATAGGAGCGCAGCCGCGCCGCATGCTCATGCACGCCGCAGGCCACGATCAACTCATCGGCCTGGGTGCGCGCCAGGATGTCGCCCAATTGCTGGCGCACGGCATCGGGCGAGCCCATGGCCGAGGCCGCCAGCATGCGTTGCACGCCGGCTTTCTCGCGCTCGTTCCACAGCGTTTGCATCACCACCGGATCGATGGGCCGCGGCAGTGGCCCGCGCACGCCGCGCTGCATGCCCAGAAAACGCTGCTGCAGCGAGGTGAAGGCCCAGGCCGCGGCCTCATCGCTGTCGGCGACGACGACATTGACGCCGACCATGGCGTGCGGCTGGGGCCAGTCGGCTGAAGCGCGATAGGTTTCGCGGTAGACCTGCAGCGCCTGCATCAGCTGGTCCGGCGCAAAGTGCGAGGCAAAGGCGTAAGGCAGGCCGAAGTAGGCCGCCAGTTGCGCGCCATACAGGCTGGAGCCCAGGATCCAGATCGGCACCTGGGTGCCCTGGCCCGGGATGGCCCGCACCGGGTTGTGCGCAGCGCCCGCGGCGGGTGTGGCCAGGTAGGCCTGCAGCTCCAGCACATCCTGCGGAAAGCTGTCCTCGCCGGCCGACGACAGATGGTGGCGCAAGGCACGCGCCGTGAGCTGATCGGTGCCCGGCGCCCGCCCTAACCCTAAATCAATGCGACCTGGGTACAGCGTGGCCAGGGTGCCGAACTGCTCGGCAATCACCAGTGGCGCGTGGTTGGGCAGCATCACCCCACCCGAGCCGACACGGATGTTGCGCGTGCCGCCAGCCACATGGCCGATCAGCACCGCAGTGGCCGAACAGGCCACACCATCCATGTTGTGGTGCTCGGCCAGCCAATAGCGCCGGTAGCCCCAGGCCTCGGCGTGCTGGGCCAGATCGAGCGTGTTGCGCAGCGACTCGGCCGCCGTGCTGCCCTCGACGATGGGTGCCAGGTCGAGGATGGAAAGGGGTGTCATGCGCTGCGTTTCATCGTGATCAAACCGCCGGCGCTGCCCGGCCGTGCCTGGGGTGCCATGTCAAACCGCCTGCAACAGCCGGGCCGACGCCGCATCAATCGAGGCCTGCAATTCGCCGTAGCTGTGGTTCACCGGGTACTGCGGAAACTGCGCCACGATGCCCGGTGGCGGGTGGATGAAAAAGCCGGCATCGGCCGCGCCCAGCATGCCGGTGTCGTTGTACGAATCGCCTGCGGCGATGACCTGGTAGTTCAGGCTCTTCAGGGCATTGACCGCATGCGCCTTTTGATTGGGTTGGCGCAGCTTGTAGTCGCGCACAAAGCCTTGGGCATCGATCACCAGCTTGTGGCAAAACAGCGTGGGCCGGCCTAACTGGCGCATCATGGGGTCGGCAAATTCATAAAACGTGTCCGACAGGATGATGACCTGGAAGCGCTCACGCAGCCCGTCCAGAAAATCCTTGGCGCCGGCCATGGGCGCCATGCCGGCGATGACGTTTTGAATGTCGGCCAATTTGAGGCCGTGCTGCTCAAGCAGGCGGATGCGAAAGCGCATCAGCTTGTCGTAATCGGGTTCATCGCGGGTGGTGCGGCTGAACTCCGCAATGCCGGTGCGCCTTGAAAACTCGATCCAGATCTCGGGGATCAACACGCCTTCCAGATCGAGGCAGACAACTTGCATGAAGGGCTCCAAATGAAGGGGGCGGATCGTATCAGCCGGGTCTGCACCGCCCGGCGGCGCGCCTCAGCCCAAATCAACCAGGCGCTCGATCAAGCCCATGATGGCGTCGGTCTGTGGGCGCAGCACCTGCGGCGGCGGCGAGGTGGCGGTGCTGACCACGGCGACGCGTGTCTCGGGCACCAACAGCGCGAGCTGGCCGCCGTAGCCCCAGGCCCAGGCCACGCGCCGGGCACCGATGCGACCGGTGAACCACAACTGGCCATAGCCGATGTCGGCAATGCTGCCGATGCGCCAGCTTGCCGGCCCGCGCGGCTGAACGCTTTGCGCCACCCAGCTTGCGGGCAGCACCTGCCGGCCTTGAAATTGCCCTGCATCGAGCATCACACCGGCCAGCTTCTGCACATCGCGCGGGCGCAGTGCCAGGCCGGCATAGCTGGTGGGCTGGCCCAATCGGTCGCGGCGCCAACTGAAGTGTTCGATGCCCAGTGGCGCGAACAGCTCGCGCTGCGCCAGGGCGGCCAGGTCCGCGCCACAGGCGCGCTGCAGGATCGGCGCGATGAGTGAGATCGCAGCATCGTTGTAGGACCAGCGTGGTGCGGATTCGGTCAGCACCGGCAGGCCTAACACATGCTCAATGGGATCTACAGCGCCTTGCAGTGCCCAGAACTGGGTGCTGAAGTCGTAGGCCATGCCGCTGTGGCCGCTGAGGATGCGCCCCAGCGTGAGGTGGCGGGCCGGCGAATCTGGATAACGCAAAAATACCTCAGGCAGCAGGCCCGACAAAGGCTGGTCCAGGCCAATGAGCTGGCCGCGCTGCAGCGCCTGCCCGACGAGCATGGCGCTCACACTCTTGGTGACCGAATTCAAGGCCTGCAGCGATGTGGGCGTCACGCCCGCGTAGTAGCGCTCGCCGAGCAGCGCGCCACCCTGCCACAGCAACAGGCTGCGCAGGCCGGGCAGTGCGGCGCCATCGTCAAACACCCTCGCCATTGCGCCGCGGGGCTGAACAAGGCCTTCGCGTGGTGCGGCGCAGGCGCTGGCCAAGGCCGCGAGGGCTGCAGGCGCTGTGGCAGACATGAAGTGGCGGCGGCTGCCCATGGCCAGGGCGTCGATGCCGGCCATCACTCGCCTGCCGCCAAGACGGCTGCGAGTTTGCGCGTGCGCCCGGCGCGCCACAGGCTCAGCGTGACGCTCTCGCCGGCCTGGTGCTTCTCTAGCATGGTGAGCATGTCGTCCAGGCTCTTGACGGGCTGGTCATCGATGGCGGTGATGACATCGCCAGCAACGATGCTGCCGTCGTTGGCGCGCGCAAAGGCCTGCAGCCCGACGCGTGCCGCCGGTCCGCCCGGGCTGATGCGCACCAGGGCCAGGCCCTCGGGCAGGCGCAAGGCGCGGTGCACACCCTCGCTGGCCGTGGAGATGCCCAGCGAGGGCCGGGTGATGCGGCCATCGCGGATCAATCGCGGCACGATGCGGTTGACCTCGTCCACGGGGATGGCAAAGCCGATGCCGGCGCTGGCGCCCGAGGGGCTGGCGATCTGGGTGTTGACGCCAATCAACCGGCCGGCCGAATCGAGCAGCGGCCCGCCCGAGTTGCCCGGGTTGATGGCGGCATCGGTCTGGATCACGCCGCGGATGCTGCGGCTGTTGAACGATTCGATCTCGCGATTCAAGGCGCTGACGATGCCGGTGGTCAAGGTTTGATCCAGGCCAAAGGGGTTGCCGATGGCATAGACCTTCTGGCCGACCAAAAGATCGCGGCTTGTGCCCACGGGAATGGGCGTTAGCTTTTCCTTGCCAGGCTCGATCTTCAACACCGCCAGATCGCGGTCGGCAAAGGCGCCCACCAGGGTGGCACGGTGCACGCTCTGGTCGGCCAGGGTCACGGTGGCGGCATTGCCACCCTGGATGACATGGAAATTGGTGACGATGTGACCGCTGCCGTCCCAGATGAAGCCGGTGCCTGTGCCGCGCGGCACCTGCTGCAGGTTGCGCGAGAAAAAGTCCCGCCCGACTTCGAGCGTGGTGATGTGCACCACGCTGGGTGACAGGCGCTTGAAGACCTCAATTTGGGCCTGCTCGTCGGCGCCGAGCGGGCCGCGTGGCGTGATGTTGCGTTGGGCCTGGGCGGCGCCAATCAGGAACAAGGCGACCAGGCCGCAGCAGGCGCGCATTGGCCAGGGGCGCAATGCCCAGGCATGCGTCGCCCTGGCACGCAAGGCCCAGGCCCGGCCGGGGAACGCAGTGCTTGCGGTGCTCACTGTGCAGATCATGTTCGCTCAACTCACGATATAGGCGGCAGCCGCCGTGGCGATCAACAGGCCGTCATCGTTCACCAGCCGCATCTGGGTGGAGGCTACACGTCCGCCCAGACGCGTGACTTCGGCCGAGGCGACAAAGTACTGGCCGACGCCCTGGCGCAGGAAGTCCACACGCAAATCGATGGTGCCCATGCGCAAGAAGCGTTGCATCACCTGCTCGCAGCTCTCACTGGGGTGGCGCTCGCCCTGGGCATGGATCAGCAAGCAGCCGGCCACGGCGTCAAGGCAGGCCGAGACCACACCGCCATGCAAGCGGCCATAGTGCTCGTGCCCGACCAGCTCGGGGCGCATGTCAAAGCGTGCGGCAAAGGTCGGCCGCAGCGATTGCATGCGCAGGCCGAGCACTTGATTGAAGCTGATGCGCTGTTCCAGCAACTCGGTGATGGCCGCATCCAGGCGGGCTTGTTCGGCAGCGGAGCGCTGCGGCACGGTGGCTGTCATAGGCGGCAAGGATAGCGTCGCCGCTCAAGATCGCAGCGCGACGGCCGAAAGACACAGGCATGACACGCATCGACACCTTCCTGCTGCTGATGTTGGCTGGCCTGGGCTGGGCCTGTGCCTACGCGCTGATCGGCCTGCTGTTGTTCAAAGGCGTTCCCGACAATCAGGCGCTGGCCATCATCTTTGCAGAGTTGGGTTTCGGCGCCGGTGTGCTTGTGGCCAGCCTGCGATTGGCTCTGGAGCAGCAATTGCCGCAGTCACTGGCCTCGGGCCTGCGCGCACAAGCCGAGGTGGGTGCTGGACAGGCACTCACCAGCAGGCCCCACTTGCACAGACAGGCCAGCGTGGTCTGATCGAGACGGGGTCGTCGCGCATGATTCAGATTCAGATCGCAACCAGCCTGCTTGAGGACAGGGTCGGCGATGTGCGCTGGGTGTTGTTGGACCCCAGCGAGGTGGGCGAAGCACCCGCAGCCAAAGCCGAAGTCACGCCGGCACGACCGAGCATCAGCGCGTCAGCACCAACACCAACACCAACACCACGGCGAGGGCCGAGGCCAGGCACGCCCGCGTCCGCGTCGCCGTCGCCGACGCCTGTGCAGACGCTGGCTCGCAACCGACCCGTCAACCTCACCTACCAGGCGCTGCGCATCGTCGTGCTGGCGGCCTCGCTTGCGGCTGCTTGGTGGATGGCCTCGAACGCATTGGACAAACGGGTGGCCACAAACAAGACGGGCCCCGTACTTGTGAGCCGCACGCCATGACCATCAACACCTCTCTCGGCCAGGACACGCAGGCCATGGCGCCGCAGTCGAACGGGCTGCTGTCGTGGCACGACTGCACCAGGGTGCTCGGCGTTGATGTGAACGCCTTTTTCTTTGATGGCGCAGAGGTCGACGCGCGGGTGGACTTTGTCGAGCGCCACTTGCCGATGTTCACCCAGGCGAGGCCGCAACTTTTGAACGGCGCCGGGCAAAACCAGCGCCTCGTCGTCGCTGACTTGTGTGCCCAGCCCTATGCGGTGTTGGCGCATGGCAACGGCCTGATTTGCCTGGACATCCAGCGCAAAAACGGCAGGCCATTGGATCGGCAGCGTTGGGCCAGCCAGTTGCGCGTGGATTCGATGTTGCACTGTGTGGCCAATGCCATGGTGCTGGCCGCTGCGCGGCAATTGCCGGTCGTTGCCCTGATGCGCCTGGAAAACGCCGTACTGCAGTACGCGCCCAGCCCGGCGGTGTTGGAGTGCCTGGCCATCAGTGTGGCTTCGGCCCGGCGCTACTGGGCTGTGAGTGAGCCGCTGACGGTGTTGCAGTGGGTGGGTTTTTGCGAGCCGCTGCTGCGCAAACTGCCGGGTGTGTGCGCCGCTGAATCCGGGGTCGCCTTGTCACCATCGCCAGGCGCCTGAACCTGCCCGGCCGAGGCCAGTGCCCAGCCTTCGGTGGCCCGCTCCACGCTGAGCCATTCACAGCCCCTAGCGATCAAGCCGCGTTGCGAGCAACGCCGCAACAGTTGCTCGCACTCGGTGGCGGTCAGCCGTGTGGACAAGCGTTGCCAACGGCGCAGCACCAGCTCGTCGCACCAGGTGTCCTCCATGGCGCTGCGCATGGCCGGACCGTCCAGCGCCTGCCCGATGGCCAGGCGCCGGGCCAGCAGCGTGTGCATGAAGATCTGAAAGGCCTGCCGCAGCTCGGCGTTGGGCATGAGCGCGGCCAAAGCCACCAGGCGCCTGGCATAGCCGGCCTGCATGAACTGCCGGGTCAACATCACTTGCACGGCTTGAATCGGGTTTTGCACACGCAGCCGATTCGGTGGCAACACGCACAGTGGCAAGGCGGCGGCCGTGCTGTGCGGCAGCGGCGTGGTCAGGCTTTGCAAGATGGCCAGGCGACGCCAGGCCGCGGCAGGCATGGCGTTGGCAAGCGCATGGCTGGCCGGGGCGTCGTTGGCCGCTGCATCACCGAGCTCATTGGTGCTGCCGCGCGCGCCGCTCATCGCAGAGCCCAGACCTGGCGTTTCGCTGGCGGTGGCACGGGGATCACAGGCTTCTGCACAGGCCCAGGCGGCGCGCCAATCGTCGCGTGACCTGGCGGCGGCCGCCGTGCTGATCATGGCCAGGTTGCCGGCGGCAAAACCGGCGCCGCTGAACAGGCGCACGACCACCGCTTGTTGATCGCTGCCTGCAGCCGGCACCAGCAATTCGCGCGTGATGGGGCAACGCTCGACCTCGATCTGGCGCAGAAACTGAGGCGTCACCTGCACGCCCTCAAACACACTGCCCAGCATCCAGGCCTGCAGGCGCAAATCAAGCCAGCGGCGCACGGCCTCGGTGGCGCGCAAGCTGCGCAGCCCGAAGGCCACGCGACCGGCGCGCCAACCATGCTGAACCGGGCTTTCGGCTTGCAGGTGGGCCAGTGGCGGCGTCAGGCGGTGGTGGGCGTGGTCCCAACCGATTTCAAACGCGATGGGGTCGCTGTGGGCCGAGGCGGCCTGCGCCTGTGCGCCGGGCGTGTCCAGCCGGGTCATGGCCTGGACGCTGTGCATGCTGTCAAAGGGGAAGGCGGCTTGTGCCATGGCGGGCTCCTGCGGCGTGTCGCCGGGACGACCCCGGCGAACAAAGTCTCGCGGCCGGCTGGCTCAAATAATGAGCCAGCCGGCAAGAGAATTTTTTTTCGCTGGCTCAATATTTGAGCCACTGGCGTGGCAGACTCGCCCGCCGCCGCACGGCGCGCGCCGCCACAGCCTGAACGCCCCTTTCATCCCTCGCCGATGCCCAAGACCGACCGCCTGTACAAGATCGAGATGCTCATTCGCCACCGCGGCCGGGCCAGCTTCGCCACGCTGCTGCAGGAGCTTGAGGTGTCACGGGCCACCCTCAAGCGCGATCTCGAATACCTGCGCGATCAACTCGGCGCCCCCATCGTCTACGACCGCGATCTGAACAGCTACCGCTTTGCCAGCGATGCGCCAAGTGTCAAGCATGAGCTGCCCGGACTGTGGTTCAACGAGCGTGAGCTGTACTCGCTGTTGATGGCCCAGCAACTGCTGAGCGGGCTCGACAGTGATGGCATGTTGAGCCGCCACCTGCAACCCTTGCTGGATCGCATCCATGAGCTGCTGGGCCCCGGCGGCCAGGCCGATGCCAAGGCCCTGATGCGCCGCGTCAAGATCATCAGCGCCTTGCGCCGCCCCGTGGCCAGCGAGTACTTCGAGCGCGTCGGCGAGGCCTTGTTGCGCCGCCGGCGCCTGCAGATGCGCTACCTCACCCGCGGCCGCGGTGAGCTGGGCGAGCGCGAGGTCTCACCGCAGCGCCTGGTGCATTACAAGAACACCTGGTACCTCGATGCCTGGTGCCACACGCGTGACAAGCTGCTGCGTTTTGCGCTGGATGCGATGCAGGCCGCCAGCGTGACCGAGCAACGCGCCAAGGACGTGGCCATGAAGCAGGTCGAGGCCGAGATGGACGGCGGCTACGGCATCTATGCCGGCGGCACGCCGCGCTGGGCGCGGCTGCAGTTCTCGGCCCAGGCCGCTCCCTGGATCAGCCGCGAAGAGTGGCACCCCGATCAGCAGGGCCGCTGGCTGCCTGACGGCGCCTACGAGCTCAAACTGCCCTATGTGGATGAAACCGAGCTGGTGATGGATGTTTTGCGCCAGGGTGAACAGGTGAAAGTGATGGAACCCTTGAGTCTTCGCGATGCCGTGTTACGGCGCTTGAGCCTGGCCTTGCAGTCCTATGCATGAGTCCCGCAACGAGACGGATGGGCAAACGCCGGCTGCACCCGAATTGGTTCAGCAGGGCGATGCGCGCGACACGTCAGAGTCGGCCAGCGGCCTGGCCGCCAGCTCAGGCCTGAGCAACGCGCCGCGCAAACCCGCACCCGTACTGCGCTTGCCCAATGCCTTGCATGCCCGTCGATTGCCAGCAGGCTTGGCGGTTGAAGAAGTTGAGCGCATCCGGCAATCGGCCTATCTGCTGCCGCAGACCGTGACGCCGCTGGACCACGACGAGCTTTCACCCGCTGCGGCCGAGGCGGGCTTTGAGGCCGATGGCCTGATCCTGCTGCAAAAGGCCATGGCCGAGCACCGGCCCAGCCGCTGGATCGCGCCCGAGGCCTGTGCCGCAGCGCTGCAGCAGTTGCAGGCCGTGGGCATAGGCCCGGGTGTGCGTGCCCTGGTGGCCGAGCGCAGCACTGCGCTGGATCAACTGGGCCTGTCGCGACAGGGCCCGCGCTGGGACTGGCTGGTGGCCCAGCCTCTGCACTTGCAGGGCGCCAAGCCAGGCGCCGAGGTGCTGCTCAATGTGTCCTACCGCGTGGCCGTTCAGGCGCAGCCGATCTGGGATTTCTATCGCACAGGTGACGCGTCCAGTTTGAAGCATGCGCTGGGCTGTCCACCGCCGCACCCCCAGGCCAGCGAATTGCAAGCCCACTTGCAGGCGCTGCTGGCGCGAAGTGCCATGCACAGCCCGCTGCACCTCGATGCCTTGTTGCCACGCCTGCAATCCGAATGCGCCACGCCGCAGCCGCTGGCGCAGATGCTGGCCGCCTGCAGCCGCGCCCAGGACCGCTGGGAACGCCAGGTGGCCGAGCAGGCCACCCTTGCCGGCCTGCAGCGCGAGCTCGATTTTCAAGGCTACCCCGACAGCTTTGTGCTGGCGCGGCAACTGCAGCGCACCGTCACCCTGTACGTCGGCCCGCCCAACAGTGGCAAGACCTACGCCGCCTTCGAGCGCCTGGCCGCGGCCTATGACGGCGCCTACCTGGCGCCACTGCGCCTGCTGGCCCTGGAAGGCCGCGACCGCCTGGTCGGCCGCGGCGTGGCCTGCAGTTTGCTAACGGGTGAAGAGAACGTGCCGGCCGAGGATGCGCGGGTGGTCTCCAGCACGATCGAGATGGTCAGCACCACGCGCGCCATCGATGTGGCGGTGATCGATGAGGCACAGATGATCTTCGACGCCAGCCGCGGCTGGGCCTGGACCCAGGCCATCGTCGGCGTGCCGGCCAATGAGGTCATCATCATCTGCTCGGACTACGCCGTCTCAGCCATCGAAAACCTGTTGGGCCTGTGCGGCGAGCGCTGCACCGTGCAGCGCTTTGAGCGCAAGCAGCATGTGCAGCAGTTGCATGCGGCGGTGCCGATCTCGGCGCTGCGCGAGGGCGATGCGGTGGTGGCCTTCAGCCGCCGCGATGTGCTGATGCTGCGCGATCAGGTGGCGGCCAATGGCAAGCTGGTGTCGGTGATCTACGGCGCCCTACCACCCGAAGTGCGCAGGCGTGAAGCCGAGCGTTTTGCTCAAGGCGTGTCGCAGGTGCTGGTAGCCACCGATGCCATCGGCATGGGTTTGAACCTGCCGATCCGGCGCGTTCTGTTTTCCACCTTGACCAAGTTCGATGGTGAGGCCGACCGCTCGCTGGGCGTGGTCGAAGTGCACCAGATCGCCGGCCGCGCCGGGCGCTATGGCATCCACGAGGAAGGCTTTGTCGGCGTCTTGCGCGAGGCCGAGCCCGCGGCCGCGCGCATGCTCAAGGATTTGCTGCCGCAAAGCCCGCGCGCGCCCCGCGACTTCAAGGCGCCCGTGGCCCCCAACCCCTGGCATGTGGAGACCATTGCGCAGCGCCTGGGTCAGCGTCAATTGCGCGCCGTGCTCGAGGTCTTTCGCAGCCAGTTGGCGCTGGACAACGCCCACTTCGCCGTGGCCGATCTCGACGCCATGATCGAGCTGGCAGGCCAGCTCGATGAGCAGGCTGCGGCGCTGGAGCTGCGCCAACGCTTCATCTACGCCCAGGCGCCAGTGGACAGCCGCACGGAAGCCCAGGTGAGCCAGTTTCTCGACTGGGCGCATTCGCACGCGGCCACAGGCAAGGCCGGCACGCCCTGGTTTTTGGACGCCGTGGACAGCCACAGCCGGCTCGACCGCATGGAGCAAGCGCTGCGCTCGTGCACGCTGTGGTTGTGGCTGGACCTGCGTTTCCCGGGCGCCTACGGCCACCTGGAAAACGTGATGGCGCTGCGCAGCCAGCTCAACGACGGTATCGAGCGGCAATTGAAGGGCAAGCGGCCGTTGGCGCAGATGAGAAACCGGCAACGCAAGGGGCGCTGACGGCGGTCTGCCCTTGCATCCTTGCTCCAGCGAAGCTAGTATTACGCGGTAATACACAGGGTTCTCATGGACGCAACCTCCGTCACCAGCAAAGGGCAGGTCACGATTCCGCAAAAGGTCCGGCAGCAATTGGGCATTCGCCAGGGTAGCCGGATCACGTTCGAACTCGTCGGCGACCACGTTGAAATGCGCGTCGCAAGCTCGCCCACGGGCCTCGCCGACAGCGGCTTCGGCATGCTCAAGAGCCGTCGCGCTGCGCTGCCTGCCGGCCTGGATCCGGCCACGCTGCTCAAGCGATGATCGGCCTGGACACCAACGTTCTCGCCCGCTATTACGTCGAGGACAAGGCCGACGCCCAAGCAGTGCGCCAGCGCGTCGCCGCTCGGCGTCTGATCGAGTCGGGCCAGCCCTTGATGGTCTGCAAGACCGTGTTGCTGG
>JAYSSS010000149.1:0-20144 GCA_043720415.1 Ideonella sp.
TTGACTGGCCATCGGGTGCGCTCCTTGACAATGAGCGCCCAGCTTACGCAGCCAATGGCTCATAGGATGAGCCAGGCTGAGGCAAGTTTCTAATCAGGAGCTCAGTTGCATAGGTGGCCGGCGCTTTCACCTGACGGCGCCGCATCAACAGCATGATGGCCTTTGGTGCGCTCAAGCAAGCCTCGTTGCCGACGATCCAGGCCTGGCGCCACCTGCCGACTTGGCTCAGTCGGTCGAGGCTTTGAAGAACACCATTGAAGCGCTGCGTGCCCAAGGACAGTCGCCGTTCATTGAACCGTTTCGTTTTGAAGATGCCGGCTGGGTCGCCAACCGCTGGTGCGAGATCTTGCCAATTCCTTTGGTCGCCAAGCAAAGGCTCATGCAACTCGATGCACCCGCCTTGCGCCTGAAGTTGGTGGACGATTTTCTGCGCGGAAAAAACTTGGTCTAGCGCATACGCTCACTGGCTGATGACGCCTCCAACCAGCGCCGAATGGGGGCAGGCAGCCCCAGAGTCAAGGATTGCTCCACGTCCACCCATCGCCCGGTCGGCATGGCCTGCTCAAGCTGCGTGAGCCGGCTTGTCGCCACCCGCAACGGCCAGTGCCAGGCCAGTGGTGACAGTCGCCAATCCCTATGAGTCAACACATGTGTGATCGGTGTGATCGCGTGGTGCTGGCCCGGCCAACCTTGAGTGAAGGCCGTGAGCTCGGCCTCGGCGGAAAACTCCGGAAAGCTCCAGAGCCCGGCCCAGACGCCGCTGGCCGGTCGCTTCACCAACCACACGCGGCCATGATGGGTCAGCCACAACAGGCTGTGCCCCATGTCTTTGCGCTTCGGTTTTCGTGATTTCACTGGGTAGGCGGTCTGCCGCCCTTGAGCGTGGCCAACACAGATGCTTTGCAATGGGCAGGCCGAGCAACCGGGTTTGCGCGCCGTGCATAGCGTGGCACCCAGGTCCATGAGGCCTTGGGTATAGGTGGCGATGTCATGCGCTGGCAACAAGGCTTGCGCCTGATCCCACAGCGCGCGCTCATGCACGGCTTGCGTCAGGTCGTGACCAAAACCTAGGGCGCGTGACAGCACGCGCTTGACGTTGCCATCGAGGATGGCAATGCGCTCGCCATGGCAAAAGGCAGCGATTGCGGCCGCGGTCGATCGACCAATGCCGGGCAGCTTGACGAGCATGGCGCTGCTGCTGGGAAATCGGCCGCCGTATTCATGCACCACCGTCTGGGCGCAGCGGTGCAAATTGCGTGCTCTGGAGTAGTAGCCCAGGCCGCTCCAGAGTGCGAGCACCTCGTCTTGCGTGGCGGCGGCCAAGGCCACGACATCCGGATAGCGTTGGACGAATCGATTGAAGTAGGCCAGTACCGTGGTCACCTGCGTCTGTTGCAGCATGATCTCTGACAGCCACACCCGATATGGATCGCGGCCCATTTGCCAGGGCAGGCCATGCCGGCCATGGGTGCGCTGCCAGCGCACGACACGTGTGGAAAGGCTTGGCTCGGCGGCGAGTGGGTCGGTATCCGCGTCAGCGCCGCTGAGGACAGTCACGCTGCGCCGCGCGAGGCTTGGGTCGCAACCGAATGCACCAACTCCAAGTGCGGCATCGCGGCCGTCGTGCTGGCCTCGCCGCGCGGCACGGTCGCGACGAGCATGCGCAGTGCATCAACCGATTCCGCAATGCGCTCATTCACCTGCTGCAGATGCTGCTCCTGGGTCTGCACGTCTTGCAGGCTGCGTTCAAGTTCATCGCTGGCCAACTTGATGCGTTGAAAGGCATCGCGGCGGGCGTGCAGGCCGCGCCGACGTTCGCGCAGCTGTGTCTCCATTTGCGTGCTGCTTGTTTTGCCCCAAAGCTCAATTTCGACCGCTGCGTTTTCGAAGACCACGCGCAACCGCGACAACAGCACCTGTTGGAACTGCGCCAGAAACCCGGGCTCGGACAGGCGCCAAAGCTTGGTCAGGCCAAAGTACTGGCCATAGTTGGTTTCAACCCGCTGCAGCTCGCGGCGATAAGCGGCCAAATCAGGCCTGGGACCTGCTGCCAGGGCAAATCCAAACTCGGCATTGATCTGGCGATGGCTGGCCGCAAGCATCTGATCGATTTCGGCCACACCAGCTTCAGCGGCATCAAACAGCGCGTGCAGGCGCTGGCCCAACTGGGCAAAGGCCTTGCCTGCACCCAGGCGGAACAGGCTGTTCTCACTGTCGCTTTGCATGCGCGCAACCTCCTGGCGCACACGATCACTTGACATTTGATGCATCACCTCAGTGATGAGGCGGTTGTGCACGGAGCGCAGTGCAGTCAGCCGTGGCAAGCAATGCTCGAACGTGCGCGCCTCGCTCTCAAATCGATCGTTCATCAGTTGCCGTTTGGCACCGCTCTTGCCCTGCAGCGACGACAAATCGGCCAACTGTTCGGCCAATTGGCGTCGACGGTCATTGAGGCGACGCACCGCCCTTTGCTGAAGCAAAAGCACACCGTCTTCAATCAAGCGACCAATGACGGCGCCGCGCTCGGGCAACAGCTGTTGCGACAGTGCCTGCTCCAGGGCCTCGAGCCCACTGGCATGCACGCCCGCGGCATCACCCGCCATTCGGGCCGCCAGCCCCTGCCGCGCTGACAAAGGGAAGATGCGTTGCTCCGGCACGGCCAGGGTGGAGGCCACCTGTTGGCATTGGCGCAGTACCTGGCGCGCAATCTGCTCGGCGCTGAGCAGTGGGTCGTTGAGCGTGTCCACCTTGTTCAACACGACGAATCGTTCCAGCGCCCGATCACCCAAGTGGTCGCGCCAGATCGACAGGTCCGACCGTGTCACGCCGCTGTCGGCGGAGAGAACAAAGACAGTCGCATGGGCGGATGGCAACAGGCCCAGGGTGAGCTCGGGTTCAGCGCCAATGGCGTTCAGGCCGGGGGTGTCAATCACCACCAGGCCGCGCTTGAGCAGGGGATGGGGATAGTTGATGAGCGCGTGGCGCCAGACCGGCACTTCGACCCTGTCTTGGTCATCGCGCGGTGGGTTGTCCTCGGAATGTTCATCGTCCCAGAAGCCCAGCGACCGCGCTTCGTCCAGTGGAACGCGTTGCACTCGGGTGACCTCCTGCAGCGCCTGCGCGAGTTGATTGGGGTCGCCAATGGGCAGCGGCACACGTTGCCACAAATCGCTGCGCATGCGCAGGCTCGCAACCGTTTGGCCATCACGGCGCGTGCCTATGGGCAGCAGCGACAGGCTGGCCGCCTCGCCAGCATCCCAGGCCAGCTCGACCGGGCACATGGTCGTTCGCCCAGGCGTAGCGGGCAGAATGCGCCGGCCAGAATCGGCAAAGAACAGCGCATTGATCAACTCAGACTTGCCACGCGAAAATTCGGCAACGAAAGCCAGCACCAATCGATCCGATGCCAGACGTTGCCGCAGGGTGTGCACCAGGGCCGTGCCGTCGGCATCCTGTACGTCGTGGTCAGCCAGCAGCAGCCCAAATTGCTCGATGCGCCGGTCGATGGTGCGGCGCCATTCGGTCAGCGTGTCGAGATCGCGAGCAAGGGTGTGGGGCATCTCAGGCGCAGGCACGGGGCCGGCAAGTGTTATTGCGCCCCATGCTAGCTCAAGGCCTTGTTTGGCATGTGTGGAAAATACACCGGCTCGGGGGTGCAGATCGTCACACAGCGTAACCAATGAAGTCGTCTCTTTGACTCGCCATCAACGCCGTTGGCAAGTGGCGCAGAAATAGGTCGAACGCTGGGCCTGAACAATTCGGCGCACGGTGGCGCCGCAGCGCGGGCAAGCATGGCCCTCGCGGCCGTAGACCTTGGCCTCTTCTTGAAACGCACCGCTGGCCCCGTGTGCATCGCGGAAGTCGCGCAGCGTGGACCCGCCCAACTCAATGGCGCGGGTCAAGGTTGTGCGCAGCGCCAACAGCAAGCGTTCGCAGCGCTTTGGGCCTATGCGGTGGCAAGGTGTTCGTGGATCTATGCCCGCACCGAACAGCGCCTCGCTGGCGTAGATGTTGCCTGCGCCCACGACGATGGTTCCCGACAGCAGTGCCGTCTTGATTGGCGCGGACCGGGTTTTGAGTGCACGATGCAGCGAGGCCGGCGTCAAGGCTGCATCGAAAGGTTCATGACCCAATCGCTGCAGCAGCCGCGCCGCAGGATCGGCATCTTGCCCCGGCGACCACACGACCGCACCAAAGCGACGTGGATCCGTCAAACGCAGGGTGCCTCGGTCACTGACCATGTCGAAGTGGTCGTGGGGCCCGCGTGGCCCTGTGGTATCTGACAGGTTGAGCGAACCCGACATGCCCAGATGCATCAGCAGGCCGCCTTCCATGCGCTGCCCTGCCAATGGCAGCCACAGGTACTTGCCGCGTCTAAGCAACTCGCCGGCCTTCAGGCCTTGCAAGTCAGCCGCTGCGCAACCCAGTGGCCAGCGCAGTGGTTTGCCCATCTGCACCTGCTGCACCGTCGCGCCTTGCAGTCGGTGGGCCAGGCTCAGGCGAGTGACTTCGATCTCGGGCAGCTCAGGCATAGGTCGATTGTCACCGCAGGGCTGTGCGCGGCGATTGGCTGAAGTAGCCCATGGCTTGGGTGGCCTCCTAGAATTGCCGATCACACCGGGAGCATCAATGCGCGGTTCGAGAGTTCGAAAACAGGTCACGGGATTCAAGGCCTGGGCAGCAGGCCTGGTGGCCACTGCGTCGCTGTTGGCGCCCACACCGAGCACCGCACAAAACTCGGCACTTGACGCTCAGCTGTTCTACCAGCTGTTGATTGGCGAAATCGAGTTGCGCAGCGGGCGTGCGGCCAATGCTTTCGAGGTCATCCTGGATGCAGCCCGCCGCAGCAAAGACGCCACGCTTTACCAACGTGCGGTCGACATTGCGCTGCAAGCCCGAGCCGCTGACCAGGCATTGGCTGCAGTCCGCGCTTGGCGTGCGGCTTGGCCGGGGTCCACCGATGCCCTGCGCTACCAGGCGCAGATTTTGATGGCCCTGGACCGCATCAACGATCTGGCCGAGCCACTGTCGGCTTGGTTGACTGGCACTGCCGCAAGTGAGCGCGCAGGCCTGATCGCAGCGCTGCCGAGCTTGCTGCAGCGTGCCAGCAACCGCAAGCAGGCCATGGCCGTGCTGGAAGGGGTGCTTGCACCCTACCGAGAACGGAGCGAGACCAGAACTGCCAGCCGTGTGGCTTTGGGTCGCATTGCCCTGGCTGCAGGTCTGGCTGAGCAATCCCTGACGCTGGCTCAGCAAGCCGCTGCGAGCGATGCGGACGCGCCCGGCCCGATCTTGCTGGCGCTGGAGATGCTTCCCGGCACAAGCCCTGCCGAGGCCCTGGTGATCGAACACCTGGCTCGACCGACGGCGCAGGCCATGGTCAGGTTGGCCTATGTGCGCGTGTTGGCGCAGCAGCAGCGCTACGCCGATGCCATTCGGCAGCTCGATATCGTCACAACGCAGCGACCAGAACTGCCTGAGCCATGGCTCACACTGGGGGCATTGAATGTTGAGCTGCGACAAGCGCGGGCTGGCGAAATGGCCTTGTTGCGATATGTGGCGATGGCCGGCGACGCGCGGCCACAGGGCAGGCAAGGCGAAAGCCAAAGTGCAAGGGATGAGGAGTCTGAGGGTGATGCGCCTGCCCCGGGCGGGCCCGACCTGACCCAGGCCTGGCTGCTGCTGGCGCAGGCGGCCGAGATTCAAGGCAACTTGCAGGCATCGGAAGCCTGGTTGTCAAAGGTGGACAACCCTCAGCGTGCGCTGGAGGTGCAGACGCGGCGTGCGACCTTGCTGGCCCGCCAGGGGCAGGTGGCCCAAGCCCGTGCGCTGATCCAGTCGACGCCGGAGCGAACCGGTGACGATGCCCGCGCCAAACTGCTGGCCGAAGCCCAGTTGCTGCGCGAAGTCAAGCAGTGGGCGCCGGCGGCCGATGTGTTGGACACGGCAAATACGCGTTATCCCGGCGACGCCGATCTGCTCTACGAGCTGGCCATGGTGCAAGAAAAGCTGGAGCGGTTTCCGCGCATGGAGGGCTTGCTGCGCCAGGTCATCGAGATCAAACCCGATCATCCGCATGCGCACAACGCCCTGGGCTATTCGCTGGCTGATCGAAACCAGCGCTTGCCTGAGGCTCGCGAGCTGATCCTCAAGGCGCTGAACATGTCGCCCGGCGATCCGTTCATCACTGACAGCTTGGGCTGGGTGGAGTTCAGACTGGGCAATCTGGCCGAGGCCTTGCGCCTGCTCAAGCGGGCCTATGCATCCCGACCGGACACTGAGATTGGTGCGCACTTGGGTGAGGTGCTGTGGGCCAGCGGCCAGCGCGATGAGGCCCGACGGGTGTGGTCAGAGTCCAGTGGCCGCGACGCCAACAACGAGGTACTGCGCGAGACCCTGGCCAGGCTGAAAGTGGGCCTGTGATCGCCCTGCGCCTGGCCATCGCGGCATGGCCGCTGGCCGGTTTGATGGCGTGCGCAAGTCTTGCACCGCCCAGCCACAGCAGCATCGCAGGACGCCTGGCGATTCGCGTTGATGACCAGGAGGAACGCATGGTCAACGTCGGATTCGAGCTCAATGGTGACGCGCAGGCAGGCCAGCTCACGCTTTCCGGCCCACTTGGCATGCTGGGTGCGCAAGCCCATTGGGGGCAAGGCAAGGCCTGGCTGATCACCGCTTCCGGGCGAACAAACTACGACAGCCTGGACGCCTTGATCGCCGCCGCTTTGGGTGAGGCCATCCCGGTGGCGGCGCTCTTCGATTGGTTGCGTGGTCGACCCTGGCGCGGGGCGGACCATGTGATGTCCGCCGACGGTCGAAATGGATTCGAGCAACTGGGTTGGCGCATTGACCTTTCGCGCTGGACCACGGGTCACTTGCAGGCCCAGCGACAGGTGCCGCCCATCGTGACGCTTCGAGTCGTGATGGAGCGTGACTGATGGCGCTCAAGGCCATCTGGGACGTGCCCGCCCCGGCAAAGCTCAACCTCTTCCTGCACGTGACGGGCAGGCGAGGCGACGGCCTTCACCTCCTTCAGTCGGCGTTTGTGCTGATCGATTGGCACGACACCTTGCATTTCGAATGCCGCGTTGACGGTCGAATGCAGCGCCAAGATCTTGGCCCATCGCTGCCTGCAGATGACCTGTGCCTCAAGGCCGCCCAGGCGCTGCAGCGTGCCAGCGGCTGCCGGCTGGGCGTGGACATTGCGGTGCAAAAGCGCGTCCCCTGGGGCGCGGGGTTAGGCGGTGGCAGCTCGGATGCGGCTTCGACGCTGTTGGCGCTCAATCGCCTTTGGGGCCTGAATTGGACGCGTGACCAGCTTGCAACCATCGCATTGGGTCTGGGGGCTGACGTGCCCTTCTTCGTTGGCGGCCACAACGCCTTTGTCGAAGGCATAGGCGAGCGGCTCACGCCGCTGACCTTGCCACGCCAATGGCTGGCTGTCGTCAAGCCAGCGCAGGCGCTGTCAACTGCATCGGTCTTCAACCACCCACTGCTCAAGCGCGACTCGGCGGCTGTTATAGTCGCAGACTTCCTCAAAGACGCTGAACTGCCACGCACGCTGATGGATGGGTTTGGTTGCAACGATCTGCAGCCGCCCGCCCAAGAGCAATGCCCAGAGGTGACCACGGTCGCCAAGTGGTTGCAAGCCCGCTACGGCAACAGCCGCATGTCGGGATCAGGCAGCGCGGTGTTTGCGAGGGCCGGCACAGGCGATCAACCGCTGGCGACCTGGGCAGCAAGTGATCTTGCTCCCGATTGGGTCGGTCGCATGTGCCGCAGTCTGGATCAACACCCTTTGGTGGGTTGGGCCAGCTGAAGTGCTTGAAGGCTTGGCTCGCGCCGAGCATGTTTTTAAAGGACCGGCTCACGCCGATCCTGTGTAGGGGAGTCGCCAAGTTGGTCAAGGCATCGGATTTTGATTCCGACATGCGAGGGTTCGAGTCCTTCCTCCCCTGCCAAATCTCTGCGTTGCCCCTGCCCCTACTCCAGCATTGACGGAGCTTTGCCGTGCTGTTCAACACTGTGCTGTTCACCGGCAATGCCAACCCCGCGCTGGCTCAGGAAATGGCCACCAGCCTGGGCGCCGAGCTCGGCAAGGCCACGGTGGGCCGCTTCTCTGATGGTGAGGTCACCGTCGAGGTGCATCAGAACATCCGCGCCCGCGATGTCTTTGTGGTGCAGCCGACCTGTGCGCCGACCAATGAGAACCTGATGGAGCTGTTGATCATGGTCGATGCGATGAAGCGCGCCAGTGCGCGCCGCATCACCGCCGTGATCCCCTACTACGGCTATGCGCGCCAGGATAGGCGCCCGCGCTCGATGCGTGTGCCCATCAGCGCCAAGGTGGTGGCCAATCTGCTCGAAACAGTGGGCGTCGAGCGGGTCCTGACCATGGACCTGCACGCCGATCAGATTCAGGGCTTTTTTGACATCCCGGTGGACAACATCTACGCCTCGCCGGTGCTGTTATCTGATCTGAAGAGCAAGGCCTACCCGGACCTGGTGGTGGTCAGCCCCGATGTGGGCGGCGTGGTGCGCGCACGCGCCCTGGCCAAGCAACTGGGCAGCGAGCTGGCCATCATCGACAAGCGCCGGCCGCGGGCCAATGTCTCCGAAGTGATGCATGTCATCGGCGAAATTGAAGGCCGCAACTGCGTCATCATGGACGACATGATTGACACCGCCGGCACCCTGGTCAAGGCCGCCGAGGTGCTGAAAGAACGTGGCGCCAAGCGCGTGTTTGCCTACTGCACGCACCCGATCTTTTCCGGCCCCGCGATCGAGCGCATCGCGGGCAGCCAGCTCGACGAGGTGGTGATCACCAACACCATCCCGCTCAACGACAAGGCCAGGTCGTGCAAGAAGATTCGTCAGTTGTCGGTGGCGTTCTTGTTCGCCGAGACGATTCGTCGCATCTCCGATGGTGAGTCGGTCACCTCCTTGTTCTCGGAGCAAAACAATAACTTTTAAAGCGGCGGGTCAAGCCGCCGTGTGATCCCGGGGCGCCGCAAGGCGCCTCAACCGTTGCGGGCCCACCAGCCCGCTCATCTTGGGCAGCCTGGTCGCGGGTGCCCTTTCACTTGGAGTGAACCATGAAATTCGTCGCTTACGAGCGCAATCTGCAGGGGACCGGAGCGAGCCGCCGCCTGCGCAGTGGCGGCAAGGTGCCCGGCATTGTTTACGGTGCCGGTACGCCGGCCATGATCGAACTCGATCACAACGCCTTGTACTTTGCGTTGAAGAAGGAAGCCTTCCACTCGTCCATCCTCGAGATGGAATTGGCCGGTGCGCAGCAAAGGGTGTTGCTGCGTGACTTCCAGATGCACCCCTGGAAGCAGCAGGTGCTGCACATCGATTTCCAGCGCGTCGATGACACCACGCGTCTGCACAAGAAGGTGCCGCTGCACTTCTCTGGCGAAGAAAACTCGGTGGCCGTCAAGACCGATTCATGTGTGGTGATTCATGTGGCCACCGAAGTCGAGGTCGAGTGCCTGGCCACGCAACTGCCGGAATTCATTGCCGTCGATCTGAGTGGCTTGATCAAGGGTCAATCGCTGCACGCCAGCGACCTGAAGATGCCCGAAGGCATCAAGGTCGTGCGCCATGGCACGCTCAATCCGGTGATCGTCTCGGCCAACCCGCCCAAGGTCGACGAAGAAGTCGCCGCACCCGAGGCTGCACCCGCGGCACCGGCCAAGGGGGGCAAGGCCGCTCCTGCCAAGTCGGCTGCGGCCAAGACGCCCGCGGCCAAGACTGCGGCGCCCGCCAAGG
The DNA here is from genome assembly GCA_043720415.1 of Ideonella sp. GTDB lineage: Bacteria > Pseudomonadota > Gammaproteobacteria > Burkholderiales > Burkholderiaceae_C > Pseudaquabacterium. Next base: position 9,775 of record JAYSSS010000149.1, read on the forward strand.
ACGCCAAGAAGAAGTGATGTCGCATCGGCGCGGGCCTTTCGGGCCCGCGCTGTTTGTGACTTGAGCTTCGAGCACTTGCACCCGCGCCGGGATAATCCGCCGCATGATCCGATTGTTTGTTGGGCTCGGCAACCCCGGGCCGGAATATGAAGGCACGCGTCACAACGCCGGTTTTTGGTGGCTTGACGCGGCCGCCAAAGCGCTGGGTGTCGCGCTCGTCTTTGACCGCAACTACCATGGCCTGGTGGCCCGCGCCAACCTGCCAGGTGGCCCGGTGTGGCTGTTGCAGCCCATGACTTTCATGAACCTCTCAGGCAAGGCCGTCAGCCCGCTGGCAAGGTTTTTCAAGATCGAGCCGGCGCAGATTCTGGTCGTGCACGACGAGCTCGATCTGCCCCCGGGCCAGGCCAAGCTCAAGCAAGGCGGCAGCGCCGCCGGGCACAACGGCCTCAAAGACATCCAGGCTCAACTCGGCACGGCCGACTTCTGGCGCTTGCGCATTGGCATCGGCCATCCTGGTGCGCGCGATGAGGTCATCCACTGGGTGCTGCGCAAACCCGCGCCAGATCAACGCGAGGCGATTCACGACAGCATTGCCAAGTCACTCGAAGCCTTGCCCTTGCTCATCGAAGGACCGATGGACAGGGCGCTGGCCAAGATCCACGCCAAGCCGCCGCGGCCAAAGCCTGCTGCAGTGCCGACAGGCGCTGCGGGCGCACTTCCCGTGGCCGCGCACCCGGCCCAGGCATTGGGCGCGAATCCGGCACCGCGCTTGGGCGCCGTTGCCGAGGAGGGCAGCAAATCATGAGCACCATGGCCGGCGTCAGCGTCATTGCAATACGCGTATTTTGTGCGATATCACTTGCTGCGCTCGGCAGCCTGGCCAGTGCTCAAACCTCGGTCTATCGCTGTGGGCCGCAGGGCAACGAGTACTCGGCCGTGCCCTGCCCTGGCGGCAAGGCCATCGATGCCAGTGACCCGCGCAGCGGCGAACAACAGCGCCAAGCCCGCGGCGCCGCGCAGCGTGAGGCCGCGCTGGCCGACAAGCTGGCGGCCGAGCGCAAACAGCGAGAAGCGGCAGTCAAGGCCGGTGCCGCGCGCCTTGGGGCCGCAGCCAGCGCGCCGCAGAAGTCCGCTTCAGCGCCAGAGACGAAAAGGCGCCCGCCCAAGAAAAAGAACAAGCCCGCAGCAGACTCCAGGCTCACACCACCGATGCGCAGCGCCAGCCAGCCGGGCTGAGGCGCTGGCCGTGGGCGCCAGCCTGACCGGGAGGTGGTCTGCCCCGAGCCCGATCAGGCCGGCGCGCCCGGCACCAGCAGCCTGTACTTGGCCCACAGGCCGTCTTTTGATTCCACCCGCTCTGGGTTCACCGGGATGCAGGCCACGGGGCAGACCTGCACGCACTGTGGCTCGTTGAAGTGGCCGACACATTCGGTGCACCGGTCGGGATCGATCTCATAGATTTCCCGGCCCATGTAGATGGCCTGGTTCGGGCACTCGGGTTCGCAGACGTCGCAGTTGATGCACTCGTCGGTGATCATCAGCGCCATGTCGGCGGCCTACTCAGTGGGCGCCTGTGCAACGCGTTCTTTGAGCCGGCGCAGCACTGTCGGCGCGACGAATTTGGAGACATCGCCGCCCAGTGTCGCGATCTCGCGCACAAAGGTGCCGCTGACAAACTGGTATTGATCTGAAGGGGTGAGAAACAGCGTCTCGACCTCAGGCATCAATTGCCGGTTCATGCCGGCCATCTGAAACTCGTACTCGAAATCGCTGACCGCGCGCAGGCCTCGAATCACCACCTTGCCGCTGTGGGCCACGACAAAGTCGCTCAGCAGGCCGCGAAACGGGATGACCTCGATGTTGCTGTAGGGCGCCGCAATTTCTGTGGCGATGGCCAAACGCTCATCGATGGTGAACATGGTGCGCTTGTGGTGGCCCACGGCCACGGCCAGGATCAAGCGATCAAACAGGCGCGAGGCGCGACGCATCAGGTCTTCGTGGCCCAGCGTCATGGGGTCAAAGGTGCCGGGATAGACGGCGATCAGCGGCTTGGGGTGATTGAGCAATGCAAGCTCCTGGCGGTGTCGGGGCAGTTTAGCTGCTGCGCTGCAGCAATTGATAGTGAACAGCCCCTGCGCGGCCCTCGCGCCATGGCTGCCAGCCCTCTGGCAGGCTCAACTGCTGGGCTGGCGCTTCGACATACAGCCAGCCGCCGTCTGCCACCAAGGCGGCGGCCGCTGCCAGCGCTGCGTCGTGAATCTTGGCGTCAAAGGGCGGGTCGATGAAGACCAGCTCGAAGCGCCTCGGGCTGCAGCGCGCCATCCACGCCAAGGCATCGGTGCATTCGATGCGCACCGCGTCCGCCGCCAGGCGCTGTTGACTTGCCGCCAGGCTGCGCGCCAGGCGGGCGTCACGCTCGAGCAGCAGCACTTCGGAGGCGCCGCGCGATGCGGCTTCGAAACCCAGGGCGCCGCTGCCGGCAAAGGCGTCCAGGCAACGCCAGCCGTTTAAGTCCTGGCCCAGCCAATTGAACAGGGTTTCGCGCACCCGATCCGGTGTCGGTCGCAGGCCCGCACTGGCGACCACAGGCAACTTGCTGCGCTTCCATTGGCCGCCAATGATGCGCACTTCACCCGCTGCGCTGCGGGGCTGGTGGTCTGCCCGCGCTTGATGCGCAAGCTGTGCCTGCGGCACCTTCGGCCGCTGCGGCTCCTGCGGATCTTGCTGGCCCAAGCGCAGTGCTCGTCCTGATGGAGTCGCGGACGACGGTCGCGCCGGCCGCACGACGGGCTTCACAGGCGCACCGCAATGCCGCGGCTGGCCATCAAAGCCTTGGCCTGAGCCACCGTGAACTCGCCGTAGTGAAAGATGCTGGCCGCCAGCACGGCATCGGCGCCACCGGTTTGAATGCCGTCGGCAAGGTGCTCGAGCGTGCCCACCCCGCCCGATGCGATCACCGGCACCGAGACAGCGTCGCTGACGGCACGTGTGAGCTGCAGATCAAACCCGATCTTGGTGCCGTCGCGGTCCATGCTGGTGAGCAGGATTTCGCCGGCGCCGTGCTCGGTCATTTGCCGCGCCCAGGCCACCGCATCCAAGCCGACGTTTTTGCGCCCGCCATGGGTGTAGACATCCCAGCCCGGCCCGCGAGCGACCAGGTCGTCGCCCTGGCGGCGCTTGGCGTCGATGGCCACAACGATGCACTGCGCGCCGTACTTGTCTGAGGCGTCTCGAATGACCTGCGGGTTGGCCACGGCGGCGGAGTTGAAGCTGACCTTGTCGGCCCCGGCATTGAGCAAGCGGCGCACGTCGTCCACACTGCGCACGCCACCGCCCACGGTGAGCGGGATGAAGACCTGTGAGGCCACGGCCTCAATGATGTGCAGGATGACATCGCGGCCATCGCTGGTGGCGGTGATGTCCAAAAAGGTCAGCTCGTCAGCGCCTTGCTCGTTGTAGCGCGCGGCGATTTCCACCGGATCGCCGGCATCGCGCAGGGCGACGAAGTTCACGCCCTTGACCACGCGGCCACCGGTGACGTCCAGACAGGGAATGATGCGTTTGGCCAGCATGGGCGAGTGTGGCCCGCGGCTTGAGCCAGCAGGCTTGATAAGGGGGTTAGGTGGGCCTTGCAGCGTCGATCAGCCGACGCCCATAACTTCAAGGCGCAAGGGTCAACTCGTCGGCGCGGCGCTGGCCGGCACTGAAGTCGAGCGCGCCGGTGTAGATCGAGCGGCCACAAATCACACCGCTGACACCCTCACTCTCGACTGCGCAGAGCTTTTCAATGTCGGCCAGGTTGGACAAGCCACCCGAGGCGTACACCGGGATGGTCAGCGCCTGCGCCAGCTTGACAGTGGCGTCAATGTTGATGCCGCTGAGCATGCCGTCGCGGCCGATGTCGGTGTAGATCACGCCCTCGACACCGTAGTCCTCGAACTTCTTTGCCAGGTCAACCACTTCATGGCCGGTGAGCTTGCTCCAGCCATCGGTGGCGACCTTGCCGTCCCTGGCGTCCAGGCCGACGATGATGTGGCCGCCGAAGGCGATGCAGGCTTCTTTGAGGAAGCCCGGGCTCTTGACAGCCGCCGTGCCGATGATGATGTAGCTGATGCCGTCATCCAGATAGCGCTCGATGGTGTCGAGGTCGCGGATGCCGCCGCCCAATTGCACCGGGATTTGATCGCCGACCGTGGCCAGGATGCTTTTCACCGCCGATTCATTGACCGGTTTGCCAGCGAAGGCGCCGTTCAGGTCGACGAGGTGTAGGCGCCGCGCGCCGGCCTCCAGCCAGCGCCGTGCCATGGCGGCGGGGTCATCACCGAAGTGCGTGGAGACATCCATGTTGCCTTGTTCAAGGCGCACGCAATGGCCGTCTTTGAGGTCGATAGCGGGGATCAGCAGCATGGCCGTGGGTCGGGCTAGGGGAAGGGTGGGGGATGGGCTTTTAAGGCATCCAGCCGAGAAAGTTGCGGTACAGGCGAAGGCCCTGTGCGGCACTCTTTTCGGGATGGAACTGGGTGGCAAAAATGTTATCTCGGGCGAGCGCGCAGGTAAAGCGATCGCCATAGTCGGTGTCGCCGCTGGTGTGGCGCGGCTCCGACGGCGCGGCGTAGTAGCTGTGTACGAAATAGAAATAGCTTTGATCTGGCACGCCGGCCCAGAGCGCATGGGTGTGGCGCTGGGTGACGCGATTCCAGCCCATCTGCGGCACTTTGTAGCGGCTGCCATCGGCCTGCAGGCGACCATCGAGGACAAAGCGTTTGACCCGGCCCGGGATCAAACCCAGGCCTGGCGTGTCCTGCTCTTCACTGTGGTCGAGCAGCATTTGCATGCCCACGCACACGCCCATCAGGGGTTTGCGCGCCGCAGCGTCGAGCACCGCGTCCTGCAATCCCGAATCGCGCAGTTCGCGCATGCAGTCGCGCATCGCACCCTGGCCGGGCAGCACCACACGCTCGGCCGTGAACACCTCTTCAGGGCGCTGGGTGACGATGACCTCAAAGCCGCTGCCGGCGGCCACATGCATCACCGCCTGCGACACCGAGCGCAGATTGCCCATGCCGTAGTCCACCACGGCCACCACGCGTGCCATGGCCTACAGCGTCCCTTTGGTCGATGGGATGACGCCGGCCGAGCGCGCATCGGGCGTCATGGCCATGCGCAGCGCGCGTCCGAAGGCCTTGAACACCGTCTCGGCTTGGTGGTGGGCGTTGTCGCCCTTCAAGTTGTCGATGTGCAGGCTGACCAGGGCGTGGTTGACGAAGCCCTGGAAAAACTCATAGGTGAGCTGGGTGTCGAAGGCGCCCACCATGCCGGCCTTGAAAGGGATGTCCAGGTGCAGGCCGGGCCGGCCGGAAAAATCCACCACCACGCGCGACAGCGCTTCATCCAGCGGCACATAGCTGTGGCCGTAGCGCGTGATGCCCTTTTTGTCGCCAATGGCCTGGGCCACGGCCATGCCCAAGGTGATGCCGACATCTTCGACGGTGTGATGGCCATCGATGTGCAGGTCGCCCTGGGCCTCGATCACCAGATCGATGAGGCCGTGGCGCGCCACCTGATCGAGCATGTGATCGAAGAAGCCGATGCCGGTGGCCAGCGTGGCAGCGCCGCTGCCATCGAGGTTGACGCGCACGCGAATCTGCGTCTCTTTGGTGTCGCGCCGAACATCGGCGATGCGGTCCATGGTGTGAGGGCTTTCAGGTCAGAGGCTGGCGCGCAGGGCGGCGATCATGCGCAGATTCTCGTCGGGCGTGCCGATGGTGATGCGCAGGCAGTTGGCCAGCAGTGGGTGCAAGGCCGAGACGTTCTTCACCAACACGCCGCGCTGCTTCATGCCGGCGAAGGCGGCCGCGGCATCGGCCGCACGCGCCAGGATCATGTTGGCCTGGCTGGGGTAGGGTGCCACACCCGGGGTGTCGCGCAACCAGGCTTGCACCTTCTCGCGCTCGCTGCGGATCAGTGCGGCCTGGGCGGCGTATTCGCTGGCGTGCTCCAGCGCGAACAGACCCGCCTCGGCATTGAGCACGCTTACATTGAAGGGTGGGCGCAGCTTGTCAATTTCGGCGATCAGCTCGCGCCGGCCCATCAGGTAGCCGATGCGCACGCCGGCCAGGCCAAACTTGCTCATGGTGCGCATCAACAGCACATGCGGATAGCGCGTTAGGCGCTGCATCGAGTCGCGTGCGGCAAAGGGCTGGTAGGCCTCGTCCATCACCACCAGACCCTTGACCTGGGCCATGGCCTGGATGCAGCGCTCGATGGCAGCGTCGTCCCACAAATTGGCGGTGGGGTTGTTGGGGTAGGCCAGGTACAGCAGCGCGGGCTTGTGCAGGGCGATGGCGGCCAGCATGGCCGGCTCATCCAGCTCGAAATCGGCTGTCAAAGGCACGCCGACAAAGTTCAGCCCCTGCATTGAAGCCGAGATGCCGTACATCACAAAGCCCGGCAGCGGCGCCATGACCGTGGCGCCGGGCACATCACAGGCCATGGCCAACAGGCTGATCAGCTCGTCCGAGCCATTGCCCAGCATCAGGGCGCAATCGGCGGGCATGCCTGCATGCGTGGCCAGGGCGTCACGCAAATCGTCGCCACGCTCGGCGGGGTAGCGGTTGATGGCCAGGCGGCCCAGGCGCTCGCCCAGGGCCTGCTGCAGCGGCGCGGGCAGACGGTGCGGATTCTCCATGGTGTCGAGCTTGACCAGGCCGGCACTGGGCTGCACGGCGTAGCCATGCATGCCCTGGATGTCGTCGCGGATGACGCGGGCCAGGGTGGCAGTCAGGTCGACGTTAGGGGCGACGCTTTGGGCAAGGCTTGGGGCGACGGCCAGAGCGGCGCCGTCGGCACCGACATTGGAGGCCACCTTGGCGGCGGGCTGTAGGGGTGCGAGCACTTCGGTCATGGTGTGGCGTCGAGCACTTCAGGCCCGACGAGGAAGGGGTTGAGGATGCGGATGCCGTCGATGTCCTGGTTGTGTTGCAGGTCTTCGGTGAGCAGGGCGTCACAGCCCTGTTGCGCAGCGGCTGCGACGACCAGCGCGTCCCAGTAGCTCAGGCGATAGCGGCTCTCCACGGCCCAGGCGGTTTCAACGGTGGCGTGATCGATCAGCCAGGGTTGCCAGTGTTGATAGCGCCGCACTTCGGCACGGGCATCTCCCGCCGCGATGGCTGAGGCGAACTTCTTGCGGGCGTTGTTGTAGAACTCATGCAACACCTGGGTGCTCACCCGGCCGCAGCGCCGTTCCCAACAGGCGGCAATCCAGCGCCGCGCCTGATCGCGCTTTGGGATGTCCTTGTCGTCCACGCCATAGAGCAAGACACTGGTGTCGAGCATCAGCAAGCGGATCATCCCGGGCCTCGCAACACGGTTCGGTCGTTGGCTTCGTCGCGTGACAGGTAGCGGCCATCGGAGGCGCCAAAACTCTTGAATTCCAAGGCCTCGCGCTTGGCCCGCTCATAAGCATCGTCATGGCGCATCTTGTCGGCCAACATCTCGCCCACCATCCGTGAGACGCTGGTGTTGCGCCGCGCGGCTTCAATGCGCGCCCAATCGGCGACGCTGTCTTCCATGGTGACGGTGACGTTTTTCATGGCGATTCCTGGTGGTCAGACCATGGGTTCAGGGAATTCGAAAATGCCACACGATTCTCGTGGTGCACGAAGTTCGTGTCAAGGCTGAATTCCAGATCCTTCCCTATGGGTGCGCCACAGGCACAAGCTGCAGCAGACCGCTCAGCCCTTGCGCAAGCGCATCTCCGCCGCCCGGGCGTGGGCCTGCAGCCCCTCGCCATAGGCCAGCTCGGCAGCAATCGGCCCCAAGACCTGAGCGCCCACTTCGCTGACTTCAATCAGGCTGCTGCGTTTTTGAAAGTCGTAGACCCCCAACGGCGAGCTGAAGCGCGCGGTGCCTGAGGTGGGCAGCACGTGGTTGGGTCCGGCGCAGTAGTCGCCCAGGCTCTCGCTCGTGAAGGCGCCCAGGAAAATGGCGCCGGCGTGTTTGAGCAGCGGCTCCCAGCGCTGCGGATCGCGCGAGCTGATCTCCAGGTGCTCGGGTGCCACGCGGTTGCTGATGGCGCAGGCCTCTTCCATGGAGCGCGTGTGGATCAGTGCGCCGCGGCCTTGCAACGAGGCGCGGATCACCTCGTGGCGCGGCATCTCGGGCAGCAGGCGATCCATCGCCGCTTTGACGGCGGCGATGTAGCCCGCGTCCGGGCACAGCAGGATGCTCTGCGCCAGCTCATCGTGCTCGGCCTGGCTGAACAGATCCATCGCCACCCAATCGGGCGGCGTGCTGCCATCGGCCAGCACCAGGATCTCGCTCGGGCCGGCAATCATGTCGATGCCCACTTGGCCGAAGACGCGCCGCTTGGCGCTGGCCACATAGGCGTTGCCCGGCCCGGTGATCTTGTCGACGCGTGGGATGGTGGCAGTGCCATAGGCCAGCGCCGCAATGGCCTGGGCGCCGCCCATGGTGAAGACGCGGTCCACACCGGCCACCGCGGCGGCTGCTAACACCAATGTGTTGCGTACGACGGCGCCGGCTGCGAGGCCATCGCCACCGGCCTGGCCGTTCCCGCCCGCCCCACCGGTGGCAATGCTGCCCAAGGCCGGTGTGGGCACGACCATGATGATCTCGCCCACACCCGCCACCTTGGCCGGAATGGCATTCATCAAAAGGCTGGACGGATACGCCGCCTTGCCGCCGGGCACATAGATGCCGACACGGTCCAGCGGCGTCACCTTCTGGCCCAGCAAAGTGCCGTCGCCGTCACGGTATTGCCAGCTCAGGCCACAGGCCTGAAGCTGACGTTCGTGGTAGCTGCGAATGCGCTGGGCGGCGGCTTCCAGAGCGTCGCGCTGCGCCGGCGTGATGGCGGCCAACGCGGCGTGAAGCTCATGGCGATCAATTTCCAGCGCGGACACCGCATCGGCGCGCAGGCCGTCGAAGCGCGCCGTATACGCCAGCACCGCCGCATCGCCACGCAAGCGCACATCGGCGACGATTTCGGCCACGCGGTTTTCAATGCCCAGGTCGGTCTCTGCTGACCAATGCAGCAGCCGGGTGAATTCGGCATCGAAATCAGCGGCCGAAGTGGCCAACTGGCGAATGTTTACGGCAGACATGGCAGTGATGCAGCGCTTACAGGTCGTGGACTGAGATGCAGGTGAAGCCTTCGCTCGGGCGATGCCCTAAGCCGTGGCCCGTGCCGTGGCCAATGCAAACGCATCAATCAATTCGCGGATGGGCTCACGCTTCAATTTCAAGGCCGCCGCGTTGACCACCAGACGCGCGCTGATGTCCAGGATGTGTTCGACCTCGACCAGGTTGTTGGCCTTGAGCGTGGAGCCGGTGGAGACCAGATCGACGATGGCATCGGCCAGGCCGGTGAGCGGGGCCAACTCCATCGAGCCATAGAGCTTGATCAGGTCCACATGCACGCCCTTGTCGGCAAAGTGCTTGCGCGCAATCTGCACGTACTTGGTGGCCACACGGATGCGCGAGCCCTGCTTCACGGCCGCCGCATAGTCAAAGTCAGCCCGCACCGCCACGCTGATGCGACAGCGCGAGATCTTCAAATCCACCGGCTGGTACAGGCCGCTGGCGCCTGACCCACCATCGCCGCCGGCGCCATGCTCCAACAAAGTGTCCAGGCCAACCACGCCCAGATCGGCGCCGCCATGCTCCACATAGGTGGGCACATCGGTGGCGCGCACCAGCACCACGCGGGTGTCGGGCCGGCTGGTGGCGAGGATGAGCTTGCGGCTCTTTTCCGGGTCTTCGGTCACCTCGATGCCGGCGGCGCGCAGCAGCGGCAAGGTCTCTTCGAAGATGCGGCCTTTGGACAGCGCCAGGGTGATGCTGGGGTTCACTTCAGCCTTTCGATGTCGGCACCCAGGCCGCGCAGTTTGGCTTCCATGCGGTCATAGCCGCGGTCCAGGTGGTAGATGCGGTCCACACGTGTCTCGCCCTGGGCCACCAGGCCGGCAATCACCAGGCTGGCCGAGGCCCGCAGGTCGGTGGCCATGACCGTGGCGCCCGACAAAGCGGCTACGCCTGAGACCACCGCCGTCTTGCCATCGACCTCGATCTGCGCGCCCAGGCGCACCAGCTCGTTGACGTGCATGAAGCGGTTCTCGAAAATCGTTTCGCTGATCCGCGCGCTGCCTTCGGCGATGCAGTTGACGGCCATCAACTGGGCCTGCATGTCGGTCGGGAACGCCGGGTACTCGCTGGTGCGAAACCCCACGGCCCTGAGCCGGCCCTGCGCGCGCACGCGAATCCAGTCGGCGCCGGCCTCGATCTGCACCCCGGCCTCGCGCAACTTGTCGACCAGCGCATCGACATGGTCGGCGCGGGTGCCGCGC
>JAYSSS010000150.1:0-20108 GCA_043720415.1 Ideonella sp.
TCAAGGGCCAATACACTGACCCAATTCACAACAGATCGACGCGCTCCGCGTCACCGGTAACAGGTCGCTCCAGGCTCATACCTGCATTGGAAAAGACTCGCCGTCATGCGCAGCGAGTCGCCGTTCCACCACGGAACAATGACGGGTGCGTTGAGCAGCCCGGAAGCGAGCACGATAGGCAGGTGCGCACGGCGGTGGAAGTGGACTTGGACTTCGGAATCGATCACGGTGATGTCGGCCGGAGTGTCGATGAGATGGCGGAAGATTTGGCGGGCCCGGGCGTCGGCGTAGCCGCGCATGCGCCGCGCGAGCAAGCGGTACAGGCCGCTGGCCACGACGAGCAGCGCCATGTCGAAGTCCACCTTCATGCCCACTGCCGATGACAGCGCGTCCATGTGGAAGAAGCGCACGCCGTCGGACAAGGCGTTCTCGATCAACATGCGCTGGGCGTAGCGTGTGATCAGCTTGGCATGGCTGGAATGCGCATCGTTGGTCAGCAAGATGGTGGGTTTGTCGTGGCCGAGGTCCAGGACGAAGAGCTGACTGCCGACCAGTGCGCCGGCCTTGGCCGAGCTGAACGTGCTGATGGAGCGTGCCGAGCGCATCCGCACGCAGCGCAAGAACGACAAGAACAAGCTGTATGCGCTGCACGCACCGGAGGTGGAATGCATCGGTAAAGGCAAGGCGCGCAAACCCTACGAGTTTGGCGTCAAGGCCGCTGTGGCGGTTGGCGACAATTACCTTGGCTGCCCAGCCGAAATAGTCTGGCAATGTTGCAAAGGCCGAGGCTCTCGCTTGGCTCGTGTTTCGAGCCAAGTTATTGAGTCTGATGGAGATCTTGGTGGGCCCTGACAGATTCGAACTGTCGACCAACGGATTAAGAGTCCGCTGCTCTACCAACTGAGCTAAGGACCCGCTCGAATGAAACCGAGTGGTGCCAGCCCAAGCTGGCTTCGAGTGGTGGTGGGTCGTGCGTGACTCGAACACGCGACCAACGGATTAAAAGTCCGCTGCTCTACCGACTGAGCTAACGACCCCCTTCTCGCGTAGAGCTCGACATTCTAGCGTGGAAATTTTGTGCGCCTTCATGGCCAAGGCGGGCATGACGGCCATTCATCGCCCCGCTGCCAGGCGGCGCAACACCTCGCCCGCAGCCACCATGCCAAAACTCGCCGTCACCGCCACGCTGGAGCCATAACCGCTGCAGTTCAAGCCGCTGTCGATGGCAGAAGCGCCCAGGCTGGCCTGGGCCGCCTCGCCCGCCTCAAACAAGCCGGCACCCGCATCGGCCACGTCAGCCGCGCAGGCCTGCGGCGGCAGCGCCACGGCCTCGCGCGAGAACACGCAGGCCACGCCCATCTTGCCCTGGCGTGGCGCACCGGCCTTGCGCAGCCGCTGACGCAGGCTGGCCAACAAGGGGTCGTGGCTGACTTCGGCCAGGTCGGCCACTTCGATGCATTGCGCCAGTTGTTTGCCGCCCGCCGCGCCAGCGCACACAAAGCCCACCGCCTGCGAGCGTGCCCACAGGGCTAACGCCAATTTGGCATGTCCTTGGTCACAGGCATCGATCAGCGCGGAGATGGGCAGTGGCAGCAGGCCGGGCCAATTGGCCGCGCTGGCAAATTCATCCACCACATGCACGTCGCAGTCGGGATGGATCTCGTTGATGCGCTGGCGCAAGGCCTCGCCCTTTGCCATGCCGACGGTGCGCAACGTCGCCTGCACCTGCCGGTTAATGTTGGACTCCGCGACGTGATCGAAATCGATCAACACCAAGGCGCGCACACCGCTGCGGGCCAGTGCCTCCACCGCCCAGGAGCCCACGCCGCCCAGGCCGACCACAGCGACGCTGGCATTGCGAATGCGCTGATAGCCGGCCTCGCCATACAGCCGGCGCAGGCCGCCGAAGCGGCGCTCGGCATCGCCATCACTGGAAGCAATCGACTCCACGCTTTGAGCACTGCTGGCAACGCGTGGCGCACCCAGCGCATCGATGGCTCGGCCATCCCCCTGAACGCTCATGCCTCACGCTCCAGCCGCCACACCTGCCAGCGCAGCGCCAACACGGCGCCGCCGATGATGGCCGCCAGGGCGATGAAGCTGCCAATGGCCAGGGTGGACACACCCGACAAGCCCTGGCCCACAGTGCAGCCCACGGCGGTGACACCGCCCACGCCCATCAGCGCCGCCCCCACCAGGTGATTGGCCGTGTCCTCCACGCCGCGAAATCCTTCCCAGCGAAAGCTGCCTGTCGCAAGGGCGGTGATGGCACTGCCTCCGATCACGCCGGCGGTGAGCACGATGCCCAGCGTCAACGCCTTGCTGCTGTCGCTGAAGAAGATTAACCAGTCGATGGTGTAGGCATAGGGCGCCACAAAGCTCAGCGATTCCATGCGCTGTGAGTTGGTCGCCAGGAAGGCCGCTTCCAGCGTCTTGGGGTGCTCGGCCACATGGCCCAGTTGGCCAGATGTCCACCAGCCCAGCACCACCAGGGCGCCAATGCCCAGGCCGCCCAAGAGCACCTCGGGTGCGCGCCCTTCGCGCCGCGCCAGCGCCCACACCACGAGGCCGCCGCCGAGCACCGCCCCCAGCCAGAGTGCATTGACGGGCACGCTGCCGCCTATGACTTTGCTCAGGATCGAGGGCAGGTCCTGCCCCGCTGGCAGGGTGATGGCCACGGCATCGACGGTGGCCACGCGCAGCACGGCGGTGATGCCCTTGAGCGTCATGAAGGCAAACAATCCCAACACGCAAAAGACAAGTACAGCCTTCAGGTTGCCGCCACCAATGCGCACCAGCGCCTTGCTGCCGCAGCCCGAGGCCAACACCATGCCAAAGCCGAACATCAGCCCACCGACGATGTGAGACAGCCACAGCAGTCTGGGTGCGGCATAAACCGTGGCGTCGGCCTTGATCCAGCCCGCCCCCACCATGGCGTTGAAGCCCAGCATGGCCACGCCTATGGCCAGGACCCACATGCGCATGCGCGACCAATCGCCAATGTTGACGACATCGGCCACTGCACCCATGGTGCAAAAGTGGCTGCGCTGGGCAATCGCGCCAAAGGCCAGGCCCACACCAAACCCGGCCCACAGCACCAGACGCAGCAGGGCGGCCAGGTCGGCGTCAGTCATTCAAGGGGCGCTGCCATTGGTCGAACAAGATGGCTGGCGACTTGACCCACCGGTTAGCCCTTGGTCGACGCCAGCCGCTCCTTGGCGGCCGCTGCGGCCTCGGATTTTGGGTAGGTCTTTTGCACTTCATCAAGGGTGCGGCGCGCCGTCTTGGCATCCTTCATCTCGAACTGGCAATTGGCCACGGACAGCAGGGCCTCTGGTGCGCGCGGGTGATCGGGCAGATCAGTGGCGAAGGCACGGAACACATTGATGGCCTCTTTGTAATCCTTCTTGCCATACAAGGCATTGCCCAGCCAGAAGCGCGCCGAAGCGGCGTAGCCACTGCCTGGATAGCGCCTCAAGAACGCGGCCAACTGCACGGCACCCTTGTTGAAATCCGCAGCGCGCATGCTCGCCATGGCCTCATCGTGGCTGCGCTTCTCGTCGGGCTCAACGATGAACTCGCTGCCCTCGAAGGCCACTGTCTGCGGTTCGAGTTTGCGCACGCGGTCCTCAAGAGACTGCACGCCATCCTTTTGCCGGCGCTGCAGCTCGGCCACATCGCGCGACAACTGCTCTTGTGCGCCGCGCATGCGGGCCAGCTCGGCGCGGTTGGTTTCAAGTTGGGCGTTCAGATCGAGCAGGCTTCGGCGCAGTTGCGCCAATTGCTCGACCACCTGCTCGGCCACCTGGGTGTTTTGGCCATTGAGTGCAGCGACAGCGGCCCTCAGCGCTGCCGCCGTGCTGGCCGCGAGCTCGGCGTGGCGCGCCTTGGCGGCGTCGTCGCTGGCCTGGATGCGGGCGCGCAAGTCGAGGATGGCCTTGCGCGCCTCGTCATCATCAAACAGCCCGGCTTGGGCGGTGGCTGCAGATGCCCACAGCACAGCGACAAACAGCCAACGCATGCAGCGTGCACCCGACACGGGCCGCAACTTGCCCACGGTCAATGGCATTTCAACGGTCCTTCAGCTCGGCACGGCGGTTCTTGGCCCAGGCGGCTTCGGTCTGGCCCTCAACCGCGGCGCGCTCCTTGCCAAAGCTCACGGCTTCGACCTGTGCGGTGCCGGCGCCCAGCAACTGCAACGACTTGGACACGGCCTCGGCGCGCTTCTGGCCCAGGGCCAGGTTGTATTCGCGGCCACCGCGCTCGTCGGTGTGGCCCTCGATCATCATGCGTTTGCCCTTGTTCGCCACCAGACCTCGGGCATGGGCATCGATCAGGCCGCGGAACTCGTCTTTGACGACAAAGCTGTCGTAATCGAAATACACCACCCGACCGGCCAGGCCCGCAGCGTTGGCCGCCCCGCCCTTGGTCAGATCCACAGGCGTGACCTGAGACGCTGTTGCGCCCGTGCCCGCTGTGGTGGTGGTCGTTGTCGTGGTGCCGGCGCTGGTGCTACCGCCACCGGGTGCGCCGCTGGTGGTGGCGCCCACGGGTGTGCCGGTGCGGTCCTCCACCGGTGGCTGATCGAGCTTCACGGCGGAGCTGCAAGCCGTCAACAAAGTGGCCACCAAGGCAATCATCGAAACGCTGCGAACAAGGGTCTTCATGATGCGGTCTCCAGGAGAGGTTCGGTTGTCAGGCCAACAGGTGAGGCACGGCGCCTCGCAAAGTTCCGGGCATGGTTTGAGGCACTGCTCGCCACTCAGGAGCCATAAGGCCCCCAGGCCGGCTCGCGCACATCCAGCCCCGACGACAGCAGCCGGGTGCGTATCTTGCCGTCCAGCGTAGTCGTCATCAAGACGTCTCGCCCCTGGCTGCGGCTGGCGTAAATGATCAGCCGCCCATTGGGCGAAAAGCTCGGGCTCTCGTCATCGCGCGTGTCGCTCACCAGCACGGGCGCGCCACCAGCCAGATCGAGCGTGGTGATGCGAAAGCCACCACCGCCGTCGCGGGCCACATAGGCCAGCGTGCGCCCATCCGGGCTGATGGCCGGGCTGATGTTGTAGCTGCCCGCAAAGGTGACGCGCTCGGCCGCGCCGCCCGTGCTGGGCATGCGATAAACCTGGGGGCCGCCGCCACGATCGCTGACAAAGTAAATGAGCCTGCCGTCGGGGCTGAACACGGCCTCGGTGTCGATGGAGGCACTGGTCGTCAAGCGCTGCAGATCGCCGCCGTCAAGATCGACGGAATACAGGTTGGACGGGCCATCGCGCGACAGCGTCACCGCCAGGCGCCGGCCATCGGTCGACCAGGCCGGTGCGCTGTTCGAGCCACGAAAACTGGCCACGGACCGGCGCTCGCCGCTACTCACCTCTTGCAGCATGACCACGGCCTTGCCGGCCTCGAAGGAGACATAGGCCAGGCGCCGGCCATCGGGTGACCAGGCCGGCGAAATGATCGGCTGCGCGCTGCTCAGGGCCACCTGGCCGCCTTCGCCATCGGCATCGGTGATGCGCAGCGTGTAGCGGCTGGCGGCGCGGGTGACATAGGCGATGCGCGTGGCATTGACGCCGCGTTCGCCGGTGAGCTTTTCATGCACCGCGTCGGCAATGCGGTGCGCGGCCAGACGCACGTCGCCGGGCTGCACGGCATAGGCCTGGCCAATCAGGTCACTGCCCTTGACCGCATCCCACAGCTTGAAGCGCACATCAATGCGGCCATCGGCCAGGCGGGCTGCCGAGCCGGCCACCAGCGCATCGGCACCGCGCGCCCGCCATTCTGCAAACTGCGGCTGGCTGCGCTCATCGAGCGCACCGCTGGACTCGACCATGCGGAACATGCCGCTGCGCTCGAGATCGGCGCGCACGATGGCTGAGATGGCCTGGCCGCTGCGTTCTTCATCGCGAAAACGGCCCACGGCCACCGGCAACTGGGTGGCCCCTATGCCAGAGATTTCGACACGGAACTGAGCCTGCAGCGGGCCGTTGAAACTGGTGCCACAGGCAGCGGCCAGGGTGGTGGTGAAGTGGCGTCTTTGGATGGGCATCGGTGCAGGAGTCGGTCGGGCGCTTCAGGTTCCGTCACAGGCCAGTGATGAAAGCCAAACGGCTGACATCGCCTTCAGCCCAGGCCCGCTTGCGAAGGCAGGGCGCGGCGCAGGGCATCGGCACACAGCGCCACGGCGGTGTTGGCCTCGCCCAGCACCTTGCCCATGGTGATGAAGCCATGGACCTGGCGCTCGAAGCACACATACTGCGCCGGCGTGCCGGCTTGGCTCAAGGCATCGGCGTACTGCCGGCCTTCATCGCGCAGCGGATCAAAGCCGGCCGTCAGCACCAGGGCCGGCGGCAGGCCGGCATGGCTGGTGTGCAACAGCGGCGAGCAGCGCCAATCGCTGTACTGCGAAGCCTCGGCGACGTAGTGGCCACGGAAGTAGGCGATGGTGTCGCGGGTGAGCATATAGCCCTGGCCGTTGTGGGTGTGCGAGGGCGCGGCCATGCGCATGTCGGTGGCCGGGTAGATCAGCAGTTGCAGCTTCAAGGGTGGGCCGGCATCGGCACTGTCGCGCAGTGCCAGTGCCACCACCGCGGCCAGGTTGCCACCGGCGCTGTCGCCGCCCACGGCCATGCGCGTGGCGTCCAGGCCCAGCGCAGTGGCCTCATGGCGAAGCCACTGCAAGGCGGCGATGGCGTCGTCCACCGCCGCCGGGAAACGGTGCTCGGGGCCCATGCGGTAGTCCACCGCCACCACCGCGCAGCCGGCCTGATCGGCCAGGTGGGTGCACAGCACCTCGTGTGTGTCCAGGTCACCAATCACCCAGCCGCCGCCGTGGTAGTACACCAGCACCGGGGCGGGTGAGGCAATGCCCTTGGGGCGGTACAGGCGCAGCGGGATGGGCCCATGCGGGCCGCTGGCGGTGAGGTCGCGTTGCTCGGCCATGGGACGCGCCTCGGGCTGGGTGGCGGTGCGCCGGTCGCGGTAGAAATTGCGCGCCTCGGTGGGCGTGAGGGTGTGCGTGGGCGGCACGCCGCGCGCGATCATCATGTCCAACAGCGCGCGGGCTTGGGGGTCGAGCATGGGCGGTCCTGGGCTTGGGGTTCGGGGCCGCGGCAGTTTAGCGGCTGGTGTTGCCAGGTCCGGCCCTGTCCGGCCCTTGGCAGGACGCATGGCTTGGTTTGTGGTTGCCAAATGTGGCGGCAAAAGATGGGTTCGCACTGCGCCTTGGCGATGCCAGGGCGGCCGGTGGTCGACACTGCGGCCACCATTTCGCCATTTGCCGAGCCATGCACCACCACAGTCCCGAGCCCGACCACCCCGCAGCCACAGAGGCCGGCGCACGCACTGCAGCCACGGCGCCCGGGGCGCTGAGCTTGCGCGCGCTGCAGCCTGGCGACATCGGCTGGGTGATCTCTCGGCACGGCGCGATCTATGCCCAGGAGTACGGCTGGAGCATGGCCTTCGAGGCCCTGGTGGCGCGCATCGCGGCGGATTTTGTGGACCGTTTCGATGCCAGCCGCGAAGCCTGCTGGATCGCCGAGGCACGCCTGCCGGCAGCGCTGCCCACGGTGCTGCCTGCAAACGCCGCGGCGCCGGCCTCGGGCACGGTGGTTGCGAGCGCGGCGATTGCGGGCGCGGCTTTGGCGGACACCTCACCGCAGCGCCTCGGCTGCGTCTTCTTGGTGCAGGCGCGCGACGACACCAGTGGTTTGCCCGAGCCCGGCGTGGCGCAACTGCGCTTGCTGATCGTCGAGCCCCTGGCCCGCGGCACCGGGCTGGGTACCCAGCTTGTCGCGCATTGCACCGCCTTCGCTCGCCGCGCCGGCTATTCGACGCTGCGCCTGTGGACGCAAAGCAATCTGCTGGCCGCGCGCCAGCTGTACCAGCGCGAGGGCTACCGCCTGCTGGGGACCGAGCCTCACCACAGCTTTGGCCGCGACCTGGTGGGCGAGATCTGGGAGATGCCTTTGCGCCCTCACGCCACAAGTCCAGGGCCGAGTGTGGTGCCTCGCCCCGCACCACGATCTGGCCACTGAACTGGCCTCTGACGTGACCCACAGGCTGGCCCATGAACACCGCCCAAGCCCCCTGCCCTTGCGGCCTGCCCGCGCGCTATGGCGCCTGCTGTGGCCGCTGGCATGCCGGCGCGCTGTGGCTGTGCGCGCCCGATGCTGGCGCCTTGATGCGCTCGCGCTACAGCGCCTTTGTGCTGCGCCACGCCGATTACCTGCTGGCCACGTGGCACCCGAACACACGGCCCGGGTCGGTGGAATTCGACAGCGCCCAGCGTTGGACAGGCTTGGAACTCAAGCACGTCGCAGTGCAAGACGCCGACCACGCCGAGGTGGAATTTGTTGCCCGCTACAAGCTGCGCGGCCACAAGCAAGTGCTGCACGAGATCAGCCGCTTTGAGCGCATGAATGCGCGCTGGCTTTACCTCGATGGACAGGCGCGAGGCTAACCCTATTACACAGCCGACAGTCAGCCGCCAGACTCGATTCACGCCAGACCCACTTTGTGCGCTTTTCACCACCACCGACACCTAAACTGACGGGGCATACAAGGCCTGCCTTGCGCAGCTCAACCACCACCCATCCCCAGGGAGACATCATGAAAAGATTCGCACGCCCACTGTCCATTGCCGGTATGGCCGCACTCACCGCATGCGGCGGTGGTGGCGGTGGCAGCGGTGGCAACCCACCCGGCTTTACCACCGGGCCGCTGGCCATCACCGCCAGCAACTATGTTCAAGCCGGCCAGGAAGCCATGAGCTCGGCCTACTTTTTGCTCGACACCGGCGACTTCGCCACCGCGGCCCAGCTGTCGGTTGACACGGGGCCTATGCGCTTCAGCCGCGCCCAGATCGCCCAGCTGAGCCGCTGGTTTGCCACCGCCACAAGGGTGGCCACAGGGGTCACGCAGACCAGCACCGAGGCATGCTCGGGCGGCGGCAGCGTGACGGTGACGGTGAACGATGTCAACGGCAACGACAAGCTCGACGTCGGGGACGGTGCGAACCTGGTGGCAAACAGTTGCGCCTTTGGATCGGAATTCGTCAGCGGCGAGATGACGGTTCTGGTGACCACCCTGACCGGCAATCTCGACACCACGGTCTACAAGGTCTCCATGAGCATCACCATGAACAACCTGGTGATCAGCTCAGCGGCGGGCAGCAACACCGCCACCGGCCGCATGGAGTTCGGCGAGGAATCCATCGGGCTGAACAACACGATCACCACACTCGGCGTGTCCAGCCTCTCGGCCACAGCCAGCTTCGCTGGCAGCAGCAGCACCCGAACCCTCAGTGACTTCACACTGCGTGAAGCGCTCACACCCAGCGGCCTGGGCCCTGTGCGCAGCCTCAGCGTCACCGGCACCCTGGCCAGCAGTGCCTTGGATTCCAAGTCCATCGCCTTGTCCACGGTCAGCCCGTTCGTGCGCAGCAACACCGCGCGCTATCCGGCCAGCGGCCAGGCCCTGATCACCGGGGCCAACGGCAGCAAGGCGCGACTGACGGCCCAGAGCGCGACCACCGTCTTCATTGAAGTCGACGCCGATGGCAACGGCAGCTATGAAACCTCGGCCACGCGGCTGTGGAGCCAACTGCTTTGACCCGCCTGGCCTGGGCCAGCCTGGCCGGCACCGGGCTGGCCATGGCCGCATTGGCTTGGCCCAGTGCAGCACAGGCGCGCTGCCAAGCCCCCTGGGGCGAGGCTGGTGTCGGCCGCGAACTCAGCCAATGGGACGAGCACGACGCCCAGGGGCGGCGCCTGCTGCGTGAGCGCGGCTGGCTCACCGCCACTGAGCTGAGCCTGGGCGCACGGTGCCTTGGGCTGGACTGGCAGGCGGGATGGGGTGTGGCCAGCGGCGGGCGCGATTACAGCGGCCAAAGTGTCAACGGCGCGCCGCTGTTCACCACCAGCCAGGTGCGCCAGCACAGCCTGAAACTGCAGGCGCTGATGCCCTTGCCCAGCGGCTGGTCACTGGGCGTGCGCACGCGCTACCAGGCCATCGATCGCCACATTCAGGATGCCGGCCCCATCCTGGGCTACCCCGAGCGATTCGAGCTGTGGCAGGCCGCGCTGGGCGGGCGCTTCGAGCCCGCCCTTGCCGGCCCATGGTGCCTGGCGATTCAAGGCTGGGTGGGCGCGGGGCCGGGCGGGCGCGTGCAACTCAAACTGCCCAACGCCGATGCCGCCCGGCTGCCCTTGGGGCCCAGCCTGGGCGCCGAGTTGGCTGCCCGCGTGATCTGGTCGGCCAGCGCGCCGAGCGGCCCGGGCTGGCATGCCCAGCTGGGGCTGACCGGCAGCGTTGAGCGCATCCAGGCCGGTGCCGCCCGAGCCTTGACGCGCAATGGCCTGGTCGTCGGCGGGGCGGCCCAGCCTCGGGTGGAGCCATCGACCTGGCAGATTCAAGCCGGGCTGGTGTGGCGGCATTGATCCTGCGGTGCTGGGCCGGGCGCGGCGTGTCTGCGTCGCGCCAAGCACCGATGCGCCAGTCATCTCGCCGAAGCTGGTGAGCCCAACCCAGCCCATCTCACCCAAACTTCAGCGCATAAATCGGCGGCAAATTCAGCGACACCGTCTGCCAGTGTTCACCGCCATCGTCGCTGCTCCACAGGCTGCCGGTGGTGCTGCCCATCAGCAGTGATTGGCCGCTGTCGTCGACCACCAGGCCGTGGCGGTAGACCAGGTCGTAGCAGTGCTCGGCCGGCAGGCCCGCGCTCAGGGTTTCGAAGCTCTTGCCGCCATCGCGCGTGCGGTTGACGACCATGGCGCCGGCCACCGGCACGCGCTGCTGATCGGCCACCGCGGGCGCGAACCAGGCGGTGTCGGCATCCTGCGGGTGCACCGCCACGGCGAAGCCGAAGTTCGACAGTGGCGCGGTCGTCACCTCGACCCAGCGCAGGCCGCCGTCGGTGGAGCGCCAGATGCCGTTGTGATGCTGGCACCACAGCACCTCGGGCCGGCTGGCGCAGCGCAGGATGCGGTGCGGGTCTTGTACGGCCTCGTTCTCGGATTGATCGGGCGGCATGTAGGCCGCTCGCATACCATGGCAGTTGAGCGTCCAGCTGGCGGCGTCATCGCGCGTCAGCCACACGCCGCCACAGCTCACGGCCACCAGGGTTTCATCGAGGCGCTGCGGGTGCGGGCAGATGGAGTGGATCCCGGGCACGTCATATCCGCCGCCAAACCATTGCGCGCGCTCGGGCCGCTGCCACAGCGGCTGCACCAGTTGCCAGGAGCGGCCGAAATCGGCCGAACGAAACAGCCCGCCGGGCAAGGTGCCGGCCCAGACGACATCGGCGCCGTCGCGCGGCGCGGCTTCAAGCTCCCAGATCAAACCCAGCTTCCAGGCCGGTCCGGGGTCCACACCCGGCGTGGGCTCGGGCTGCGCCGGGTAGGCCGGCACGGCGACCTCGGTCCAGCTCAGGCCGGCGTCATCCGACGAGTGCAGCTTCGCCCCAAAGTGGCCCAGGTTCAGCGCCGCCAGCATGCGCCCGGCGTTGGCGCCAGTGGTGCGCGGTGGCAAGAGGTTGGACACCGGCTCGCCCAGAAAGGAAGTGCGGGCGATGCGCCAGGCGCCCCCCGCCGCGCGTTGCAACTCGAACAGACCCTTGCGCGTGGCGACCCAGGCGCGGGTGGACGGTGGTGTTGAGGAAATGGGGTTTGCCGTCATCGGGCGTGCAGACATCGGGCTTGCGGTCATGATGAATCATCCTCCTGATAAAGCTTGAAGTACGTAGACCTGGCTGTCGGCCTGCAGCACGTCGTCCAACCGCACCCGATCCAGGCAGCGGCGGCCATCAATGAACACCACGACGTTGGCGCGCACATGGCCTTGCTCATCGAGCACATAGCCCTGCAGGCGCGGGTTGGCAGCAAACACATCGGTCAGCGCGGCGCGCAGGTTCAACGCTGGGGTGTGCACCACGGGCACATCGAGAAAGCGCTTGAGCTGCGGCGTGAAATACACATGTGGCATCAAGCGATGATGCCGTGTCGTGCGACCGCGATCAAGGCCGACATGTCCGCCCGCATTGCCTCACAGTGTTGCCCCAACGCTTTGCCCGCAGCAGTGCCACCGCAGCAGTGACACCACAGCAGTGCCACCACAGCAGTACCACCACAACACGCAGCGCCGCGCCCAGCAGCGCCCGTGCACAGCCCCCTCAACCCGCGTGGGCGATACTTCTTGCGCCGCCTCTTGCGGCATCCCGCAGTGGCCCGCACGCGCCTTGGGCGCGCCGCCTCACCACCGCTCTCAACGCGCATTCCCCAGGAGAAAACCCAGTGTTCAATGCCCTCGTGATCGAGAAGGACGATGCCGGCTACCGCGCCAGCGTCAAGGCCGTGGACGACAGCGCCCTGCCCGCGGGCGAGGTGACGGTGGCCGTGGCCTACTCGACCATCAACTACAAGGACGGCCTGGCCATCACCGGCAAGAGTCCGGTGGTGCGCAAGTTCCCGCTGCACGCCGGCATTGACCTGGCCGGCACGGTCCTGGCCAGCGACGATGCGCGTTATGCCGTGGGTGCCGCCGTGCTGCTCAATGGCTGGGGCGTGGGCGAGACGCACTCTGGCGGCCTGGCGCAAAAGGCCCGCGTCAAGGCCGATTGGCTGGTTCCCGTCCCCCGTGGCTTGACGCCGCGCCAGGCCATGGCCATAGGCACGGCCGGCTACACCGCCATGCTGTGCGTGCTGGCACTGGAAAAGCACGGCCTCACACCGGCCAGCGGCGACGTCCTGGTCACCGGCGCCAATGGCGGCGTGGGCAGCGTGGCCATCGCCTTGTTGTCCAAGCTGGGCTACCGCGTCATCGCCTCCACCGGGCGCCCGCAGGAGGCCGAGTTTTTGCGTGGCCTGGGCGCTGCGGAGGTCATCGCCCGCGAAGAGCTTTCCGCCCCTGGCAAGCCCATGGCCAAGGAACGCTGGGCCGGCGTCGTCGATTCGGTCGGCAGCCACACGCTGGCCAATGCCTGTGCCGGCACGCGCTATGGCGGCGCCGTGGCCGCCTGCGGCCTGGCCCAGGGCATGGACTTCCCGGGCTCGGTGGCGCCCTTCATCCTGCGCGGCATCACGCTCTATGGCATCGACAGCGTGATGGCACCGCATGCCGCGCGCCGTGCCGCCTGGGACAGGCTGGCCCGCGATCTGGATCTGGCCAAGCTGGAAGCCCTCACCCAGGAGATCACCCTGGCCCAGGCCGTGCAGGCCGGCAGCGACATCCTGGCCGGGCGCATTCGCGGCCGCGTGGTGGTCAATGTCAATGCCTGATGTGGATCACGTCGCCGCGGATCACGTCGCCGCGGCGCATGCACACCGCCCGCCCGGCGATCCCCTGATGCACGGTACTCGATGCCTCAGGCCTGGCCGGGCCCTGGTCGGCGGTACGACACTTGCGGGTGCGGTAGCCGGGATGCGTTGAGTCAGGGGGTCTGGAAAGGCCCTGGCCCCCGCTTGGGCTCAGTCGACAAACCCCACAAACACCGCCGCCTCAGCCACCGATTTGCGCTGCGAGACCACCGCATTGGCGGGAAACGAATCGTCCGGCCAGCCCAGGGCCACGCAGGTCTGTATCACCTGGTCGTCGGGGATGCCGGCCTCAGCGCGCACCACGGGCGATTGCATGATGCCCTGGCTGTTGATGACGCAGCCCAGGCCGCGTGACCAGGCGGCGTTGACCAGGCAGTTGACGACGCCGCCGCAATCAAAGGGGGCGATGTCGCTGCCATGGATGGCGCGGTCGTAGGTGATGACGATGGACACCGGCGCATCAAACTGGCGAAAGCCGCGCAGCACCCAATCCTGTCGCGCCGGCATGTCGTCGCGGGCAATGCCCATGGCGGCGAAAAGCTGCTTGGCAATGCCGATTTGCCGCTCGCGGTGCACGCCTTCATAGCCCGGGCCCATGCGGAACTCCCGCGAGTGCGGCACGCCCGCCAGGTTGCGCTCGACATTGCCGCTGCGGATGCGGTCAAGCACAGCGCCGGCCACGACATAGAAGTTCCAGGGCTGGGTATTGAGCGAGGTCGGCGCCCGCATGGCGAGCCCAAGGATTTCGAGGATCAGTGCCCGCGGCACAGGCTTGTTCAGATAGCCGCGGATGCTGCGGCGCCCTTGAACCACGTCGTCAAACTTCATCGTCATTTCCCACTGTTCGAATTGAGCGGCATCGATTACCACCAGGCTTGGCGGCGCTGTTGATGACGCCGGCCGGGAGAGCACCGGCGGAATTCTCGCCGCTTGTGGCCACAGCGCTGATGAGTTGCAGCCCTGGCGTGCTGGTGCGCTGGTGCGCTGGTGCGCTGCAGCCCTGGCGTGCTGGTGCGCCCGTCCGCGCACCCGGTGGCAGGTCACGGACGGCCAAGCGCAGCTATCGGCGCCCCAGCTCCAACTGCGCCACGGTGGCCAGGCGCTCAAGCAAGAACTCGGTGCCGCGCAACTGCCAGGCCACGCCGTACCAGACATCGTCGCTGCCGGAAAAGCGCCGGACGCGGATCTCGTAGGTCTGGCCGGCCTGGGCGGCAAACTCGGCGATCTCGTAGGAGTTGTCCCAGGAGGCACTGGTGGCCACCACCGTGCCGTTGGCGTCGCGCACCTGCAGATCCAGATCGACCGTCAGCGTCGAGGCAATCGGCAATCTCAGGCCGAGGATGTTCAGCGTGGTGATCGCCGAATCCCAGGCCAGGGCCACCTTGATCCTGGGCGAAAAGATCAGCCGCGGCACGGCGATGCGGTGCACAAAGGTGGCGAAGCCACCCGCGCCGATGTCGGCCGAGCGCAGGGTGCCCACATCCCAGCCGCGCCGCGCGGCGGCGTTGTTGCGCGACTTGCGCGCCCGGGCGATTTGCACTGCGGCATGGCTGTCGATGGCGCCGGCGCCGTCCACGCCGTCCACCCCGGCCACCAGGTCGGCACGCCAGGTGCTGCCCGCCGGGTTGCGCCAGGCCGCGGCCATCATGATGGCGCGGCAGCCCTCGGGCCAGGAGCGCAAGCTGGTGTTGGCCTGCTGGATCAGGGCGACGCCGCCGGCCACCGCCGGGGCGGCCATGCTGGTACCGCCCTTGGTCAGCCCCACGGTTGTCACACCCGTGCCATTGGCGGCAATCTCGGGCAGCTCACGGTCGCCATGGCCTGAGGCCGGGTTGCGAAACACCGTGTCCGAGGCCATACCGCCAGCGCTGTCGTCGTGGTTGCCCACGGTCAGGCGGTTGAAGCCCTTGTGGTTAACGAACTCGGTGTCGGCGCCATTGCCCGCGGCCTCGCAAATCGTCGGGTAGGGCCAGCGCAGCGCCAACTGATCCTTGTAGATGTCATCGAAGGACAGGCCGGACGAGCCCTCTTCGCTGTCGCGGTGAAAGCTCTGGCTGATGACCGTGCAGCCTTGGTCGGCAGCCCAGGCGATGGCGTCGAGGTCGTAGCTGTTGGCCGAGTGCAAATTGCAATCCGGCGCATGCCCATGCGGTCGACGAGGCTCGACGTTCTTGACGATGCCGTGGGTGTGCCGCGAGTGATCGCTGGTGCCGGGGTTGGTGGTGAAGCGCGCGGCGATCTGCAGGTCGCTGTTGTCGTCCGGGCCGCGCTCATACACCGCGACATTGATGCCCCGGCCGGTGAAGCCCGCGGTGTGGGCATCGTCGGCATTGGCGATGGCAATCGAAGTGCCCAGGTCATCGGCGCCCTTGGGCTCATGCAGGAAGATGGCCGAGACCGCGTCGCTGGCGGCCAGCGCGGCGATGCGGCCGGCACTCAGGCTGCCAAAGATCACCGGCAAGGCGGCGTCGATGCGCTGCACCTTCATGCCCTGGCAGGCGCTGCTGTCGGCGAAGCGTTTGGCCATGGTCTGGGCCGCGGCACGTGCCTCGGTTTCAGCGGCGGGCCGCTTGCGCCTCGCGCCCTTGGCGGGCTTGTCGATCGGCCCGGTGCTGGCCGCATTGAGCCACACCGCCACGGCCAGCTCGCGCTGCGCGTCGCCCGTCTGCAATTGGGCGTGCAAGGCCGGGTGCAGCTTGCCGTAGACCTTGTGGCGGCGTTTGGCCAGATCCGCCAGGGCGCGGTCCATGTCGAAGACCTTGCCCTGCGCATCAAAGGCCAGTTGTTCGGGCTTGCGCGACTTGCGGTGCTCGGCCTTGAAGACCTCCACCATGCCCGCGCCAAGGGCCCCGGTGGCCGCGCAGCGCGTCACCTCCAGCTCGCCGATGTGCAGCCGCACGGCGTGCTGCACGGCCAGCTCGGGTGGCAGCGGCGCGGCGCTGTCGATGACCATGAAATCAAGCTCGGTGTCGGGCAGGCGCTGGCCCGAGCGCTGCGACCACAGCTCATGGACACGCAGGGTGTGGGCGCCGCAGGGCAAGCCGCGGGTGTCGATCTCGGCGCTGCGGCCATCCTTGCTGAGCGCCAGGTTGATGCGTTGGCCGGCCACGGCCACCCCGCGCCAGGCGTCCGCGGCAATCGCCGCCGCGGCGCGAATGACGATGCCGCGGCCGCGCAGGATGAGCTCGCCGGACTGCAAATCGATGGTGTAGCCAGCCTTGTCGCGGGCTGGGCTCTTGGCGGTCTTGGATCGGGCCACGGGTCACCTCCTGGGGTGTGCAATTGGGGTGGCAGCAGGCTATGCCTGTGGCGACCGAATGACACTCCCTACGTCTAGGGCCCTAACACCCTTGCGCTTGCAAGCACCCTCAGATCGTCACCGCGCCCACGCTGGCCCCACCGCAGACATACAGCACCTGGCCGGTGACAAAGCTGTTGGCCGGCTCAATGAAGAAATCCACCGCACGGGCCACGTCCTCGGGCTCGCCCAGGCGCTGCACCGGGATGGCTGCGGCCAATTTGCTTTCGCGTTCGCTGTGCGCCGGCACCACCGCATGAAACATCTCGGTGCCGCGGATGGGGCCCGGCGCCACGACGTTGACGGTGATGCCGTCGGCCGCCAACTCCAGCGCCCAGGTGCGCGCCATGCCGATCATGCCGGCCTTGGTAGCCGAATAGGCGCTGCGCGTGGCCAGGCCAAGCGCGCCGCGTGATGACAAGAAAACGACGCGGCCAAAGTGCGCGGCGCGCATCGCCGGCAGCAGAGCCTGGGTGAGCGTGATGGCGCTGCCCAGGTGCAGTGCGCTCAGCGTCTCCAGGTCCCCCGGCTGCACATCGGCCAGCAGCGCCGGGCGGATGACGCCGGCGTTGTGCACAAAGGTGGTGATGGCAAAGCGCTGCGCGGCCTGCGCCGCGGCCTGGGCGGTGGCCGTGGCGTCGGCCAGATCGACGCCGATGTGGTGCAGGCGCGGGTGGCTGATGGGCGTGGCGCGGCGGGCCATGGCCACCACCTCGTAGCCGCTGGCCAGCAGGTGCTGGCAGAGCACGGTGCCTATGCCGGTGGAGGTGCCGGTGACCAGGGCCGTGCCCTTCTCGTTTACGCTGGATAACATCGTTAGCCCCCGGCCACCAGAGCCAGCACGCGCAGCGGGCTGCCGCTGCCCTGCTGAATCTTCAGCGGCGGGCAGATCAGCACGCTGCCTTTGGCGGGCAGCAAGTCCAGGTTCGTCAGGCACTGCAGGCCGTAGCGGCCCGCGCCGTGCATGAAGTAGTGGCAGGGGTAAGGCGGGCGCAGGTGAACCCCCTGGCCGGCATCGGTGCCTATGGCCTCGGAGCCAAAACCCAGCACATCGCGTTGATCGACCAAAAACTGCACCGCTTCGCTGCTGGGCCCGGGCGTGTGCTGGCCGCTGGCATCAAAGTTTTGGTAGGCCTCGGGGTCCTGGCGCTTGCTCCAGTCGCTGCGCATCAGCACCCAGCTGCCGGCGGGGATGCGGCCGTGCGCTTGCTCAAAGACCTCGATGTCGGCCACGCTCATCAGGTAGTCCGGGTCGGCCTGGGCCTGCAGGTGGCAATCGATGACGCAGGCGGGCGCCACAAAGTGCTGGGGCGGGATGGTGTCCACGGCGTTGTTGGACAGGTGCCGGCCGCTGATCCAGTGGATGGGCGCATCGAAGTGCGTGCCAGTGTGTTCACCACAGGAAAAGTTGTTCCAGTACCAGCCCGGGCCACGCTCGTCGTAGCGCGAGGCCTCTTCGATGCGGAAGGGCCAGCATTGGCCCATCTCGGGCGGCAGGGCGATCTGCGGAAACTCGGGCGTGAGGGTCTGGGTGAGGTCGATCACCCGGATGCCGCCGGTGTTCAAGGCGCCGCTGAGTGCGCTCAGTATGTCTGTTGGGTTCATGGTCGGTTCATCCGGCGAGGTTGGATTTCAAGTTCCAGCGGCCAGCTCACGCTCCAGCACCTTGGGGTTGTCACGCCAGCGCTCCAGCCACTCCTGCGCCACATCGCCCGGGTAGAGGTCTTCGACGCCATCGCGCAGCGCCTTGATGACCGCGCCGGCCAGCGCGTCCGGGCTGAGCTTGGGTGGCGGCAGGTTCTGATTCCATTCGTCATCGATGGGGCCGGGGAAGACATGCAGCACGCGGATGCCGGCCGGTCGCATCTCGGCGCGCAGGCACTGGGACAGCGAGTGCGCCGCGGCCTTGCTGGCCGAGAAGGTGCCGTGCGGCGGGAAGTTGGCCAGGGCGTAGACCGACAGCAGGTTGACCCAGGCCGTGGCGTGGGTGGCGCCATCGGCAGCGCGGGCCTTGAGCGCCGGGCCGAACTCCTGCGCCAGGCGCAGCAGGCCGAAGTAATTGATGTCCATCTCGGCCCTGGCGACATCGGTGCCGCGGCGCGCGGCGATGCCGAAGGTGCGGTGCACTTCGGCGTTGTTGATGACGATGTCGACCTTGCCGCCGATCTCGCCGGCCAGTGCCGCCACCGAGCGCGCATTGGTCAAGTCCAGCGGCACCAGGCTGACCTGCGGCAGCGCGGCGATGTCGTCAACGCCGCTGCCATGGCGTTTCCAGGGCTCGGCATGGCCGGCCCAGATGGTGTCGGCACCGGCCTTCACCGCCGCGCGCACCAGGGCCTGGCCGGTGGCCGTCATGGCGTCGGTGACGAGCAGCTTGCGGAACTTCGGGTCGCTGCCCATCTCGCGCAGCATCGGGTCATCAGCCATGTTCAATGTCTCCGATTCGGGAAAGGCAATCACCACGGCGCGGCCGGCGCGGTCCAGGCGGGCGCCGACGGTGACGCGGGTAGTTTGAGCCGCCACATCGGCCTGCACCTTTGCGGACTGCACCTTTACGGCTTGCGTCCCCGGGGCCTGCACATCGCCATGCAGATGCACCATCAGCGTGGGCCCTGAATCCAGCCGCACCAGGCCCAGACGCCAGGGCAGGCGATCGCGAAAAAACAGATCGTTGCTGTGGTGCAGCGTGGTCACGGCCAGCAGCTCGCCCGCACCCGCCTGTGGCCGCCAGGGCAGCCGCGGCGACAGGCACACATGGCAGGCCTCACGCGGCGGGTACTGCACGGCCTGGCAGTCCTGGCACTGCTGCAGCTCGAAGCGGCCCTCGGCGGCGGCCACCGTCAGGCCCATGGCGGCGCGGCTGCGCGCGCCGGGCGGCAGGTTCATCTGCGGCGTGCGCAGAACCGGGTTTTTGCGCGGGGGTTTCATCAGCGGCATGGTCATGTCGCTGCTCCCACGTTCAGCGGCATGGTCATGATGAGCGCCCCAGGATCACCGCACCGGTGCACAAACAGCGGTCGTAGGTGACCATGCCGAAGCCGCCGGCCAGGCCCAATTTAGACCCCTGCACCGTCCGGTTAGGCGCTTGGTCTGTGAGCTGGCGGGTCGCCTCGTTGACACTCATGAAGCCGCCCGCTGCGCCCGCCTGGCCGCTGGAGAGCTGGCCGCCCGAGGTGTTGACCGGGAAGCTGCCGTCAAAGCGCAGGCCGTGTGATCGCACGAAGGCCGGCGCCTCGCCCTTGTCGCAAAAGCCCAGGTCCTCGAATTGCAGCATCACGATTACCGGGTAATCGTCGTAGGTCTGGATGAAGTCGACATCGGCCGGCGTTGCGCCCGCCTGCGCATAGAGCTCTTCACGGTCCATCAGCCAGCCGCCGCGCACCATCACCGGGTCGTCGGCATAGGCATTGTGTCGCTCGATGGCGCCGCGCACCAGCGCGTGCGGCAAGCCCAGCTCTCGCGCCTTCTCCTCGCGCATCACAAGGAACGCATCGGCG
>JAYSSS010000151.1:0-19846 GCA_043720415.1 Ideonella sp.
GCGTCGATGTGACGCGGCTCGACGTCTTCGAGCGCCAGCTTGCCGATGTTGGGTTTGATGTCCTTCTCGATGCGGCTGCGCACGATGTTCGGGTGCTTCCATTTACCGAGGACCATGCGCTCGAAGTACTCGTCGGCCAGCTTCGCCACCGTCATCACGGTTCGCGCCGCCTCGATCTTCGCGAGGGCCATGGTCTTGCGCTCCTGCTTCTCGCCAGCCACATCGTGGCCCAAGGTCACCTTCGCGCGCAGTTCCTTGGCGGCCTGGCGGGCGGCCGATAGCGGCAGGTCGCTGTAGCTGCCCATGTTCATGACGCGCGGCTTGCCGGCGAAGCGGTAGCGGAACTTCCAGAAGGGTGATCCGGTGTCCTTACGCCACGTCAGCACAAGCCCATCACCATCGGAGCGGCCTTCGAACCGTTCACCCGATCTGATCCATCCCCGGATCGTCACGTCGTTCAACTTGCCCATCCAGCACCTCACATCGCGTGTACCAGTGAATCGGTACCCGGAGGGCCTCCTGGTACACGCCTGGGTACACACAAATTCTGGGATGGGGTGGGTTGCCGTGCAACCTCAAGAAACGCGAAACCCGCATAAACACTGGGTTTGCGGGTCGATTGTGGGTGGCATCGGATGCCGTGAAACCCTACTCGATGTTCTGCACCTGTTCACGCATCTGTTCAATGGCCACCTTCATTTCCACCGAAATGTTGGTCAGCTCAAGCGCGGATGACTTTGCGCCCAGTGTGTTGGCCTCGCGGTGCAACTCCTGAATCAGAAAATCAAGGCGTTTGCCGAGCTCGCCGCCTTTGGCTAGCAGGCGGCTGATCTCGTCCAGATGGGCGCCCAGACGGGCCAACTCTTCGGCCACGTCGATACGCAGCGCAAAGGCCGCGGCCTCGTTGAGCGCGCGCTCTTGCAAAGCATCTGCTGACACGCTGGCGCCAGCGCCAGCCGCAGCCAATGCCTCGCGCCAGCGCTCCAAAAACCGCTGTTGCTGACGTTGCACCACGGCCGGCACCATCGGCGCCGCCTGCAGCGCCAGCTGATGCAGCAAGGCGATGCGCTCGTTGAGGATGGCCACCAGGCGGGCGCCTTCACGCGCACGGGCTTCGCGCAGGCCTTGCACAGCCTGGCGGGCCACCTCGACGGTCAGCTCGTCCAGCCGCTCGCTGCCTGCGCCGCTGCGGCACCAGTGCATCACCTCGTCCACGCTCAAGCCCCGGGCGCTGGGCAACCAGGCCTGCACACTGCCTTCCAGCCTGGACAGGCGATTGAGTTGATCGGCCTGAGGCTGTGGCCAGGTGTTGTCGCTGTCGCGCTGTGTGGTCACGCGCAACTCGATCTTGCCGCGCTTGAAGCATGTGCCCACCAGCTCGCGCAAGATGGGCTCGAGGCCGCGTAAGTCGTCGGGTAGCTTCAGGCTCAAATCAAGGAATCGGCCATTCACCGAGCGCAGGTCCACGGTGACACTGCCTGCCCCCGCACTGCGCAAAGGGGCTGTCGCAGCTGCAGCTGCAGTGCCGGCGGCACCTGAAACCTGAGCCACCGCAGCGCCCGCGGGTGTCGCCACAATCTGGCCGTTAGGGCCCGCGCCACCGGCACTGGCAAAGCCGGTCATGCTGTAAACTGACATCGACTTCTCGCCCTCTAGGAAACCACTGATTATGTCGAAGAGTAAACCCGCTCCGTTGCCAGCAGGCACCGTGGTCGGGGGCTATTCGATAGTCAAGAAGCTGGCCGCAGGTGGTTTTGGCGTGGTCTACCTGGCCGAAGACGATGAGCGCCGCATGGTCGCCATCAAAGAATACCTGCCGGCCTCGCTGGCCGAGCGCTCGCCGGGAGAGCTCACCCCCCGTGTCAAGCCTGAGAAGCAGCCGCTGTATCGCCTGGGTCTGAAGAGCTTCTTCGAAGAAGGGCGCTCGCTGGCGCAGATCTCGCACTCCAGCGTCGTTTCGGTGCTGAATTTCTTCCGCGAGAACGAAACCGTGTACATGGTGATGAACTACCTGCAGGGCGACACGCTGCAGGACTTCATCGTCACCGCCCGCGATTTGAAGCGTGACAAGGTGTTCCGCGAGTCGACCATACGCAGCCTGTTCGACGAGATCCTGCGTGGCTTGCGCATCGTGCACCAACACAAGATGCTGCACCTCGACATCAAGCCAGCCAACATCTTCATCACCAATGACAACAAGGCGGTGATGCTTGATTTCGGCGCCGCCCGCGAGGTACTCAGCAAAGAAGGCAACTTCATTCGTCCGATGTACACACCGGGTTTTGCCGCGCCCGAGATGTATCGCCGCGACGGCTCGCTCGGCCCCTGGACCGACATCTATGCCATTGGCGGCTGCATTTACGCCTGCATGCAGGGCTATCCACCCAACGATGCCCCGCAACGCATCGAGAAGGACCGCTTGGCGCTGTCGCTGTCCAGGCTGCGCAACGTCTATTCCGACAACCTCATCGAAGTCGCTGAATGGTGCATGTCGCTCGATCCGCTGTCGCGGCCGCAAAGCGTGTTTGCCCTGCAAAAGGAGCTCTCTCGTGAGACCGAGCGCCGCTACACCAAGCTGAGCTTCAGTGAGCGCCTGAAGCTGCAGATTGAAAACTTAAAGACCAGTGCGAAAGCCTGACCGGCACTTGCGCCTGAGCTTACTGCCTGCCTAACCACTTTATCCATGCGCTTTTCCGTCTACCAGGTCAGCCGCAAGGGCGGTCGTGACAAGAACGAAGACCGCATGGGCTATTGCTATACGCGCAGCTCAGGCCTGTTCGCTTTGGCCGATGGCATGGGCGGTCATCCTGAGGGCGAGGTGGCCTCACAGTTGGCCTTGCAGACCATGGCCGCACTGTTCCAGCGCGACGCCAAACCGGTGCTGCGTGACCCGCTGCGCTTTTTGCACGATGCCATCCTGGCAGGTCATCACAAACTGTTGCGCTATGCCACCGACAAGGCCTTGCTGGACACGCCACGTACGACGCTGGTGGCCTGCCTGCTGCAGGGCAATGCGGCCTACTGGGCGCACTGTGGTGATTCACGCCTGTATCTGGTGCGCGGCGACAAGATGATCGCCCGCACCCGCGACCACTCCTACACCGAGCTGCAGGACACCATGGCGCAGGTCGTGCCCATGGGCCAGCGCTTCAATCGCAACGTGCTGTTCACCTGCCTGGGCTCGCCCGGCAAGCCGGTGGTGGATACCGCTGGCCCGCTGATCATGCAAAAAGGCGACAAGGTGCTGTTGTGCTCCGATGGCCTGTGGGGCAGCGTGAGCGACATCACGATCACCGAGCACCTGGCGACCCGGCCGATTTCGGACGCCGTGCCCGAGCTGGCCGAGCGCGCGCTGCGCACGGCCGGTGACCGCAGCGACAACGTCACCGTGCTCGCCGTTGAGTGGGAGGCCTCGGAGGAGAGCGATCCCAACCTGGCGGTTTCTACGCAGTCCCTGGGCGAGGAGGTTTTTGCCTCGACCATCCAGGCGACCTTGGCCGGTGAGGCCTCGCCGGACGATCTCGACGAGGCCGAGATCGAGCGCTCGATCCGCGAGATCAATGACGCCATTCGCAAGTCCTCGCAGAAGAAAAATTGAGGTCGGTCATGAAGGATTTCCAACGCGCTGATGGACGCGCCCACGATGGCCTGCGCCCGGTGAGCATCGAACGCGGCTTCACCTGCCACGCCGAAGGATCGGTGCTCATCAGCTTCGGCTTGACCCGTGTGTTATGCACCGCCTCGGTGGAGGAGCGCGTGCCGCCGCACAAGCGTGGCAGTGGCGAGGGCTGGGTGACGGCGGAGTACGGCATGCTGCCGCGCGCCACGCACACCCGTGGCGACCGCGAGGCCGCGCGCGGCAAGCAAAGTGGCCGCACCCAGGAGATCCAGCGCCTGATCGGCCGGGCGCTGCGCTGTGTCTTCGATCTCAAGCTGCTGGGCGAGCGCAGCATCCTCATCGACTGTGATGTGCTGCAGGCCGACGGCGGCACGCGCACGGCCGCCATCACCGGCGCCTGGGTGGCGGCGCACGACGCCGTCAGCGGCCTGATGGCCCAGGGAAAGCTTTCGGCCAGCCCGATCAAGGACGGCCTGGCCGCGATTTCAGTGGGCATCGTCCAGGGCACGCCCTTGCTGGATCTGGAATACACCGAAGACTCGTCCTGCGACACCGACATGAACGTCGTCATGACCGGCTCGGGTGGATTTGTCGAACTACAGGGCACGGCCGAGGGTGTTGCCTTCCAGCGCCGCGAGATGGACGCGCTTCTTGGCCTGGCCGACAAGGGCATTCGCGAGCTGCTGCAGCTTCAACGCGCGGCACTGGCGCTGCCCTTGCCGCGGGCCTTGGCAGCCTTGACCGCCGCACCTGGCCGCTGACATGCGCCTGGTGCTGGCGTCAAACAACGCCAAAAAGCTGACTGAGTTGCGCAGCCTCCTGGCTGGGTTGCCGCTGCACCTCGTTTCTCAGAACGAGCTGGGCATTGCCGAGGCCGATGAGCCCCATCTCAGCTTCATCGAGAACGCACTTGCCAAAGCCAGGCAAGCGGCTCGGGCCAGTGGTGGCGCCGCCATCGCCGATGACTCTGGCCTGTGCGTCGCTGCGCTGGGCGGGGCGCCCGGCGTGATCTCGGCACATTACGCCGGCACACTGGCGGCGGGGCAGGGCGAGGCCCGCGAGGCGCTGCGCAGTCGCCAGGACACTGCCAACAATGCTCTGCTGCTGCAGCGCATGGCCGGCCTCACCGACCGCCGCGCACACTTTGTCAGCACCCTGGTGGCATTGCGCCACGCCGATGATCCCGAGCCCTTGATCGCCGTGGGGCGTTGGCCCGGCGAGATCTTGGGCGCTGCCCGCGGCGAGGGTGGCTTTGGCTACGACCCACTGCTGCTGATCACTGAGCTGGGGCTGACGGTGGCCGAGCTCGACGCGGCCAGCAAGAACCGGCACAGCCACCGCGCCCGCGCGGCCACACAGATGCGCATCCTGATGTGCGACGCCTGGCGCTTGGGGTGATCGAAGCGTCACCGCCTGCATGACCGACATCGTCCAGCGCTACCTGCGCCCCGGCACCTTGCAACTGAGCGAGTCTCCGCCGCTTTCGCTTTATGTGCACTTGCCGTGGTGCCTGGCCAAATGCCCCTATTGCGACTTCAACTCGCATGCCGCACCGGCCGGGCCCGGTGGCCTGCCCGAAGCGCGCTACCTGGATGCCCTGGTGGTCGATCTGGAATCTGCCCTGGCGCAGGTTTGGGGCCGCCCCGTGGTCAGCGTGTTCATTGGCGGCGGCACACCCAGCCTGTTTTCGCCTGACGGCATAGCAAGAATGTTGAGCGACATTCGGGCGCGCCTGCCCTTGGCCGCCGGCTGCGAAATCACGCTCGAAGCCAACCCCGGCAGCTTTGAGCGCGAGCGCTTCAAGGCCTTTCGTGCGGCGGGTGTGACCCGCTTGTCGATTGGCGTGCAAAGCTTCAACGACGCCATGCTCAAACGCCTGGGCCGGGTGCACGATGCGGCGCAAGCGCGCGCCGCCATTGATGAGGCGCGGCTGGCCTTCGACACCTTCAACATCGACCTGATGTACGCCTTGCCGGGGCAGGACCTGGCCCTGCTGCGCGAGGATCTGGACGAGGCGCTGGCCTTTGCGCCGCCGCACCTGTCGATCTATCACCTGACTGTCGAGTCGAATACCCATTTTGCCCTCGATCCACCGCAGGACTTGCCCGACGACGATCTGGCCAGCGACATGCTTGACCTCATCACCGAACGCACCGCGGCCATGGGCCTGCAACGTTATGAGGTGTCGGCATTTGCCCAGCCTGGCCACCGTTGCCAGCACAACCTGAACTACTGGCAGTTTGGCGATTACCTCGGCATCGGTGCTGGCGCGCACGGCAAACTGAGCTACCCACACCGTGTGGTGCGCCAGGTGCGCTGGCGCGACCCCAACACCTATATGGAGCGGTCTTTGGCCGGCCAGGCGATGAGCAATGACGAGGAAATCTCGCGTGCCCAAATGCCGGTGGAATACATGCTCAACGCCCTGCGCCTGCGCGAGGGTTTTGCGCTGAGCGACTTTCAGGCGCGTACCGGTTTGCCGCCGAGTGCGATTGCGGCAGCACTCGATCAAGCCCAAGCGCGTGGCCTGATTGAGCGGCAGCACGGCAGTGTGCGTGCCAGTGCACGCGGCTTTGATTTCCTCACCGACCTGCAGGCCCTGTTTCTGCCCGCCGAAAAACCAGCGGCGAGCACCAGGCCGACGCTGAGCATCCGGCCTGCGTGACAAGCCGACATGGCGCAAAGTGCAGGCGCATTGCCTGCCACTTTGCGGGCGTCTGGCATGGGGCCCGCTGCTAGACTGAAAAAGTGCCCCTCAGCCATCCACACGCTCACGCCGCTGGCGCGGTGAGCCCCGTCGCAACAGCGGCCGTGAGCGCCCCTGCGGGGTCGCCTGACTTGCCGTTTGCAGGTTTGCGTCTGGAGTCGGCCCTGGCCCTGTTGCGCCAGGCCGGTAGTGAGCCCAGCGATGCCGAAGTGGGCAGCGCGGCATGGCTGCAAAGTGTCATCGATCGTCTGGTCGATCTGTCCAGTCGCGACGCGCTCACCGGGTTGGCCAATCGGCGCACCTTTGAGCTCTCGCTGGCACGCGAGGTCGACCGCGTCGCCCGCTCCGGCGAATCCGCCCTTTTGCTGATGGTCGATATCGATCATTTCAAGCGTGTCAACGACAGCCATGGTCATGCCGTCGGCGACCAGGTGATTCAAATGGTCGGCCGCGCGCTGCTCGAAACGGTGCGACCCATGGACCTGGTGGCGCGCATCGGTGGCGAAGAGTTCGCCGTCGTCCTGCCGAACTGCCCGCAGGCCTTCGGCCCGCAGGTGGCGGATCGCATCCGGCGGCGCGTGGCCGCCAGCCGTGTGGATCAGGTCAGTGGGCCGACTGTGGCCGTCACGGTCAGCCTGGGCGGAGCCTTCGCGCCGCAATGGGTGCGCACCAGTCCCTTGATGTGGATGCAGCGCGCGGATCGGCAGCTGTACCGTGCCAAGGCCGAGGGCCGCGACCAGGTGTGCCTGGAGCCCTCGGTGATGCTGCAGGTCAGCGCCGAGGAGAAAGGTCTGCTGTTCGCAGGCGCCACATCGCAAGCCTCTTGGCAGGACGACGAATGACCGCCCCCACATCCCCAACGCGCGACCCGTCGCCCGCCTTGACACCGACCGTGACACCAACCCTCGCGCCGTCTGATGGCGCGCGCAGCGCAGGCCTGACCGGCGCGGCCAGCAAGGCCGCGACGGCGTCGCGCCCCATGGCCCGCGTCACAGCGGTGACCAGCGGCAAAGGCGGTGTGGGCAAGACCTTTGTGGCGGCCAACCTGGCCGCGGCCCTGGCACGGCGCGGGCAACGCGTGCTGGTGCTGGATGCGGACTTGGGCCTGGCCAATCTGGATGTCGTGCTCAACCTGTACTCAAAGTTGACGCTGCACGATGTCTTCACCGGCACCACGAGTTTGGAGGACGCCATCTTGCCCGCGCCGGGAAAATTTTCGGTGCTGTTGGCCGGCTCGGGCATGGTCGAGTATTCGCGCATGACACCCGAAGTGGGCGACAAGCTGCGCCAGGTGATCGAGCAGGTGCGGCCACGTTTTGATCACGTGTTGCTCGACACCGGTGCTGGCATCTCGGATGTCGTGCTCTTCACCATCTCACTGGCCGACGAGGTCTTGATCGTGGCCACACCCGAGCCCAGCTCCATGGCCGATGCCTATGCCACGGTCAAGGTCCTGGCCACCACCCAGGCACCGCGACCTGTGCATCTGCTGGTCAATCAGGTGCAGCGCCATGGCGATGGCCGCCAGGTGTGGGCTCAACTGCAACTGGTGGTGGATCGATTCGTCAACACCCAAAGCGCGACGCCGTTGCGCTTGTCGCTCCTGGGCGAGATTCCGCTCGATACGGCGGTTAGGGAGGCGGTGCAGCGCCGCCAGCTCTTGCTCGACACCGTGCCGGGCAGCCCAGCCGGCAAGGGGCTGTCCAGCGCCGCTGGCAAGTTTCTGGGCGAGGCCGCATGATGGCTGAGGGCCATGGCTGAGCCGGGCGGCGCCGCCGCACAGGAGACCACCGCGTTTGACGCCGTCGGCGGCGAGCTCGGTTTGCGCCGCCTGGTCGAGCGCTTCTACGACCTGATGGAGCTGCAGCAGGCCTCTGCCGGCATACGCCAATTGCATCCAAGTGAGCTGCAGGGCTCGCGCGACAAGCTGTTCTGGTACCTCTGCGGCTGGCTGGGTGGGCCCAATCACTACATCGAGCGCTTCGGCCACCCACGGCTTCGGGCGCGTCACATGCCCTTTGTCATCGGCATCGCCGAGCGCGATCAGTGGATGGCCTGCATGAGCAGCGCAATGGTCGACATCGGCCTGCCCACTGAGCTGACCGAGCTGCTGACCAAGCAGTTCTTCGCGACCGCGGATTGGATGCGCAACAGCCCGGGCTGAACCTGCAGGGCCGAAATCGCCGGGCTGAACCTGCCGGATTGGGGCATCAAGCCTGTCGGCTCAAGCCCGCCAACAACACGACCAACGCCCCGGCGCCGCCCTGCGGGCCGGTCGCCTGTGCAAAGGCAATCACCTCGCTGCGTTGTGCCAGCCATCGATGGACCTTGGCCTTGAGCACCGATTGCTTTCCTGGCGAGCCATGGCCCTTGCCGTGCACCACGCGAATGCAGCGGGTGCCACGGCGATGGGCCTCGCGCACATAGGAGGCCAGGGCGTCGCGTGCCTCATCGCGGTTCAAGCCATGCAGATCGAGCTGGCCCTGC
Organism: Ideonella sp.; assembly: GCA_043720415.1. Lineage (GTDB taxonomy): Bacteria > Pseudomonadota > Gammaproteobacteria > Burkholderiales > Burkholderiaceae_C > Pseudaquabacterium. The sequence goes on from JAYSSS010000151.1 coordinate 8,814, forward strand.
AGCGCCCATTGGCCCCGGCGCAAGCGGGTGACGACATCGGCACCTATGCCCGGCCGCCGAAAACTCAAGCCATCGTCGGTCAGCAACAAAGTTTCCAGCGTCACCTCATCCGACATCGTCTCGCGCATCGCCGCTTGCTCGTCGAGCTCGCGCTGCCGTGGGTAGGGCGCGGGTTTGGGCAGGTCGAGCTCGGCCAGTTGTCTATCCCGCAGGCGATGCACAGGGCCCACGCTGCGCGCGAAGAGATCGAGGTGGGCGCGTTGGCGCCGCAAGGCTTCACGTTGGCGCGCGGCGGCAGCGGCGGCCTCTTGCTCCATGTGGCGTTGGTGCTCACGCGCCTGCTGCCACAGCGTGCCCAATTCAGCCAGGCTGCGCAGCTTCACAGCAGGCCCCGCTCATTGAAGGACAGCACGCTGCCCTGGCCAACGATCATGTGATCCAGCACCTTCACGCCCACCAGAGCCAGCGCGCTGATGATGGACTTCGTCACCGCAAGGTCGGATGGCGAAGCTTCGGCCACGCCCGAAGGGTGGTTGTGCGCCAAGATCACCGCGCCGGCATTGCAGGCCATGGCGCGGCGCACGATCTCGCGCGGGTGCACGCTGGTGTGCGCCAGGCTGCCCAAGAACATCTCTTCCATGGCCAGCAAGCGAAAACTGGCATCGAGGTAGAGCACAGCAAACACTTCACGCTGATGGGCTGAAAGCTGCAGTTGCACGTACTGTTTGAGCTCCAGCGGTGAGGCGAAGACCGGCAGGTCGCTCAAGCGCTGCGACATCGAACGCTTGGCCATTTCAATCACTGCGGCGAGCTCGGCGCGCTTGGCCGGGCCCAGGCCTTTGACCTTGGCCAGGTCGCGCACATCGGCGTGCAGCAGGCCGGCAAACCCGCCAAAGCGCTGCAACACGGCCTCGGCCAGTTGCAGCACGCCCAGCCCGCGGATGCCGGTGCGCAGCAGCAGGGCCAGCAGCTCGGCGTCCGCCAGGCTGGCCGCGCCCAGGGCCAGCAGCTTCTCGCGCGGCCGCGCCGCGCTGGGCAAATCCTTGATCGACATGGGCGCTCTCGTAGAATCGCGGCCAGTCTATTCGCCCGCTATGGGCCTGCACCTCCCACATTGGCGTGAACACCATTCAGGACGGGTCATTCCTGACCCTGCATTACCGGCTCAGCGGCCCCGATGGCGACGACGTCATCAACACCTTTGCCGGCAAACCGGCGACGCTGTCGATGGGCGCGGGCCAGTTGGCGCCGGCCATGGAGCAGCGCCTGCTGGGCCTGGCCGAAGGCGCCCACGAGCGCTTTGCCTTGGCCGAAGGCGAGGCCTTCGGCCAGCGCAACCCCGATCTGCAGCAGCGTGTCAAACGCGCGCTGCTCGATGAGCTGGGCGAGCGCGATGCCAGCTACGCCGTGGGCGATGTGGTGCAGTTCCCCACGCCTGGCGGGCAAGGCAGCTATGCCGGCGTGGTGCGTGAAAAAGGCGAGGGCTGGCTGTTGTTTGACTTCAATCACCCGCTGGCCGGACGCGCGGTGACGTTTGAAGTGCAGGTCATCGGCGTCCTGTGATGACAATAGGTCGCGTCGATGAGGTGTTATTGGCCGAGCCGCGCGGCTTTTGCGCCGGTGTCGACCGAGCCATCGAGATCGTCGAGCGCGCCATCACGCGTTTTGGCGCGCCGATCTATGTGCGCCACGAAATCGTTCACAACACCTATGTCGTCAACGATCTCAAGGCCAAGGGCGCCATCTTCATCGAGGACCTGGCCGAGGTGCCGCCCGGTGCCACCTTGGTGTTCAGTGCGCACGGTGTGAGCCGCGCGGTGCGTGACGAGGCCGATGCGCGAGGTTTTTCGGTCTTCGATGCCACCTGCCCCTTGGTCAACAAGGTGCACATCGAGGTCGCCAAGCTGGCCAAGGAGGGCTTCGAGTTCATCATGATCGGCCACAAGGGCCACCCCGAGGTCGAAGGCACCATGGGGCAAGTGAATGAGGGCATCTGGCTGGTTGAAGACGTGGCCGATGTTGCCGCGCTGGCACCGCACCAAGGCAAGCTGGCCGTGGTGACGCAAACCACCTTGTCGGTGGACGACGCCGCCGAAATCCTGGCCGCCGTGAAGCAGCGCTTTCCGCAGGTGCGTGAGCCGAAAGTGCAAGACATCTGCTATGCCACGCAGAACCGGCAAGACGCTGTCAAGCTGATGGCGCCGAAAGTCGATGTCGTCATCGTCGTTGGCAGTCCAAGCAGCAGCAACAGCAACCGACTGCGCGAATTGGCGCAGCGTCTGGGCACGCCGGCCTATATGGTGGACGCCGCCGATGACCTGCAGCCGCAGTGGTTCCAGGCTGCTTCTGGCCAGGCCCTGTGTGTCGGGCTCACGGCAGGCGCTTCTGCGCCCGACGTGCTGGTGCAGCAGGTGATCGACCGCTTGCGGGCCATGGGCGCCATCAGCGTGCGCCGGCTGCCTGGCGTGCAAGAGACCGTGCACTTCCCTTTGCCGATGGGCCTGGGCGACAAATCCATGCGCGAGTTTTCCTCCTCGCGATCCTGATGGCGCGCCGTTTGCTGGTTAGCGAAAACGGCACCACGGGGTGCCGTTGTTGTTTGGCTCCCGCCGTCGCCGGGCGCACTTTCTACAATCTTTGCAATCACCTGAAGGCCCATCATGCTTGACATCACCCTGCTGCGCCGTGACCTGGCCCAGGTCGTCGCGCGGCTCGAAACGCGCAAGACTCCCCAAACCTTCCTCGACGTGCCGCGCTTCACGGCCCTGGAGGCCGAGCGCAAAGCGCTGCAAACCCGCACCGAGGAGCTTCAGGCGCGCCGCAATGCGCTGTCCAAGCAGATTGGCCAGGCCAAGGGCAAAGGCGAAGACAGTGCCGTGCTGATGCATGAAGTGAGCCGCATCGGCGAGGCCATGAAGCAAGGCGCCGAGCGCCTGGACGCGCTGCAGATCGAGCTCGCCGAGCTGCTCATGGGCCTGCCCAACCTGCCCGACGCCAGCGTGCCCGTGGGCGCCGACGAGCATGCCAATGTTGAGGTGCGGCGTTGGGGCCAGGCGCCGGCGTTTGATTTCGCACCCAAAGACCATGTCGACCTGGGGGCGCCGCTGGGCCTGGATTTCGATACCGGCAGCAAACTCAGCGGCTCGCGCTTCAGCTTCTTAAGGGGCAAGTTGGCGCGGCTGCACCGCGCGCTGGCGCAGTTCATGCTGGATGTGCAGACCAGCGAGCATGGCTACACCGAGTGCTACACGCCCTACATCGTCAACCGCGAAATCCTGGAAGGCACGGGCCAGTTGCCCAAGTTCAAGGACGACATGTTCTGGGTGCTGCGCGGCGGCGATGAGCAGCAGGCCGAGCAGTACCTGATCTCGACTTCGGAGATTTCGCTGACCAACACCGTGCGCGAGCAGATCCTCAAGGCCGAGGACTTGCCGGTCAAGCTCACGGCGCACAGCCCCTGCTTTCGCTCCGAAGCCGGCTCGGCCGGGCGCGACACGCGCGGCATGATTCGACAGCACCAGTTTGACAAGGTCGAGATGGTGCAGGTGGTGGCTCCTGACGACAGCCCGGCCACGCTGGAGGCCATGGTCGGCCACGCCGAGGTCATCCTGCAAAAGCTGGAGCTGCCCTACCGTGTGGTGCTGCTGTCCAGCGGCGACATGGGTTTCGGTGCGGTCAAGACCTTTGACCTGGAGGTGTGGTTACCGGCGCAGAGCACCTATCGCGAAATCAGCTCGTGCTCGAACTGCGGGGCCTTCCAGGCGCGGCGCATGCAGGCGCGATATCGCAATGCGCAGGGCAAGACAGAGCTGGTGCACACGCTCAATGGCTCCGGCCTGGCGGTGGGCCGAACCTTGGTGGCGGTGCTGGAGAACCACCAGCGCGCCGATGGCAGCATCGCCATCCCGGCTTTGCTGCGGCCCTATCTGGGTGGCTTGGAAGTGCTGAGCCCGTGAGCCCCTTGGACACGGCGATGTGGGTGTCGGACACGGCCAGCAAGCACGGCAGGCGTGCAAGGCCCTTCGGCTAGAATCGCGCCCTTCACCCGCAGACCAAGGGTGGGATCTGCTGAGAATGCTTGGATCCGGAGAGGTGGCAGAGTGGTCGAATGCGCCGGACTCGAAATCCGGTGTACGTTTTCAACGTACCGTCGGTTCGAATCCGACCCTCTCCGCCAACACTGAGGCCGCCCTTGATGGGCGGCTTTTTTATTGGCGCGTGGCGAGTTGGTGCCAGCTGCGCCGTGTTGAGCTAGGCTGTGGGCGCCACCGTCCCTTCAGGAGTGAACCCATGTCGACCTGGCAACGCGTGCCGCCCGCTCTGGCCGCCTTGTTTGACGTTTGCCTGCCGCACAGCGCGGATGTCGAGCGCCGCAAGATGTTTGGCGGCCCCTGTGCCTTCGTCAACGGCAATATGTTTGCCGGCCTGCATGAGGACCGATTGCTGGTGCGTTTGCCCGATGAAGCGGCGCAACGGCCTTGCGTGATTCTGGGCAAGGTGATGAAGCAATATGCGCTGATTGAAAACGCCTTGGATTTGAGCGAACAAGAGGTGACGGACTGGATCGCGCGCGGCTACCGATTTGGACAAGGGCTGCCGCCCAAGGCCAAGAAGGCCAAGAAGGCAGGGAAGGCAGGCAAGGCAGGCAAGGCAGTCGCCAAAGAAGGCCGCGCCGACAGGTGAGGATCGGCCTCGCGCCAAGCGAACTGATCGCTCATCTTGAGTGCTATTTTTAATCATTGGATCTTCAATAATTGCTTTACCGATCTTTACGGCGGCGACCACTTGCAGTTACCCCGGCCGCACAGACTTCATCCCCACGCCAACACTCCCTTTGAGGTGACTTGATGATGACGACGATGAAGATGAAGACCCTGACGTCCATGACCTTGATGGGCGTGGCCTTGGGCACTGCGATCGTGCTGGCCGGCATGGCCGCAGCCCAGGCCCAACCCATTGGCGCTGGGTCGGGCATGCACCGCGAACATCGCCTGGGTGGCGAACACATGGGCGGGCACGGTGGCCATGGCGGTGCTCACAGGGTGGGCCAACTGCTTGACGCCGCGGGCGCAAGCCCAGAGCAGCGTGCCAAGTTGCAGCAGATCATGAAGTCAGCGCACGACGATCTGCGCCAACAGCACCAGGCCGGGCGTGCATCGCAGCACGAGCTGGCGCGTCTGCTGAGCTCGCCGCAGCTTGATGCGGTGGCGGTGGAGGCGGCACGGCAACGCGCCTTTGCACAACGCGAGGCCAGCAACAAGCGCATGACCCAGGCCATGTTCGATGCCAGTGCGGTGCTCACCCCCGAGCAGCGCCAAAAGGTGGCGGGCCAGATGAACCTGCGGCGCGAGATGATGGAGCGCCATCAGCGCGAACGACAGGCCCTTCATCCCGGACCGCGCAGCTGAGATGGGCCCGCTGCGCAGACTGCCAATGGGTGTTGGAGGCCAACGCCCATGAGCGCCCGATTGCTGCTCATCGACGACGATGCTCGTTTGATGTCGATGATCGGTGACTACCTGCGCAGCCATGGCTATGGGGTGGATGTGGCGGGGAGCCTGGCCGCCGGGCGCGAATGCCTGCGCACGGGCATGTACGACGCCATGTTGCTCGACCTGATGCTGCCCGATGGCGATGGTCTGGACCTGACGCGCGAGCTGCGTGTCGACCCACGCTGGAAGCGCTTGCCGCTGTTGATGCTGACCGCCCGCGGCGAGCCCCTGGATCGGGTCTTGGGGCTTGAGTTGGGTGCCGACGACTACCTGCCCAAGCCCTTTGAGCCGCGTGAACTCTTGGCCCGAGTCAAGGCCTTGCTGCGGCGCGCCAACCCCGATGCTGGCAACAGCGATGTGATGCAGTTTGGTCGGCTCGAGATCGACCTCGCCGCGCGCCAGGCGCGCATCGATGGCAAACCCTGTGATCTGACCAGCCATCAGTTTGAGCTGCTGGTGGTGCTGGCGCAAAGCGCCGGTCGTGTGTTGTCACGGGACCAGATCATGGATGCGCTCAAGGGCCATCCGATGGAGGCCTTTGACCGCAGCATCGATGTGCATGTGTCGCGTATCCGCGCCTGCATAGAAGACGATGCCAAGAACCCACAGCGCGTGCTCACCGTGCGTGGCACGGGCTACGTCTTCGCGCGCAAACAGGACCTGGGCTGAGTGCGCTCGCTGTACCTGCGCATCTGGCTGACCGTGGTGTTGGCGCTGGCTTTGTTTGCCCTGGTCTCGGGCTGGCTCTGGCAGCGGCAGGTGGAGATCGAGCGTGTGCGCGTTGAGGCACGCATCGAGGCCAATGCCAGCGAGCGTTTGGCCGCCTGGGCCGAGCTGGTGCAGCGCTCCTTGCCGGGGGCCGACGCGCCCGTGCGTGAGCAAGCCGATGCGCTGCGCGATTGGGCCTTCCGCCTGCGTTTGCCATTGGCTTTGGACGATAGGCAAGGGCAGCGCATTGGCGCCTCTGAGAGCTATTTGCGGCGCGAAGCTGAAGTGGGCGGCGCGCCGGGCACGTCGGTCAAGCTCGACGATGGCCGCACCCTGTGGATCGCTCGGCGCGGGCCGCGGCGCGGGGCGATGGGGGGTGCGATGGGCGGTGCAACGGGCGCGCCTTTTGGCGCCAGCGGGCCCGCAGACGGTGGCTTGGGCGGCACGCCGGCCCCACCCGGCGTGGGCGCCGCAGTGGGCCTGCCGCGCGATGGCGCGGGCGGCATGGGCCCCGGCATGCCCGCCTCGCTGTTGTCGATGCCGACCTTCGGGTTGCCGCCAGCGGTAGGCCCCGCGGTCTTGCTGGTGTTGCTCTTCCTGGCCGTTGCGGCTGGCGCCTATCCGGTGGTGCGGCGCCTGACGCATCGGCTTGAAGCCTTGAAGCAGGGCGTGGAGACCTTCGGGGGTGGCGCCTTGGGGCACCGCGTGGATGCCAGCGGCCGCGACGAAGTGGCCGCCGTGGGCGCCACCTTCAACCGCGCGGCCGAGCGCATCGAGACCCTGGTCAGATCGCACCAGTCGCTCTTGGCCAATGCCAGCCACGAGCTGCGGTCACCTTTGGCGCGATTGAAGATGGCGGTGGCCCTGTACGGCGACGCCGAAGGCCTGCACCGCGACCGGCTCAGGCGCGAGATCGACACCAATGTGGCCGAGCTCGATGCCTTGGTCGAAGAGGTGCTGCTGGCCAGTCGGCTCGATGCCGCACAGGCCTTGGATGCCGAAGAACCCGTCAACCTGTTGGCCATGGCGGCCGAGGAGGCGGCGCGTGTGGGTGGCCACGCCAGCGGCGCCGATGTGGTGGTGCAGGGCAGCGAGAGGCTGTTGCGCCGCGCGATGCGCAACCTGCTGGAAAACGCCAGGCGCTACGGCGGGCAAGAGGTCGAGATCGACATTGCTCTGCAAGGGCAAGACCGCGTTCAATTTCGTGTCTGTGATCGCGGCCCAGGTGTCCCGGTGGTGCACCGCGAGCGCATCTTCGAGCCCTTTTTTCGACTGCCCGGCCATGCTGAACGCGAAGGCGGTGTCGGCCTGGGTCTGAGCCTGGTGCGACAGATCGCCCTGCGCCATGGCGGCCAGGTGGAGTGCCAAGCACGCCAAGGGGGTGGCAGCTGCTTTGTCGTCACCCTGGGGCGCAAGCCTGCGCCCCAGTCCTGAATCGCGGCAACGCTTGTTTGAAGGGCTCAAGGGGCAGCCGCCACCTTGGCCTCTTGGTGACGGATCACCCAGGCCAGCAACAGGCTCAAACCCGTGCCGGCCAACACCAGCCCCACCGTCGATGCCGTCCAAAAGCCAACGGCACCCCGCAGCACAGTGGGCGTGATGCCCAGCGTGTCAAAGGCAAGCACATAGCCGCCACCCAGGCCGACGCCCCACAGCGCAACCGCGTAGATGACCATGGGCAGCGTCGCGATGCGCCAGGCACGCAAGACGATGGCCGTGAGGGTTTGCGCCGCGTCGGCCACATGAAAGACGGCCAACCAGGCCAGCAGCGGCATGGCCGCGGCGATGACCGCCGGGTTGTCGGTGTACAGCCGCAGAATGGATTCGCGGCACTGAAACACCACGCCGCCTAACACGATGGCCAAGCCGACGGTGAATTTCCAGCCGTGCCAGCACAGCCGGCGCGCATCGTCCGGCCGGCCGGCACCTATGCTCTGCGCCACCAGGGTGCTGGTGGCGTTGGACAGGCCCAGCGGCAGCATGAACATCAGCGACACCAGATTGGCCGCAAGCTGATGGCCGGCCACCGCCGTTTCGCCCAGGCGGGCTATGAAGATGGCCATGAAGGCAAAGCCGGTGACCTCGATCAGCACCGCCATGCCTATGGGCACACCCAGGTGCAGCAAGGCCTTGATGGAAGGCCAGTGCGCCGGTCGCAGCCGGCGCAGGTCCAAGGCGAAGGGCGCGTAGAAGGGGTCGCGGCGCAGCAGCCCATAGGCCACAAGGGCCTGTGCCCACATCGTCACCATGGTGGATAGGCCGCAGCCCAGCACGCCCAGCGCCGGGATGCCCAAGGCCGGCACCCCGCCCACCAAGGCCAGAGACAGTGGCACCTTCAGCACCAGGCCACACAACTGGATTGCCATCACAGCCTTGGGCCGCGACACGGCGGTGTTGAAGCCGCGAAAGGTGGTGAACAGCAGCGAGGCCGGCAGCGAGAACGCCAGCGCCAACAGGTAGCCCCGGATCTTGTCGCCGAGTTCAGGGCCGGCACCGGCCAGGGCCAGAAATGGCCCGGGAAAGGCCAGCAGGCTGCTGCCCGCCAAGGCCAGGCCCAGGGCCAGCCACACCGCCTGGTGCAGTTGCTCGCCGGCTTGCACGACGCGCCGTGCACCAAACAACTGGCCGGCAATCGGGCCAATGGCCAGCACGATGCCCATCAGGCCAATGAAGACGGTGATGTAAATCGCCGAGCCCACCGCCAGGGCGGCCAGCTCGGTGGCCGAATGCCTGGCCACCAAGGCCGTGTCCACCGTGGCAAAGGCCAGCACCGCCACCTGGCCCACAAACACCGGCCAGGCCAGGGGCACGATGCGTTGCACGCTGTGCGCAAAGCTGCCAGCGGGTGCTGTCTTCATTGGCGCGCTGCCGCGGTGGTGTCCGCTGGGCTGGCGGCTGCGCCCGCAGCGCGCTCAGGCACCGCACTGTCCAAGCCCGGCGCGACAAGCGCACGCTCGGCATATCGGTTGAAGCGCCAGGCCTTGGCATCCAGGGTGATGCGCCGCCAGACGACGCGCTTCTCACCCGGGCTCATGAGTGGCCAGTGCTGCACTTCGTCTTCAGTGCGGCCGCAGCCTTTGCACACGGCGTCGCCTTGGGCTGTCGAGCAAATGGCTATGCAGGGCGCATCGGGGGTCTGTGCATACCAGGCCAGCCAGGCCTCGCGCGCGGCGGCAGGCATGCTGTGCTCGTCCGCCAGGTTCTCGTGGTAATAAACCATGAGTGCATAGGGCTCGGCCAGGGCGCGCACGGCATCGCAGGCGCTGATGCCATCGACCGAAGGCGAGCGTCGCCGCCACCAATTGATGGCGGCTTCAATGTCGGTGATGTGGATGCCGGCCATGGGAGAGTCGAATGTTGGATGAGATCTGTGGCGCGGCCTGGGGGCCGCAAGGATAGCGCTTGCCCTTTTGCCCGCCGCGCCGTGCGCTTGGCTGCAGATGGGCGTTGGGCAGGCTTTGGCCGCTGGGTCACTCGCGGGCCTGGCGGGGATGTAAGGTGTTCGCCGGCTGATGGACCAAGGGCAATGACTTCACTGCGACGCACCCCATGGGCTCATGCGCTAAACCGGCTGTCCCTGCCCTTCATGCTGCTGATGGGCAACTTGGTGCATGCCGCCGAGGCGAACAAGACCTGCCAGTCGAACTCGCCGACGCATCAGGTCCAGGTCGTTGAGCTGTACACGTCCGAGGGTTGCGACTCATGTCCGCCCGCCGACCGTTGGCTGTCCACGCTCAAGGGCCGCCGTGATGTGCTGGCCGCGGCCTTCCATGTGGACTACTGGGACAGGCTGGGTTGGACCGATCGCTTTGGCCACCCAAGCCACACCCGGCGCCAGGCACAGTCCAACAAATTCAGCGGTGCCAGTTTCAGCTACACGCCACAGGTCTTGCTCAATGGCCGCGACTGGCGGCGGTGGCCGCAGTTGCCTGTGGCCTCCGTGCCCGCCGTGGTGAGCATTACCCTGCAGCGCGTCTCCGATGCGGGCGTTAGTCTCAATGTGACGTTGAAACCCGGTGCACCTGCAGATCTGGGCCTGTGGTGGGCGGTGCTTGAAGATGGCCATGTCACCGCAGTGAAAGCGGGTGAAAACCGTGGCGCGACCCTCAGGCACGACCACGTGGTGCGAACGCATGGCCAACATGCCGCCTGGCGACGCGATGACCACGCTTCAATGCAGCTGGCCTTGCCGTTCAATGCCGGCAAGCAAAGCCGATTGCTGGTTGTGGTGGTCGATGCCAGCACAGGCTTTGCGCTGCAGGCGACGACGATAGATTGCTAGGAGCCTGACAACACGTCTGACACCTGCCGCGCGCCAATCCATTGGCCGACGAAAGCAATCGCCTCGCCGGCCGCACCGTGGATGGCGCGGCCGCTGCCACTGGCTGTTAGCCCATCTTTCTCAACTGACCCCCGACACCACCGCTAAGTTATTGATTTCGCGTGTGTCAGGCACGAAGGTCTCCACTACACGGACGTAGATGGCGCGCGGTCTTTGGAAGGCGAGGCGGCAATGATCCTTGGTGGCGGCTGCTCGGGCAATGTCAGTCGGAGCTGCTCAAGGAGCATGCGGTGGTCCGCCTCAGGCTGCGTATAGCGCGACAGCACAAGCTCTCGCCCATCGGTGGTGGGTAAATGCACATCCACCATCTGGATGGTCTTGAACTTGGCGATCACTTCGCGAGGTGTGATGCCGCGAGCGGCAAACCTGAGCCTGGCCTTGAGCGTGACCTGTAGGCAGTAGGCCAGGAAGGCCACGAAGATGTGGGCCTCGATGCGTGGCTCGATGCGGTGGTAGATGGGTCTGACGCTCAGATCATGCTTTAGCTCTTT
>JAYSSS010000152.1:0-19730 GCA_043720415.1 Ideonella sp.
GCCACGCGCCCGCGCGCGCGCTGCACCTTCCAGTCCTCGAAGCCTCCTTCGTATTCGCGCCACAACCCCGGCCGGCCGCCGAAAGCGGCGTCGCCTTCCCAGGCAATCGTGCTCGTGACCACGTTGTCCAGAAAGCGCCGGTCGTGGCTGACCAGGAACACCGTGCCGGCATAGGTCTGCAGCAGCTCTTCGAGCAGCTCCAGGGTCTCGATGTCCAGATCGTTGGTCGGCTCATCGAGCACCAGCACATTGGCCGGCAGGGCAAACAGGCGCGCCAGCAAGACGCGGTTGCGCTCGCCGCCCGAGAGCGTGCGCACGGGGCTGTTGGCGCGCGCCGGGGAGAACAGGAAGTCGTTCAGATAACTCATGATGTGCTTGCGCCCACCCCCGGTCTCTATCCACTCGCTGCCCGGGCTGATGGCGTCGGCCAGGGTGGCGTCCAGGTCCAGCCCGCCACGCATCTGGTCGAAGTAGGCCACCTGCAACTGCGTGCCTCGGCGCACCCGGCCGGCATCGGGCTCGAGCTCGCCCAGGATCAGGCGCAGCAGCGTGGTCTTGCCCACGCCATTGGGGCCGATGAGGCCGATCTTGTCGCCACGCAAGATGGTGGTGGAGTAGCCCTTGACGATGAGCTTGTCGCCTGCGGAGGAGCCCGTGCTGGCTCGGAAACTGAGCGACACGTCCTGCAGCTCGGCCACGATCTTGCCGGTGGGCAGGCCGGCGTCGAGCTCCAGCCGCACCTTGCCCACGCTGTCGCGCCGCGCCTGGCGCTGCTCGCGCAGCCGCTCCAGCCGGTTGATGCGGCCCACCGCCCGCGTGCGCCGCGCCTCCACGCCCCGGCGTACCCAGACTTCCTCCTGGGCCAACAATTTGTCGGCGCGGGCATTGGCCAGGGCTTCAGATTCGAGCTCGCGCGCCTTGGTGGCCTCATAGGTGCTGAAGTTGCCCGGGTAGCTGCGCAGGATGCCGCGATCGAGCTCAACGATGCGTGTGGCCACGGCGTCGATGAAGGCGCGGTCGTGGGACACCACCACCAGCGCGCCGCTCCATTCGCACAGCAGGGTTTGCAGCCACTCGATGGCGTCCAGGTCGAGGTGGTTGGTGGGCTCATCGAGCAGCAGCACCTCGGGGTGGGCCACCAGGGCCTGGGCCAGGGCGACGCGCTTCTTGGTGCCGCCGGAGAGCGTCTCGACGATGGCCTCGGCGTCGAGGTGCAGGCGCTGCAGGGCCTGCTCGACGCGCTGCTCCCAGGTCCAGCCATCGAGCGCCTCGATGCGCGTCTGGATGGCGTCCAGATCGTCCTCGGGCGCATGCGCCTCGAAGCGTGCGCGCAGGGCCTTGACCTCGGCCAGGCCCTCGCTCACCGCATCGAAGACACACACGCCGGGCGCGAACTGCGGCTCCTGCGGCACGTAGTAGCGCCGCAGGCCCTGCTGCAGTTGCATGACGCCGTCATCGAGCCTGTCGATGCCGGCCATGACCTTGAGCAAGGACGATTTGCCACTGCCGTTGCGCCCGATCAGGGCGACGCGTTCGGCCGATTCCAGTGACAGGGCGGTGTGATCGAGCAGCGGCACATGGCCGAAAGCGAGCTGGGCATTGCTGAGGGTGAGAAGGGCCATGGGCGGGATTGTCGGTGGGCGCTGCTGCGGGGCCTGGCCGGGCGCTTGTTGGGGCTTGAATCTGGATTGCCTCGGCGACAATCAGGCCATGGACCGCGTTGCCAAAATCGTCCCCAAGCAGCACGCGTCCGACCTGGCCTACTGGCTGTCGCGCCCCATGGCCGAGCGCGTGGCCGCGGTGGAGGTCTTGCGCCAGCAGATGTTCAAGCCCACGGACCCGCCCGATGCTGAACCGCGACTTCAAAGAGTTTGCAGAATTGCTCAACGCCAAGGGCGTTGACTACCTGGTGGTGGGCGGCTACGCGCTGGCCGCGCATGGGCACCCACGCTACACAGACGACATCGACTTCTGGGTGCGCCCTGACAGTCCCAACTTGCAGCGCCTGATGTCGGTTTTGGCGGATTTCGGCTTTGCCTCACTCGGTTTGTCCGTGGGCGGTGTGCGTCTGCCCATCATCGGGCTGCAAGACTTCAAGACCAACAAGCGCGCCAGCGGCCGGCTCAAGGATTTGGCGGACCTGGAGGCTTTGGATGGGCCGGCGCCGCCGAGAAGTGATTGAGCGTCATTGGCGTGCCTAAGCCTCGGCCCGCTCCGCCGCAATCGCCTGCTCCAGCACCCTTCTGAAGTGCGCCAGCGGCGCATCCGCCACGATGGCGTGCATCTTGAAATCCGGATCGGCGTCGAGCACCTGCTGCTGGCCTTCGATGATGGCTTTGTCCTCGTTGAAGCCCTCGACCATGCTGTCGTGAAGTGACTGCGCAATGCCGGCGTTGTGCGGCTCGCCGCTGGCCGGCGTGTCGTGCAGGTAGTTCCAGAAAAAGTGCGTGCTGGTGCGCGTCTCGGGGGTGAAAAACTGGCAGTTGCGGTACTGCCGCGCGCCTTGCAGTTCACCGCGTTCGGCGCCGCTGCCGGCCGGGGCGAAGAGCGTCTCCATGGTGAAGATGCCGGGGATGTGCATGAGGCCGATGTTGCGACGGTCCAGCGGCGCGTCGCTGTGCACCACCTTGCGGTGAAACGGCGGCGGCGCGGCGTTCATGCTCCAGCGCTCGACGCGAAAACCGCGCGGCAGGCGCTCCACGGCCTGCGGTTTGGTCTTGAAGGCATAGGCCTCAGAGCCGCCCAGGGTGTGGGTGTGCACAAAGGCCAGGTGGGAGAAATCGGCCAGATTGTCAACAATGAGCCGGTAGTCGGCACGGTAGTGCATATAGCCCGGCACGCCGCGCCAGGCGGGGTCGCGCAGGTAGGGCAGATCGACGATGAGCGCCGGGTCGGCCAGGGCGGCCTCGCCCATCCACACCCAGACGATGCGGTCGCGCTCAATAACAGGAAAACGGCGTACGCCCAGCTTGTCGGGGATCTGCTCCTGGCCAGGGATTTGCACACAGCGGCCGGTGGCATCGAATTTGAGCCCGTGGTACATGCAGCGCACGCAGTCGCCCTCTTGCCGGCCGTTGCTGAGCTTGGCGCCGCGGTGGCAGCAGCGGTTGTCCAGGGCAATGGCGCTTCCGCTGTCGCCGCGGTACAGCAGCACGGCTTGATCGAGCAGGGTGCGGGTTTGCAGTTGGCCAGGCGTGAGCTCGTGCTCCCAGGCGGCCATGTACCAGCAGTTCAGGAGGTAGGGGTCGAGGTGCGCCATGGGCTTGGATCTGCTTGCGGGGGTGAAGGTGAATGTAGTATCGTAGTACCTTATGCGTCAAGCCCGGGTGACCCAAGCCCGATCATCCGGCGCCACCGAGCATTGCCAAGGTCAGCAAGGCCACCCACACCATGACCACCACCATCACCAGCCGCGACTTCAATCAAGCCGTCAGTCAGGCCAAGCGTGCCGCACAGTCCGGGCCGGTGGTCATCACCGACCGGGGCAAGCCAGCCTATGTGCTGCTGCGTCATGAGGCCTACCGGCGCTTGCTTGGCAAAGGCTTGGGTGTGCGCCAACTGCTCGGTCAAGCCGACGGCGAGGACATCGAGTTCGATCCGCCGCGGCTGGGCGCCGGCACTTTTCGCACGCCGGACCTGGGCTGATGCTGCTGCTCGATACCAATGTGCTGTCGGAGCTGCGGCGGCCCAGCAAGACGCATCCCAAAGTGGCCGCCTGGGCCGACAAGCTGCGCGCCAATGACCTGTACCTGTCGGTCATCACCATTCTCGAAATCGAAGCGGGCACCTTGCTTCTGGCACGACGCGACAAGGCCCAGGGCGCGGTGCTGCGAGCGTGGATCGACGATCAGGTGCTGCCCGCTTTTGCCGGCCGCATCCTGCCCATAGACACCGCCGTGGCGCAGCGCTGCGCGCAGCTGCATGTGCCCGACCCGCGGGCCGAGCGCGACGCCATGATCGCGGCCACCGCCTTGGTGCATCGCCTGCGTGTGGCCACGCGCAACGTGGCCGACTTCGCACCCATGGGTGTGACGCTGATCAACCCTTGGGATTGAGGCCAGGCTTCCCGGCCGGCCAGGAAGCCCTCAAAACACCACCACCGAGCGAATCGACTCGCCGCGCTCCATCAGCTCAAACCCTTCGTTGATGCGCTCCAGCGGCAATTGGTGGGTGATCAGGTCGTCGATGTTGAGCTTGCCGTCCATGTACCAGTCGACGATTCTTGGCACATCGGTGCGGCCCCGTGCGCCGCCAAAGGCCGTGCCTTCCCACTTGCGGCCGGTGACCAGCTGGAAGGGCCGGGTGGCGATCTCCGCCCCGGCGGGCGCCACGCCGATGATGATGCTGCGGCCCCAGCCCTTGTGCGTGCATTCGAGTGCCTGGCGCATCACCTGCACATTGCCTATGCACTCGAAACTGTAGTCGGCGCCGCCATCGGTGAGCTGCACGATGTGGTCTACCACATTTGGCGTTAGCTTGGGGTTGATGAAGTGCGTCATGCCGAACTTGCGCGCCATGGCCTCGCGCGCCGGGTTCAGATCCAAGCCGATGATCTTGTCGGCGCCCACCATCTTCGCGCCCTGAATGACATTCAGGCCGATGCCGCCCAGGCCGAAGACCACCACATTGGCGCCCGCTTCCACCTTGGCCGTGAAGAGCACGGCGCCGACGCCGGTGGTGACACCACAGCCGATGTAGCAGACCTTCTCGAACGGCGCATCGGGCCGGATCTTGGCCAGCGCGATGCCGGGCACGACGATATGGTTGGCGAAGGTGGAGGTGCCCATGTAGTGCAGGATGGGCTGGCCCTTGATCGAGAAACGCGAGCTGCCATCGGGCATCAGGCCCTTGCCCTGCGTGGCGCGAATCGCCTGGCACAAATTGGTCTTGCGCGACAGGCAGAACTTGCACTGCCGGCATTCGGGCGTGTACAGCGGGATGACGTGGTCGCCGGGCTTCAACCACGGCACGCCGGCGCCGACTTCAAGCACCACGCCCGCGCCCTCGTGGCCAAGGATGGCCGGGAACAGGCCTTCAGGGTCGGCGCCCGAGAGCGTGAATTGATCGGTGTGGCAAATGCCTGTGGCCTTGATCTCGACCAGCACCTCGCCCTCGCGCGGGCCTTGCAGATCCACCTCTTCGATCGTCAGCGGTGCGCCGGCTTTCCAGGCGACGGCGGCTCGGGTCTTCATGCTTGCAATTCCTTTTCAAGTGCATCGATGAACATGGCGGCCACATCAAAACCGGTCTGCTGCATGATTTCCTGAAAGCAGGTCGGGCTGGTGACATTGATCTCGGTGAGGCTCTGGCCAATCACATCCAGGCCGACGAGCAGCAGGCCGCGTGCGGCCAAGGTGGGGCCCAGGGCCTTGGCGATGGCCCAGTCGCTCGGGCTCAGGGCCTGAGCCACCCCCTTGCCACCCACGGCCAGGTTGCCGCGGATCTCATTGCCCTGCGGGATGCGCGCCAGGCAAAACGGCACCGGCGTGCCGCCGATCACCAGCACGCGCTTGTCGCCGTCCACGATCTCGGGCAGGTACTTCTGCACCATCAGCGTTTGCGCGCCCTCGCGGTTCAGGGTTTCGATGATCGAGCCCAGGTTCAGGCCATCCTGCCTAACGCGAAATATCCCCATGCCGCCCATGCCATCCAGGGGCTTCAGGATAATGTCGCCATGCTCGGCCTGGAAGGCGCGCACGGCCTGCGCGCTGCGCGTCACCAGGGTCGGGCCGATGTGCTGCGGAAATTCGAGGATGGCGAGCTTTTCAGGGTGGTCGCGCAGGGCGGCGGGCTTGTTGAAGACGCGTGCGCCCTCGCGCTCGGCCTGGCCCAGCAGGTGGGTGGCGTAGAAGTACTCGCTGTCGAAGGGCGGGTCTTTGCGCATGATCACCGCCTGGGTTTCGGCGACGATCAGGTCGCGCTGCTCGACCACGGCAAACCAGTCGTGTTCGGCGCCGGTCAGCGTGATGGCGCGCGCGCCGCGCGCCGTGACTTTGCCGCCGCGCTGCCACAGCAAATCACGGGTCTCGCAGGCCCACAGCGCGTGGCTGCGGCGCTGGGCCTCGCGCATCATTGCAAAGCTCGTGTCCTTGTGGGTTTTGAACGACTCCAGCGGGTCGGCGACGAAGAGCAGGTTCATGGCGGTGAGCGCGTTGACAGGTCAGCGCCAGGTGGCGCCGGGCAAGTCTCGCATGGGCCGGGAGGCCACAGCCAGGCGTGCGCCTGGCCATGGCCTTGCCCGCTTGGGCCCGATCAAGCCTCGCTCGGCGCGGCCTGCTTTGGCGCGGCCTGGCTTGGCTTGGCCTGCCTTGGCTCGGCACCAGCGAACCTGCGTTGGATTTGTTCCTTGCGCTTGTTCAGGTAGCAGGCGGCATCGGCCAAGGCCAGCCATTGCGCCACACTGTTCACCTCGGGGCCCAGCATGGCCACGCCAACGCTGGCGCCGACACACAACAGGCCACCGCCCCAGTCCACCACCATGGCGCCAATGGCAAGGCGCAGCTTGTCGGCGATCTGTTGGGCCTGGCGTGCGTCGCAGTGCGGCAGCACCACGGCAAATTCATCACCACCCAGGCGGGCCACGGTGTCCGAGCCGCGCGTGTGGGTGGAAATCAATTGCGTGACCGCGCACAACACTGCATCCCCGGCGGCGTGGCCATGGCCGTCGTTGACCTCCTTGAATCGATCCAGGTCGATCATCAACAAGGCCGCAGGCGGACCGCCGCCTTCACGGCCGCGCAGCGCCATTTGGGCCAGGTGCTCGAAGCCCTTGCGATTGAACACACCCGTCAGGTCGTCGTGCGAGCCGGCGCGCTCATGAATACGGCGCATGGCCGCCATGATGCTGTGTGTGTCGCCCGTGCTCACCGGCACGGTCACCGCGACATCGCCCTCGGCCACCGCCTGGGCGATGCGTGCCGCCTCGGCCGGCTCGCCACCCACCGCGGCCCAGACGGAGCGGCGAATCCACCAGCCCACCACGGCCATGACCAGCAAGGAGCCCAGCACCGCCGCTGTCAACACCCACAGCATGCCGCTGTTGGTGCGGCGCAGGCGGGATGAGGCCTCGAGGTCAAGCGCCCGAACCGAGCGCACGGCGCGGTCTACGGCGGCGCGGTGCTCATGGTAGTGCTGGTCGACCCGATGGATGGCGCTGTGCAGGGCCGTGCGATCCCCGACAGGGTTGATCGCGTCGAGCACCAGGCCGGCCGATTCGATGACGCGCAATGCGCTGAACTGCAGGTCATCGAGCAATCTGGGGTGCAGGCCCGTCGGCGGATGCGCACGCCAATAGGCCACCCGCGCCCCATGCTCGGCACTCAGGCGAGCGAAATCGGCACGCGCTGCTGGCAGCGACACCGCACCGGCGCTGGCCTGCCAGATCACCAGCCGCATCTCCACCAGGTACATCGGCGGCGGCAGGATGTCGGACATCAAATCCTTGGCCATGAAGGCACGCTCGGTCGCGTCTTCGGCCTGCATCTTGGTGGCCAAGGCCACCGCGCCGATCAGGCAACCGGCAAACATCGCCACCAACATGAACAGCGACAGCATGGCGCGCAGACCCAGGCGAGGCAGGTACTGCGCCAAGGTCGCGGACTTGTGTGGCCCTTGCATATGCGGGTTCTGGCTTGGATGGGGGTTGTGGCTTCGGCTGAGGGGGGGCGCCACGACGGGTCGCAGACCGCCCATGCCATGCAACTTCGGCACTTTCCGGGAAAGACAAAGCGCAAAGTAGGCGCACCTGCGCCGAGCGTCGCCTTGCCAAACCAGCCCTTCAGCCCTTCAGCCCTTCAGCCCTTCAGCCTGCGGGCCTGTGCCGTTCGCCGGCGCGCTGCACGACCAGGGCGCATGCGCCCGCCAGCGCGCCCCAAAACGCCGAGCCAATGCTGGCCACTTGGATGCCCGAAAGCGTGACCAGGAAGGTCAGCGCCGCGGCGTCGCGGTGGTGCTCATCCTTCAGCGCGGCAGCCAGGGCGCCGGCGATGGTGCCCAGCAGGGCCAGCCCGGCCACGGCGGCCACCAGCTCGCGCGGGAAGGCCGCCAGCAAGCCCACCACGGCGCCACCGGCCAGGCCCAGCAGGGTGTAGAAGACGCCGGCCATGACCGCGGCCATATAGCGCCGGGCAGGGTCGGCATGCGCCTCACGGCCCATGCAAATGGCCGCGGTGATGGCCGCCAGGTTGATGGCATAAGCCCCAAACGGAGCGAGCAGCAAACTGAACACACCGGTGACGGTGATGACGGGTGAGATCGGTGGCGTGAATCCGGCCGCACGCTGCGCCGCCACGCCGGGCAGGTTTTGCGAGGCCATGGTGACGATGAACAGCGGCAGGCCCAGGCCCATCACCGCTGCCCATGAAAAGCGTGGGCTCACCCATTCGGGCGCGGCCCAGCTCCAGGCCACGGCCTGCCACTGCATCTGCCCTTGCAGCGCGGCCACCGCGATGCCCACCAACAGCACCATGGGCACGGCGTAGCGCGGCAGCCAGCGCCGGCACACCAGGTAGGCCGCGGCCATGGCCAGCACCAGGTCCGGTGCGCTGCGCGCGGCCAGCACGGCGTCCAGCCCAAAGCGCGTCAGCACGCCGGCCAGCAGGGCCGCGGCCACGGCCAGGGGCAGCTTGTCCATCAGTCGCTCGAAGGCGCCGCTGGCGCCGGCGGCGATGATGAGCAGCGCGCAGACGATGAAGGCGCCGGTGGCCTCGGGCAGGGCGATGCCCTGGCTGGCGGCGATCAGTGCCGCGCCGGGGGTGCTCCAGGCAGTGAGCACCGGCACGCGCCAGCGCAGCGACAGGCCTATGCAGCTCAGCCCCATGGCCAGGCCCAGGGCCACCATCCACGACGCCGTTTGTGCGGGCGTGGCGCCCAGCGCCTGCGCCGCCTGAAAGACGATGGCCACCGAGCTGGAATAGCCCACCAGCACCGCCACAAAGCCGGCCACCACCGCCGACAGCGACAGATCGGCCCAGAGTCGATTCAAGCTGCGGGGCATGGCGCTGCGCACTCCATGGGGATCGAAGCGGCGCAGCATAGCCGTGCGATGCGAATGACCCGTGCAAGGCGCCCGAGCAGGCCGTGGTGCGCGGCGCCAGCCTCAAGTCGAGCCCGCCCGTGGCCGATAAACCGAAGACCTGACACTGCCGGCCCGGCCCCAACCCCATGTGCAGACTTGTTGCTTACGTCGGTGAACCGATCTTCATGGATCAGCTGGTGTGTGCCCCGCAGCACTCGCTGGTGCACCAATCGCTGCGCGCCGAGCAGGCGCACACGGTGACCAATGGCGATGGCTTTGGTGTGGGCTGGTATGGCGAGCGCGATGAGCCTGGCGTCTACCGCGAGGTCATGCCGGCCTGGTCAGACGAAAACCTGCTGGCGCTGTGCGCCTCGGTGCGCTCGCCGCTGTTCTTTGCCCATGTGCGCGCCGCCACCGGCGGGGGCATCGCGCGCCACAACTGCCACCCCTTCCGGCATGGCAAATGGATGTTCATGCACAACGGCCAGATCGGCGGCTTTGCCCTGGTGCGGCGCACGCTCGAATCGCGCCTGCCCGACAGCCTGTACGCCGCGCGCCGCGGCGCCACCGACTCCGAGCTGTTGTTTCTGCTCGCCCTGGCCCGCATCCAGGCCGGTGAGCTGCCCGACGAGGCCATGCAGGCCGTGCTCGACGACACCCTGGCCTTGATGCGCCAGGCTGGCATCAGCCAGCCGTTGCGCTTTGCTGCGGCCCTGGCCGATGGCGAGCAGCTGTTTGCCTTTCGCTTTGCCAGCGATGCCCAGCCACCCTCGCTGTACGTCGGCCAGCGCGAGCATGGCTGCATCGTGGCTTCCGAGCCGCTGGATGGGCGCCAGGCGCAGTGGCGCAGCGTGCCCGCCAACAGCTGGCTGCGGCTGGATGCGCGCAGCAAGGCGCTGCAGATGTAGCCGCGCCGGGCTGAATCAGCCGCCCAACCTCAGATCTCGACCTTGGCGCCGAGCTCGACGATGCGGTTCGCCGGCAGATACAGAAAGTCGGCCGCCCCGGCAGCGTTGCGGTGCATGCTGGCGAAGAGCTTCTCGCGCCACAGCGCCATGCCACCGCCCAGGGTGGGGATGACGATGTCGCGGCTCAAGAAATAACTCGTGTCCATCTCGGGCAGCGGGATGCCACGGCCATCGAGCAGCTGCAGTGCCTCGGGCACGTCGGGGTCGTTCTTGAAGCCGAAGTGCAGGGTCACCTGCCAGCAATCGTGGCCCAGCGAATCCATCTCGATGCGTTTGCCCAGGCCGATCCACGGCACCTCATGGTGCTTGACGTTGACGAACAGGTTGTACTCATGCAGCACCTTGTTGTGCTTGAGGTTGTGCATCAGCGCATTCGGTGTGAGCCCGGGCTCGGCCGCCAGAAACACCGCCGTGCCCGGCACCCGCGCCGGCGGGTGCATGAACACGGCGTCGAGAAAGCCTTTGAGCTCGATGGCGTCGTCGCGCAGCCGCGCCGACAGGATCTTGCGGCCCTGCGCCCAGGTCATCATCAGCGTGAACATGCCCGCGCCGATGAGCAGTGGAAACCAGCCGCCGGCCAGCAGCTTGAGCAGGTTCGAGCTGAGAAAGGCGATGTCGATGAGGAAGAAGAACACCGTGGCCAGGATGCACAGCGGCAGCGGGTACTTCCAGCCGTAGCGGATGACGAAGAAGGTCATCACCGTGGTGATGGTCATGTCGATGGTCACGGCAATGCCATAGGCCCCGGCCAGGGCCGACGAGCTCTTGAACAGCACCACCGCCAGCACGATGAAGACGTACAGGCCCCAGTTGACAAAGGGCACATAGATCTGGCCGGTGTCGCGCGCCGAGGTGTGGCGCACCTGCAGGCGCGGCAGGATGCCCATTTGAATGGCCTGCTTGCTGACCGAAAACGCCGCCGTGATCAACGCCTGCGAGGCGACGATGGCGGCCAGCGTGGCCAGCAAAAACAGCGGGATCTCGGCCCAGGCCGGCGCCATGTTGAAGAAGGGGTTCTTCACCGCCGCCGGGGTGCGCAGCAGCATGGCGCCCTGGCCAAAGTAGTTGATCACCAGGGCCGGCATGACCACGGCATACCAGGCCCAGCGAATCGGCTTCTTGCCAAAGTGGCCCAGATCGGCATACAGCGCCTCGCCACCGGTGACCACCAGCACCACCGCGCCCAGGGCGACAAAGGCCACCAGACGGTGGGAGTTGAAAAACTCAAAGGCGTACATCGGGTTCACAGCCACCAGCACCGAGGGGTCGCGCAGGATGTGCGGCAGCCCAAGCGCGGCCAGGGCGATGAACCACACCAGCATCACCGGCCCAAAGGCGCGGCCAATGCCGCCGGTGCCCAGGCGCTGCACCGCAAACAGGCCGGTGATGACCAGCAGCGTCAGCGGCAGGATCAGGTCGTGGTACTTCGGCGCATAAACATCGATGCCCTCGACCGCGCCGAGCACGGTCATGGCCGGCGTGATGACAGCGTCACCATAAAAAATGGCCGTGCCGAAGAGGCCCACGGTCATCAAGCCGCTGCGCAGGCGGGGCTGGTCTTTCACCGCGGTGGTGGCCAGGGCCAGCATGGCGATCAGGCCGCCCTCGCCGTTGTTGTCGGCGCGCAAGATCAGCAGCACGTACTTGACCGAGACGATGAGCGTCATGGTCCAGAAAATCAGCGACAGCACGCCCAGGATGTTGTCTGGCGTGGTCGGCACATGGCCGCCGTGGAATACCTCTTTGAGCGCGTACAGCGGGCTGGTGCCGATGTCGCCATAGACCACGCCCAGGGCGCCGAGGGTCAGCGCGGCCTGGGCGGCCGGGGTCTTGGAAGCAGTTGCCGTACTCACAGTGGGGGCGCCGAGTCGGGCGGCGCCGCTTGCCGAAAGGCGTGCATTGTGCGCTTGCAAACGGCGCCGGCTCGGGGCGCCCGGGCGCTGACCCTAATCGAAGTTTTCCGCCTCAGGATCGGTGGCCTCGAGCTCATAACTCGCTGCCAGCATGGCCAGGCGCGCCACCACGCCGTACATGTAGAAGCGGTTGGGCACGCTGGCGCCAGGCTTCTCACCCGGGCGCGGCAGGTGGTGGCTTTGGTCGAAGGCCAGGGGCACGAAGCTGGCGCCGGGGGCGCTCAAGTTTTCATCGACACCGCGGTCGGCGTGCACACGGTAAAAGCCGCCGACCACATAGCGGTCGATCATGTAGACCACGGGCTCGGCGACGGCGTCGTTGACGCGTTCGTAGGTGGGCACGCCTTCCTGGATGATGACTTCGGTGGTGGGTGCGTTGCTGCCGGGCGCACCCACCGCGCGCCCCGCGCCCGCCGCGACATGGGCCGCAGCGCCGGCCAGCCCGCTGGCCTGCAGCCGCTGGCCGATGTCGTCCAACTGCTTGGCATCGTGCACCGTCAGCAAACCCCTGCCACTGCCACCGTTGTCGGCCTTGACGACGACGAAGGGCCTGTCCTTGATGCCGTAGTCCTTGTACTTGCGGCGGATCTTGGTGAGCAGCGCATCGGCGTGGCCCTTGACGCAATCCAGCCCTGCCGGGTGCGAAAAATCCACCTGGCCGCATTGGCCGTACATCGGGTGGATCAGCCAGGGGTCCATGCCCAGCAAGCGGCCAAAGCGCTTGGCCACTTCTTCATAACTCTTGAAGTGCACAGATTTGCGCCGCACCGTCCAGCCGGCGTGCAGCGGTGGCAGCAAAAACTGCTCATGCAGATTCTTCAATGCCATGGGCACGCCGGCGGCCAGGTCGTTGTTGACCAGGATGGTGCAGGGGTCGAAGCCCTTCAGGCCCAGGCGCCCGCGCGAGCGCTTCAGGGGCTCGAGCACCAGCTCACTGCCATCGGGCAGGTTCATCGGTGTGGGCGATTGCACAGCAGGGTCGAGGCTGCCTAACCGCACGTTCAAGCCGGCCTGGGTGAAGATGCGCACCAGGCGCTGCACATTCATCAGGTAGAAGCGGTTGCGCGCCTGCTCATCGCAGATCAGCAGCAGGTTCTTGGCCTCGGGGCAGATTTTCTCCACCGCCGCCATGGCCGCCTGCACCGCCAGCGGCAGCATCTCGGCCGTGAGGTTGTTGAAGCCACGCGGGAAGAGCTCGGTGTCCACCGGCGCCAGCTTGAAGCCGGCGTTGCGCAGATCGACGGCGGTGTAGAACGGTGGCGTGTGCTCCATCCATTCGAGGCGGAACCAGCGCTCGATGGCGGGCACCGATTCCAGGATGCGCGCCTCCAGCGCGTTGATGGGGCCGGTGAGTGCGGTGATGAGATGCGGGACCATGCAGGGGCACCTGGGGGTGGGGGCGGCAAATTCTAGGAGGCCGCCTGCCGCGCTGGCTTGTGCCATCTCAAGCCCGGCCCCAGCCCCAAGAAAAAAGGGCTTGTCCGAAGACAAGCCCAATGCTCTGCCACCCACCCGGCGCCCACGGCAAGCCGCGGCGACGCCGGTTCAAACCAACTTCACTTGCTGTAGGCCGTCTCGCCGTGCGAGCTGATGTCCAGGCCTTCGCGCTCTTCCTCTTCGCTGATGCGCAGGCCAATCGTCAGGTCAACGATCTTGAAGGCGGCGAACGCCACCACACCCGACCAGACGATGGTCAACAGCACGGCCTTCAACTGAATCCACACCTGCGTGCCGACCGAGTTGGAACCCACCGTGGCGGTGACCCAATCGGTCACCAGGCCAGGGCCACCCAATTCCTGGGTGTTGAAGACGCCGGTGAGCAAGGCGCCGACGATGCCGCCCACGCCGTGCACACCAAACACATCGAGCGAGTCGTCAGCACCTAACATGCGCTTCAAGCCGCTCACACCCCACAGGCAGGCGAAGCCGGCGACAAAGCCGATGACGATGGCGCCCATGAGGCCGACATTGCCCGCCGCCGGCGTGATGGCCACCAGCCCGGCCACGGCGCCCGAGGCCGCACCCAGCATCGAGGCCTTGCCGCGCATCATCGATTCACCCAGGCACCAGGCCAGCACCGCGGCCGAGGTGGCGGTGAAGGTGTTCATGAAGGCCAGCACGGCGGAGTTGCCGGCTTCCAGCGCCGAGCCGGCGTTGAAACCAAACCAGCCCACCCACAACATGGCCGCGCCCACCATGGTGAAGGGCAGGTTGTGCGGTGCCATGGCTTCGCGGCCATAGCCCACGCGCTTGCCGATCATGAAGGCGCCGACGATGCCCGCCACGGCGGCATTGATGTGCACCACCGTGCCACCGGCGAAATCGAGCGCGCCCATGTTCCACAGGTAGCCGGCCTTGGCGTTCAAGGCCTCGACCACGGCCTTGCTGCTGTAGGCATCCGGCCCCATCCAAAACCACACCATGTGGGCAATGGGCAGGTAGCTGAAGGTGAACCACAGCGCCATGAACAGCAGCACCGCAGAGAACTTGATGCGCTCGGCAAAGGCGCCCACCACCAGGCAGCAGGTGATGCCGGCGAAGGTGGCCTGGAAGGCCGCGAACAGCAGCTCGGGGATGTAGACGCCCTTGCTGAAGGTGGCCGCCATGGCGAACTCACCCTTCATCGGGTCAAACATGCCCTTCATGAACATGCGGTCCAAGCCACCGATGAAGGCGTTGCCCTCGGTGAAGGCCAGGCTGTAGCCGTACACCGCCCACAGCACCACCACCATCGAGAAGGTGACCATGACCTGCATCAGCACCGACAGGATGTTCTTGCTGCGCACCAGGCCGCCGTAAAACAGTGCCAGGCCGGGGATGGTCATCATGATCACCAGCAGGGTGGAGACCATCATCCAGGCGTTGTCGCCCTTGTTGGCGACGGGGGCGACAGCCGCCGCGGCGGGTGCTGCGGCGGCGGCGGCCGAGGCCGCAGGTGCTGCTGCCGGCGCAGCGGCGGGGGCGACAGCCGCCGCGGCCGTGGCGGCGGGCGCCGAGGCAGCGCTGTCTTGCGCTGTGGCGACCCCCGTGAAGGCGAAGGCGCTGAGCGCCAACGCGACGGTGAGGAGCAGTCTTTTCATGGCTTGGGTCCTTCAACAAAATTTGGGCACACGGCCGCCCCGCAGGACGCCCAAAGGCGTCTTGCCAAGCTGCTGGAAATTGGGGATGGGCTGGGTGCAGCCTGCGCCGCGCCCGCCCCGGTCAGGCGCTCAGATCAGAGCGCTTCTTTGCCGGTCTCGCCGGTGCGGATGCGCACCACCTGCTCAAGCGGCGAGACAAAAATCTTGCCGTCGCCGATCTTGCCGGTGCGTGCCGCGGCCTCGATGGCCTCGATCACGCGATCCACCACGGCGTCGTCCACGGCCGCCTCGATCTTCACTTTGGGCAGGAAATCGACGACGTATTCGGCGCCGCGATAGAGCTCGGTGTGGCCCTTCTGGCGGCCAAAACCCTTGACCTCGGTGACGGTGACGCCTTGCACGCCAATGGCGCTGAGCGCTTCGCGCACTTCATCGAGCTTGAAGGGTTTGATGACGGCGGTGACCATTTTCATGTTATGTCTCCTTGACCTAGGCGTTAGGTCGCTCAGAAGTTGTACTTCAGGCCCAGCACGAGTGCGCTCTTGCCCAACTGCTTGCCACCGACCGGCGACGAATAGAAGCCCTTGTCGGCGTCAGTGCCCACCAAGGCGATGCTGGGCACCAGGCCCTTGAAATCCTTGGACAAGGTCAAAGAGTAATCGGTGTAGCTGCCGACGCCGCTGAACGGGCCGGAAATTTTTTGGTGCCCGAGGTGCGGCACCAGGTTCCAGCCGCCACCAACTTCAAAGGTGGCCGACAGGTCCAGGTACCAGCTGCTCTTGCTGTCGGGGTTGGCAAAGGTGTTGGTCACCGAGTGCGAGTACTTGGCGGTGAAAGGGCCGGAGGTGATGGCGCCATAGATCTCGGTGGTGTTGGCGCTGGGCGAGAGCTTGTTGCTCGGGTAGACATAGGCCAGCACGCCGACGTCATAGCTCAAGTCCTTGGCGATCTCGCCTTTGTAGCCGCCGTAGAGATCGATCTCGGCCGAGGCGTCGCCGCCCACATCCCTGATCCACTTGATGTTCGAGGCCCAGGCGCCGAGATAGAACGCACCCTGGGTGAAATCAACGCCGGCTTGAATGGCGGGCTTGACACGGGTTTGGGAGATGCCGCGGTAGCGGTAATCGGTGAAGGCGCCGACGTTGTAAGCGACATCGGCATAAACGGCCGACGGCAGGGCGGCAAAAGTCGCGATCAAGGAAAGTGCGAGCAGCGTTTTCTTCATGGGGATGACTCCACAGTGGGATGGGCAGGGCAATGGAAGCTGCTGTTGCAGCTTCCGTGCCAACTCTGCGCCCGATGGTGAGGCCCCATTTCGGTGAAGTGGCGGCGGTTTCAGGCGCACTTGGCGCACCGCTTTGGGGCGTCAACGCATGAAATCCGCCATTGCGCACTGAGTTGGTGCCACGTTTGCCCTGGCCACCCCACCCCCATCAGAGGGCACCCGCCTGCGGGTGGTGCACGCAGGCGGGCGTGCCCAGAATTGCCGGCAGGGAGAAAACAACATGTCATTGGCAGTGATTGCGAGCCGCGCGCTCGATGGCTTGGCCGCACTTGAGGTACAGGTCGAGGTGCATCTGGCCAATGGCCTGCCGGGCTTCACCCTGGTGGGCCTGGCCGATACCGAGGTGCGTGAGGCGCGCGAGCGCGTGCGCGCCGCGCTGGTCAACTCCGGCCTGGCCTTCCCCAACAACAAGCGCATCACGGTCAATCTGGCGCCGGCCGATTTGCCCAAGGAATCCGGGCGCTTCGATCTGCCCATCGCCCTGGGCATCCTGGCGGCCGATGGCCAACTGGATGCCGCGCGGCTGGCCGGATGTGAATTTGCCGGTGAGCTGTCCCTGGCCGGAGAGCTGCGGCCGGTGCGCGGCGCCCTGGCCTTGGCATTGGCGCTGGGCCGATCGGGCGCGCCGCGCAGCCTGGTGCTGCCACTGGCCAGTGCGCGCGAGGCGGCGCTGGCTGAGCACGTCAGCGTCTTCGGCGCGGCCCACCTGTTGGATGTGGTGCGCGCCATGCTGCCGGGCGAGGCCGCCGAGCCCTTGCCGCGCAGCGTGGCCGCGCCCGGCCTGACATCGGCGCCAATGCCCGAACTGCGCGATGTGCGTGGCCAGGCGGCCAGCAAACGCGCCCTGGAGATTTGCGCCGCCGGCGGCCACAGCCTGCTGATGGTGGGCCCGCCAGGCACCGGCAAATCCATGCTGGCGCAGCGCCTGGCGGGCCTGTTGCCGCCCATGACGGATGACGAGGCCCTGGCCAGCGCTGCCTTGCAAGGCCTGGCCCCGGCGGGCTTTGATCCGGCGCTGTGGCGCTGCCGACCGGTGCGCAGCCCACACCACTCGGCCAGCGCCGTGGCCCTGGTGGGCGGTGGCTCGCCGCCGCGCCCGGGCGAGATTTCACTGGCGCACGGTGGCGTGCTCTTCCTCGATGAGCTGCCCGAATTTCCGCGCATGGCGCTGGAGGCTCTGCGTGAGCCGCTGGAGGCCGGGCGCATCACCATTTCGCGCGCCGCGCGCCAGGCCACCTTCCCAGCGGCGTTCCAGCTGGTGGCGGCGATGAACCCCTGCCCCTGTGGCTGGCTCGGTGCGCAGGGCGCGGGCCAGGCCATAGGAAATGGCCCCGGCCACATTCAAGCCCGCGCCTGCCGCTGCACGCCGGATCAGATTGCGCGTTATCACAGCAAGCTCTCAGGCCCGCTGCTGGACCGCATCGACGTGCAGGTGGAGGTCAACGCCGTGCCGCCGGCGCAACTGATGAGCCCGGCCGATGGCGAGACCTCGGCCGCGGTGCATGCCCGCGTCGCCGCAGCACGCACCCGCCAGTTGGCGCGCCAGGGCTGCGCCAATGCCGCCCTGCAAGCCGCCATGCTCGATGCCGTGTGCCCGCTGGACGACGCCGCCTCGCGCTTTGTGCACCTGGCCGCCGCGCGCCTGGGCTGGTCCGGCCGCGCCCTGCACCGGGTGCTGAAGGTGGCGCGCAGCATCGCCGATCTGGCCGGCGTGCAAAACATCGGCATCGTGCATCTGGCCGAGGCCATGCAGTACCGCAGGGCGGTGGTGGTGGGCTGAGGCGGGGCGGCCACCGCGGCTGCGCACGCTGACGCCGCTCGAATGAGCGGCTGCGCACGCTGACGCCGCTCGAATGAGCGGCGGTGCGCCCGTCACGCGCCGAGGTAGATCGAATCCAGTGACGCCAACAGCCTGTCGCCATTGGCCAAGACTGAGACAGCAGATTCCAGGCGCGAAGCTTGCCGGCGCGAGCGTCTGGGCGCTGTGGGCAGTGGATCGGCTTGACTGAGCTCAAGGGGTTTGGTCTGGGGCCCGCTCCAAAACGTCAAGCCCGTTTCGCGCTCAATCTCGGCGATCATGGTCTGGAAGGTCTTGAATGGACCGAATGGCACCGTGCGCGCCTCCTCGATCCCGTACTCGTCGATCACTTCACTTTGATCCAGGA
Organism: Ideonella sp.; assembly: GCA_043720415.1. Taxonomy (GTDB): domain Bacteria; phylum Pseudomonadota; class Gammaproteobacteria; order Burkholderiales; family Burkholderiaceae_C; genus Pseudaquabacterium. Next base: position 18,428 of record JAYSSS010000152.1, read on the forward strand.
TGTAGGCCGTGGCAAACAGCTTTCCGCCAGCGTTCACCGCCGCCACAAGCTTCCAAAATCTCACCGGATACTGGATTTTGGGAAAGGCCTTCCAGCTCGGGTCATCTTCGGCCAGGATCGGCCCGGTGAAAACCTGCACGCGAAAGGCATCGGCCTTGATCGAGCCTTCCAGGATGTAGCGCTCAATGCCTTGCCACAGCGCCTTGCTTCGATTGAAGCGCTGGTGCTGTGGCGTGCAGTTCGTCCAGTGGCAGGTGTCGGCAGCGGACACCAATGCGGCCATGCGGGTATGGCCGTATTCAAGGTCTTCACGTCGCGTCAAGTGACCGCGATCAAACTGGTTGCCGCGGTAGTAGAAGTCGGTCACCTGGGCGTCGGTAGCGATGCGCGGGTCGGCACGCCATACATCGGTAGGCCGCGACAGATCCCATCGTCCGCCAAAGTCGACGTTGGCCGCGGTGTACAGCGCCAGGCGCCGCTGCTTGTGCATTGACAGGCTGTAGTGGTGGTAGTGCAGCACATGGGTGTTGTCACCCACTTTTTTCAGCAGCGGCGCCGCGGCAGCCAGCACGGCGTCGCCCATGCGGGGCAAGTGCACGCGCAGCGCGCCCGTGCCCAGAAAGTCAGGGTCGAAACCTGCGCGATCGGCGTAATCGGCTTGAAACGGTACATCGAACGTGGGTGGCCGAGAGGTTGCCGATGGGCTGGCTTCGGTGACGGATTCGTTGGCGGTGACGACGCGTACAGCACCGGACTCGGCCACGCCCAGGGTCAACGAAACCAGGCGCTCGGTATCAGCAAAATTCCCGGACATGGTGGGCTCCAAAGGCAGGGTTGAGGTGGCTGTGGCACAGGCCGGCAAGGCGGGGCCGGCTGTGTACACGATGGACTGCGCCATTCGAAGGTGCACGCCTTCTGGTGTGGCCGCGAAGACCGGTCTCAGCAAGGGGTGATCGGCCCTTGCTGCTTGCTATTGCGCAAGGATGCGTGAAACCCGTACGCCCTCGTTCGCGATCCACTGGATCGACGCTTCGCTGTCGCGTGCAGGATCGAAGTCTCGACCGTCGACGGTCTGAAGTCGGCCTTGGGCATTGGTCAGTGGCACACCACTGTGGTGCAACGCGACCACGTACCAGTCGTTGTTGAAGACAGGTGAGCCGGACGATCCACTCAGGGTGTCGGTGGAATACCAAAGCACATCGCCCGACCTGATTAGAAACTTGCCTCAGCCTGGCTCATCCTATGAGCCATTGGCTGCGTAAGCTGGGCGCTCATTGTCAAGGAGCGCACCCGATGGCCAGTC
>JAYSSS010000153.1:0-19611 GCA_043720415.1 Ideonella sp.
AGCGCTGAGCCAAGCCCGAGGACAGCGTCGTGGAAGCCAGCACGATGCCATCGACGTGGTACTGCAGGATTTCACTCACCAGCTCGTCGGCATTGGCGTTTTCGGTGACGAAGAGCAGCACGTGGTAGCCATCGCGCTGCAAGCGCTGGGCCAGGCACTGCAAGGCCATGGGGTAAAACAGGTTTTCGAGCTGCGACAGCACCAGGCCGATGATGCGCGAGCGCTTGGTGATCAGGCTGCGCGCATGGGCGTTGGGCCGGTAGCCGAGCTTGCGCGCGGCGTCGAGCACCTTGCGCCGGGTGGCATCGGACACACTGGCGCCGGGCGTGAAGGTGCGGCTGACGGCGGACTGCGACACCTCGGCCAGGCGGGCGACATCGAATGACGTGATGTTGGTCTTCATGAGTGGGCTAACCCATGTGTCAAGCGGCCAATGGTCATCAGGCCGCCGTCCAGCCGCCATCCACCATCAAGGCGCTGCCGGTGACCATGGCCGCGGCGTCGCTGGCCAAAAACAGCACGGCGCCCATGATGTCCTCTACCTGGCCCAGGCGCCCCAGGGCGATCTTGCCGAGCACGAAATCGAGAAACTTGGGGTCGGCCAGCATGGGCTTGGTCAGCGGTGTCTCGATGAAGGTCGGGCACAGGGTGTTGACGCGGATGCGCTGCGCGCCCAGCTCCCAGGCCAGGGCCTTGGTCATGCCTTCCACAGCGTGTTTGCTGGCGCAGTAGACCGTGCGCCGCGGGCTGCCGACATGGCCCATTTGCGACGACATCGTGATGATCGAGCCGGGCAACTGCGCTGCGATCAGGCCGCGTGCCACCTCGCGCGCCAGGGTGAAGGCGGCGCTGACATTGAGATTGAAAACGGCGCTGATGTCGGCGTCCGGCGTGTCCACGAGCAGCGCCGGGCGGTTGGTGCCAGCGCTGTTGACCAGCACCTGGTAGGGCGCTCGTGCGGCCAGCGCGGCGCGCACTGCGGCGGCATCGGTGACATCAAGCACCAGGGTGTCGGCCTGGCCGCCCTCGGCGCGGATGGCCGCGGCCAGGGCATCGAGCTCAGCCGCGCTGCGCGACAGCAGGGTGACTGCCGCACCGGCCTGGGCCAGGGCCGCTGCGCAGGCCAGGCCCAGGCCGCGGCCGGCGCCGGCCACCAGAGCGCGCCGGCCGTCCAGGCGCAGGCTGGGGGTGCGGGGCAAGGGCATGTGGATGAGGTGTTAGCAGATCATGCGCCGGGTGCACCCGGTGCGCCTTGTGCGCCTGGCGCGCCCTGTGCTGCGGCCTGCACCGGCTCATACCAGGCCACATCCCTGTGCCCATAGCGGCGCACACGCAGATTGGCCTGCTCACCATGGCCGGCAAAGTTTTCCATGTGGCAAAGGCGCGAGCAGACCTCGCCGATCATGGCGCTGGCCTCGTCGGTGAGCACGCGCTGGTAGGTGCAGGTCTTCAAGAATTTGCCCACCCACAGGCCGCCGGTGTAGCGGGCGTTTTTCTTCGTCGGCAGGGTGTGGTTGGTGCCTATCACCTTGTCGCCAAAACTGACATTGGTGCGCGGGCCCAGAAACAGCGCGCCGTAGTTGCGCAGGCGGCGCAAGAACAGGTCGGGGTCGGCGGTCATGACCTGCACATGTTCACTGGCGATGTCGTCGGCCTTGGCGATCATCTCGTCCACCGTGTCGCAGACGATGACCTCGCCAAACTCGGCCCAGGACTGGCGGGCGATGCCGGCTGTGGGCAGCAGGGTGAGCTGGCGTTCGACCTCGGCCAGGGTGTCGCGCGCCAGGCGCTCGCTGGTGGTCAGCAGCACCGCGGGTGAGGTGGGGCCATGCTCGGCCTGGCCCAGCAGATCGACGGCGCACATCTGGCCATCGACGGTGTCGTCGGCGATCACCAGGGTTTCGGTCGGGCCGGCGAATAAATCGATACCGACGCGGCCATAGAGCTGGCGTTTGGCCTCGGCCACATAGGCGTTGCCCGGGCCCACCAACATATCGACCGCGGCGATCGATGGCGTGCCGATGGCCATGGCGGCCACCGCCTGCACGCCGCCCAAAACCAGGATCTGGTCGGCGCCGGCAAAGTGCATGGCTGTGACGATGGCCGGATGCGGCGCGCCCTGGTAGGGCGGCGCGGTGGCGACGATGCGGGCCACGCCGGCCACCTTGGCGGTGAGCACGCTCATGTGTGCCGAGGCGATCATGGGGTACTTGCCGCCGGGCACATAACACCCAACCGCATTGACCGGGATGTGGGTGTGCCCCAGCACCACGCCGGGCAGGGTCTCGACCTCGACGTCCTTCATGCTGTCGCGCTGGATTTGCGCGAAGTTGCGGATCTGCGTTTGCGCGAAGCGGATGTCTTCGATCTCACGCGCCGAGAGCTGCTTCACTGCGGCTTCAATGGCCGCCGCGCTGAGCGTGAACTCGGCCGGGTCCCAGCCGTCGAATTTGCGCGAGGCCTCGCGCACGGCGTCGTCACCGCGTTTTTCAATGTCGAGCAAGATGGCCTCGACCGTGGCGCGCACCTGGGCGTCGGTCTCGGCGATGGCCGCGGCGTCCTTGCCGCGTTTGAGGTAACGGATCACGGGAGGGGCTCCTGAAAAGCATACGTATGCAATTCTGTGCGGCACGCCGGGCAGCGGCATCCGGGCTAACCCGATATCGGTGCGTTTCAGGCTTGAGGCCAAGCTTGCCACTGACTACACTTTCGGCCTTGCATACCTATTCAAACCGGAGAGTCCATGGCCTATGAGACCCAGCCCGATGCCCCGCAGCGCCTGGCAGACGCCAAGCGTTGCGTTTGGGAGGCGACGCAGCGCTTGCCTGGCGCGCAGATTGAGCACAGCTGCCGCGAGCTGCTGACGCCCGATTGCCTGTGGCACGCGGGGCACCCCATCAATGCGCTGATCGGGCCCGAGGCGGTGGCCGCTGGTTTCTTTGCGCCGCTGCAGCAGGCTTTCCCCGACATCGAGCGCCGCAGCGACCTGTTCTTCGGCGGCCACTGGGACGGCAAGCTCGATGGCGGCGAGGGCTGGTGGGTCACCTGCATTGGCCACTACATCGGGCACTTCAAGCACGATTGGCTGGGCATCCCGGCTACAGGCGAGCTGGCCACGCTGCGTTTTGGTGAGTTCTACCGCGTGGTGAATGGCCGCATTGCCGAGGCCCGCATCCTGCTGGACATCGTCGAACTGGCGCGCCAGGCGGGCCGACCCATATTGCCCAAAGGCCGCGGCCAGGAGCTGCTGGTGCCCGGCCCGCATGGCCACGACGGCCTGCTGCGCGGCGTGGTCGATCCCCAGCAGGGGCAGGACAGCCTGGCGCAGGTGATGGCCATGATCGGCGGCCTGATGCGCTTTGATCAGGCCAATTTGAAGAGCATGGGCATGGTCAGCCACTGGCACCCCGACATGATGTGGTACGGGCCCGGAGGCATAGGTACGTCGCGTGCTATTTCAGGCTTTGAGCGGCACCACCAGGCGCCGTTTCTGCACGCCTTTCCGGACCGCAAAGGGGGCAACCACCGCGCGCGATTTGGCGAGGGGGCGTTTGTTGCTTCCACCGGCTGGCCCAGCATCCACGCCACGAATTTGGGCGACTACCTTGGCGTGCCCGCCAGCCAGGGGCCGATCACCATGCGCGTGATGGACCACTGGCGCTGCGAGGGCGGCTTGCTGGTGGAAAACTGGGTGCTCATCGACCTGCCGCACTTGCTGCTGCAAATGGGGGTGGATGTCATGGCGCGACTGCGCGGGGGCTGATCGGCGGCAGGGGGCCTGCCGCTGTGGCGCCGTGGCGCTTGGGCGCTTGGGCGCTTGGGCGCCGTGGCGCCGTGGCGCCCCCGGCGGGAATCGAACCCACATCTAGCGCTTAGGAGGCGCTCGTTCTATCCATTGAACTACGGCGGCGAAGGGGGCGGATTCTTGCACGCAGCCGTGTCGATGGAACTGGCCTGATGGCGACGCGAGCGCGGGGCCGCGGCGCGAACAGGGCAGGCCTCAATTCCAGCGCCAGGCCCAGATCACATCCACCGAGCTTTCCTCACCGGTTTGCGCGCGCAGGGTGAAGCGCTGGGCCATGCGGTAGACCAGTTGCCAGGTGCCGGTGGTGGCATTCAAGCTGCGTTCGTAGCCCAAATACCAGCGGCGCGAGAGCTGCTTGCCCAAGCTGATGATGGTCTCGCGCACCTCGCCGTCGGTTTGGCGCAGCGAGAAATCGGTCAGGCCCAGGGTGGAGAGCAAACGGTCGGTGGGCGCCTGGCCCGGGCCCGCCAGCAGGGCCACTGCGGCACGCTGCAATAACGCGGTATCGGCGCGACCCAGGCCGTCCGGGCCGCGGCCCAGCACCAGCCAGGAGAGCTTGTCCGTCTCGGCCATCTCGGGCTGGCTGACCAGGCGAATGCGTGGCTGCTGGGCGCTGCCGGTGATGGCCACGCCGACCTGCACATCCAGATTGGGGCGCACCGCCAGCACGTCCAGCCGCGGGTTGTTGGCCGCGCCGCTGAAGACGATCTCGCTGCGCTCGATTTCCAGCTTCTGGCCATAGGCGGCGTAGCTGCCACCCACCGCGCGCACCGTGCCGTGGAGCGCGACTTGACCGGCCGGGCTGGATAGGCGCAGCTCGCCGGCCAGGCCGGTGTCGATGCCGCGGCCGCGCAGCTTGAGCTGATCGCCCAGGGCGATGCTCAGGGCCACCTGGGCGTTGCGCAGGGCGGCGGGCAAGGGCGCCGCCGCTGCGGTTGGGGGCGATGTTGCGGCAGTGCCGGCGCTTGACGTCGCCGAACCCGCCGCCGAACCTGCCGCCGAGCCTGCTGCCGAGCCTGCTGCTTTGTGCGCCGCCACGCTCGCCGCCGCAGCCGGGGCGCGCACGCGCACATCGCTGTCCAGCGTTGGCGCGTCGCTTTGGCTGAGATCGATCAGGCCTTCATCCACGCGCAGTTGGCCGTCGAGGGTGAGCCGCTCGGCACTGATGTGGGCGGTGGCCTGGCCGCTGGCGGTGATGCGCCTGTCCAGCCGGCCCAGCAGGCGAAAGCGCTGCGCCTGGAGTTGCAGGCGCGCCTGCGGTGCGGCGCCCAGCGTGGCATCGCCGCTGATCTGCAGGTGGCCGTCACCACCGCGCAGGCGCGCACGTTCGATGCGGGCGGTGTCACCGGCCAGGGTGATGTCGAGCTCGCCCTCGCTCAGGTGCACGCCTTGCAGCAGGTTGCGCAGGCTCAGGTCTTGGCCGCGCATGCGGCCGCTGAACTCGGGCGCGCCCAGGGTGCCACCGAAGCTGGCGCTGGTGTGCAGCGCGCCACCCAGGCGCCAACCGGCGGGCACCCACAAGCCCCAGACGCCGAGCTGGGCGACGCGTGCCTCGACCACGCCCTGCAGCGGCGCGTCGGCCGCTGGCCAGCGGCGCTCGGGCGTGGTGCGCAGCAGTTGTGCGCCGGCCATTTCGCCCACCTGGCTGCCGGCCAGGCCCTGGGCAAACTGCCACAGGCCATCGTGTGCCGACAGCGCCAGGCGCAGCTCACTCAAGCCTAACGCCTGGGTCGTGCCGACATCGTCTGTGACCTGCAGATCGCCACTGGCGCGTTCGAGCACGATGTCGGCATCAAAGCGTGCCGCGCTTTTCACGTCAATGCGGCCGGCGAGCTGCAGCGTGCCGCCCCAGCCGAAATTGGGCTGCACCTGCTTGAGCCAGGCCGCGGCGTCCAGGGTTTCGAGCTCGGCGCTCAATGCCCAGCCAGGACCGCGTTCTGCCGCTTTTTCGGGCGTTTTATCGGCCGTCTTTTCAGCCGTCTTCGCGGCGGCAGGTGCACCTGGGGCGGCCTCGCCCGCCGCCCACCATTCGGCCTGGCTCCAGCGCAGCGCGGTGCTCAGCAACTGCACCCGGCCCGGGGCCAGGCGCAGGCTGAGCGGGGCGCCCTGGGCATCGAGCCGCCAGTCGGCCTGCACGCCCTGCGCCAGCAACCAGGGGCGGCTGTTGCCACGGGCGTCGCGGGCGCCCGCGGCCAGGCTCATGCCTTGCCATTGCCACAGCGGGCCGGCATCACCATCGCGCTGCCAGCGGCCCTGGCCGCGCAGCTCCAGCCGCGTGCCGGTGCCGGCTGGGCCCAGCAGCTTCTCCGTCCAGGCCGGCGGCCGCGCCGGGCTGTCGATCAGGCCGCGCAGTTGGTGCTGGCCGGCCCTGCCATGCATCACGGCCTCGAGGCGATCGACACGCTGGCCGGCGTAGTCCAGGCCCTGGGCATTGAGTTGAATGGACAGGGGCGCGGCGGCGCTGTGCGCGGCGTCGCCCGCTGGCGTGCCGGCCGCTGGCGCTGAGCCCGGTGTACCAGCCAAGCCGGCCCCAGCCAAGCCGGCCCTGGCCATGTCGCGCACCTGCCACTCGGCCTGCACCGCATCGATGCGCAGCAGCGCGCTGCGCAGGCCCGAGGCGCGCAGGCTGCCACTGCTGCGCAGATCATCGCCACTGCCTGTGAGTTGCGCCTGGGCCTCGATGCGGCCGGCCCGGGGCAGCCAGTCGGCGCTGCCCGGCGCCAGCTCGGCCACCCAGCGCGCCAGCGGCTGCAGGCTGTCGAGTGCAGGCGCCTGCAGCTCCAGCGACCAGCGCTGGTGTTGTGGCTCGGGGGCATGCTGGCCCTCCAGACGCAGCGTGTTGGGGCCGGACTGCAAGGCGGCACGCACAGCCAGCCCTTCCGCTTGTGTGCGCAGGTGAATGTCACCGGCCAGCGGCGTGCCTGAGATCAGGCTGCGGGCCAGCACCACATCGACTTCGCCGGCCAGGGCCTGCCAGCCACTGGACTGGCCATCGCGCCACAGCAGCGCGGCGCTGATGTTGCCTTCCAGTCGATGCGGCCCGCGGCGCCAGACCGAGGCCTCGGCGCCACGCCACCAAGGCAGGGGATCGAAGCCTTGCAGCTGGCCCTCACCGTGCAGGCGCCAGGCTGGGCCCTCGCGCTGCGCCAGGCCGCTGAGCGTGGCCTGGGCCTCACCGGCCTTGGCCTGCAAGCGGCGCAGCTCGATGCGCTGGGCGGCGATGTCGGCATCGAGCACGAGCTGCATGGCCGTGCCGCGGCCATCGGCGCTGCGGCCTTGCAATTGGGCCTGGACCTGGGCGCGCCAGGGGGTGGGGGTTGCAGGCCGCGCAGGGGTGGCCGCGGTGGCGGCCGGCGTGGTGCCTGGCGCTGTGCTTGGCACGGCCCTTGGCGTCGTGTTTGGCGCTGTGCCTGGCGCGGCCCTTGGCGCTGTGGCCGCAGGCGCTGTCAAGGCCGGCAGATCCAGCACCACTTGCATGGGCCCCGAAAGGCGCATGGGCGCGGCGCGGGCGTCCAGCAGGGCGGGCTGCACCTCGCTGGCTTCGAGCTGTAGCGTGAGGCGATCACCTTGCCAGCGGCCAGCACCCTGGGCGCGGCCGGCGCTGTGGGTCTGGTCGCCCAGTTGCAGATCAAAGGATTCGATGCGCACATCGCCCGCTTGGCGTGGCACGGCGGCAGCGCTCAGGGTGATGCTGCGCAGCGGCAGGTGACCGCTGTCCCAGCGGCCGGCGGCGCTGTTGCGCAGTTGCACCTGCGCCTGCGCCGGCTCATCCAGACCCTGCGACTGGATGCGGGCCTGGCCGCTGAGGGCGGTGCGCGGCGCCTGCTGCGACAGGCTGGCCAGATCGAATTGCTCCACGCTCATCTGCAGGGCCTTGAGCGGCCAGGCTGACCAAGGCTCGAGCCGTGCCTGCGCCTGCAGCGCGGGCTGGGGATGGCCGGCCAGGCCCTGGCCCTGCAACTGCAGCTTCAATTCGATGCGCGCCAGCGTGCCGCCCAGGCCGGCGCTGCCCTGCCACGGTGTGCCGCTGGTGGACCGCGCCTGAAGCTGGCCGGACAACTGCAGCGGCGCGCCGCTGGCCAGGCGCAGGGCGCCTGCCAGCCTGGCATTTTCAACAGTCAAAGTGAGCGACTCGATGGCGTGCGCGGCGCCGTTCTCGGCGCCCAGATCCAGCCTGGCGCGCAGGCCCTGCACCACGGGCAGATCGTCGATCTGCAGGCTGGCGATGGCCAGCTCGGCTACGCCCAGCGACACCGGCAGCTGCAGCCGCAGCGGCGCCTGGGCGGGCGGGCCAGTGGCGGCGCTGCGCCAGTGGACGCTGGCCGCCCGGGCGCGGGCCAGCGTGGCCGCCCAGGGCGGCGTGGCTTGTGGGCGCCAGGCCAAGGCCATGCCATCGAGCTCAAGCGCGTGCACCGTCAGCTTGCCGGCGCCGCCAGGCATGGCCCATTGCAATTGCGCTATTTGCAGGCTGCCGCTGGCCAGGCTGCCGCGCACGCCTTGCACCTGCAGGCCGGGCATCTGGCGCAGCAGCCAGGGCAGGGTGGTGGGGGATTGCCACAGCACCAGCATCGTGGCCGTTAGGCCACCCAGCAGTGCGACGGTCAACAGGGCCAGGGTGGCCAGCGCGGCCAGTGGGCGCAGGGGCCACAAGGGCCTGCGGGCGCGCTGGTCAGAGGCCACTTCGCCGGCTGCGCCGGAGGGCGCAGCTTGCGCCGGGGTCGTCGTCGGATGGGGCTGCGTGGTTGCCGCAATCGCCGCGCCTGCCCCATCGGCCGAGACCGGCGCGTCGGCGCCATTGGCCGAGACGGGCGCGTCGCCGCCACCCGGCTCATTCGGCACTGCGCCTGGATCGCCGTCCGGATCGGCAGGGTGGGGCTTCATGGCCTGCGCCGCCGCTTCAAAAACTCACGCCCGCCGACAGGTGCAGCCGCCACCTGTGCAGGGCATCGGCCCAGGCCAGGTCGGCGCGCACCGGGCCGATGGGGCTGCGCCAGCGCACACCAAGGCCGTAGCCAAACACCGGGCGCAAATCTTGCCAGCGCAGCGCGGCATTGCCGGCATCGACGAACACGGCGCCCCACAGCGCCGGCAGCGCGGCTGAAATGGGACGCGCCAACTCGGCGCTGCCTGTGATCAGGACGTTGCCACTGAGGTCGCTGCCACCAAGTTGTGGTGCCAGGCTGCGGTGCTCATAGCCGCGCACAGATTCATCACCGCCGGCACGAAAGCCCAAGGCCTCGGGCACCGCCACGGCCTCGCGCTTGATGATCTGGCCGGCTTCAATGCGCGCCTTGGCGTACCACGGCGCGCCCAACAGATCGATGGGCCGGTACACGGTGAAGCGGCCTAACAGCCGGGTGAAGGGGCCGGATTCCGCTTGTGCGCTGCGCGCCTGGCCGACGCCGAGCTGCAGGCTCAGACTGGCACCTTGGGTGGGCAGCAACACGTTGTCCAGGCGGCGCAGGACGAGGTGCAGGTTGGCGCTGAGGGCCTGGGCATCGCTCTTGCCGGCGTTGCTCAGGCTGCTGCTGCCAACGCTCGTCTGGCGCGAGCTCAACGCCTCGACAAAGACAAGGCGTTCAATGGTGGACGTGTCCTGGGTGCGACCCAGGCGCAGGCGCTGTGACACGACAACATCGTTTTGGCCGTTCAGGCGTTCGAGCTGTGCGCCCAGTAACCAGCGCGTGAAGCCGGGGCCGGGGTGGCTGAAAAAGTCACCCGACCAGCGCTGCGCATCGCGGCCCCATTCGAGCTTGTTGTGCGCCGTGATGGCCCGGCCGAACAACCGCCTGTGGGTGTGGTCCAGTGAGGCCCGTGGGCCGCTGTCGGTGCTCCAGCCCAGACCGACGGTGGCTTGCTGCAGCGGCAGTTCGCGCAGTTGCACCTGCACCGGCACCTGCACCAGCATGGCTGCGGGCCGATCCACGGCGGCCAGCGAGGCGGCGGGCGCGCCCAAGGGCATGGTCACTTGTGCGCCCTGCTGCACGCCCGTGTCGGTGGGGTCCTGCGCAAGGTAGGTCACCGAGACCGCCTCGAACAAGCCAATTTTTTGCAGCCGATCCTGGAAATCAAGCAGAGCGCTCTCGGTCAGCGGCTGGCCAGTGGCAAAGCTGGCCAGGTTGTGCACCGTCTGCAGATCGTGCTGCTTGAGCCCCTGCACCTGCAGCGGTCCGGCCAGGTGCAGTGGGCCGCTGTCGAGCAGCACGCTCAAGGCCACACTGGCGCTGGCCACATCCACATCGGCGGCACTGCTGCGCAATCGCGCGCTGGCGTAGCCGGCAGCGCGCAGCGTGGCCAGCCACTGCTGTTTGCTGTCCGCCCAGGCGTTGTTGCGAAAAGCGTCTCCGCGGCGCAAATCGCCGCTGGTCTGCAGACGCTGCAGCAGTGCCTTGGCCTGGAGCTGCACCGCCGGCTGGGTCGCCTGCATCTCCCCCGGCCCGGTCTCGGCCCTCGCCTGTTGTGCCAGGGCGCCCATTGCGCGCACCTCGACGCTGGCCACCCTGGCGCGCACACCAGGCCTAACCTTCAGTTGCAGGTGCCGTGGCGCGCCGGGCTGGCGCTGCACCGCGACCTCGGCCGCGAAGTAGCCCTCGGTCTGCAGCAGCGTGCGCGCCTGCGCTGGTGCCGCGGCCATCAGGCGGGTGATCTCTGAGGCATCGGGCGCTTCGCTGTCGGGCAGTTGCGCCAGCCGGGCCAGATCCAGGTGCTGGCCCAGCACGGCCTTGAGCTCGGCCGGGGCGTCGATGTCAAGCATCAGGCCCGGCGAAGCGGCGCCGTGGTCTGGGGTGGAGGTGCTGCTGAGTGTGCTGGCCCCTGGCCCACCGACCAGGCCGCCTAAGCGCTCGGCCATCGACGCACAGCCACCCAATCCACCCAGGCCGGCGGCGATCAGCAGGGCGCCATGAATTCGGGTCAGCACACCTGGCTCGATCACCCTGGCGCGGGCCGCGGCGCCCTGCCGCGGCACGCGCCTGGCCTCACTTGCTGAGCAGCCGCATGGCGCCTTCCAGGCCGCTCAGGGACAGCGGGAACATGCGCTGATTCGTCAACTGCTGGATCACCGAGATGCTCTGCCGGTACTGCCACACGCCGGGCGGCTCGGGGTTGATCCAGGCGAACTTGGGGAAGGCGTTTGTAAGGCGCTGGATCCACTCGGCACCCGGCTCTTCGTTGTTGTATTCGACGCTGCCGCCGGGCTGCAGGATTTCATACGGGCTCATGGTGGCGTCGCCGACAAAGATCAGCTTGTAGTCCTTGTTGTACTTGCGGATGACGTCCCAGGTGGGGGTTTTCTCGCTGAAGCGGCGGCGGTTGTTCTTCCAGACAAAGTCATACACGCAGTTGTGGAAGTAATAGAACTCCAGGTGCTTGAACTCGCTCTTGGTGGCCGAGAACAGCTCTTCCACGCGGTGGATGTGCTCATCCATGGTACCGCCCACGTCCATCAGCAGCAGCACCTTGACCTTGTTGTGGCGCTCGGGCACGAGCTTGATGTCGAGCATGCCGGCGTTGGCCGCGGTGCAGTGGATGGTGTCGTCCAGGTCCAGCTCTTCGGCCGCGCCCTCGCGGGCAAAGCGGCGCAGGCGGCGCAGGGCGACCTTGATGTTGCGCGTGCCGAGTTCGAGGTCGTCGTCGTAGTCCTTGTAGGCGCGCTGGTCCCAGACCTTCACGGCGCTTTTGTTGCGGCCTTTGTCCTGCCCGATGCGGATGCCTTGCGGATTCACACCATAGGCACCAAAGGGGCTGGTGCCGCCTGTGCCTATCCATTTGCTGCCACCCTCGTGGCGTTCTTTTTGCTCCTCGAAGCGCTTCTTCAAGGTCTCCATCAGCTCATCCCAACCCATCTTCTCGATCTTGGCTTTTTCCTCGGCGCTGAGCTCGAGCTCGAGGTTCTTGCGCAGCCATTCCAGCGGCAACTCCTGGGTGAAATCGGCGAGCATTTCCACGCCCTTGAAATAGGCCCCGAAGGCGCGGTCGAACTTGTCGAACTGCGATTCGTCCTTCACCAGCGAGGCCCGCGCCAGGTAGTAAAACTCATCGATGGAGGTGTCGATGACGCCGGCCTTCATGGCCTCGAGCAGCATCAGATATTCCTTGACCGAGACCTTGAGCTTGGCGGCGCGCAGGGTGTAGAAAAAGTTGATCAGCATGGCGGGTGGTCCAGCGGTGGTTCGGCGGATGGGCGTGTGCCAAGCATAGCCGCACCGTGCGGCGCGGGTTGGCATGTGGCGTTGGCGTGATATTCAACCGCAAGGCGCTGGGCGCGCCAGTGCCTGCGCAGGACGCGGCCTCAAGCCCGGCCGTGATCGGCCGAATCAAGGCCGATGAAGGCAAGTGTTGCGCTCCTTATGCTGGCGCTGCTGATGTGGCAGCTGCTGGTGGCTGCGGCCTGGGCGTTGAGCGCCCGCCGGCTGGCGGGATTTCACATGGCCTGCACGCAATGGTCCGCATCAGCCGGGTTGGCGGCGCTGTCGGCCGGGTGCTTGCTGGGCAGCGATGCAGGACCTTCGGCCATTGCCATCACCGTGGCGCAACTGTCGGCGATCACGGCCGCACTGATGTTGCGTCGCGGGCTGCGGGCCTTGCTCAATTTGAAGTTTGACGACGCCCAAGCCCTGCTGCTGCTGGGCATGGTGGCCATCGCCCTGGTGCTGGCGGAGGTGCTGTGGCCGGCACAAGCCAGCGGGCTGCGGGGCATGACCACCGCGGTCGGGCTGCTGTGGGTGCTGATGCAGGGCGCCACGCAGGCCTGGCCGGCGCTGCGCGCAGAGTTTGGCAAAGGAGCGGCGTTTGCCATCCTGGCGCCGCAGTGGGCTGGGGCCTCCATCCTGGCTACCGGGGTCAGCGGGGCCGCCGCGGGGCGGCTGTCCATTGCTGTGGGCGCGCTTGCCCCTTCTGCCGGCGATGCGGCCGAGCTGGCCATGGCCTCGGGTTTGGTGGAGGCGGCGGCGCTGCTGTGGGTGCTGTTGTCCTTCAGCCTGCATGCGGGCCTGGCCTGGGCCGTGGTGCTGCGCAGCGTAGCGGGCTTGAGGCATTTGTCGCAGCGCGATGCGCTCACGGGTTTGTACAACCGCATGGAGTGGACGCGCCAGCTCGATGGCCATCACCGCTGGCTGGGGCGCTATGACGAGGCCTATGCCTTGCTGATGTTGGACGTGGACCATTTCAAGGACATCAATGACACCCTGGGACATGCCGCGGGTGACGCGGTGCTGATCACGCTGGCCCAGCTGTTGACGGCCTCGGCGCGTGATGTCGACGTGGTCGGCCGCCTGGGTGGCGAAGAGTTCTGCGTGCTGCTGCCGCGCGCCGATCTGGTCTCGGCGCGCCGCGCTGCGGAGCGCTTGCGCCAGGCCATTGGCGACACTGAAATCAGCTGGCGACACCACACCATTCGATTGACGGTGTCGATCGGCGTGGCCATCGCCGACGATGCCCAGGAGCCCGCACAGCGTGCGCTGGACCGTGCCGATCAGGCCATGCTGCAGGCCAAACGCAGTGGCCGCAATCGCACCGTGGTGGCGCGGCCCGCGCCGGGCTGATCAGGCCTGCGGCTTGCTGCGGGCCACTGCCTTGGTGGCCTGGGCGCCGGTGGCGCGCGTGAGCTTGTCGGCGGCGCGCGCAGGGTCGTGCTGCGCCAGCCAGGCAAAGAACTCGCCATACCACTGCCGGCTGTTGCGCGGCTTCAGGATCCAGTGGTTTTCATCGGCAAACCACAGCAGCCGGGCGTCGACATCGCGCGCCTTGAGCGTGTTGTAGTAGGCCAGGCCCTGGGCATCGGGCACGCGGTAGTCGAGCGCGCCGTGGATCACCAGGGTGGGCGTGTGCATGGCGCTGGCAAAGGCATGCGGGCTTTGTTTGTGGATGTGGTCCAGGTCGTCCCAATACCAGGCGCCCAGCTCCTTGGCATGCCAGGCCCAGGCGTCGTCGGCAAACATGGCCGTCCAGTCAAAGCAGCCGGCATGGCAGACATAGGCCCGGTAGCGGCCAGGTTTCACATGGCCATTCATCCAGGCGACCATGTAGCCGCCGTAGCTGCCGCCGGCGGCGAAGACACGCTGTTTGTCGATGAAGGGCTTGCGCAGCAAGGCGGTGGTCGCGGCCTCCAGATCCTGCAGCTCGAGCTCGCCCCAACGGTGGGTGATGCTGTCGGTGAAGGCATAGCCAAAGCCGGTGGAGCCGTGGTAATTGACCACCGCCACCACATAGCCCTGGGCGGCAAAGGCGGCGTTGTTCCAGCGGTAGTGCCAGTTGTCCCCGACGGACGTGTGCGGCCCGCCATGGATCACCTGCAGCAGCGGGTATTTCTTGCTGGCATCGAAGCCGGGCGGGTAGAACAGCCAGACCTGCACCTTGTCGCCCTGCGCGCCACGTACCCAGACGGGTTCATGCCGGCCGAGCTGCAGGCCAGCCATCACGCCATCGTTGAAGCGCTCGATGCGCAGGCTGCGCTGGCTGCCCGTGCTGGGTTGGCCAAGCACCGGGTTTTCGTGCGACACCAGCGCATGGGCCTGCACCTGCACCGGGTGGTTAGCCGCATCGGCCGCGGTCACCAGCGTGCCGGCGGCGCCGTCCCAGGCCTGCAGCCAGCCGCCTTTGACCATGACCCTGGCGCTGCGCGTGGCCAAATCAAAACGCCACAGGTGGCGTTGGCCTTGGTCTTCCGCGGCCAGCAGTACGGCCTCACCATCGTCAGTCCACAGCAACGGGCCCTGCACCTCATGGTCCCACTCGGTGCTCAGCACCTCATGGCCGCTGCCGCGCTCCCAGATCGCCAGGCGCCCGGGCTGGGTGTGCTTGAGGCCTTTGTGGGCGGCGATGAAGGCCACGCGCGCACCATCGGCGCTGTAGCGCGGGGCGCTGAAATTCCACTGCGCGTCCACAGCGATGGGCGTGATCTTGCCGCTGCGCAGATCGATCTCGGCCAGCGCAAAACGGCCATCGCTGCGCTTGTCGGCGGCCGGGTCGTAGGCGAACACCGCCTTGCGGCCGTCGGGCGAGACATCGAAACTGTTGCCATCGGGCTCGCTGCGCGAGAGCTCATAGCCGCTGCCTTCAAACAAATCACGCAGCTTGCCGGTGGCGGTGTCAAGCACATGCAGATGCGCCACCCGGCCCATGGGAATGAAGTGGTCCCAATAGCGGTAGAAGCCCTCGCTGGTGGCGTAGCCGCTCTCCTTGCGCGACTTGTGCGCCTTCAATGCCTTGGCTTGCGCTGCGCTGCCCTTGAGGCCCGGCCACACCCAGGACGTGAAGACGATGCGCCGGCCATCCGGGCACCAGCGAAAGGCCTCGATGCCGGTGGCGACATCGCTCAGGCGCTGGGCCTCGCCGCCATCCACGGCGATGGCATAGAACTGCGCCTCTTCATCCTTGCGGCCCTGCTGCTCGCGCCGCGCAATGAAGCCGATGCGATCACCCTGGGGTGAGAACCGCGGCTGGCCGTCTTTGTCGCCGCATTGCGTCAGCGGCCGCGGCTGGCCGCCCAGGGTGGACAGCAGCCACAGCGTGCTGGACGCCTTGTTGTCGTCCATCGAATAACGGCTGACCGACGTGACCACCTGGGCGCCATCGGGCGACAGGCTGAGCGCGCCAACACGCTCCATCTGCCAGAGGTGATCGACCGTGATCGGTTTTTTTCTGGCCATGGCTGCTGCGGCGGCTGCAGGGTTCAGGTGGAGTGGCGGGTGAGCTGAAAGTCCAGGTGCGCGGCCACCGTGGGCCACTCATCGGCGGTGATGCTGTAGACCACGGTGTCGCGCAGCGTGCCATTGCCGGCGCGCTGGTGGTTGCGCAGGATGCCGTCTTGCTGCGCGCCCAGGCGCTCGATGGCGCGCCGGCTCTGCGTGTTGAAGCGGTGGGTGCGAAATTCCACCGCGATGCAGCCCAGGGTGTCGAAGGCGTGGCCCAGCAGCAGGCGTTTGCACTCGGTGTTCAAGGGCGTGCGCTGCACGCACCTGGCGTACCAGGTGGAGCCGATCTCCAGGCGCTGCTGGGCGTTGTCGACGTTCATGTAGGTCGTCATGCCGACGATCTTGCCGCTGGCGTCGAACACCGTGAAGGGCAGCATCGCAGCGCTGGCCTGCAGGCCCAGGCGGCGCGCAATTTCAGCGGCCATGGCCTCAGGCGTGGGGATGGCCGTGTACCACAGCCGCCACAGCTCGCCATCCTTGACGGCATCGATCAGGCCGGCGCAGTGGGCCGGCGAGAGCGGCAGCAATTTGGCGTGCTGGCCGCTCAGCGTGACGGGTTCGGTGATCTTGGGCAGGGCAGCGGTCATCGTGCGCGCTGTTGGCTCGGTGGTGTCGGTACGATTCAGCGGTTATGCCGCTGCATGAACACCAGCTTCTCGAACAGCGTCACGTCCTGCTCGTTCTTCAGCAAGGCGCCCACCAGGGGCGGCACGGCGACCTTGTCGTCCTTGCTCTGCAGCGCTTCGAGCGGAATGTCTTCGGCCACCAGCAGCTTGAGCCAATCCAGCAGCTCTGAGGTGCTGGGCTTTTTCTTCAGGCCGGGCAGGCCGCGAACGTCATAAAACGTCTTCATTGCGGCCGTCAGCAGCTCTTTTTTCAAGCCGGGGAAATGCACGTCGATGATCTGCTTCATCGTCTCGGCATCGGGGAACTTGATGTAGTGGAAGAAGCAGCGGCGCAAGAAGGCGTCGGGCAGTTCTTTTTCGTTGTTCGAGGTGATGAACACCACCGGCCGGTGCTTGGCCTTGACCAGCTCGCGCGTCTCATAAACGTAGAACTCCATGCGGTCCAGTTCGCGCAGCAGGTCGTTCGGAAACTCGATGTCGGCCTTGTCGACCTCGTCAATCAACAGCGCCACCTGCTGGTCGGCGTTGAAGGCCTGCCACAGCACGCCTTTGACGATGTAGTTCTCGATGCTCTTGACCTTCTCGTCACCGAGCTGGCTGTCGCGCAGCCGGCTCACGGCGTCGTATTCGTACAGTCCCTGCTGCGCCTTGGTGGTGCTCTTGATGTGCCATTGCAGCAGTGGCATGTTCAGCGCGGTGGAGACCTCTTCGGCCAGCATGGTCTTGCCGGTGCCGGGCTCGCCCTTGACCAGCAAAGGGCGCTTGAGCGTGATGGCCGCATTGACCGCGAGCATCAGGTCTTGGGTGGCGACGTAGTTGTCGGAGCCTTGAAATTTCATGGGGGTAGGGCGCGACTTGCGCGGCGGCTTGGGGGTTCGGGCCAGTATAGGTGCCCCTCTATAATCCGCCGATTGCCTGCTGCCGGGCTCAGCCAGCCGCGACGGGCCTGCATATCACGCTTGGTGTGGATGTGACCGCGACGATGATCTCCACAGCGCCCGCCACCACGCCCACCACCACGCCCGTCACCCATCACCCCCAACCGATGTCCGCGCAATGATCAAGAAAGCCATTCCTTCGTTGTTGACCCTGTTGCTGGCCACCTTTGGCCTGTGCTCCGCCACGATGGCGCAGGACGCCAAGGCGGGTGATGCCGCCAAAGGTGCTGCCAAGGCGGCGATGTGCATAGGCTGCCACGGCATCGTCGGCTACCAGGCCTCGTTCCCCGAGATCCACAAGGTGCCCATGATTGCCGGCCAGGGCGGCAAGTACATCGTCGCCTCGCTGCAGGCCTATGCCAAGGGCGACCGCAAACACCCGACCATGCGCGCCATTGCCGGCTCCTTGAATGATCAAGACATGGCCGATCTGGCTGCGTACTATGAAGGCCAGGGCAAAGACTCCGCCGCCGCTGCCAAGCCAGCCACCGAGGCCGTCGCCGCCAAGTTGCCCGAGGCCTTGAAAGGCAAGCTCGCCGCCTGTGTGGCCTGCCACGGCGCCAACTTCAGCACCCCCATCGATCCCAGCTACCCGCGCCTGGCCGGCCAGCATGCCGATTACCTGACGGTGGCGTTGCGCTCCTACCATATCGATGGCAACCCACAGGTCGGCCGCAGCAACGCGGTCATGCGCAGCCAAGTGGTGCAAGAAGCCGACGGCAAGAAAAAACTCGTCTTCAGCAGCGCCGAAGTCAAGCAGGTGGCGGCCTATCTGGCCTCACTGCCCGGCGATTTGAAGGTCGTGCCGCAACCCGGCCGACGCTGATGGGCTGACGCTGATGGGTTGAGGCTGATCGGTCAAGGCTGATGCGTACGGCGATCTGCACCGACCCCGACCCGATCCCGTTCTCGCCCACCGCCCCGCCCGAGCTCGCACCGCCCAAGCTTGATGCATTGCGGGTAATTTGATCCCGCCCCAGGGCCCCGCCGCCATGATCAACGCCGATCCGCAAGAGCTTGCCAAGTTCGGCGACCTGGCCCACAAGTGGTGGGACACCGAGGGCGACTTCCGCCCCTTGCATGAGATCAATCCGCTGCGCCTGGACTGGATCGCCGGCAAGGCCGCGCTGAAGGGCCAGCGTGTGGTGGACATCGGTTGTGGCGGCGGCATCCTGTCCGAATCCATGGCCCGGCGCGGTGCTGAGGTGCTGGGCATTGATCTGTCCACCAAGCCCCTGAAGGTGGCCCAGCTGCATGCGCTGGAGGCTGGCGTGCCGAACCTCAGCTACCGCGAAATTGCAGCGGAAGACCTCGCCGCCGAGGCGCCCGCCAGCTTCGATGTCGTGACCTGCATGGAGATGCTCGAGCACGTGCCCGAGCCGGCCTCGGTGGTGCGCGCCTGCGCCACCCTGGTCAAGCCCGGTGGCTGGGTGTTTTTCTCCACCATCCACCGCAGCGCCAAGGCCTTTGTCTTCGCCATCGTCGGCGCCGAACATGTGCTCAAGCTGCTGCCCAAGGGCACGCACGAATACGCCCGCTTCATCCGCCCCAGCGAGCTGGCGCGCTTTGCGCGTGAGGCTGATCTTGAGACCGATGAATTCAAGGGCATGCAATACAACCCGCTGACCCAACGCTATTGGCTCAACACCGACACCTCGGTGAATTACCTGCTGGCCTGTCGGCGGCCGGCATGAAAAACCCCCGCACTGTCGTGCTGTTTGATCTGGACGGCACGCTGATCGACAGCGCGCCCGATCTGGCCGGTGCCGCCAACACCCTGCGTGCCGAGCATGGCCTGCCGGCTCTGCCCTATGCCGCGCTGCGCCCCATGGTGGGCAGCGGTGCGCGCGGCATGGTCGGCATTGCCTTCGGCGTGGCGCCGGGCGAGCCGCGGTTTGAGGTGCTGAAGGACGCGTTCCTGTCGCGTTATGAAAGCAGGCTGCTGGAGCTGACCCATGTCTTTGCCGATGTCGTGCCCATCTTGAAAGCCCTGGACGACGCCGGCCAGCCCTGGGGCATCGTCACCAACAAGGCCATGCGCTTTGCCGCGCCGGTGATCGAAGGCCTGGGTCTGCACCGCCGCGCCGCCGTGGTCATTGCCGGCGACACCACGCCGCACCACAAACCGCACCCGGCGCCCTTGCTGGAGGCTGCGCGGCGCCTGGGCCAGCCGGCGGCCCGCTGTGTGTACATCGGCGACGACGTCCGCGACATCCAGGCCGGGCGCAGCGCTGGCATGGCCACCGGGGCCGCTGCCTGGGGCTACTTGGGCCAGGGTGAGGCCATAAACACCTGGGGCGCCGACCGCGTGCTGGCTTTACCTGCCGAGCTCTTGCAATGGCTGCAAATGGCCTAAACTCCGCCCCTCTTGGGGCCGACCTGGCTTCGACGTGGGTACGGAGTCGGTACAGGGCATGCCGAGCACCAGTCAGCTCGTTAATCCATCTGGAAACAAAGTAACTGCGAACGATACTTCGTACGCCCTCGCCGCTTAAAACCGGTGAGCCTCGCAACGGTTGGCCGATGGGCCGGGCCTGAGGTCGCAAGAC
>JAYSSS010000154.1:0-63134 GCA_043720415.1 Ideonella sp.
CGCTTCGTACTTCTCAGCAATTTTGGATTCGTCGTCGGCCATGTCTCGATGCTACTGAGTTCATGGGCACTTGTAAAAGTAATTTCTTGACGGCGCCTAACGGTGCCGCGCTCGTTGAGCGGTTTGGCAAAGAGTGGGAATCAGCGGAGTGGGTCGGCACTTAATATTAATGACCTGACCCCGGATTTCCGAATTCAACCTTGGCGCCGGTGAGCGCCAAAGGATGCGGGGACGACCGCAGAAATGTGATCGTCCCTATTGACGGAGACGGCTAATGGGTGACCCCAGCTTTTCCCTTTCTTGACCCCGGCCTTCCTCTTAATATTAAAGATCTGACCCCGGATTTCTGACCCCGGATTTCCGTTAAAGATCTGATCCCGGATTTCCGGATTCCTACTTCATGACGGCGAGCACACGGTCCAATAGTGGACCTTCGACGGGCGATACCCCCGCGACAAACGCACGGTCCAAGTCGTAGACAAGGACCTGTTGTTTGTCATATAGGCACTGCACCAAGCGCCTACTAACGATGTCCGCTACTCTGCGGCAGTCAAGACCCATGAAGTCAGTACGAACTAACCGTGCAGCCGTGTCGTCGTCGATCTCAATGAATGTCACCCGGCCCGGACGGTCAATATCCTCGAACGAGTAGTACCGCCCTTCAGGCAGGCCACCGCTCTCACGACTGGCAATGAAGCCGAGCTTCATGTGGGGATCGCCTCTTCGCGCCCGGTAGTCCAGCAGAAGCCAACCGTCGCTCCTTGACAGTGTCGCCTGACCTATCGAAAACGTCTCGCTAGATCCGACCACAGACTGCACCACCAGCAAGCCCCGGGAAGTTGCCACTAAGGCGCAAAGCGCGCCTACGACAATGACAATGAAGGCGCCAATCGTTGGCTTGCGCAATCTCACCTCTTTCACCTTTAGTTCCTAGGGCACATCAATGTCTTTACGTTGTTGACGAGTCCGAGTGAAGGATTGAGGCTTGTCCCTGGCGGAGAGTTCGTTGCGATATTTGTTGCACTATTTATAAGTGTCTGATTTGCAGCCTGAGCCGCTGGCAGTACGCTCGGATCAAACGGCCGTCCGCTTTGCATATTGGAAATCTGCACCTGGATGTTCTGATTGGCTGCTTGTACTGCTATGGCGGCATCCGATGCTGTTGAAACGGCATTCCAGAACTGATAAATACCGTAGGCGCCAAAGACGATGCCACCCAATGCAAGCCAGTTCGTTCCCGTTGGGTCAATGTTGCTGAGCGGATTCCCCCCGACATACTCATACCGACTCATCCCCCCCGCCAAGCCAATCGGATCGGCCTGCAGATACCGCCCCGTCCAAGGGTTGTAGTCCCTCATCCAGTTGTAGTGATACCCCGTATCCGCATCGAACTGTTGGCCGGGGAAGCGCAGGTTGTAGGTCAGGCCGATGGACGATGTGGGATAGGTCAAGCCAAAGGGATCGCTGTCCCATCGCCAGGCCTCGATGCCGTCGCTGATGCGTGTTAGCGCGCGCGGCGTGGCCAGGTGATCGGCGTGCACCAGGTAGCCCACGCCGTCGATCAGCGCGCCGACCGGCTGGCCGTTGAACCACACCGTTTCCTGGTTCTTGCTGGTGCCTGAGACGCGGTACTCGCCCAACAGGTTGCCACCATCATCATGCAGGAACTGGCGAGAACCCTGCACGAACCAGGTGCCAGCGGTGGTGCCCGCTGAGCCGCCAGCCAACAGCGTCGTGCTGGCACTGCCGGCCAGCAAGGCCGAGGCCGCCACATGCGTTGGGGCTTTGATCGGCGTGCTGCCCTTGGCCCCGGGCTTGGTCTTGGTGTCGGTGCTGGTGTTGGTGCCGGTGCTCAGGCTGGCTTCGCCCAGGACCGGCGCGGCCTGCGGTATGCCGCTGCTTTGGTAGTAGCTCGCCACCGAGCTCACCCGCATACCCTGGGCATTGAAGCCGCGCGCCACCTTGTACTCATTGGGCGCAGTCAGGGCCGTCATGCTGCCAAAGGCGTTGTAGCCCAGCAGGTAGTAGCCATCGCCGCTGGGGTTGCCATCGGCACGGTAGTTGTAGAGGCCATTCGGGCTGGTCAGGATGCGGTTGCTGCCCGCAGCATAGGTGTTGGTGTAGGTGGTGCCGCCCGAGACATAGCTGCGACGGTTGCCGTTGCTGTCGTAGGCGTAGATGAAATTGCCCGCCGGGCCATTGAAGCTGATCAAAGCCCCGGCCTCGTCATAACTGATGGTGGACGTGGCCACGCTGCCTGGCTTGGTGTCGGTTTGTGTGGTGATGCGGCCCACGGCGTCGTAGCCGTAACTGCGCTGCACCGTGCCCAGGCTGACCTGGGTGACGCGGCCGTCACCATCAAAGCTGCGGCTGTAGGTGCTGCCGTTGCCCCAGGTCCAGCCGGTGGCCACATTGCTGAAGGGGCGGTAGCTGATGTTGCTGATCAGCGTGTAGCCGCCGGCAACGATGCTGGAGACGCGGTCGCCGCTGTAGGTGGTGTTCACGGTCAAGCCCGAGGGGTAGACCATGCTGATGACGCGGCCCAGGCTGTCGCGCGTGAGTGTCACCGTGCGCGTGATGCCGGCGACAGTTTGCGATTTGCTCAGCACGCGGCCCACACTGTCATAGGTCCAGCTGGTGGAGCCGCTGGCGTCGCTCACCGTCGCCGGCAGGGCATCGCTGCGGCCGCTGACGTAGGTGATGTTGATGGCGCCACCGCTGGCCGGCGTGGCGCTTGTGACGCGGCCCAGGGCGTCGCGGCTGAGGCTGGTGGTGGCGCCCAGGGCATCGGTGATGGAAGTGACATCGCCCGCCGCGTTGCGCACCCAGGCCTTGCTGCCGGCGTCATTGCCGGCATCGGCCACGCGGCGGTTGAAGCCGTCGTGCGCATAGCCGGTGGCCACGGCCACGGTGTCGGTGGTGGCGATATGGTTGGCGCGGGCCGTGTGGTAGCTGCGGCTGCTGCTCACCGTGGCCGGCCCACCGGCCAGGCGCATGGCCGTGGTGTTGGGCTGGGTCAGCGTGGTCGGCCGATCGAGCAAGTCAAGCGCCACGCTTTGCACCTGGCCCAGCGGGTTGCTCACGCCCGAGGGCCGGCCGTCGGCGCGATACAGCCACTGCGTGCGCTGGTTGCGCGAATCGATGCTGGCCTTGACGCGGCCATGGCCGTTGAACTCGCGGCTGGACAGCATGGCCACGGCGCCGGCGGCGGTGCGTGTGGTGCGGGCGATCTCCTGGCCTGAGCTGTCGCGTGAGATGGCGGTGGTCTCGCCGCGGTGGTTGCTGATGCCCGTGTGAAATCCGGCGCCATCGTAGCTGCGCTGGCGCCAGCCGCCGTCGGGCCGGGTCACGCGCAGCAGGCGGTTGGCGTTGTCGTAGCTGAAGCTAGTGGTGGCGCCGGCCATGGTGCGGGCTGCCAAACGGCCGCGGGCATCGAAGCTGCGGCTGATTTGTGTGCCATCGCTGCGCACGATGCTGGTGGCCCGGCCATGGGCATCGTGGCCGCCGTAGGTGGTGGTCTGGCCCAAGGCATTGACCGCGCTGATGCGGTTGCCCAGGCTGTCGTAGCTGTAGCTGGTGGTTGCGCCGCGCGCATCGGTGAAGGATTGCAGCAGGCCTTGGGCGTTGTAGACCTTGCTCAGCTCGGTGATGGTGCTGCCATCGGCGCCGGTGCTGGTGATGGCGGTGACGCGGCCATGGGCATCCAGCGTGGTGTTTCGCGTCACGCCCAGTGCCACGGTTTGTGTGCGCTTGCGAAAAATGGGGTGCCAGGTGGCCTGCGCCGTCAAGGCTGCGGCCGTGCCCGCAGCGCGTGTGGCGCTGATGGCGCGGCCGCGGCCATCGGGCGCGAAGCTACGCACCTCGCCACTGCGCGAGACCATCTGGTTCAAGTGGCCATTGGCCGCGTAAGCAAAGCTCCAGCTGGTGGCAGGGCTGTCCGTGGTGGCAGTGGTCTGCAGGCTGGCCAGCACGCGGCGCTGGCCTGCGGTAGTGAACTGCCGCGTGCGCTGAGTGCCGCGGGCATCGGCGGTGGTGACGGTGTCGCCGTTGTAGACGATGTCCACCCGGTTCAGGCCGGCGCCGTAATAGCCCATGTTGGGCCGGCCGGCGCTGTCGTAGCCCCAGGTCAGGCGGCGTTTGCCGGATTCATCGATCACGCCCGTCAGCGCGTTGGGATAACTCACATTCTCATAGGCGTATTGGCGGCTGGTGTTGTCGGCGAAGCGAATGCTGACCAGGTTGTTGAGGCTGCTATAGCTGTAGCCCAGGGTGCCGCCACCCGGCAGGGTAACGACAGCGACGCGGCTGGCTGCGTCGTAGGCCAGGTTCAATGCCCGGCCGAAGGGGTTGGCGACGCGGACAAGGCGGTTGCTGGCGTCGTATTGCAGTGTCGTCACCAGGCCGGCGCTGGCCATGCTGAGCAGCCTGCCGGCGCTGTTGTACAGCTCGATGCCGTCGCGGTGGTTCACATACTGCCAGCCGCCGCTGATGACGTTGAGGGTGCCGCCGGGCATGACCGATGACCACACGCCGCCGCTCAGGTTGAAATCCAGCGTTCGGCCATTGGCGCGGTGCAGCCGCACCTGGGTGGCTGAGAGCACCTGCACGCTGCGGTCGTAATAGCTGCGCCAGCCTGTGCCCATGCCGATGGTGACCTGCGCGGGGAAGGCGCTGAGGTTGCTGTGATAGTTGCGCGCCAGCCGCAGCGGGGCGGCGCCGCTGCCGAGGTAATCGACCTGGACGTGCACTTTGTCGGCCAGGCGCACATCGATTGGATCGTGGGTCGAGCTGAACCCCTCAGAGCTGCCGCCGTCAAGGTTGTTGCCGTAGTCATCTTCCTGGCCAAACGATGATGAGGACGGGGAGGTGTCGGAGCCATCGGCATCGGTCCCGGAGGCGTCACCAGATGCGCGGCCGCCGTCACCGTGGTCCCCACCTTCAGGGCCGACGGTATTTTCCGATTGAGCGGTCTCTTCACTCTCAGGATCGCCGGTGTTGGCTGGATTTCCGGGCCCCTCGTTCGAACCTTCAGGGTCGGCCTCCTCGCCCTTGTCCGCCTCTTTTTCGGGATCGTTTTGCTTATTGGGTGTTTCGTCGGTGCAGGCCTCAGAGGCCTCGCCGGTGGCTGCTAGCGCGGGCACCTGCCACAGCCCGACGCTGGGCACCAGCAATGCCTGCATGACCAGCACCGCCACGCTGCGAATGGCGAACTGCCGGCCCGCGGCCTGTCGCGGACCTAAATTCGGGGGGGGGTAGCACCCACGTCGTCACAAAGCACGCGCAACGAATCCATCTTGGATGCCATGTTTGCCCCTCCCAGGTGCGTGAGCGTTATTGCCCTGGGCGCACTGCCATGCAGATGCAATCGGTTGGCAAACCCGGACAAACCCTTGCTATCTGCGTTAAGTTGAGTCGCGTCGTTCGCGTGTTGCTACCGGCGCATGGCGGCGATCTTTTAGGGCATAGCAGGCAAGGCTTCAGCCACAGACTGCGCCGCCGCCACCCGCCGCAACACCACCCCCTGCCCCAGCAACGCCGCCTGCAGCGCGCCCACATCCACCGCCCGCGGCTGCACCCCCTGCTGGACCGCCAGCGCCGCGGCCACCCCCGCCGCCTGGCCGGTGATCCAGCACTGCGGAATCTCGCGCATGAAGCCGTGGGAATTCTTGTCGCATGACACATGCCGGCCGGGGGCCAGCAGGCCATCCAGATCAAGCGGCAGCAGCGCACCATAGGGGATCGAGATGTTCGGGAACTTGGGTGACACCGCCGGCGTGATGCCGATTTCATCGGGCAGCGCCACGCCGTCGCTCCAGCGGCTGCGCAGCACGGCATCCACGCCGCGCAGGCGCCGCGCGTGGCGCACACCGATTTGCGGCGCGCTGAGCATCAGGTAGGCGTTCTCGAAGCCCGGGCCATGCTGTCGGTAATACGCCAAGTGCGCGTCCATGGCGCGGTGCGAGCGCACCTCGACCGCGGTGAGGTCGTCCACGTCCAGCGCCGAGTAGCCGGTTTGGCGCGGGCCCATGAACAGGGCAATGTCGTCGCGCCAGGAGACGAAGGGCCGATCAAACAGGCCGCAGGCGGCGCGGCCGGCGGCCATGAAGGCGGCGTAGTCGTCCGCCTGGCCGGCGCGAAAAGCGATCCAGCGCTTCATGTCCACGCCGCCGAACAGCCACGAGGTGTTCATGCAGTGGTGCACATCGGCCTCTTCGATGTCGTTGTCGAAGGCCGCGCCGGCGCGGGCGAAGATGTCGCCATCGCCGCTGGCATCGATCACCACCTGGGCGCGGATGGCCATGCGGCCTTCCTTGGATTCAAACGTCACGCCAGACACCTGGCGCTGGCCGCTTGACCCGGTGGTTAGGATGGGTTCGCAGGCCAGGGAGTGGTAGACCAGCTTGACGCCGCGCTCGATGACGATCTGTTGCGAGATGAGCTTGAGCCGTTCCGGATCGATGGTGGGTGACCAGGTGACGATGCCGTGGTAGGCGGCGGTGCGCTGCGACCAGTGTGCCGCCTTGGTGGCGTCGTTCGAGCCCCAGTCGCTGCGCGGCGGGCCGGCAATCGCGTCCGCCGGCAGGCGCTCGAACAGCTCATCGGCAAAGCCGCGGATGACGAGCTCGCCGCTCCAGTCGCTCATGCGATCGATCCAGATCACCAGGCCGCCGGTGGACAGGCCGCCAAGGTGGTTGTAGCGCTCGAGCAGCACGACATCGGCGCCTTGCCTTGCCGCGGCGGCCGCGGCGGCCGTGCCCGAGGGCCCGCCCCCCACCACCAGCACCTGGCATTCGCGGTAGATGGGGATGTCGCGCGCGGCCTCGGTGATCGAGCCCAGGGTGGCGCGCGGCTCCTTGGCGTCGCGCTCGAAGATGTCGGCGCAGAGGATGCGCTCGTCGGTGCGGAGGACGGTTCTCATGGTGTGCGGTGAGGGCGTATGGGGTGATGCGGGATGGTGCAGGGTGGTGCGGGGTGGTGCGGGGTGGTGCAAACGGGTGCAACGCAGGCCGCGAAATGGGGCGCACCGCACGGCGCTGCGATGAGCTCGGGGCGATTGTCGGCCTTGCCCCGCCGCCACATCTTGAAACCATTGGCTCACGCACCAAGCCCATCCACGCCACACCCCACCCGCATCTCGGTGGTGCCGGCGCGCACCCGCCGGCGGACAATCCCGCCCCTTGATCGTCAGCCCCGGAGCCCCTCCCATGCGCAGATTTCTGATCACCGCCCTGTGGCTGCTCACGGCCCTGTTGGCCGCGCCGCTGGCCTTGGCCCAGACCACCCTGATCGCCGCCGGATCGAGCTGGAAGTACCTGGACAACGGCAGCAACGCCGGCACGGCCTGGCGCGCGGCGGCCTTCAATGACAGCACTTGGGCGGCCGGCGCCGCGCAACTGGGCTATGGCGATGGCGACGAGGCCACGGTCATTGGCTATGGCGGCAGTGCCACGGCCAAGTACATCACCAGTTATTTTCGCCGTGCCTTCACGGTGGCCGACGCCAGTGCCCTGGGCAGCCTGCAATTGCGCCTGAAGCGCGACGACGGCGCGGTGGTCTACCTCAATGGCGTCGAGATCTACCGCAGCAACATGCCCGCGGGCACGGTGGCCTACACCACGCTGGCGTCCACCGCCGCGGCCGACGATGGCAACACCTGGCAAGTGGCCAGCCTGGCCAGCACCGGCCTGGTCAGCGGCAGCAATGTGTTGGCCGTGGAAGTGCACCAATCGGCCGCCAACAGCTCGGATCTGAGCTTCGATCTGGAGCTCGTCGGCAACAGTGGCGCGCCCAGCGCTGCCATCACCCGCGGGCCCTACCTGCAACTGGGCACGCCGGGCAGCGTGCAGATTCGCTGGCGCACCAACATCGCCACCGACAGCCAGGTGCGCTTTGGCGCCAGCGCCACCAGCCTCACCGGCACGGCGGTCGACAGCGCGCTCACCACCGAGCACATCGTCAACCTCAGCGGCCTGGCCGCCGATGCCAAGTATTTCTACTCGGTGGGTTCGAGCACTGCCGCACTCGTCGGCGCCGATGCCAACCACTTCTTTGTCACCTCACCGCCGGGCGGCACGGCGCGGCCCACGCGCATCTGGGTGATCGGCGACGCCGGCAACGGCAGCACCGGCCAGTTGGCGGTGCGCAATGCCTATGAAGCCTTCACCGGCACGCGCCACACCGATCTGTGGCTGCAGCTCGGCGACAACGCCTACACCAATGGCACCGATGCCGAATACCAGGCGCGCATGTTTGATGTCTACCCCAGCATGCTGCGCAAGAGCGTGACCTGGCCGACGCTGGGCAACCACGATTCGGCCCAGACCGCCACACCGCCCGAGACCCTGCCCTACTTCCACATGTTCAGCTTCCCCACGGCGGCCCAGGCCGGCGGCGTGGCCTCGGGCAGCAAGCGTTATTACTCGTTTGACTACGGCAACATCCATTTCATCAACCTCGATTCCATGGCCTCGTCGCGGGCCCCGGGCAGCCCCATGCTGGCCTGGCTGCAGGCCGATCTGGCGGCCAACACCAAGGAGTGGACGATCGCCTATTGGCACCACCCGCCCTACACCAAGGGCACGCACGATTCCGACACCGCCACCGAATCCATCGAGATGCGCAGCAATGTGCTGCCCATTCTGGAGAGCTACGGTGTTGACCTGGTGCTGGGCGGCCACAGCCATGTGTACGAGCGCAGCTATTTGCTCGATGGCCACTACGGCCCCTCCACCAGCTTCACCGCGGCCATGAAGAAAAACGCCGGCAGCGGCCGACCGGCCGAGACCGGCGCCTACACCAAGCCCTTGGGCCCAAGCCCGCGCCAGGGGGCGGTGTACGCCGTGGCCGGCAGCTCGGGCTCACTCGGCACCGGGCCGCTGAACCACCCGGCGATGTTCATCTCTTTAAGCCAGCTTGGATCGCTGGTGCTGGACGTCAACGGCACGCGCCTGGACGCCACCTTCTTGAGCGACACCGGCACGGTGCGCGACAGCTTCAGCCTGATCAAGGGCAGCGCCCCGGCCAACCAGTCGCCCAGCGTGGCGCTGACGGCACCCGCGGCGGGCACCAGCTTCGCGGCCGGCACCAGCATTGCCCTGGCGGCCAGCGCCAGCGATGCCGATGGCAGTATCGCGCGGGTTGATTTCTATGCCGGCGCCACCCTGCTGGGCAGCAGCACGGCCGCGCCCTATGGCTTGAACTGGGCCGGTGCCGCCGCCGGCAGCCACAGCTTGAGCGCGCGGGCCTTCGACAACCTGGGCGCCAGCACCACCAGCGCCAGCGTGGGCATCAGCGTCACCGCGCCAGCCACCAGCACCACCCTGGTGGCCAAGGGCAGCGTCTGGAAGTACCTGGCCAATGGCAGCAATGCCGGCACGGCCTGGCGCGCCAGCGCCTTTGATGACAGCGCCTGGCCCAGCGGTGCGGCCAAGCTGGGCTATGGCGATGCCGATGTCGTCACCACGCTGCCCTTTGGCCCGAACAGCAAGGCCAAGTACATCACCACGTACTTCCGCAAGGCCTTCAATGTGACCAATGCTGCGGCAGTGACCTCGCTCACCTTGAACCTGCTGCGCGACGACGGCGCGGTGGTCTACCTCAATGGCGTGGAGGTGGCGCGCAGCAACATGCCCACGGGCACCATCAGCGCCAGCACCCTGGCCTCGGCGGCGGTGAGTGGCGCCGGCGAGACGACCTACTACGCGATCAATCTGCCCCCGTCTTCGATTGTTAGCGGCAGCAATGTGCTGGCGGTGGAGATACACCAATCAGCCGCCAACAGCTCGGATCTGAAGTTTGATCTGGAGCTGGTGGCCAGGCCTTGAGTTTGGGTGGCGCCATGCGGTGCAGGGTGCGGCCGGGGTGGTGGGCGGGGCTTTGGCGGGGTCTGCCGGCGGGCCTGCGTGCCGGTCTGCGTGCAGGCCCGCAGTCGTGCCTGTGGCTGGCCGTGGCCGCACTCAGTGCAGGCCCGGCCCTGGCCCATGGCGATGTGCATCAGCAAATTCATGAGCTGAGCCAGCGCATCCGCGCCCAGCCACAGGATGCTGCGTTGCTGCTCAGACGCGCCGAGCTGCATCGCCTGCACCGCCAATTCGAGCCGGCGGCGGCCGATCTGCAACGCGCCCTTGCGATGGGCGCTGCGCCCACCCCTTGGCGCCTGGCCACGGCACGCCTGGCACTGGACCGCGGTGAGGCCGCTGCGGCGCTGCAGGTGCTCAATGGCCATCTGCAGGACAGCGCCCGCGACGTCGCACTGGACAGTGCCGCCCTGGCCCTGCGCGCCTGCGCGCATGAGCGCCTGCAGCAGCACCGCCCGGCCATGCTGGACCACGCCGCGCGCGTCCAGGCCCTGTCCGCCAGCGGTGCCGGCGCCGATGTCGATGCCTATCTGGCCTGGGCCGAGGCCGCCGAGCGCGCGCAAGACAGCAGCACCGCGCTGGCCGCCATCGCCGCCGGCGAGCAGCGCCTGGGCCCGTTGCGCGTGCTGCAGCTTTGGGCCATCGAGCACCTGGTGCGCCAAGGGCAGTGGGCGCCCGCGCTGCAGCGGCTGGACGAAGTCATACAAGCCAGCCCGCGCCAGGAGCAGTGGCAACTGCGCCGTGCGGAAATCCTGCAAAGCGCCGGCGATGCGCCGGCCGCCGCGGCCGCGGCCGATGCCGCCCTGCTGGCCTGGCAGCGCCTGCCGGCCCACCTGCAGGGCAGCGCGGCCATGCAGCAGTTGCGCCAGCGCATCGAGGCCACGCGCGCCAACCTGGCGCGCTGAGCACGGTATGCGCCAACCTGGCGCGCCGATCAAGGCAGCGCGCGCCCCCACTGGCCCCAGGCAAGCCCCAGCCCTGCGGCGGGCAAGCCACAGTTAAGCTTGGGCATCAGCTCACCGCGCCGTCGCGGCGCGCACTTGGGCAGGCCGAGCGCCTCGCTCCACCGCGGCCAGCGCGGGCCGTTCATCACCGAGGTCACACCCATGGGTATGCCGAATTCACTGCCGCGCCGCATGCACACCTGGGCCTTGGCCCTGGGTCTGGCCGCGGCCGCACTGCCCGCTGCGGCGCAACCCACGGCCTACCCCCAGCCCGGCAAGCCCATACGCTTGCTGGTGGGCCTGGCCGCGGGGGGCGCACTCGATGCCCAGGCCCGCGTCATCGCGCAGGAGCTGACCAAACAAACCGGTGCCCAGGTCATCGTCGAGAACAAGCCCGGCGCCAGCATGATGCTCGCCGCCAGCGAGGTGGTACGCGCCGCGCCCGATGGCCACACCCTGCTGTACGCGCCCTCATCGACCTTCGCGCAGAACCCGCACACCTTGAGCAATGTGCCCTACGACCCGTTCAAGGATTTCACCCCCATCACCCTGGCCACGCGCGGGCCCCTGGTGCTGACACTGCACACCTCCATCCCCGCCAACAACGTGGCCGAGCTGGTGGCCTGGGCCAAGGCCAACCCAGGCAAGCTCAACTTCGCCTCCTTTGGCACCGGTACTTCATCGCATGTCTACGCCGAGGCCTTCTCCAAGGCCGCCGGCATCGACACCGTGCATGTGCCCTACAAGGGCACGGCGGACGCCGCACGCGATCTGCTGGAAGGCCGGGTGCAGGCCTACTTCGATGCCGCGCCCACCGCCATCATCAACGAGCGCACCGGCAAGATTCGCATCCTGGGCGTGGCCGCGCCGGTGCGCAACAAGTTCATCCCGCATGTGCCCACCATCGGCGAGCAGGGCGTTGCCGGCATCGATCTGACGAGCTGGATCGCCATCGTCGGCCCGGCGAAAATGGCGCCCGACTTGGTGGCCAGGGTCAATGCCGTGATGGTGGCGGCCTTGTCCAGTCCACAGGTCGGCGAGGCCATCGCCAAGGGCGCCTACGAGACCGCGCCGACGACACCCGCCGACACCGCCAACGAGATTCGCGCGGCCTATGAGCGCTGGGGCGCGATGATCAAGCAAATCGGCTTTGTGAAGCAGTGAAGCAGTGACTCAGCGAAGCCGTGAAGCAGGGCACGCCCATCACATCCGGCTGACTCACACCCCGCTACAGGAGACATGCCATGGCCAACCCACCACCCCGTCCGAACGCGCCCAGGATCGATGTCAAGGCCATTGCCAACGACAGCGGCGTGGCGGTCGAGGCCTATGACACCTACGACAGCGATGAAGAGACCCTGGCCGCGGCACACCGCTTTGCCGCCGGCCTGCTCAATCGCCTGGCGGTGATTTGCGAAACCCAGGCAGGCGCCAAGACGCTGGATGCGGCCGCGCTGCGCAAGATGGCGCAGCAGATGTTGAATTGAGGCGCAGTGACGATGAGCACCAGAACTTGAACAAATGCACGCGCCCACCCAGGCGCCCACCCAGGCGCATACGCCCGCGCCATGCCAGACCATCCCTCACAGCATGTTGACGATTGGTGTTAGCGCCCGGTCGCTTGATCCCCTATAGCATTGCGCCCCAACCCCGCGCCCACCGCCCATGAACCGACCCAAACCTTTCTCCATGATCCGCGAGTTTCACCTCGCTGATTGGTTCACCCTGGCCAACGCCATGTGCGGCGTGGGCGCCCTGTTCTCGGCCATGACCTACCTGCAAACGCGGAGCGTGCAGCACCTGTACTTCGCCTGCGCACTGATCCCGCTGGCGCTGTTGTTCGATGTGCTTGATGGCCGCGTGGCGCGCTGGCGCAACCGCACCTCGGCCCTGGGCCGGGAGCTCGATTCGCTGGCCGACGTCATCTCCTTCGGCGTCGCCCCCGCGGCCATCGCCTACGCCTGCGGCATGCAGGGCCTGTACGACCGCGCGGTGCTGGTCGTCTTCGTGGCCTGTGGCGTGTCGCGCCTGGCGCGCTACAACGTCACCGCCGAGAAGCTCTCGGAGGGCGGCGACAAGGTGAAGTACTTCGAGGGCACACCCATCCCCACGTCAATCGTGCTGGTGATGGTGCTGTGGGCCGCGGCCTGGCAGGGCGCCTTGGGCGAGCAGCTGTGGCTCGGCGTGGTCGAGATCGCCGGCTTCCGGCTGCACCCGTTGGTGCTGATGTTCGCGCTGTCGGGCTCGCTGATGGTCAGCCGGATTCGGATTCCGAAGGTCTAGCGGCCGGCTGCCCTGGCGCTGGCCGCAGGCCGGCCAACAGCGTTGCCAGGCCTTCGAGCACACGCTGCAGTGCCGCTGGCTCGGGCAGGGGCAGCTTCAGGTAGCGCTGGCCCGTGGGGTCGGTTTCCACCCAAGCTGAGGCGCTTCCATTCGGGTCGTGATGCGGGCCAGCGGTGGCGCGCTCTGCCGCAGCCCCAGCGGCCAAACTCTGCATGAAGCGCAGGCCCGCATCGAGCAGCGGCGCCCAGGGGTCGGTGCCCGCCCCTGCGGCCCCTGCGGCCCCTGCGGCTTCTGCTGCCCCTGCTGCCTCAGCGGCCTCAGCGGCGGGCACTTCAAGCGCCGATACAGGCGTGGCCGTTGTCGCCGGCGCCGGGTCGAAGCGGTGTTCGATCAACTCAAGTCCACCAGGTGCCGGGGCGCGCAATGCCGCATCAACTGGCGCCGCAACCCCGCCATCCTCGGCCCGGCCCATGCCGGCCGTCACCTCATCCACACTTTCCATGAACTTGGACAGGCGCGAGCCGTGCATGAACACCGCGCTGTCGCCGCCATCAAGCACACCCGCGAACAGCGACTTCTTGAACGCCAGCAGGCCCAGCATGCCCTGCTCGATGCTGCCCTGGGCCACCAGCTTGATGACCTGCACGCCACGGCGCTGGCCCAGGCGGTGCACACGGCCGATGCGTTGCTCAAGCACGGCAGGGTTCCAGGGCAGATCCATATTGACGACGATGGCCGCCGCATGCTGCAGGTTCAGCCCCACGCCGCCGGCGTCGGTCGACAAGAACAGCCGGCAGTCGGGATCGGTGTTGAAGCGATCCACCAGCGCACCACGCTTGTCGCTGGGCACCTGGCCGTTGAACTGCACATGGCCCCAGCCGCGCTGCTGCAGCCTGCGCAAGATCACCTCATGCGTACCTAACCACTGGCTAAAGACGACGGCCTTGGCATCGGGAGCTTCGAACATTTCGTCCAGCAGCGTCATCAGCTCGTCGGCCTTGTGGCCGAAATCGGTTTCATGGTCAAGCAGCCAGGTGCTGTTGCAGGACATGCGCATGTTCTGCAGCGCGCACTGCAAGCGGCGCTGGTCGGTGTCCGACAGAAACCCGGTCTTGCGCCAGCGCGCCACGATGCGCGTGACGATTTCGCCGTTCTCGTCGTGGTGCTTGCGTTGTTGCGGTGTCATCGGCACGAACAGCGTGTGGTCCACGCGCTCGGGCAATTGCGTCAGCACCTCGGCCTTGCGCCGGCGCAACATGACGGGCTTGAGGGTGTGGCCGATCTGGTCCAGGTCCTTGTAGCCCACCACCCGGCCGACCTCATCCACCTGCTGGTGCTGGTGCAGCAAGCGCCAGGTCGGGCCCAAGCGATGCTGGTCCACCAGTTGCACGATGGAGATCAGTTCTTCGAGCCGGTTTTCCAGCGGCGTGCCGGTGAGCACGATGACCAGGGGCGCGCTGAGCTTTTTGATGGCACGCGCGGCGATGGTGTTCCAGTTCTTGACGCGCTGGGCCTCGTCCACGATCAGCAGCTCGGGGGCCCAGGCCTCGATCAGATCGGCGTCGCGGGCCAGCGATTCATAGTTGGTGATCTTGCAAAAGCTGTCCTCGCGGTACTGCGTTTGGCGCGCCGCGCGCAGCCCCTGCAGCACCTGCGCGTCGCGCTCGAAAAAGCGTGCCATCTCGCGCTGCCACTGGTGTTTGAGCGAGGTCGGGCAGATCACCAGCACGCGTTGCACGCCAAAGTGGCGCGCCATCAGCTCGGCAGCGGCGATGGCCTGCACCGTTTTGCCCAGGCCCATTTCGTCGCCAATCAGCACCCGCCCGGTGCGGGCGGCGAACAGCGCACCTTCACATTGGTAGGGGTAGAGCCTGGTCTTTAGCAAGCGGTTCAGCGCCTTGTCCTTGGCGCCACGCGGATAGGCCGCCGCCAGGGTGAGCGCGCGTTGCTCGGCATCGCGAATCTGCGCAATGAAGGCCAGTGCGTTGTCGTGCACGCGCAGCTCGTGGTCAAACCGCCTGGCCTGGGCAATGAAGTCGTCCAGCAGGGTCATGCGGCCCCAGGGCAACACCCAGGCCGCGCCCGGCTCGAACAGCTGCCTCGCACGGCCCATCAGCTCGGCAGGGCATTCGCTGCCGGGCCGAAAGCGCACCGCGCGCAGTGCGCCATGGTGCAAATAGACCTCGCTGAAGGGCGGCGCGTAGCCCCGCTTCAAAGCCGCCTTGGCGCCGCGCTTGGCGCCCAGGCAAGCCAGGGTGAACTCGATGTGCTTGCAGGTGCCCAGGTCGTTGGTGGCGAAATCGGGGCAGGTGCAGGTGTTGTCGCCGGCCTGCGCGCCGCGGATGCTGACGCGGTAGTGGCTGCGGCTGGCCGGGTTGCTGATGCGAAAGTCCGAGAACACCGGCTCGGTGCCGAGCTTCTCAAGCCCGAAGGCCTGCTCGCGGCCGAACTGGCGGCGCAGTGCGCGCTGCCAATCGTCGGCGGACATGGTGGGCGGCTTGCGTTGGCGCGACAGGCGCGGCACGGCAGCCGCCTTCTTGGCACCCGCCCCCTTGGCACCGGCCCCCTTGGCACCCTCCCTCTTGGCACCGGCCTGGCCCACCGCACTCACCGCTTCAGCCCCAAATCGGCCCACAAGAAGTCATACGAAATGGCGCGCCGGCCCTGCTGCGCGGCCATGTTGGCCTCGCCCTCTTCATAGCTGCGCAGCAGGCCCTTGACGCGCTCCAGGCCGGCGGCGGTCTGTATGGTTTGGCGCGGCGTCTTGTTGTCGAGCAGCGGTATCGGCTCGTCGGCCCAGCGGGCGTAACTGCGCCGCATCACCTGCTCGATGGCATCGGCCACCTGGTCGGCCGACAGCCCCGGCGGCAGGCCGGGCGGGGCGGGTCGTGCGGCGTCATCCGCAGGCTCCAGCGCCATGGTCTGCGGGTCGTCGATCTGGCGGTGCAGATACTTCACCGCGGCGCCGGCCAGGGCATCGAACCAGGCCCGGCCCTCATCGGCGTAGCGCTGGGTGCGGTAGAAGATTTCGATGCGCCCGGCCTGGGCGCCCGGGTTGATGGCCGCACTGCTGCGCGGCTCGCCGTCCTTGCCGGTGAATTCGCGGCGCCAGCCCTGCTGCGCGTTGCCAGCCACATCGGCGCAGCCCGCCAGTGCGCGCTCAAGAGCGGCCGCGTCGATCACGCGATAGTGGTCGGTGATCAGCAGCATGGGCTCGCCGCTTTGCGCATCCATCATCTTCGGGCGCCTGGGCGGCGCGAAGAACTGATTTATCCAGGCGCCGAGGATGGCCAGGCCGATGAGGTGGCGCTGGTTCTCGGGCTGTGGCATGACTTGAATCACGGCACGCACCCGCGCGATGACCTCCTCGCCCTCCAGCGCCGAGAACACGCACATGACGCCTGAGAGCACATGCTGCCCCTGCCTGGCCACGATGCGGCAGCCCAACACCATGCCAGGCCGCGCGCCAGTGCTGCCACTGCGCTCGTGCACGGCCACCGGCGCGGCGCTTGAATCGACGGCGTCGCACAGCGTCATGCCCTGGCCGGGCCGCGTTTCGGTGACGCGGTACAGCCACAGTGGCTGCTGCGCCAATTGCATGAACCAGTGGCGCTGGTCCGCATTCAGCGCCGGCCCATCGCTGCCCACCAAGACCTCGCTGATGCGCCGGAACGGCCCTTTGACAAACATCTCACCCTCGGCCAGCAGCCACTCGGTGAGGTTGATTTGCAGGCTTTGCAGCACCTCCTCGCCCAGGCTGTCCAGGCCCCGATGGCGAGGCACGACCTTGTCCATCAATGCCTCCATGGCGTTCTTGAAGGCCTTGCGATGGTGCTGCGTCAACCAGTTGATGGCATGGCCGACGGCGTTTTCGTCGCCGCTGTCGGCGGGCTGCGGCGCTTCGTCGCGCGGTGAGCCGAACATCGGCTGATTGAGGTGGCAGTGCTTGTACTTCTTGCCGCTGCCACAGGGGCAGGGGTCATTGCGGCCGGTGTCGGTGTACATGTTGATGGCTCTCAGGTCTCAGGCCGTGACGGGTGGAAGGTTCACCGCGCGGCCAAGGCGTGCACTTTTGGCGATGGCCTCCAGCGTCGCGGCGATGTCCATGCTGGCCCGCGCGGCGCGGTCCGCGGCGGCAACATCGCCCTCGGCCACCAGCTTGGCAAAGGCCTCGGCGGCGAAGCGAAAGCCGCTGCCGGTGGGGCTGTGAAAGGTCTCGAAGGGCACATTGCCGGCGGGGCCGCGGCGCAGGCGCATCAGGCTGGGCTGGTAGCCGGCAGGGTGTGCAGCACCTGCGGCCTGGGTGTGGTTGAGGTACTCGGTCTCGATCACGCCGTGGCTGCCCACGATGCTGGCGTGGCGGTGGCCGGCGGTGTTCATGGCGCAGGCCAGGTGGGCGCGCCGGCCGCCGCTGAAGTGCAGGGTGGCGTGGGTGGCGATGTCCACGCCGCGGCTTCGGGCGGCGCCGCCTCGGCTGCCTGTGGCCCCGTCGCCGCCGTCGCCCGTCCACTGTGCATCGGCCTGCACGCGTTCGGGCGCCTCGCCCATCACCAGGCGGATCAGGCTCATGGGGTAGCTGCCGGCATCGAGCAGGGCGCCGCCGCCTAACTGCGGGTTCAAGCGGATGTTGCCGGCAGGGTTTGACAGCGTGAAACCGAAGCTGGCCTGCACGCTGCGCACGCTGCCGATGGCGCCGCTGTGCAGCAAATCCACCAAGGCGCCGGTCTGCGGCTGAAACCAGTAGGGGTAGGCCTCCAGCAGCATCACGCCGCTCGCCTTCGCGGCGGCGAACATGGCCTGGGCCTCGGCCAGCGTCAGCGCCAGTGGCTTCTCGCACAGCACATGCTTGCCGGCCTGGGCGGCCTTGATGGCCCACTGCGCATGCAGGCTGTTGGGCAGGGGGATGTAGACGGCGTCGATCTCAGTGTCGGCCAACATCGCTTCATAGCTGGCGTGGTGGCGGCCAATGCCATGGGCCTGGGCGAATGCGGCGGCGGTGTCGGCGTTGCGGCTGGCGGCAGCCACGATCTGGATGGCCGGGCTGGGCGAGGCATCGCGCACGAATTGCCTGGCGATGTTGGCGCAGCCGAGGATGCCGATGCGCAGGGGGTGGGGTGCGGTGGGCCTGGGCTGGCGGTCGCTTTGGCGGCTGGGTCGGCGGCTGGGTCGGCGGCTGGGTTGGCGGCTGGGTTGGCGGCTGGGTTGGCGGCTTGACGGCATGGTTAGGCTTGGTGTGGCGAGGAATTCAGTGGGTGGCCCGGGGACAGAGCCCGGCGCGGGGTGAGGCAGCCGATCGGCGGCGTAGCGCAGCAGGCGCGGCAGCCCGGTCGCGGATTGTGCGATGGCGGCGATGTAGCGATCCGGCCGCAGCAACACGGCCACGGCCTTGAGCCCATGCAGCCACTGCCGGGCGACGGCGGAATCGGCGCAAACGATGCGGGGCTGGCCCGTGAGGCTGGCCGCCGTGGCCAGCGCCGCCGTGGCCTGCGGCGCCGTGGCAAGCGTCTCCGCGGCCAGCGGCGCAGTCTTCAACGCCAGCGCTGGGTCAGCCACCATCGCAGCCTCCACCACCAGCACCCAAGCATCGCCGGCGCGATCATCCAGCCGACTGCCATCGCCCAGCGCCGGCTGCTCGCCGATCAGGCCGGCGGGCGCGGCGCCATCGTGCAGGCCCGGGCCCAGCGCGGGCTGCGGCGTGGCAAACATCTCGGGCCGCTGCAGCAGATCGGCATCGCGCTGGCGTGCGGCCTGGCCATCGGTGGCCTGGATCACGGCGCCCAGGCGCACGGCGGTCTCGATGAAGCTGCGCACATGCGGCGAGCGCTCGGATTCGTAGCTGTCAAGTAACGCCGGATCGGCGCGTCCATGGATCACCTCGGCCAACTTCCAGGCCAGGTTGGCAGCGTCGCGGATGCCGGCGCACAGGCCCTGGCCCATGAAAGGCGGCGTCTGGTGCGCGGCGTCGCCGGCGATGAGCAGGCGGCCGCGCCGCCAGCCGCGCGCCACCACCGAGTGAAAGGTGTAGACGGCGGGGCGCTCCAGCACCGCCTCGTCGGGCCTGATCCAGCGCGCCAGCAAGGCCCAGATGGCCTGCGGCCGGCTCATCGCGGCCGGGTCTTCGCCGGGCATCAGCATCAGCTCCCAGCGCCGGCGCAGGCCGACGCCGCGCACATAGGTGGCCGGCCGCGCCGGGTCGCAATGCTGAATGCTGTAGTCGCCGAGCTCGGGCTTGTCGTGGTGCAGCAGCACATCCACCACCAGCCAGCGCTGGTGTGATTTCAGGTCATCGAGCGTCGTGCCCATGAGGCGGCGCACCAGGGAGTTGGCGCCATCGCAGCCGATGACGTAGCGGGCCTGGGCGAGCTGGGCGGGCAGCGGCGATGACGATGGGGGCGGCATGCCGCCAGTGGTACTGCCACCCCGGGTGCCACCCGTGTCATCACCATCACCGGCGGCAGCGCCGAAGTTTGCGCCGCTCGGGCCGCGCAGGTCGCGCAGGTGCAGATGGACGCCGTCAGCATGCTGCGTCAGGCCGATCAGCTCATGCTGCAGTCGCGGCTCGACGGTGGCCTGCGCAGCCAGCCGCCGGCGCAGCAGGCGCTCCAGGTGCGGTTGGTGAAAACGGTAGCTGGCGTGCCAGCCCTGCGGGCCGATGCCAGGCGGGCGCGTCCAGTCGATGAGCAACTTGCCCTGCGCATTGATGAAGCGCATGCCCGGCGCCACGATCACCTCGGGCAGCAGCGCGTCGGCCAGGCCTAAGGATTGAAAGACGCGCATGCACTCGCCATCAAAGTGCACCGCCCGCGGCAGGCTGTAGACATCGGCCTCGCGCTCCAGCACCAGCACGCGCACACCGCGCTGCGCCAGCAACAGGGCCAGGGTGGCGCCCACAGGGCCCAGGCCGATGATGGCCACATCGAGGCGGTCTTGCGCGGATTCATCTGTGGGGCTGGGGTTCATGGTCGGGCGCGGTGAGAATGCCAAGCCTTGCGAAGGGCGTAACGGCTGCGATGGGCGTGATCGTCGCGACGATCATGACGGCGGCGACAGTCGCGACAGTCGCGACAGTCGCGACAGCCGCGACAGCCGCGATGGCCGCGATGGCCCGTTTCTAACACCCGCGCACCGCGCCACAGGAGCCCCCATGACCCGACCCGGTTTGAGCCTCAGCCACTTTGGCTTTTATGTGCGCGACATCCAGGTGATGGAAGATTTCTACAGCCGCGTGCTGGAGTTCACCGTCACCGACCGCGGCCAACTGCCCGGGCCCGCCGGGCCCATCGACCTGGTGTTCCTCAGCCGCGATCCCGATGAGCACCACCAGATCGTGCTGGCCTCGGGCCGTCCGGTGGAGCCGGGTTTCAACACCATCAACCAGCTCTCGCTGCGCGCCGACAGCCTGGCCACATTGAAGGCCATGCACCGGCGCTTGCTGGGCGAGAACACCAGCGAGCACCTGCCGGTGACGCATGGCAACGCCCTATCGCTTTATGTACGCGACCCCGAAGGCAACCGCCTGGAGCTGTTCATCGACCTGCCCTGGTATGTGGACCAGCCGGTGCGCGTGGCGGTGGATTTGGCAATGGACGAGGCCGCGCTGATGGCCCATGTTGAGGCCCATGCGCGCGGCCTGAGCGGCTTTCGGCCGCGCGCGCAGTGGCGCGCCGAGATGGCGCGGCGCATGGGGCTGTGAGGCCGGCGCGGAAGAACGGCAAGACGGCGCACTGTGGTGCGTGCAGCCGCTTTGTCTGTTGCCTTGGCGACAAGCCAGGCCTAACGATTTCCCGATGCCGCGCGGCGGGGCCGGTGCTCACAATGCAGGTGCTGCGGCCACGCTCGGCCCCGACCGATGGGTGCCCGCCACCAACCTCACATGCAACAGGAGACTGCCCATGATTGCCCCCATGAAAACCGGCCTCAAACTCATGCTCGGCCTGGCCGCATCGGCGCTGGCGCTGTCGGCCGCTGCACAAAAACCGGCCGAGCTGAAGCTGGCCATGACCACCTTCCTGTCCGGCCCGGCGGCCGTGTTCGGCGTGCCCGGCAAGGCCGCGGCCGAGCTGGCCATCGAGGAGATCAACGCGGCTGGCGGCATTGCCGGCGTGAAGATCAGGCCCATCATCATTGATGAGGGCGTGGGCGGCGACAAGCTGCTCAGCGAGTACCGCCGCGTGGTGCAGGAAGAGGGCGTGAAGGTCACCCTGGCGGCCATCTCCAGCGGCAGCTGCAATGCCCTGGCGCCGGTGGCCGAGGACCTGAAGGTGCTCAACATCATGTGGGATTGCGGCACCGAAAAAATCCTGGAAAACCGCCGCTACAAGTACGTCGTGCGCACCCAGGCCAACGCCACCTCGGAGATGGTGGCCACGGTGCTCTACCTGTTGCGCACCAAGCCCAACTTCAAGACCCTGGCGGTGATCAACCAGGATTACGCCTGGGGCCGCGATTCCTGGGAAATCTTCATCAACACCCTGCGCGCCATGAAGCCCGATGTGCAGGTTGTGGCCGAGCTCTTCCCGAAATTCGGCTCGGCCGATTTCTCGTCTGAGATCAGCCGGCTGCAGGCGCTCAATCCTGATGTTATTTTGTCCACCTCCTGGGGCGGCGAGCTCGACACCCTGATCCGCCAGGCCTCGCAGCGCGGGCTGATTCGCAGCTCCACCTGGGTGCTGCCGCTGGCCGAGAGCTCGCTCGAGCGCGTGGGCAAGGCTCTGCCCGATGGCGTCATCGTCGGCATGCGCGGTGACCACTACTTCCTGCACCCCGAGTACAAGGACGACGCCAAGCACAAGGCCTTTGTCGAGAAGTTCCGCGCCAAGACCGGCCAGTACCCCATCTACTCGGCCTACCACGCGGTGGCCGCGGTGCAGGCCCTGGCTGACGCCTATGGC
This sequence comes from Ideonella sp., assembly GCA_043720415.1. Classification (GTDB taxonomy): domain Bacteria; phylum Pseudomonadota; class Gammaproteobacteria; order Burkholderiales; family Burkholderiaceae_C; genus Pseudaquabacterium. Next base: position 21,976 of record JAYSSS010000154.1, read on the forward strand.
GCGGCCATCAAAGCCCATGGCGCGGGCAACGCCAATTTCTGGCCCAGCACCGAGCAGGTGGCCGAGACCCTGCGCGCCCTCAAGTTCCGCGGCCTGACGCGGCCGGTGACCATGCGTGAGGACGGCCAGGGCCTGGAAGACCAGATGCTGGGCATCACCACCACCAGCGCCGCCTACCCCTTTGCCGTGATCGGCAACCTGGTGATCTACCCCGGCGCCATGGTGCAAAACCCGGTGGGTACGAAGTCGCCCGAGTGGGTGAAGACACTCAAGCCCGAGCTCATCAAGGATGCGCGGATCAAGGCCTTCTGAGCTCGCAGCCTTGATGCACCCCGTTGATCGCCCCCCGTTGAACGCAGCTTGTGCATCGTCTGCGCCGGGCCTAATCGCCTGATGCAGGCGACGGCATGGATGCTGCCATGAGGGCCTGGCCATGAACGCCTCGCTCATCGTTCTGGCCCTGCTCGATGGCTTGACCCAGGCCGCCCTGCTGTTTTTGGTGGCGCTGGGCCTGACGCTGATTTTTGGCGTGCTGCGCATCCTCAATGTGGCGCATGGCAGCCTGTATGCGTTTGGCGGCTATGCGGCGGCCAGCGTGGGCAAGTTGATCGCCAATGGCCAGTCCATCCCCTTGTCGCTGCTGGCCTTGTTTTTGGGAGCGCTGGTGGTGGGCCTGCTGCTGGGCGCGCTGATCGAATGGGCCCTGGTGCGGCGCATCCTGGATCTTGACCCGGTGATGCAACTGCTGGCCACCTTTGCGGTGTTCATGATTCTGGAGGACGTGCAGCGCGGCATCTGGGGCACGAGCCCCGTGTCGGTGACGCATGCGGTCGATGCCATGGGCACGCTCAAGGTCGGCGTCGTCACCTACACCGCCTACCAATTGCTGCTGCTGCCGGCGGTGGCCGTGGCGGTGTTCATCGGCCTGCGCTATGCCCTGGTGTACACGCGCTTTGGCCGGCAGATCATGGCTGTGACCCACCACCGCGAGGTGGCCGCGGCCATGGGCATCAACGCCACGCGCATCGGCCTGCTCACCTTCTGCCTGGGCGCCGTGCTGGGCACCTTGAGCGGCGCCCTGGCCTCACCCACCACGGCCCTGGTGCCGGGCATGGGCGGCGACATGATGGTGCTGTCCTTCGCCGTGGTGGCCGTGGCCGGCCTGGGCCAGATCACCGGCACGGCGGTGGCCGCGCTGCTCATCGGCATGGGCAAGGCCTTTGCGGTCTATTTGCTGCCTGAGCTGGACGTGCTGGTGCCCTACCTCATCATGCTGGCCGTGCTGCTGTGGCGCCCGCAGGGGCTGTTTGCCGTGGCCGAGACGCGGCGGGTATGAGGTCCGCCGCATGCGCTGCGTGATGCGCCGCCGGGCCGCCCCCAAGGCGAATGGCGCAGTGCGCCGCGCGGAGCTTGTGCGATGACCTGGCTGCGCGCCGCGCCCTGGGTCATCGCCCTGGCCAGCCTGGGCCTGGGCCTGGCCCTGCCGTGGCTGAAGACGCCGCTGATCATCGGCCTGTCCTTTGGCTTTGCGGCGCTGGGCGTGGGCCTGTTGGTGCGTGCCGGCCAAGTGTCGTTTGGCCATGCCGGTTTCACCTGCCTGGCGGGCTATGCGGTGGCGGCCCTGGCACGGGCACACCCCGGCACCGATGGGCTGGCGCTGCTGCTGCTGGGCGCGGCGGTGGGTGCGGCCAGCGGCGCGGTGGCGGGCCTGTTCATGGTGCGCTACCGCGGCATCTTCTTTGGCATGCTCAATCTGGCCTTGTCGATGGTGCTGTTTGCGCTGCTGGGCAAGTTTTACAACCTCACCGGCGGCACCGATGGCCTGCGGCTGGAGCGCCCGCCACTGCTGGGCCAGGTGCTGGAGCGCGCCAGCTTCGAGACCTGGCTGCTGGTGATCAGCGCGGCGATGGTGCTGCTGTGCTGCGCGCTCTTGCAGCGTTTCGAGGCCTCGCCCACGGGGCAGGCGCTGCGGGCCATCAAATCCAACGAGGTGCGGCTGGAATACCTGGGCATCTCGGCGCGGCGCGTGTTCTTCACCGGCTACCTGGTGTCGGCCACGCTGTGCGGGTTTTCCGGCGGCATGTTCGCCCTGATCCAGGGCCTGGTGACGCCGGAGATGGGCTACTGGGTGCGCTCGGGCGAGTACGTCTTCATCGCCGTGCTCGGCGGCACGGCGCACCCGGTGGGGGCATTCCTTGGGGCCATCGCGTTTGAGTCTTTGAAGCTGTTTGCCGCGGCGGCCTTCACCGGCGCTTGGCAGGCGGTGATCGGTGGCGTCTTGCTGTTGCTGATCTTTGTGGCCCCGCAAGGGCTGGTGGCCCTGTTGCAGCGCCTGGATAAGCGGCTTGATAAACGTGTTAGGCCAGCGGGACCCCTGAGAGTGAGATGAGCACCGCCCTGCTGCAAACCCGTGGGCTGTGCCTGCACTTTGGCGGCGTGGTGGCGGCCGACAACATCGATTTCGAGCTGCACGCCGGTGAGCGCCTGGCGGTGATCGGCGCCAATGGCGCCGGCAAGACCACCTTCGTCAACATGGTCACCGGCTACATCGCGCCCAGCGCCGGGCAGGTGCTGTTCGATGGCCACGACATCACCGGCGCGCACCCGCGGCGCATCGTGCAGCGCGGCATTGCGCGCTCGTTTCAGCTGCCTCAGTTGTTTTTGGAGCACAGCGTGCGCCAGTGCCTGGCGCTGGCCCTGGCCGGCAAGCGGGCCAGCCAGGCCTTCAGCCTGTGGCGTCCGCTTGAAAAATGCGTTAGCCCCGATGAGGTCGATCATCTGCTGGCCCAGTTCGGCCTGGCCGAGCGTGGCGATGAGCTCTGCGCGGGCTTGTCGGAAGGCCACCGCAAGCTGCTGGATGTGGCCATGGCGCTGGCCCTGCGGCCCAAGCTGCTGATCATGGACGAGCCCACCAGCGGTGTTGCGGCCGACGAGAAGCACCCCTTGATGGCCACGCTGATGAAGGCACTGGACGAGCACGGCGTCACCGTGATGTTCATCGAGCACGATGTCGATGTCGTCACCGCCTATGCCACGCGCGTGGCGGCCTGGATCTCCGGGCGCATCGCCGCCGATGGCCCACCGGCCGAGGTGATGGCCAATGACGAGGTGCGCAGCGTGGTGCTGGGGCATTGAAGGTGACACCGTGAACCCCAGCCCCATGCTGCTGCTCGAGGGTGTTTCGGTCGATATCGCCGGCATCCCCGTGCTGCGCGACCTCTCAGCCGTCATGGCCTCGGGCGGCACCTATGCCCTTATCGGCCGCAATGGCGCGGGCAAGACCACGCTGCTGCGCACCTTGATGGGCTTCACCACCCTGCGCGCTGGGCGCGTGGCCCTGGCTGGCATCGATCTGCCCGCGCAGCCGGCGCATGCGCGCGCCGCTTTAGGCGTGGGCTATGCGCCCGAGGACCGCGTCATGTTCCCGACGCTGTCGGTGCTGGCCAACCTGCGCCTGCCCTGTGAGGCCATTGGCCTGCCCGATGCGCTGATCGATGAGCGCCTGCGCCAGGCCATCGATGTCGTGCCGCAGATCGAGCCCATGCTGGGGCGATCGGCCGCGGCGCTGTCGGGTGGCCAGGGCAAGATCGCCGCACTGGCTCGCGCGCTGATGGTGGGCACGCGGCTCTTGCTGGTCGATGAGCCCTTCCAGGGCCTGGCCCCAGCGCTGGCGCAGCAGTACGCTCAGGCCCTGGTGCGGCTGTTCACGCTGCGCCCCGAGTTGTGTGTCGTGATCACCGAATCCAACCGCGCGCTGCTCGATCGCGTGCCCTGCACCACGCTCACGCTGGAGCGGGGTGAGTTGTCTACCGCGTCGTCTTGAAGGCTGTCCATCCATGAATCCAAGCGCCCTGAGCGGCCACACTGTGGGGGCGCAAATCCCGGGGGCCCAAACCCCGGGCGGCAAGCCCCTTGACGGCATCCTCGTCGTCGCCCTTGAGCAAGCCGTGGCCGCGCCCTATTGCAGCAGCCGCCTGGCCGATTCGGGCGCCCGTGTCATCAAGATCGAGCGCCCCGAGGGCGATTTCGCCCGCGGCTACGACCACGCGGTGCTGGGTGAATCGTCTTACTTTGTGTGGATCAACCGCGGCAAGGAATCGATTGCGCTGGACCTGCGCCTGACTGAAGACAAGGCGCAGTTGCGCGCCATGGTTGGCGCGGCCGATGTCTTCATCCAGAACCTGGCGCCGGGCGCCACCACGCGCCTGGGCCTGGGCTCGGCGGCACTGCGCGAGGCCTACCCTCGGCTCATCACCTGCGACATCTCGGGCTACGGTGAATCGGGCCCGCTGCACCAACTCAAGGCCTACGACATGCTGGTGCAGGCCGAGAGCGGCCTGGTGGCGGTGAACGGTGCGCCCGGGCCCTGGGGGCGCATCGGCGTGTCGGTGTGCGACATCACCGCGGGCATGAACGCCCTCATCGGCATTCAGCAGGCGCTGCTGCAGCGCGCCCGCACGGGGCTGGGCAGTGGCCTGGCGGTGTCGCTGTTTGATTCGGCCGCCGAGCTGATGTCGGTGCCCTATCTGCAAGCGCGTTATGGCGCTGGCGCCCCGGCGCGCGTGGGCCTCAAGCACCCGAGCATCGCGCCCTATGGCAGCTTTGCCTGCGCCGATGGCCGCGAGCTGGTGCTGTCCATCCAGAACGAGCGCGAATGGCTGGCCTTTTGCGAGCAGGTGCTGGGCCAGCCGGCCCTGGCCACCGATGCGCGCTTTGCCAGCAACACGCTGCGCACGGCGCAGCGCGAGCTGCTTGACGGCCTGGTGCAGGCGGTGTTCTCCACGCTCGACTACGCCGCCACGGCGCAGCGCCTGACGGCGGCGCAGATCGCCTATGGCGCCATCAATTCGGTGAACGATTTGATCGCCCACCCGCAACTGCGCACACGCACCATGGCGGTGGGCGACGGCAGCGCGCTGATCCCCGCCCCGCCCTGCATCACGCCCTGGGAGGATGCGCAGTTCGCACCGGTGCCCAGCGTGGGCCAGCACAGCGCGGCGCTGCGCGCCGAGTTTGCGGAAACGGTCCTGCGCGCCGAGGCAAATGGGTCGGCGCCGCGCGCAGTGGCAAATGGGTCGGCGCCGCGCGCCGAGGCGCCAACTGCGCCAGTGCAGCCATGAACCCCGCCCAGGCCATGAACCTGGCGCAGCTGCTGACGCAGACCGCGCGGCTGTTCCCGCAGCGCATTGGCCTGATCCAGGGCGAGCGGCAATGGAGCTGGTCGCAGATCGACGCCCGCGTCGATGCCCTGGTGGCCGGCCTGCGTGCTTTGGGTGTTGGCAAGGGCGAGCGCATCGTGCTGCACTCGCGCAACAACCTGGCGGTGTTCGAGAGCGCCTGGGCAGCGTTTCGCATGGGCTGCGTCTGGGTGCCGACCAATTTTCGGCTGACGCCGCCCGAGGCCGCCTACCTGGCCGGCAGCAGCGGCGCAGTCGTGATGATTGCCGAGGCGGCTTTTGCCGGGCACATCGCCGCGGCGCAGGCGGCGGCGCCGGCGCTGCGGCAGGTCTTGGTGATCGGCGGCGCAGCGGGCAAGGGCTTTGGCCACGGGCCTGCTGCGGCGACTGTGCCCGTTGCTGCGACTTTGGTAACGGCGCAGGCTGCGACAACCACGCCCGCTGCGGCAACCGCAACTTTCGCACCTTGGTCACCCAACACCAACACCAACAACGCCGACCACGACTACGAAACCCTGATCGCCCAGCACCTGGGCCAGCACCCCGAAGAGGCCTGTGTCGCCTACGACGACCCGTTATGGTTTTTCTACACCTCGGGCACCACCGGCCGGCCCAAGGCGGCCATGCTCACCCATGGGCAGATGGCCTTCGTGGTGGCCAATCACCTGGCCGACCTGATCCCCGGCACCACCGAGCGCGATGTGTCCATCGCCGTGGCGCCGCTGTCACATGGCGCCGGCGTGCACGCGCTGATGAATGTGGCGCGCGGCGCGGCCACGGTCCTGATGCCCAGCGAGCGGCTCGACCCCGAGCTCTTCTGGCAACTGGTGGAGCGCCACCGCGTGAGCAATTTGTTCACCGTTCCGACCATCGTCAAGATGCTGGTCGAGCACGAGTCTGTTGCGCGTTATGACCATTCATCACTGCGCTTTGTCATCTACGCCGGCGCGCCCATGTACCGCGCCGATCAAAAGCGCGCCTTGCAAACCCTGGGCCCGGTGCTGGTGCAGTACTACGGCATGGGCGAAGTGACAGGCTGCATCACCGTGCAGCCGCCCGAGATGCACTCGGCCGACGATGCCTCGCCCGACGCCCACATCGGCAGTTGCGGCCGGGTGCGCACCGGCATGCAACTGGCGGTGCTGGGTGCCGATGGCCAGGAGCTGCCCGCGGGTGAGGTGGGCGAGCTGTGCGTGCGCGGCCCCGGCGTCTGCCTGGGCTATCACGCCAACGAAGCGGCCAGTGCCCAGGCCCTGCGCGGCGGCTGGTTCCACACCGGCGATCTGGGCCGGGTGGATGGCCGCGGCCTGGTCTACATCACCGGCCGCGAATCGGACATGTACATCAGTGGCGGCAGCAATGTCTACCCGCGTGAGGTGGAAGAGGTGCTGCTCACCCACCCCGGCGTGGCCGAGGTGGCGGTGCTGGGTGTGCCCGATGCCAAGTGGGGCGAGATCGGCGTGGCCGTGGTCGTGCGCCGGCCGGGCTTTGAGGCCTTCGATGAGGCCGCGCTGCTGGGCCACCTGGAGGGCCGCAGCGCCCGCTACCGCTGGCCGCGCCGGGTGTTCTTTTGGGACGCGATGCCCAAATCGGGCTACGGCAAGATCGTGAAGAAGGACATCAAGCAAATGCTCATCGACAGCGGTGCCCTCAGCCGCGTGGCGCCATGACCGGCGCCACACCCGTGCCAGCGGCCGTGCCGACTATGCCGGCCCTGCCCACCACGCCGCAGGCCGCCCGGCACGCCGGCCAGGCCCGCCCGGTGGCCGTGGTCACCGGCGCCGCCCGCGGCATCGGCCTGGCCATCGCGCAGTGGTTTCTGGCCCAGGGCCATACCGTGGCCATGCTCGACATCGATGGCGCCGAGCTCACCCGCGCCGCCGCGGCGCTGCAACACCCGCAGGCCCTGGCGCTGCGCTGTGATGTGTCCGATGCGCAGCAGGTGGCCGATGCGGTGGTCGCCATCACCCAGCAGTTAGGCCGCATCGATGCCCTGGTGAACAACGCCGGCGTGGCGGTGTTCAAGCCGCTGCTGGACACCAGCTTTGCCGAATGGCGCCAGGTGATGGCCACCAACCTGGACGGCGCCTTTTTGTGCACCCAGGCCTGCGCGCCAGTGATGCAGCGCGGTGGTGGCGGCGCCATCGTCAACATCGCCTCCATCTCCGGCCTGCGCGCCTCGACCCTGCGCGTGGCCTATGGCACGAGCAAGGCCGCCCTCATCCACCTGACCAAGCAGCAGGCGGTGGAGCTGGCCCACATCGGCATCCGCGTCAACGCCATCGCCCCGGGCCCCGTCGATACCGCCATGGCGCTGGCGGTGCACAGCCCGGCCATACGCGCCGATTACCACGCCACGATTCCGCTCAATCGCTACGGCACGCCTGAAGAGATCGCCAACGCCGTGGGCTTTTTGTGCAGCCCCGCAGCCAGCTACATCAACGGCCAGGTGCTGGCGGTGGACGGCGGCTTTGATGCCGCGGGCGTCGGCTTGCCAACCCTGCGTGCCAATTCATAAGCCACAAAATGACCATGCAGCTTCGACCCTATGAAGACGCCGACCAGGAGGCCGTGGTCACGCTGTGGCAGGCCTGCGGCCTGACGCGCGCCTGGAACGACCCGCGCAAGGACATCGCGCGCAAGCTGCCGGTGCAGCCCGAGCTGTTCGCCGTGGGCCGGGTGGAGGGCGAGCTGATGGCCACCGTGATGGTGGGTTATGAAGGCCACCGCGGCTGGGTCAACTACCTGGCGGTGAGCCCTGGGCACCAACGCCAGGGCCACGGCGAAGCGCTGATGCGCTGGGCCGAGGCGCAACTGCTGGCCAGGGGCTGCCCCAAGCTCAATCTGCAGGTGCGCAGCAGCAACGCTGGCGCGCTGGCCTTCTACAAACGACTGGGCTACGCCCAAGACGATGTGCTCAGCCTGGGCCTGCGATTGATTCCGGACGGGCTTCCAGCCCCTTGAACAATGAGAGACACCACCATGACCACACGCCTGCCCCTGATCACCGATGCCCAAGCCGGCCCGCCCGAGGTGGTGGCCGCCATTCGCCAACGCCGCGGCGGCCAGTTGCTGGAGTTGGACCGTTTGCTGCTGCACAGCCCGGCCGTGGCGGCGGGTTGGGGCGAGCTGATGGGGCGCGTGCGCACCCAGCTCGATCTGCCGCCGCTGCTGCGCGAGCTGGCCATGTGCGCCGTGGCCGCGCTCACCGGCGCTGAGTACGAGCTTTACCACCATGCGCCGCTCTACCTGCAGGCCGGCGCCAGCCAGGCGCAGCTGGACGCGCTGCGCCGCCTGGGCGAGTGCGCCAGCGGCAGCATCGCTACCGATGTGATCACCGACCCCGTCTTCGATGCCCAAAGCCAGGCCGCGCTGGCCGTGGTGGTGGAGATGACCCAGCAGGTGCGCGTCAGTGACGCCACCTTCGCCCGCGCCCGAGCCGCCCTGGGTAGCGACCAGCGCATGTTCGAGCTGGTGGCGGTGACGGCCTCCTACAACATGGTGGCGCGCATCCTGGTGGCGATGAATTTGAAGCCTTGAGCGGGGCCCCGATGGCGAGGCCGAGGTGCGCTGTTTATGGCGAAATATTTCGTCTTCAATAAATTATCTGTAGCGCATTGACTCGCCCTGAAGGCCTGACAGCGCACACCCGACACACACCCCGCCGCGATCACCCTCCTGCAGCCGCCGCCCGCGCCGCCGTCCAGCGCAGCAATTTCTCACGCGCGCCGTTGTGCACCGGGTCCATGGCGGCGTCGTGGCCGTGCTTTTTGGCGCAGAGCTCGATCACATAGCCGTTGGGGTCGCGAAAGTAGATCGAATCGATGAAGCCGTGGTTGGACACGCCACGCACCTCCAGTCCCGCGGCGCGGCCCTTGGCCAGCATGGGCTGCAAGACCTCCGGGGCGACTTCGAGGGCGATGTGCAGATCAAAGTCGTGTTGCCGTTTGAACTCGAAGGGCATGTCCGGCGCCTCGAAGAAGGCCAGGTGCGAGCCGTCGTCCAGCTGGTAGAAGGTGTGCAGGGTTTCGGTGGCGCGGCCGGTTTGGGTCTCGCCGATTTCGATGGTGCCGACGAGCGGCAGGCCGAGAAAATCCTCGTAGAACTGCCGCGTCACTTCCGAGTTGGCGCAGCGGTAGGCGTTGTGGTGCAGTTTTTCGATCATGGTGTGCCCCTTTTTGTGGGCGGTCTGTGGGCGGTCGGTGGGCAGTCTGTGGGCGGGCTGTGGGCGGGCTGTGGGCGGTTTGCGGGCGCCGAAGCCGCCAAGCTCATTTTGAGCGCTGAAATCTTCTAGACCGCCTGCAGCGCCTGGCCCTTGAGCGAGGCGCCGAAGCCATTGATGGCCGCGAAGGTGGCCGCCCAATGTGGCAAGGTTTTCATGCGCGCCAGCCAGGCGGCGATGTTGGGGTAGGCGGCATAGTCGCTGCCGGTGAGCTCGCCCAGGGCCACGAACGACGCACCGAAGTAGTCGGCGATGCTGATCGAGTTGCCGCACAGGTAGGCATTGCCGGCGCCCAGGATGTGGTCGTTGAGCACCTTCATCCAGCCGGCGGCGCGCTCCTTGCCCCACTGCAGGGTGGCGTCTTGCGCCTCGTCGCTGCGGCGCTTGTGAAAGCCGAACACCTGCGGGTAGATGAAGCCGTAGGCGAAGTCGCGGTTGAGCTGGGTGTTGATCCAGTCCATGCGCTCGTTGATGCGCGCGCGCTGCTTCAAGTCGGCCGGGTAGGCCGGCGAGCCGGCTTTCTCGGCCAGGTACTTGAGGATGGCCGAGCTCTCGGTCAGGCGCAGGTCGCCGTCTTCGAGCACGGGCACCAGGTGGTTGGGGTTGATGGCTTCGTAGGGCGGTTGATATTGCTCGCCGGTGAACAGGTCGACGATCTGCAGTTCGAGCGCAATGCCGGATTCGGCCGCAAACAGCATCACCGGGCGGCTGACGGTGGAGGCGGGGTGGCAGTAAAGCTTCATGACGCGTACTCCTACAAAAGGTGGCTGGGTGCCTGGAACGCGAAGCCCAGGCGCTCAAGCCGTTGGGAAAGGCCGATTGTCTGCATATCGCCCCACATTGGGCCAATGATTTGTACGCCCAGCGGCAGGCCATCAGCGCCACAGCCCGCCGGGATGACCGTGGCCGGCAGCAGGGCCACGCCGGCCAGGCCGGCCCAAAAGGTCTGCCGGAAATAGGGCAAGGCCTGGCCATCGACATCGACCACGCGGCTGCCAAAACTGCCGTGGTCGTGGGCAAAGGCGCTGGTGGGCATGATCGGCGTGATCATGAAATCATGGTCTGCGAAGTAAGCCTGCCAGGCGTGGCGCAGGCGGGCGCGGGCCTCGTTCAGCGCGGTCCACTCGTTCAAGCTCATGGTCTGCTGGCGCAGCAGTTGCGCATGCTCGCTGCCCGGCACGGCGCTGAGCTGATCGATGCGTGCCAGCCGGGCGTCGAACACGGCCTTGGGCGCCCGCGCGCCCAGCGCCGCTTGCAGCAGGCCGCCAAACACCTGGTGGCTGTGCTCGGCGCTGAAGGCCGGGCGGGCCTGGGTGTCGATGTGCGCGCCCTGGCCCGCCAGGGCCTGGGCCACGGCGTCGATGCGCCCGCGCACGGCGGCCGAGGCCGGGCAGATGGGCTCGCTGTGCCAGACGCCGATGCGCAGCGCGCTAACCGGTTTGTCCAGCGGACGCAGCTGGTAGGACACGCCACCCTGGTCCAGCACATCGGGCGCGGCGGTGAGGCGCAGCGCCAACTCCAGATCATCGGCCGATCGCGCCAGCGGGCCCATCACGGCAATATCGACAGGTGTGTGTGCGTCGCCGGGGTTGTGGCCGGTGGACGGTAGAAGGTTCCAGCTCGGCTTGTGGCCGAACACGCCGCAGTAGTGCGCCGGGTTGCGGATCGAGCCGCCGATGTCGCTGCCCATCTCCAGCGCTGTCAGGCCCGCGGCCAGGGCGGCGGCCGAGCCACCGGACGATCCGCCCGGCGTGCGCGTCACGTCCCAGGGGTTACCAGTGACGCCGTAGATGGCGTTGTAACTTTGGAAGTCGGCCAGATCGAGCGGCACATTGGTTTTGCCAAAGATGTTGGCGCCAGCGCTCATCAGGCTTTGCGCGCACAGCGCGTTGCGCGTGGCGATGTGGCCGCGGCGCTCGGGCATGCCCCAGGTGCTGGGCTGGCCGGCAATGTCGTAGGACTCCTTCAGCGTCATCGGCAGGCCATGCAGGGCGCCCCAGTCTTCGCCGCGCGCCAGTGCGGCATCGGCGGCGTTGGCGCGGGCTCTTGCCGCGTCACGGTCTTGCACGACGATGGCATTGATAGAAGGGTTATGCCGGTCGATGCGGCCCAGGTAGAGCTCGAGCAGCTCGCGCGCGCTGATGCGGCGGGACTTGATGTCGGCGACCAGCTGGGTGGCGCTTTGGAAGGCGAGGGCGGTCATGTCGTGGCCTTTGGGTTTGGGGGGTGTGACCTGAGGCTCAGGGTGGACACCGTGGTGGCAGTTCAATTCTGTTCGGGCGCAATCGGTTGGGGCGCTACTTCGGCGCACGCGCGCGCCTGTTCCAGGCGCTGCAGGCTGCCCACATCCGTCCAGCCGCCATCCCAGGCCTGGGCGCCCAGGCGGCGCTGGGCCAGCGCGGTGTCAAGCAGGGGGCGCAGGGCCAGGCGCGTGCCGGGTGAGACGGCGGCAAACATCTCGGCACGGAACAGGCCGATGCTGGCCCAGGTGCGGCGTGGCCCCAGGGCCAGGGTGGGCTCCACCACCGCCAGGCCCTGGCCATCAATGGCGAAGTCGCCCGCCGGATGGTGCGGTGCATTCGCCACCAGCCACAGCTCGGCCAGTCGCTCACTTTGCGTGAAAGCATCGACATGCGCCCGGGCGAAATCAAAGCGCGGCACGAAGACATCGCCCGAGACCACCCAGAACACCTCGCCCAGCAGGGGCAAGGCCTTGGCGATGCCGCCGGCGGTCTCCAGCGCGCCGCCGTGGTCGCGGCCTTCCATCGAGTAGACAATCTCCAGGCCGTAGCGCGCGCCATCGCCCAGCGCGGCGGGGAACTGCTCTTCCAGCCAGGCGGTGTTGATCACCACGCGCTGCACGCCGGCGCGGGCCAGGGCATGCAGGTGCCATTCGATCAAGGCCTGGCCGCACACCTGCAGCAGCGGCTTGGGTGTGTGGTCGGTGAGCGGGCGCAGGCGCTCGCCGCGGCCGGCGGCCAGGATGATGGCGCAGCTCATGGCGCGGGGCTTGTCGCTGACCCCAGTGCTGCAGCAGACGCCGCTGCAGCGGGCACTGCAGCGGCCGCTTCCACCCCGCCCGGCGCCACGGCAGATCGCCCCCGGTGCAGGCGCTGGCGATCCACCCTCAGCGGCGCAAATGCCCACAGCAGCGCCTCTATCAAGGCCTCAGCGCGCACCGAGTTGTCGGCCGCGAAGTTGCAGACATACACATCCAGCGTCACCGCGCCCATCTCCGGCCAGGTGTGCACCGCCAGGTGTGATTCGGCCAACAGCACCACGCCGGTGATGCCGCCGCCGCCTTCGGCCTGCGCAAAGCGGTGGAAGAGCTCGGCCACCGGCGTCAAGCCGGCCTGGGCCACGGCGGCCAGGCACAGCGCGCGCAGGGCGGCGGCGTCACGCATCGCGGGCGCTTCGGCGGGGCAGCCGTGGGCATCGGCGGTGAGGTGCAGGCCTTGCATGGGCGGCGATTATCGGGCCGCTAAAATCGCCGTTTCCCCGCCTTTTCCCTCTTGGTGGCACCCGCTGCTGCAGCCGTTTACTGGCTGCAGATCCGTCCCAAGTAGCTCCACAAGCACCGCCCCAAGCACCCCTCAAGCACCGCCCCACCGAATCGCCCGACCTGCGTCGCCCCGATCGCATCGTCGCCAGCGACTTGCCCACATTCCACACCTCATCCGCCCGCCCGGTACATCGCATGGCCTCCACACTCAATCAAGACACCCCTTTGATGGCCAACGCCATCCGCGCCCTGGCGATGGACGCCGTGCAGCAGGCCAATTCCGGCCACCCGGGCGCGCCCATGGGCATGGCCGAAATGGCGGTGTCGCTGTGGAGCCGCCACCTGGCACACAACCCGGCCAACCCGCAGTGGCCGAATCGGGACCGCTTCGTGCTGAGCAATGGCCACGGCTCCATGCTCTTGTATGCGCTGCTGCACCTCACCGGCTATGACCTGGCGCTGTCCGAGCTGCGCAACTTTCGCCAGTTGCACAGCCTCACCCCCGGCCACCCCGAGGTGGGCCTCACCCCCGGGGTGGAAACCACCACCGGCCCCCTGGGCCAGGGTCTGGCCAACGCCGTGGGCATGGCCCTGGCCGAGAAGCTGCTGGCGGCGGAATTCAACCGCCCCGGGCACAAGGTGGTGGATCACCACAGCTATGCCTTCATGGGCGATGGCTGCCTGATGGAGGGCATCAGCCACGAGGCCTGTGCCCTGGCCGGCGCCTGGAAGCTGAACAAGCTCATCGCCCTGTACGACGACAACGGCATCTCCATCGACGGCAAGGTGGCGCCCTGGTACATCGACGATGTGCCCAAGCGCTTTGCCAGTTATGGCTGGAACGTCATCGGCCCCATCGATGGCCACGATGTCGATGCGGTCGATCTGGCCATTGCCCGCGCCCGCAGCTCAGCCACCCAGCCCACCCTCATCATCTGCAAGACCAGCATCGGCCGTGGCTCGCCCAACCGCGCCGGCACCGCCAAGGCCCATGGCGAGCCCCTGGGTGCCGAGGAGATCAAGCTCACGCGCGCCGCCTTGGGCTGGTCGCACGAGCCCTTCGTCATCCCCGAGGCGGCCTACGTGCAGTGGGACGCCCGCCCCTCGGGCGAGGCCGCCGAGGCGCGCTGGCAGCAGGCCTTCAATGACTACAAGGCGGCGCACCCGGCGCTGGCCGCCGAATTTGCGCGGCGCATGGCCGGCGATCTGCCTCTGGGCTTTGCCCAGGCCGCCGTGGATGCGGTGGTCAGCGCCCATGTGCAGGCCGTCACCGTGGCCAGCCGCAAGGCCAGCCAGCTCACACTGGAGGCCTTCACCAAGACCCTGCCCGAGCTGCTGGGCGGATCGGCCGACCTGACCGGATCAAACCTGACCAACACCGCACAGACTGCGCCGCTGCGCGTGAACGATGAAGGCGCCGTGGCCATGGCCGATGGCCGCCCGGGCCGCCACATCAACTACGGCGTGCGCGAATTCGGCATGGCCGCCATCATGAACGGTGTGGCCCTGCACGGCGGCTACATCCCCTATGGCGGCACGTTTCTGACCTTCAGCGATTACAGCCGCAACGCCATTCGCATGGCCGCACTGATGAAGACGCGCGTGATTCATGTCTTCACCCACGACTCCATCGGCCTGGGCGAGGACGGGCCCACCCACCAAAGCGTGGAGCATGCTGCCGCATTGCGCCTGATTCCCAACCTGGATGTCTGGCGCCCGGCCGACACCGCCGAGACCGTCGTGGCCTGGGCCATGGCGATCGAGGCGCGCACGCGGCCCAGTGCCTTGCTGCTGTCGCGGCAGAACCTGCCTTACAGCCCCAAGGGCGGGCTGGAAAACATCGGCAAGGGCGGCTATGTGCTGGCCGAGCCCAGCGAAGTGGGGCTGAAGAAGAAAGCCCAGGCGGTGATCATCGCCACCGGCAGCGAGGTGCAACTGGCGCTGCACGCCCAGGCGGCACTGGCCAAGGAGCACCGCATCGCCGTGCGTGTGGTGTCCATGCCCAGCACCAATGTGTTTGATCGCCAGAGCCTGGCTTACAAAGTGAGCGTGCTGCCCGCCGGCCTGCCGCGCGTGGCCGTGGAGGCCGGCGTCACCGATGGCTGGTGGAAGTACGGCTGCGCCGCGGTGCTGGGCATCGACAGCTACGGCGAGAGCGCCCCGGCGCCGGCGCTGTTCAAGCATTTCCACCTGACGGCCGACAACCTGGTGGCCACGGTTCGCAAAGTACTGGAGCGCTGAATGAGCTTTCTCGCACCGATCACCCGCGCCACAGCCAGCGCCGCCCTCGCCATCGCCCTCATGGGCATGGCCGGCGCGCAGGCGCAGACGCTGCTGAGCGTCAGCGCCGAGCCCACCACCATCAAGGCCGGCGGCACCGTCAACATCACGGCGCAGTTTGATCTCAGCCAGGCGCAAAACTGCCATGTGCGCATTCACTTTGGCGATGGCACGACCAGCAATGCCAAGATCAACCAGGCCAAGGACGCCAGCTTCGTGGTGCCGCACACCTATGCCGCCCCCGGCAGCTACACCGTGATGGTCGAGCCCAAGACGGCGCTGCCGCTGCTCAAGTGCACGGGGGCTAACCAAAAGGTCGTGGTGACGGTGCAGGCTGCACCGGCGGCCGCACCCGCACCCGCACCTACACCTGCTGCCGCCACTGCTGCCGCGACGGCGGCCAGGGGCGAGGCCAGGCCGGCTGCCGCCGCTGCCGCAACACCCAGCTGCCCCAACGGCTGGACGCTCGCGCCCAAGAGCGTGAACAAAAAGACCGGCGCCTTCCAGTGCACCGCCAAGCCCGGCACGGCCGCGCCAGCCGACAGACCCAGTTGCCCGGGCAACCTGGACTACTACGAATCCGCCAAGAAGGGCCAGCTCGGCTGCAAGGCCTGAGCCGGCTCAAACCCTGCCTCAACCCCCTCAATCCAACGGAGTTCTCATGAGCATCAAAGTCGGCATCAATGGCTTCGGCCGCATCGGGCGCATGGTGTTTCGCGCCGCCGTTCAAAACTTCGGCAGCGACATCCAGATCGTCGGCGTCAACGACCTGCTGGAGCCCGAGTACCTGGCCTACATGCTGCGCTACGACTCGGTGCACGGCCGCTTCAAGGGCGACATCGCCATTGACGGCAACACCCTGGTGGTCAACGGCAATCGCATCCGTCTGACCGCCGTGAAGGACCCGGCCGAGCTGAAGTGGGGCGAGATCGGCGCCGATGTGGTGATCGAGGCCACCGGCCTGTTCCTCACCAAGGACACCGGGCAAAAGCACATCGATGCCGGCGCCAGGAAGGTCATCAAGAGCGCGCCCTCCAAGGACGACACGCCGATGTTCGTCTACGGCGTCAACGACAAGACCTATGCCGGCCAGGCCATCATCAGCAACGCCAGTTGCACCACCAACTGCCTGGCCCCGGTGGCCAAGGTGCTCAATGACACCTGGGGCATCAAGCGCGGCCTGATGACCACCGTGCACGCCGCCACCGCGACGCAAAAAACCGTCGATGGCCCGAGCAACAAGGATTGGCGCGGTGGCCGCGGCATCATGGAGAACATCATCCCCAGCAGCACCGGCGCGGCCAAGGCCGTGGGCGTGGTCATCCCCGAGCTGAACAAGAAGTTGACGGGCATGGCCTTCCGCGTGCCGACCTCGGATGTCTCGGTGGTTGACCTGACGGTCGAGCTCGACAAGCCGGCCACCTATGCCGAAATCTGCGCGGCCATGAAGGCCGCCAGCCAAGGCGCCATGAAGGGCGTGCTGGGCTACACCGAAGACAAGGTCGTGGCCACCGATTTCCGTGGCGAGGTCTGCACCAGCGTGTTCGATGCCGAGGCCGGCATCGCGCTGGATTCGACCTTCGTCAAGGTCGTCTCGTGGTATGACAACGAGTGGGGCTACTCGAACAAGGTGTGCGAGATGGTGCGGGTGATCGGGCGCTGAAGGCAAGTCACCCAAGGCGCCGCCCATGAAACGCCGCCTGACGCACGCGCTGCTGGCCCTGCTGAGCACGCTGCTGCTCCTGGCCAGCCTGTCGGCACCGAGCGGCGCGCAGCCCGCGGGCGAGCGCGGGCCACTGCGGCGGGCGGCTGCCCCGGAGCGCGATGACCCGACCCAGGCGCGGGTCATCGTCAAGTTCAAGGCCAGCAGCGCCTTGATGCGGCCGGCCGCGGCTGGGGCCCGCGCGCCAGCCTCGCCCGGCGCGACTGGCGCGGCAGCCATGCCGGCACCGCAGCACGCCGCCGCACTGGCGCGGCGCGGCGCCTGGCGCTGCCGCTGACCGATGGCCGCGTGCTCGGTGCACGCACCCAGGGCCTGCGCGCCACGGGCTTGTCGTCGTCGCAACTGGCAGTGCGGCTGGCGGCGCAGGCCGATGTCGAATGGGCCGTGCCGGATCGCCGACGGCGCCGCCTGGCGTTGCCGAACGACGGGCATTTTCCCGGCGGCCAGCAATTCATCACCCCAACCGTGGGCCAGTGGTACCTGCGGGCGCCGGATGCCACCGTGGCATCGGCCATCAATGCCGTGGGCGCCTGGGAGCTCACCCATGGCTCGGCGGCCATCACCGTGGCTGTGCTTGACACAGGAGTTAGGTTCGATCACCCCGATCTGGTCGGCAAGCTGCACCCGGGCTACGACTTCATCGCCGACCGGTCGACCGCGAGCGACGGCAATGGCCGCGACGGTGATGCCAGTGACACCGGCGACTGGACCACCGCCGAGCAATGTGGCCCCGGCGAGGCCGCCAGCAACAGCAGCTGGCACGGCACCCAGGTGGCGGGTTTGATCGGCGCGGCCAGTGACAACCAGACCGGCATGGCCGGTGTCGGCCGCCGCGTGATGGTGCTGCCAGTGCGCGTGTTGGGCCGCTGCGGCGGCTTTGATTCCGACATCATTGCCGCCATGCGCTGGGCCGCGGGCGTCAGCAGCCTGCCCACCGTCAACCCACATCCTGCACGCGTGCTCAACATGAGCCTGGGCTCCAGCGGCAGCTGTGACGCCAGCTACCGCGACGTGGTGGCCGAGCTCAACGCCGCCGGTGTCAGCGTGGTGGCCGCCGCGGGCAATGAGACCGGCCTGGCCGTGGGCGTGCCGGCCAATTGCCCCGGCGTGATTGCTGTGGCTGGCGCGCGCCACTTCGGCAGCAAGGTGGGCTACTCCAGCATCGGGCCCGAGGCCACCATTGCCGCGCCTGCGGGCAACTGCGTCAACCCCAGCGGCGCCTGTCTGTACCCGCTGCTCAGCACCACCAATGCCGGCACCACCACCCCTGGCGCCAACACTTACAGCGACAGTTTCAGATCCACCCTGGGCACCAGCTTTGCCGCGCCGCTGGTGGCCGGCACCGTGGGTTTGACGCTTTCGGTGGACCCTGCTTTGCAGCCGGCGCAGATCCGCAACCTGCTGCAAAGCAGCGCCAGGCCCTTCCCCAGCAGTGGCTCGGGCGCCGAAGTCGTGGCCTGCAGTGTGCCCACCCTGGCCGAGCAGTTGGAGTGTTACTGCACCACCACCACCTGCGGCGCCGGCCTGCTGGATGCGGGCGCGGCAATGCTGGCGACCATGCAGGCCTCGGCCACCGGCATCGCCTCGGACCGTGTCTTCCGTTACCTGGAGGCCACCTACCCGGAGTACCTGGCCCCGGCAGGCGCGGCCGCACGCATTGGGAGTGGTTACTATTACCGATACTACGCGTCCACAAACGCCTATGTCGGCACGCTGGGCGTCAATGTCTACTTCCTGGTACCGGCCATCAACAACGACATCAATCTGCTGGGCAGCCTGGACGAGTGGATGGCGATTGCCGCAGCGGCGGGGTATTGAATCGGTCGCCCTCAGCCAGGGCAGCGCAACTGCGCTGAATCGTCACGCGCAGCGCACGAATGCCGGCCCACCCGGCCACAGCGGCTGCGCCGTCAAACGGCTGCGCTGCTCGGGCGAGGCGGTGGCCAGGCGCAGGGTGGTCAGCACCACCGGCGCGGACAACACGGCCACCCGGGCCGTGCGCACACCGCGCTGCACGAAGCGCGCCAGCGCTTCGTCGGCAGCGGCACGCTCGTCAAACTTGCCCAGCACCAGGCCGGGCTGCAAATCGGGGGCGTTGGCGATGGGCTGGGCCTCGACCTTGAGGCGCTTGAGTTCTTCCACTTTCTTGCTCAAAGTATCCACATCGGGATACTTTCCCATATAGACCACAAAGTTGCCGCCTCGCCGCGTGGCCACAGCCGTCCAGGCACCCGCCGGCAGGGCTGCGGCGCGCAGCGCGGCTTCGGCCTTGGGCAACTCGGTGCTGGCAAAAGGGCCGGCCTCGATGCAGGCGCCGGCGGGCGCGGCCGCTGTGGCCTGACTGGCAGAACGCGCAGGGGCTGAGGCCGTGCCCGCGCTGGCCGGCGCCAGCGGGCCTGAGGCGGCGGCCTCTGGCGGCATCGCCGCGGTGGCCGGCTCTGGTGCGGTCACACCCGCTGTCATACCCGCTGTCACACCCGCTGTGGCAGCTCCTGTGGCGGCCCCAGGGACCGGTTCTGTGGCACCCGACGCCGCTGCGGCCATGGCGGCGCTGGCGGCCACCGGCGTGAGCAGGCGAACCTGCTCGGGGTTGACCTGGCGCTGCAGCCGCTCGGGCTCGCGCTGCGCCTGGCTGGGGTGGTCCATGCCACTGCCCAACCAGCCTTGCTGCCAGGCCAGCATCAGGCCATTGGCCAGCAACAGCACGATGACCAGGGCCCTCAACATAAGGCCAGGCCCTGCACGGCGGCCGTCGTCGGCGCCACGCGCACGCTGACCTCACCACTGGCCACACGCTGGCGCTGGCCGCCGTGGCACAGCCACAGCGCGCCGTCGTCGGCCACGCCATCGGCGATGCCCTCGGGCCAATCGGCCAGGGTGGTGGTGATCGGCCGGCCGGCCAAGATGTCGCGCCGTGCATAGCGCGGGCGCAGGGGGGCAAAGCCATGGGCATCGAAGGCGGCCAACATCGCCAGCAAGGGTGCGGCCACAAGGGCCAGCGTCTGGCTGTCGGACCGTGTGGGGTGCAGCTCCTGCAGTGCGGCATAAGCCATGGGCAGCGCAGGCGTTGATGGCTGGGCCGCCGGCCCGGGCGCCACTGCTGGCCCGACGGCCGGCACCGCTGCCTGCGCCACTGCCGGCACCTGCGGCGCAATGTTCAGGCCGATGCCGATGACGGCCATGCGCTGCGCGCCGGGCGCCGTCCCCGTCGCCGGGGCCACCACCGATTCGATCAAGATGCCGCCCAGTTTGCGCGTCACTTTTGTGGCCAGTTCGCCGCCGCCGCGCTCATCCAACAACATCAGGTCGTTCGGCCATTTCAAGCCCAGGCGCAGGCCCGCTGTGGCCGCGCCCACTGTGGCCGCCGGGCTCGGTGCTGGGTCCAGGGCTTCGGCCAGCGCCAGGCCCACGGCCAGCGACAGCCCCGACCAATCCTGGCGCCGCAGCGGCAGGCACAGCGAAAACGTCAACGAGGCGCCGCGCGCCGATTGCCAGGCCTTGCCCTGGCGGCCGCGGCCCTGGGTCTGCTCCTCGGCCACAAGCAGCACCGGCGCCGTCTGCCCCTGGCGAATACGCTGCAGCAGCACGCTGTTGGTCGAACCCGCGCTGGCCACGATCTCAAGCTGCAGCCCGGGCAGCACGGCCGCCAGCTCGGCCTGCAGTGCGTCGGCTTGCCAGTGCGCGCGCAGCGCGTCACTGCATGTGGTGATCACTTCCGCGCCTGCGCTGAGCATCGTGTGGGTGGCGTTTGTGCAGGGCGGTGCGGCGCGGCGCGGTGAGCAGGCCTAGGCGCGCAGCTTCTGCCGCTTGGGCGCCAGCATGGTGCGCCGGCAATCGGCGGCGCCGCAGCGGCACTCGTAGTCGCGCTTCAACTTCGGCGTGTAGCGCTCCTCGATCACCAGGCCGTAGTCGTAAAACAGCTCTTCGCCGGGCTCGATGTCGCGCAGTGCCTTGATGAAGACGCGCTGGCCCTGATCATCGGCCTCGCAATTGGGTGCGCAGGCGTGGTTGATCCAGCGCGCCGAGTTGCCACCGAACTTGGCATCGATGACGTTTTGCTCATCGATGTGGAAGAAGAAGGTGTGGTTGGGGTCGCTGGGGTCGTGCGGGTGGCGGCGCAGCGCCTCGTCCCAACTGATCAGTTCGCCGGTGTACTCGATCACCGTCTGGCCGGCGGCCAGCGGGCGCAGTGCGAACACGCCCTTGCCATGCACGCCGCTTTGCCGCACCTGGAGGCGCGGGCCCTTGTCTGGGTTTTTGCCGATGGCGGCGGCGCGGGGTTTGGGGCGTTGGGCTTGCACGTCGGCGTTCATTGGTTAAAGTGAATTCATGGGCGCGCACGTGCATACACATGTGCAGGCGCGCGCGAGGCAGCGGATTGTAGGGACGACTTTTCGCTGGCCATTTTCCTGATCGACAGGCCAGCACGACCACCGAAGAACACATGACCAAGACACTGATCATTGCCGAGAAGCCCAGCGTGGCCCAAGACATCGTGCGCGCGCTCACCCCCGTGACCGGCAAGTTCGAAAAGCACGCCGAGCACTTCGAGAACGACACCCATGTGGTCTCGTCGGCCGTGGGCCACCTGGTGGAAATCAAGGCGCCAGAGGAGTACGACGTCAAGCGCGGCAAGTGGAGCTTTGCGCACCTGCCGGTGGTGCCGCCGCACTTTGATCTGGCGCCCATCGACAAGGCCAAGACGCGGCTCAACGCCGTCGTCAAGCTGGTCAAGCGCAAGGACGTGACCAGCCTCATCAACGCCTGCGACGCTGGGCGCGAGGGCGAGCTGATCTTCCGCCTGATCGTGCAATACGCTGATCCGACGGGCAAGGGCGCGCTGCTCAAACCGGTCAAGCGCCTGTGGCTGCAGAGCATGACGCCGCAGGCCATACGCGACGGCTTTGACAACCTGCGCAGCGACAAGCAAATGCTCGGCCTGGCTGATGCCGCGCGCAGCCGCTCTGAGGCCGATTGGCTGGTGGGCATCAACGGCACGCGCGCCATGACGGCCTTCAATTCGCGCGATGGCGGCTTTTTCCTGACGACCGTGGGACGCGTGCAAACGCCCACCCTGTCCATCGTCGTCGAGCGCGAGGAAAAGATCCGCAAGCACGTGGCCCGCGACTACTGGGAGATCAAGGCCGGCTTCGCCGCGCAGGCCGGCGACTACGAAGCCAAGTGGATAGACGCGAAGTTCAAGAAAGACGAGGACGCCGACCGCAGGGCCGACCGCCTGTGGAACGAGCGCGACGCCAAGGCCATTGGTGATGCCGTGCTGGGCAAGCCGGGCATCGTCACCGAAGAGGCCAAGCCCAGCAACCAATCCAGCCCGCTGCTGTACGACCTGACGACACTGCAGCGCGAGGCCAACGGCCGCTTTGGCTATTCCGCCAAGACCACGCTCAGCCTGGCCCAGGCCCTCTATGAAAAGCACAAGGTGCTGACCTACCCAAGAACCGACTCGCGCGCCCTGCCCGAGGACTATGTGGTCACGGTCAAGGACACCTTCAAGATGATCGCCAGCGAGGACCTGCCGGGCCCGCTCAAGGCCCTGGCGCCGCACGCCGCCAAGGGCCTGAAGGAGGGCTACATCAAGCCCATGAAGCGCGTCTTTGACAACACCAAGGTTTCGGACCACTTCGCCATCATCCCCACCGTGCAGGCCCCCAAGAGCCTGACCGAGGCCGAGGCCAAGTTGTACGACATGGTGGTCAAGCGCTTCATCGCGGTGTTCTACCCGCCGGCCGAGCACATGGTGACGACACGCATCACCAAGGTCGTCGCCCCTATTGATGGGTTAGGTAGCGAGCACCACTTCCAGACCAATGGCAAGGTGCTGGTCAACCCCGGCTGGCTGGCGGTGTACGGCAAGGAAGCGCAGGACGAAGACGCCAACCTCGTGGCCGTGAAGCCCGGCGAGCAGGTGGCCAACGAGCACATCAGCGTCAACGCCATGAAGACCCGGCCGCCAGCGCGCTACAACGAGGGCACCTTGCTCTCGGCCATGGAAGGCGCGGGCAAGCTCATCGACGACGAGGACATGCGCGACGCCATGGCCGAAAAGGGCCTGGGCACACCCGCCACCCGCGCCCAGGTGATCGAGGGCCTGATCGCCGAGAAATACATGCTGCGCGACGGCCGCGACCTGGTGCCCACGGCCAAGGCCTTCCAGCTGATGACCCTGCTGCGCGGCCTGGCCATTGAAGACCTGACCAAGCCCGAGCTCACCGGCAACTGGGAATTCCAGCTGGCCGAGATGGAGCATGGCCGCCTGAGCCGCAGCGCCTTCATGGCCGAGATCGCCAAGATGGCCGAGCGCATCGTGCGCAAGGCCAAGGAATACGACCGCGACACCATCCCCGGCGACTACGCCACGCTCAAAGCCCCCTGCCCGCAGTGCGCCGGCATCGTCAAGGAAAACTACCGCCGCTTCAGCTGCGCTGGTGCCGATGGCGCGAGCGAGGGCTGCGGCTTTTCCATCACCAAGATCCCCGGCGCGCGCAGTTTTGAGCTGCCCGAGGTGGAGCTGTTCCTAACGAACAAAAAGATCGGCCCATTGGAAGGCTTCCGCTCCAAGGCGGGCTGGCCCTTCACGGCTGAGTTGAAACTGGTGTTCGACGAAGAAGCCGCCAACTGGAAGCTCGAGTTCGACTTTGGCGACGACGCCAAGAACGCCCAGGCCGACGGCGAGCCGGTGGATTTCACAGGCGTGGCGAGCGCCGGCATCTGCCCGAAGTGCAAGGGCCATGTCTACGAGCATGGCAGCAACTACGCCTGCGAGCACTCGGTGGGCGCGCACGTGACCTGCGATTTCAAGACCGGCCGCATCATCTTGCAGCAGGCGGTGTCGATGGAGCAGGCCACCAAGCTGCTGGCCACCGGCCGCACCGATCTGCTTGACGGCTTTGTCTCGAATCGCACCAAGCGCAAGTTCAAGGCGTTTCTGGTGTGGGATGAGAAAGAGGGCAAGGTCGGGTTTGAGTTTGCGCCGCGGGGGGACAAGGCGGCGCCAGCGGCGAAGAAGCTTGCGGCGAAGAAGACGGCTGCGGCTTGAGGGCGGCGGTGGCGACGCCGGGCGCTGCTGCTGCCGCCGCTGCCACTAGGCCCTCACCGTGGCGCGCGGCGCGGCCGCTGCCCAATCGCTCAGCCACTTCGCGCGCCAGTTGCTGGATTTCAAACGGAGCGGCCAGCAGAGACTTCGGAGAAGGCCTCGTCGATGGCCTTGAGCAATTCAGTGGCGACAGAGTGGGGGCTCACATCCAGATACTGCGCCAGCAGGCCATGTTCCGGCGCAGTATCAAAACAAGAGTGTTTTGAAGCGCAATTGTTTTATTGCGCACGCCGGCCATTTCAGCCTCGCCCACGAGCTGGGCCGCAGCCGGCAAGCCGGCCCTTAAACTCCGCCGCTGTCCATGAACCGACACGCCCGCCCCGCCGATCTGCCCGTGTCGATCACGCCCTGGCCTTGTTTGCAGGCCACCGCTGCCGGTTGCCGGCTGGCGCTGAGCGTGGTGCCCAAGGCCCAGCGCAGCCAGACCGATGGCCTGCACGATGGCGCGCTGCGCCTGTGCCTGGCAGCGCCGCCAGTTGATGGCCAGGCCAATGAGAAGTTGTGCGAGTGCTTGGCCGCGCAGTTGAAGCTGCCCCAGCGTGCGGCGCGCGTGCTTCGGGGGCCGGCTTCTCGGCGCAAGCAAGTTGAGATCGACAGCGACGCGGCGGTGGTGGCGGCCTGGTTGTCCAGCGTGGTGAGCGCCGAATGTCCCTGATCGTCTTCTACAAGCTCGCCGCGATCTTCATCACCGTGGCTTTGGGCTGGTTCGCCGGGCGCATGCGCTGGCTGGGGCCGGCCACAGTGGAGATGGACCCGGCGCGCATGCTCAGCAACGTGGCTTTCTTCATCTTCATCCCCGCGCTGATGTTTCGCACCACGGCGCGCATCGATCTGCAGGCGCTGCCGTGGACCACGCTGCTGGCGTTTTTTGCGCCGGCGCTGGGCTTGATGGTGGCGGTGTACGCGGTCCAGCGCTGGCGGCTGCCGGCGCCAGCGGCTCGACAGGCCCAGGCCCAGGCCGCTGCGCCCGCGGCTCACCAAGCCCAGGCCGCAGTCCCCACGGCCGTCGGGTCCCGGGCTGCTCCCGCCGCGGCCACCGCGGTCGACGAGGCCCACGCCGCCATCCCCGCGGTGCGCGCCTTCGCGGTGACCTTCGGCAACTCGGTGCAGATCGGCATCCCGCTGTCGGCGGCGCTGTTTGGCGAGGCCGGTCTGGGCTTGCACATCACCCTGGTGAGCCTGCATGCGCTGGCCCTGATGTCGCTGGCCACGGTGCTGGTCGAGCTCGACATCGGCCGGGCGCGGGCGGCGCACAGCGGCCGCAGCCAGCTGTGGAGCACGCTGCGCGCGACGGCGCGCAGCACCGTCGTCCACCCGGTGGTGCTGCCGGTGCTGGCCGGCCTGGCCTGGAACCTCACCGGCCTGGGCCTGCCCGGCGCGGTGGACGAGACCCTGCAGTTGCTGAGCACGGCGGTGGCGCCGCTGTGCCTGGTGATGATCGGCCTGTCGCTGGCCTATTACGGCCTGGGCGGCGCGCTGCTCTCGGCACTGTCGATCTCGCTGTTGAAGCTGCTGGTGTTGCCGGCGCTGGTGCTGGGCGTGGCGCACTGGGGTTTTGGCCTGACCGGCGTGCCCTTGCAGGTGGTGGTGCTGATGGCCGCGCTGCCCAGCGGCAGCAACCCGCTGATCTTTGCCCAGCGCTACCGCACGCAGGAGAGCCAGACGACGGCGGCCATCGTGCTCTCGACCCTGGGTTTCGTGTTCACCGCGCCGCTGTGGCTGGCGCTGCTGGCGCAAATCGCCTAGCGCTTAAACGACGCGCCTAGAGTTGCCTCACTTGCCCGCCAGCGCCTCACGCGGATCGTCGGCCGTGGCGCTGGCCAGCACGCGGCGCTCGCGATCAAACGTCGCCTCGAAGACCTTCTTCCTCTGCCCGTCCTGGAAGCGCCACTCCCACACCTCCTCGTCGGGCTTGGCGGCGTAGCGGTGCAGTTTGGCGGGCTTGCCCAGCAGCTTGCGCACCTCGGCCTGGCTCATGCCCGGCAGCACCTTGGCAAAGTTGGCGGGTGTGAGCAACTGCCGCAGCGAGCTCATCTTGCCGTCGGTGCCGATGACGATCTCGTAGTTGGTTGAGCCCTCGGGCTGGCGCGGGTACTCCAGCAGCCTGGCGCCGTCGGCCTGCTCGGTGATCTGCGTGGGCTCACCAAACTGCTTGCGCACGTCGGCCTCGCTGGCCACGCCCTCTTCGAGCTTTTCGATGCGCTGCTGGTCGCAGCCGACAAGCAAGGCAGCGACCAAGGCCGCCGCGAGCAGCGGGCGGTACGCAAGAGGGTGCAGTGGTCGCATGGGGGCTCCAGGGGATGGGGTGCGGGCGCCCTGCAAACGCGAGGCGGGCCGGCTGAACGATCGGCCGAACAATCGGCCGAACAATCGGCTGCACGGCGGCGTACAGCGCCGCGGCCGATTCTGCATGGGCCAGCATGGAGGCCGATTCAAGGACAATTCAGGCCATGAACCCGACCGACATTGCCGCCTACATGGCCCATGTGGGCGTGGCCGCAAGGGCCGCCTCCACGCTGATGGCCGCGGCCCCCACGGCCGCCAAGAACCAGGCCCTGCGCGGCCTGGCCGCGGGCCTGCGTGCCGCCGGGCCTGCGCTGCAGGCCGCCAATGAACGCGATCTGGACGCCGCCCGCGCCGCCGATCTGGCCGCGCCGATGGTGGACCGCTTGAAGCTCACCCCCGCCATCATCGAGACCGTGGCCCAGGGCTGCGAGCAGATTGCCGCCATGCCCGACCCGGTGGGCGAAATCAGCGGCGTCAAGCGCCAGCCCAGTGGCATCAGCGTGGGCCAGATGCGCGTGCCGCTGGGCGTGTTCGGCATGATCTATGAGAGCCGGCCCAACGTCACCATCGAGGCCGCCTCGCTGGCCATCAAGAGCGGCAACGCCACCATCCTGCGTGGCGGTTCTGAAGCACTGCACAGCAACCTGGCGCTGGCCCAGCTGGTGCAGGCGGCGCTGCTGCAGGCCGGCCTGCCGCCCGAAGCCGTGCAACTGGTGGCCACCACCGACCGCGCCGCGGTGGGCCAGCTCATCACCATGCCGCAGTATGTGGATGTGATCATCCCGCGCGGCGGCAAGGGCCTGATCGAGCGCATCAGTGCCGAGGCCAAGGTGCCGGTGATCAAGCACCTGGACGGCAACTGCCACGTCTATGTCGATGCCGAGGTCGATCTTGATCAGGCGGTCAGCGTCACCGACAACGCCAAGACGCAGAAGTACAGCCCCTGCAACGCCGCCGAGTCGCTGCTGGTGCATGCAGCGCAGGCGGCGGCCTTCTTGCCGCTTATCGGCGCCGTGTTTGCGGCCAAGGGCGTGGAGATGCGCTGCTGCCCTGCCGCCCGGGCCCTGCTCGCGGCGGTGCCAGGCGCCCAGCTTGCCGACGCCACCGAGGCCGACTGGGCCGAGGAGTACCTGGCGCCCATCATCAGCATCAAGGTGGTGCAAAGCTTTGAGGAGGCGCTCGCGCACATTCACCGTTATGGCTCGCACCACACCGACGCCATCCTCACCCGCAACCACGCCGCGGCCATGCGCTTTGTGCGTGAGGTCGATTCGGCCAGCGTCATGGTCAACACCAGCACGCGCTTTGCCGATGGCTTTGAGTACGGCCTGGGCGCCGAGATCGGCATCTCCACCGACAAGTTCCACGCCCGCGGGCCGGTGGGGCTGGAGGGGCTGACCTCCATGAAGTGGGTGGTGCTGGGCCAGGGTGAAGTGCGCCAATAGGTCTTGCGCCAGTAGTTTCTGCGCCAATAGAAATTGCGCCAATAGTTCCTGCGCAAACAGCGCCTGCGTCAATCGAACCATCGGCGTGGCTTTCAAGCCGGCGCCTTGAACACCCGGAGTTCTCGCATGTCGTCACTTTGCTCAATGCTCCGCCGCACCGTGTGTGCCATGGTCGCTGCGGTGCCGGTGGCCTGCGCGAGTGCGCAAACCCAAGCGGCGGTACTTGCCAAGATGTCGACCGCATGCTGTGCATGAACGCCGCCACGGACCCACGCCACGCCCTGGTGCTGTTCAGCGGCGGCCAGGATTCCACCGCCTGCCTGGCCTGGGCGCTATCGCGTTATGCGAGCGTGCAAACCGTGGGCTTTGACTACGGCCAGCGCCACCGCATCGAGCTCGAATGCCGGCTCGACGTGCTCAGCGGCATCCGCCTCGCGTTTCCGCATTGGGCGGCGCGGCTGGGTGCCGATCACCTGCTGGATCTGCGCCTGCTTGGCCAGCTCAGCGACAGCGCCTTGACCCGCGAGCGCGAGATCGAGCTGCAGGCCAATGGCCTGCCCAACACCTTTGTGCCGGGCCGCAACCTCGTCTTCCTGAACTTCGCTGCCGCACTGGCTTATCGCAGCGGCACCAGCGTCTTGGTGGGTGGCATGTGCGAGACCGATTTCTCCGGCTACCCGGACTGCCGCGACAACACCATCAAAGCCATGCAGCTGGCCCTGTCGTTGGGGCTGGACACGGCCATGGGCATTGACACCCCGCTGATGTGGCTGACCAAGGCGCAGACCTGGGCCTTGTCTGATGCCCTGGGGGGCGCGGTTTTGACTAACTTGATTGTCGAGCGGACACACACCTGCTATCTGGGCGAGCGCGGCCAGCGCCATGCCTGGGGCCATGGCTGCGGGCAGTGCCCGGCCTGCCGCTTGCGTGCCGATGGCCACATGGCGTGGGTCAGTGGCAGCGCAACTGCCGGTGGTCCTGGCCCTGCGGCCGGCCGTGCCGCCGATGCCACCACGGGAGGCCACAGCTGATGGATCGACTCTGGCCGTGGCTGGCGGTGGTGGTGGTGCTTGGCTTTTGGATGCTGGGCGCCTACAACCGCGTGATGGCCTTGCGCGGCGCGCTGTTGACGGCGTGGCTGCAACTCGACGCCTTGATCCAGGCCCGGCAGTTGGCCATTGGCAGCCTGCTCGATGCGGTGGAGCCGCATTTGCACACCGAGCGCACGGCGCTCGACGCCATGGTGTCGGCGCAGGTGCAGGTGGCCACCGCGGCCGAAGTGGTGCGCCGCCAGCCCCACTCCGAGCACCCGGTGGCCGTGCTGGCCAAGGCCGAAGTGGCCATCACCGGCGCCTTGGTGCGTGTGCTGGCCTTGGTCGATCAACAGCGTGAGTTGAAGGGCCAGGCCGGCGTGGCCACGCCCTTGCAGGCGATTGCTGAGCTGGCGCCGCGGGACCGCTTCGCGCGACTGAGCTTCAATGACGCCGCCGCCGCCTACAACCTGGCGATCGAGCAGTTTCCAACCTGGCTGCTGGCGCGCATCTTCAACTTTGAGCGCGCCGGCTTGGTCTGACAAGATCTGGGCGCCGGAGACCACATGTCATTCTTGCCACTCGACTTTGAAGTGCCAGCGCTCGTCGAGACCGAGCGCTTTCGCATGCGCTCGATCACGATTCATGACGCCTTCAAAGACTATGACGCGGTCATGTCAAGCCGAACCCACCTCTGGGCTCGCTTTGGTCTGATCTGGGGCTGGCCAAGCGAAGACTTGACGCTGGAACAAAACATCGTCGATCTCGGCTGGCATCAGAAGGAGTTCCAACTGCGCTCATCCTTCGACTATGCCGTCGTCTCAGTGGATGGGTCGCGCTTGCTGGGCTGCGTCTATGTCGACCCGCCCCATGTTGCAGAAACGGATGCGGATATCTGGTTCTGGGCCAGGCAAAGTGAGCTGGCCTCGGGTCTGGAGCTTGAGCTCGAGGGCTTTCTTCGGCGCTGGCTGGCGCAGGCCTGGCCCTTCGCCTCGATCACCCTCAATGGCGAGGTGACAGCGCTCAGCCCGCCGATTTGCGCGACAGCAGGGCCAGAAATTCGCCGCGCAGATCGGGGTTGGTGAGGAAGGCGCCGCGCATCACGCTGTTGGTCATGGCGGTGTCGTCGTCCTTCACGCCGCGCCAGTGCATGCAGAAGTGATCGGCCTCCATGACGATGGCCAGGCCATCGGGGTGCACGCGCTCTTGCAGTGCGTCGGCCAGCATCACCACGGCCTCTTCCTGGATCTGCGGCCGGCTCATCACCCAATCGCAGACCCGCGAATACTTTGACAGGCCGATGAGGTTGGAGTGTTCGTTGGGCAGGATGCCGATCCACACCCGCCCCAGGATCGGGCACAGGTGGTGCGAGCAGGCGCTGCGCACGGTGATGGGGCCGACGATCATCAGCTCGTTCAGGCGTGCGGCGTTGGGGAATTCGGTCACTGGCGGCATCGGCACATAGCGGCCGTGAAAGACCTCATCGACGAACATCTTGGCCACCCGGCGCGCCGTTTGCTGGGTGTTGTGGTCGCTGTCGGTATCGATCACCAGCGACTTCAGCACCGCTTGCAGATGCACCTGCACTTCGGTCTTGAGCTCGACCAATTCGCCAGCACGCACATGGGCGGCGATGTTGTCGTTGGCGTGGTAGCGACAGTTCGCGCCGATGAGGCGATAGCGAATGCGCTCGGAAGCCGGCAAGGCGGCCAGCTCGGTGTCGCTCAGTGTGGGGCGCGCAGCGATGGCCGCGGGTGGCACGGTGGCGGGCGTGGCCGAGCCGGGCGTGGCCGAGATTGGGGCGTTCAGGTCAGGCATCGTGAAGG
The DNA here is from genome assembly GCA_043720415.1 of Ideonella sp. GTDB lineage: Bacteria > Pseudomonadota > Gammaproteobacteria > Burkholderiales > Burkholderiaceae_C > Pseudaquabacterium. The sequence goes on from JAYSSS010000154.1 coordinate 52,582, forward strand.
TGCAAAGTAGGTGGCCGGGCGCGGGCTGCGGCTGGACGCGCGCCATTGTGCGCGTGCCACCGCCGCCTACACTGGACCGATGAATGCCGCTGCGCGCCCACCTGCATCACCGCCTGCCGCGCAAGCCTCGCATGCTTTGTCGGCGCCCCTGGCGCAGCTTCTGAGCCACAGCGCCGATGCCGTGGCCGCTGTGCGCGCGGGCCGCTCCTTGACCGATGCCCTGGCGCAGTGCCCGGCCCACTTGCGCCCCGGGGTGCAGGCACTGTCCTTCCATGCGCTGCGCCATTGGGCGGGGGCGACAGCGGTGTTGGCCCTGATGGCGCCCAAGCCACCGCCCGTGGCCATTCACGCGATGCTGGTCACCGCCATTGCGCTGCTCTGGCCGGGCAGTGATCCGCCCTATGCCGAGCACACCCTGGTCGATCAGGCCGTGACCTGCGTGCGCCAGCGCAGCCCTGCCGCGGCCAACTTTGCCAACGCCGTGCTGCGCCGCTTTGTGCGTGAGCATGCGGTGCTGGTGGCCACGGCCTGCCGCCAGCCCGAGGCCGCTTACCAGCACCCGGCCTGGTGGATTGAACGCCTGCGCCAGGATTGGCCAAGCCAGTGGCAGGCGCTGTTGCTTGCCGCCAACCAGCGCCCGCCGATGCTTTTGCGCGTCAATGCCCGTCGTGGCACAGCGGCGGCCTATGTGCAGCGCCTGGCCCAGGTCGGGCGCGCGGCCACGCTGCTGTCTGCCCCAGGGACGCCGCAAGCGGTGTGGTTGCACCAGCCCTGCGGGGTGACCGAGCTGCCAGGGTTTGATCAAGGCGATGTCTCGGTGCAGGACGTGTCGGCGCAGTTGGCAGCACCTTTGCTGCTGGGCCTGGGCAAGGGTGGGGCTGATGGCCTCGATGGCCGGGCGGGCGCCGCCCTGGCCCAGGGCGCCCGCGTGCTCGACGCCTGCGCCGCGCCTGGCGGCAAGACCGCACACCTGCTGGAGCTGGCCGATCTGGACCTGCTCGCTCTGGACAGTGACGGCCAGCGCCTGCAGCGCGTGGCCGACACACTGCAGCGCCTGCAACTCAAGGCCACGCTGCAATGCGCCGATGCGCGCGACGTGCCGCGCTGGTGGGACGGCCGGCCCTTCGACGCCATCTTGATCGACGCCCCCTGCACCGGCTCGGGCATCGTGCGCCGCCACCCCGATGTGCGTTGGCTGCGACGGCCCGACGATGTCTCGGCCTTGGGCCGCACCCAGGCTGCGCTGCTCGATGCGCTGTGGCCCCTGCTCAAACCGGGGGGGCGCCTGGTCTATGCCGTGTGTTCGATCTTCAAGGCCGAAGGCCAGGGCCAGATCGACGCTTTTTTGCAACGCCATGCGGCCGACAAGCCCCTGCTGGACGCGGCCTCGCCAGGCCATTTGCCGGGCCTGCCGGACAATGACGCCTCGCCGGACAAGTCGGCGACGGGCGACGGTTTTTTCTACGCCCTCATCCGCAAACCCTGAGCCCAAGCCATGCGGCGACGACACCCAGCCGGCCCCGCGCCCGACATGCCTCGATGCGCTGCACATCGCCGAATTCATTGCGCTTGAACCACGCCGCCCGCCGCCCCGCCTGGTGGCGCCTGGCACCGTATGTGCTGCTGCTGGCCCTGGCCTGTGCGCTACCACGCGCTGCGGCCCAAGGGGTCGAGCTCAGCTCACTGCAGGCGCTGCGCGCCGAGGGCGCCATGACACTGGATTACCACGCCCGCATCACGCTCACCGCCGCGGTGGAGGACGCGCTCAAGCGCGGCGTGCCGCTGTACTTCAGCGCCCAGGCCGCGGTTTACCGTGGCCGCTGGTACTGGCGCGATGAGCGCGTGGCCCGCGTCTCGCGGCAATGGCGCCTGTCCTATCAGCCGCTCACCGCCAGTTGGCGCGTCAGCCTGGGTGGGCTGGCGCAGAACTTTCCCACCCTGGCCGATGCCCTGGCGCCGCTGTCGCGCGTCTCGGGCTGGCGCCTGGTCGAGGCCGAGCGGCTTGAGCCCGGCGAGCGCTACTACCTCGAGTTCAGCTTTCAGCTCGACAAGAGCCAGTTGCCACAACCCATGCAGATCGACCTGGGCACCGACTGGAAGTTGGGCATCGAGCGCAGCCTGCGGCTCGATTGAGACGGTGCCACGCCCCATGCACGCACTGGCAGGCTGTCGGCTTGATTTTTTGGTTAGGCCACTGCGCCCATGACCAAATCGATGCGCTGGGCACTGCTGGTGGCCACCGTGGCCGTGGTGGGCGCCTCGCTGGTGCTGGTCTATTTGCTGTCGCTGTCGACCTCGGGCCATGGGCTGGAGCGGCATTTCGTCTGGCTGTATTGGGTCAATGTGGCCGTGGCCGGCCTGCTGATGTTGACCATCGCCCTGGCCGCGCTGCGCCTGGTGGTGCGCTGGCGGCGCGGCAAATTCGGCAGCCGCTTGCTGGCCAAGCTGGCCGGCATTTTTGCCCTGGTGGGCGTCATCCCCGGCGTGCTGATCTACAACGTCAGCTACCAGTTCGTGGCGCGCAGCATCGACAGCTGGTTTGACCAGCAAGTGGCCGGCGCGCTCGATGCCGGCCTGGCCTTGGGCCGCGGCACGCTCGACGCCATGGTGGCCGACATGTCCGCCAAAACACGCACAGCCGCCGAGCGTTTGTCGGATGTGCGCAGCGCTGTCGGCCCCCTGGCCCTGGAGCGCGTGCGCGAGCAGCTCGGCGTGCGCGATGCCGTGCTGCTGGGGCCCGCTGGCCAGACCCTGGCCGTGGCCGGTGGCAGTGCCGCGGCCATCATGCCCGAGCGCCCCAGTGCCGCGCTGTTGCGCCAGACGCGCACGGGCCGCAGCACCAGCGTGCTCGAAGGCCTGGACGATGAACCCAAGCCCGGGGTCGGGCCGCAGGCCCAGGTGCGCGCGCTGGCGCTCATCCCCAACAACGACATCAGCCTGGCCGCCACCGAAGACCGCTTCCTCATGGTGGTGCAGCCCCTGCCCGCGGCCCTGGTGGCCAATGCGCTGGCGGTGCAGGCCGCCTACCGTGAATATCAACAGCGCGCCATTGCCCGCGATGGCCTGCGCCGCATGTACATCGGCACACTCACCCTGGCCGGTGTGCTGTCGGTGTTTGGTGCGGTCTTGCTGGCGGTGATGCTGGGCAACCAGATCGTGCGGCCGATGCTGCTGTTGGCCGATGGCGTGCGTCAGGTCGCGGCCGGGGACCTGACGGCCAAGCCGGTGTTCGCCTCGCGCGATGAGCTCGGCGGTCTGACCCGCAGTTTTGCCGACATGACCGAGCAGTTGTCCGATGCCCGCGAACAGGTGCAGCGCGGCGTGCAGCAGCTCGAAGGCGCGCGCACGCGGCTGCAGACCATCCTTGACAGCCTGACCGCCGGCGTCATCGTCTTCGACCGCCATGGCGGCATCGACACCGTCAACCCCGGCGCCACGCGCATCCTGCGCCAGCCGCTCTCGGCCTACCGCGGCCGCAAGCTCGATGAGGTGCCTGGCCTGGGCGAATTCGCTCAGCGTGTCTGGCAGCGCAGCGAGCTGCACCGCACCAGCCCCGAGGCCGGCGAACGCGACCATTGGCAGGACGCCTTCGAGCTGCCGCAGGAAGGCACACAGGGCAGCCTGAACCTGCTGCTGCGCGGCGCCCTGCTGCCCGGCGACGCCCGCCTGCTGGTCTTCGATGACATCACCGAGGTCGTCTCGGCGCAGCGCTCGGTGGCCTGGGCCGAAGTCGCACGGCGCCTGGCGCATGAGATCAAGAACCCGCTCACGCCCATCCAGCTCTCTGCCGAACGCATTGAACACAAGTTAGGCGCGCGGCTGCAGGGCGAAGACCAAGCCATGCTCAAACGCAGCGTGGCCACCATCGTCGCCCAGGTGCAGGCCATGAAACAACTGGTCGATGAGTTTCGCGACTACGCCCGTCTGCCTGCGGCAAAACTGCATCCGCTGGACCTCAACGCCCTGGTGCAAGACGTGATGGCGCTGTACGCAGCGGCCCAAGATCAGGGCAAGCTCGTGGCCGAGCTGCAGCAGCAGGCGCCGGCCATTGAAGGTGATGCCAGCCAGTTGCGCCAGGTGGTGCACAACCTGGTGCAAAACAGCCTGGACGCCGTGGCCGAGCGCGCCGATGGCCGGGTCATCGTCAGCACGCAGGCGGTGCACAACGAGACCGGCGAGCTGCGCGCCGTGCGCCTGAAGGTCAGCGACAATGGCCCGGGTTTCAGCGACAAGGTGCTCAAGCGTGCGTTTGAACCCTATGTCACCACCAAGAGCAAGGGCACCGGGTTAGGTTTGGCGGTGGTGAAGAAGATCGCCGATGAGCACGGCGCGCGGGTACGCATCGCCAACCTGCACAGCCGAACCGATGGCGATGGCCCAGTGACCGGTGCCCAGGTGTCGTTATCATTTTCCAGGTTTGCCCCGGCCGAGCGGGTGATGAAGAGCAGGGCTTAGAACAGCGCATGGCAACGATTCTTGTCGTAGACGACGAACTGGGCATCCGCGGCCTGCTGTCGGAAATCCTCGCCGACGAAGGCCACACCGTCGAGCTGGCCGAGAACGCCGCCGAGGCGCGCGCCGCCCGCGAGCGCCTGCGCCCCGATCTGGTGCTGCTTGATATCTGGATGCCCGACGTTGACGGCATCACCTTGCTCAAAGAGTGGGGCGCGGCCAACATGCTGAGCATGCCGGTGATCATGATGAGCGGCCACGGCACCATCGACACCGCCGTCGAGGCCACCAAGTACGGCGCCAGCGCCTTCCTCGAAAAACCCATCACCCTGCAAAAGCTGCTGCGCGCGGTGGAGCAAGCCCTGGTCAAGCCCGTGCCACGCAACCACACGGCGCCGGTGCTCAGCGCTGGCCACCGCGTCGACACCCTGCACGCCATCATCGATGGCATGGTGCCCGTGGGCAACAGCGTGGCGCCGAGCCTGCCGCCGATCTCGCAAGGGCCCATGGCCCAGCAGACCTTCGAGCTCGACCGCCCGCTGCGCGAGGCGCGCGACAACTTCGAAAAGTGCTACTTCGAGTTCCACCTGTCCAAGGAAAACGGCTCGATGACGCGTGTGGCCGAAAAGACCGGCCTGGAGCGCACCCACCTGTACCGCAAGCTCAAGCAGCTTGGCGTGGACCTCAGCCGAAACAAGCGCGGCAGTGGCTTGTGAGGCACTGCCTGGACTTGACAAATAGGGAGCCAAGAAAAGCCTTGGCTATAATCGCCGGCTTCGCGTGCTGCGGCCAACCAGGCTGCGCCACAGCGGACAAGGCCTGGTAGCTCAGTTGGTAGAGCAGCGGATTGAAAATCCGCGTGTCGGTGGTTCGATTCCGCCCCAGGCCACCAAATACTGTTCCGGAAGTGTCCAGGAACATCCTAAAAGCCCTTGAGAATCAACGCTCTAGGGCTTTTTTGTTGTCCGTTAGGTTCCAGTAACTTCCGCCGGCATCCGGCGCCGACTTGCAGTAACTTCTACAGTAACCCAGACTGAGGGCCTCAGAAGTCCAAGGAGTTACTGCAATGGCACGCGACCTGATCCCAGGTGACGCCACGATCAAGGCCATCAAACTGGGTGACGCCCGCAAGCGATTGAACGATGGCGATGGCCTGTATCTGCTGCTGTTCGTGAAGGGCGGGTCACATGGCTGGCGTCTTGACTACGCCATCGCAGGCGCACGCAAGACTTTGAGCCTGGGCACCTATCCGGACACCGGCCTGTCATTGGCCCGACGCAAAGCCGGGGAGGCCCGCAAACTGATCAGCGAGGGCACCGACCCCAGCCACGCGCGCAAAGCCGGAAAGGTCCAGGCTGAGCAGCGGCGCGAGGCCGACCGCTTGGCCGATGCCGGCCTGCCTGCGGCTGACAGCTTCGAGGCAGTGGCCAGAGAGTGGCACGACACCAGACGCAGCGAATGGGCTGTGAGCTACTCAGGCAAGGTGCTGGCCCGCTTGGCGGCCGACGTGTTCCCATACATCGGCCGGCGGACCATTGGCGAAGTCACTGCGCCCGAGCTGTTGAGTGTGCTGCGCAAGATCGAGGCGCGAGGCGTCATCGAAACCGCGCACCGAGCACACGAAACCTGTTCGCAGGTGTTCCGCTACGCGGTGGGCGCCGGCAAGGCGGCCAGCGACCCTGCCCGCGACCTGAAGGGCCTGCTGCGCAAGCCCCAGGCGAAGCACTTCCCGGCCATCGTGAAGCCCGAGCGATTGGCCGAACTATTGCGGGCTTGCGATGGCTACGCCGGCACCACCGTTGTCCGCGCCGCACTGCGACTGGCGCCCATGCTGCTGCTGCGGCCCGGTGAGCTGCGATATGCCGAGTGGTCTGAAATTGACCTGGACGCGGCCGAATGGACGGTGCCGGCGGCCCGCATGAAGCGCGAGAGGGCTGGCAAGCTGCACGGCGCACCCCACTTGGTGCCGCTGCCGCGCCAGGCGGTGGAAGCGCTGCGCGAGTTGCATGCCCTGACGGGCCAAGGAACGATGGTCTTTCGCGGTGAGCGTCACCACGAGCGACCGATGAGCGAAAACACCGTCAATGCCGCGCTGCGGGCCATGGGCTTTCCGGCGGATGAGGTCACCGGCCATGGCTTCAGGGCAACGGCCCGCACGATGCTGGCCGAGCGCTTGAACGTGGCCGAGTCCGTCATCGAGGCGCAGCTTGCGCACAGCGTCAAAGATAGCCTGGGCCGGGCCTACAACCGCACGGAGTTTGTAGACCAGCGGCGCGACATGATGCAAGCCTGGGCCGACTACCTGGATAGGCTGCGCATTGGTGCGGCGGTGGTGGCGCTTGCGGATCGCAGGACAAACAGCTAACGAACATTGGCCATGGAGCCACCCGTCAATAGTCTGCCGCCAGCGTCCCTCTGAACAGGCTCGCCGCATCGTCCGCGTTGACAATGGCACTGCGCACCTCCGGCCGTTTTAAGTCCAGCAGGCGCAACGTGCCCAAAGCTTCGGCCACGGATTCAATGCGCCGATAGTCGTTTGCGTGTGTCTCTGCATATAGGGCAAGGCCGCGCAACTTGGGCAGCGCATCGGCCAAGTGAAGCCCGTGCGGGTCCACCAAGTCAGCCACCACGTTTCCATCGGCTGTGGTGGAAAAGAAGATGAAGTCCGGGCGAACGATGCCGTATTGCTCACCGGACAAGTAGGCGATGCCCAGTGACGATTGCCCCGGTTGCTGCGGGTTGCGATACCAGAAGCTGAAGCCCTGGCGCTTCGACTCGGTATCCAGCACCTTGACTTCCCAGTTGTTCAATTCCGCCGGGTAGTCGCCCTGCACGTCGCACAACAGGTGCTGCTTGTAAGTCGGTAGCGCCGTTTCAACTTCGTGCAACCGCGCTTTGGTGGGCTCGAAGCGGCTCGCCGGTTTCACCAGGTCCACGTCCTGAGGCTCGGTGCTCATTTCGCGCACCAGGCGGTAAGACTCCTGTCGGTCGTGAGACAGCCGCTTGATGGCTGCGCCGTGGGCAACCAGCCAGGCCTTGGCCAGCTTGTCGGCCTCGGCATCAAAGTGCGGCCCCACCTCAGTCACCAGCCCCAATGCAGCCACTTGCACCCGGCCCGCAACCAAGGCTTCTTCAAACTCGTCCGCGTCTTCGGGGTTGGCTGCACGGTAGGCCAGGGCGTCCACGTAGGTGCGCGAAATGTCTGGGCTGAAGATTCGTGCCGCGCGCCGGTAAGCATCGTTGATGACCGCCATGTCGGCGTCTTCCCAGAACTCATCGAATGTCTTGGTCCGGCCCAGCAGATTGGCCACCACGGTTGTGCCGTCCACGGTCATCACCGCTTTGCGCTTGGCCTCGATCTTGGCCTTTTCGCTTTGCTGCAAGCTGTTCAGCACCGCGTGCATGGCTGCATGCGCCAGCTTGCCGGCGCCCGGGAGAATGTCGTCCGATGCCAGCTCGTGGGCCAGTGCCGTCAAGCGCCGGGCGGGCTTGGCACCGCGCTGCGGGCGGGTCTGCGAAGGCAGGCGCTCGAACAAGGCCCACACGGCGTCGGTGGCCGCCGGGTTGGGCTTCATCTCCACCGGGTTGACCAGCACGCGCCCCGGTGGTGGTGGCGCGGTGTCGTCGCCCTTCATCAGCGCATCGACCACTTCGCCCACAGTCTTGGCGTTGAACTTGGGCAGCAGGCAGTCCACCGAGTTCAAGCGGTCGTTGCCTGGGATGCGCCGCGCCAGTGGTGAACGCACCATGCGGCCCAGCAGTTGCGTGATGTGGGTTCGGTCGCTGGCCGCGCGGAACGAAATCATCACTTCCGCGCGCGGGCAGTCCCAGCCGGTGCTGATGGCGTCCTTGGCCACCAGCACGCGCACCCAGGTCGATTCGTGGACCCGCTCAGGGGTGATGTAGGGCACCTGCCGGTTGCCGTATTGCTGGGTGCTGTGGTCACCCAACACATGCGCCACACTGCCGGCGGGCAGGTCGGGCCATTGCTGGTAGATGGTGTCCAGCGCGCGGCCAATCTCGTTGGGGTCAGGGGTGTTCGGCACCTGCAACACCATCAAGGGCAGCACGGTCTGCGGTTCTTCCTGCTGCCGCGCGTATTCGGCCCACGCTTCGGTGCAGGCCTTCAGCTTGTCGGTGGCGCGGCGCACCAGCACGGTATCAAAGTCGCCCACCGCGTCGGGCATGTCCAGGAGGATGGTGTCTTTGATCAGGCCCGACTCTTGCACTTTGACGGCGTCCACCACCACATCGGCCAAGCGGTCGCGCTTCAGCGCGCCATCCATCGCCTTGTTGAATCGCTCCACCGTGGCCGATATGCCCCACACCACCGGGATGCCAGGCACGCCGTGCGCCCCGTTGATCAGTCGCTGCACGAGGGTGCTTTTGGCAGTCAAGTTGGCAACGGTCTGCTTGCCCATACCACGGTGGGCCTCGTCCAGCACCAGGTACAGGGTCAGGCCCGGGTCTTCGATGGTGTTTCGGATGGTGTCCCACATCGTGTGCGAGCGCATGTCCGGGCGGGTTTCCGGCAGCAGCGTGCCGGCCATGGCATCCAGTTCTTCCGGGTCGTGGCCGCGCACCAGCAGGCTGTTTTTGCCCAGCTTCTGAGTGTTCAGAAAGTAAATCTTGCCGGCCTGAAACTTGGCCTGGTTGAAGGTGTTTTCCACCACCACCATGTCGGTGTGGCGGATGCGGTCGCTGGCCTCCATCAGGCGAAAGCGGGTCTGCTCGTTCAGTGAGGGGTCGTCACTGAACCAGATCACCACCGCGCCGGGGTCGGCGTCGAAGCTGTAGTCATCGTCACCATGGAACAGCGCTTCAAGCGCAGCGACGGCCATCACCGTCTTGCCCGCGCCGGTCACGGCGGTGAGCGAGAAAGCGTGCCTGTCGGCATCCGCTTGCCAGCGCTTGCGGGCCTTTTTCAAGTTGGCCAACGCATCGCGCACCGCATCAGCCTGGTAGTCCTTCAGCGTGAACTTCATCGCTCAATCCCCGTTTGTGAAGCTGAAGTTGGTCAGGTATGACTCATACAGCCGGACAGCTTCCACCCTATGGGGCAGGCGGCGGGCCAGGGCCTGGAAGCGGCGGTCGTCGTCGGTGACGATGTAGGCAATGCGCAGGCCCGGGGTCTGCTGAATGGCCTTAACGAAGGGCGTGGCCGCGTCGGGCTCTACTAGCAAGCCGTAGGCATCGACCACCGCCCAGCCATCTGCGGGCAGTTTCTCGATGCGCAGGCCTCGGCTGCCGGCGCGCAGCCACAACAGGGGAGCGATGCGCTCGAAGGCGCGGTTGTGGCTGATGGAGATGGGTGCTTCGTAGGTCAGGGTGAAGAACTCGGCGTTTTCCTCGAAGCCGTTGGCGATCGGAAATTGGTCCGTGAACCCGTAGTCACCCTTGATGAGTTTCCCGTCTGGAGTCTTACCAGTGATTGCCGCCTCGACGCGGGGCTTGGTGACAAAGTCGCAAATTCCCCATTGCTCCCACTCAGGGTCGCCCGGGCGAAAACCCTTCTTTCTCAGTCGTGTCTGTTCGTCGGCGCTAGCTTCATTATTCGTCACAGAAATACATTGGCGTGCCCCGCCATCTTGGCGATTCAACCGCATTACCGCATGGGCAGTAGTTCCGGATCCGCTAAAGAAATCAAGAACAACGCACTCCTTCTTGTTTCCAACAAAGAAGCGAAGAGCATCCTCCACTGCATACAAGGACTTCGGGAATGGAAACGACCTCTTTGGAATCAGTTTTCTGAGCATTGACGTTCCGTGGTCGGTTGCACTGTGAGAAGTGGCCATCCATTGGGTCTTTGGGCGCCCACTAATTGAATCCGCGTGCGCGTATTCAACAATAATTCCGCCGTACTCATCATGTCCAGCTATGACCAGGTCACCAGCGGCCAATTTCTTGCGCTGCCCTTCCATCAAATAGTAGAAGGTAATCTTCTCCGCCCCGATTGATCCGATTTTGATATGACCATCCTTCAGCAGCGATCTAAAGGAATCAACTTCCTGATTAGAAACTTGCCTCAGCCTGGCTCATCCTATGAGCCTGTGGCTGTGTAAGCTGGGCGCTCATTGTCAAGGAGCGCTCCCCATGGCCAG
>JAYSSS010000155.1:0-61591 GCA_043720415.1 Ideonella sp.
ACAAAAGCAGCCCGAAACTAAAGCCGGTACCTTGAACGCCCGGACGACCGTCAGGTCACTTCTCCTCAGTTAAACTATGAGTATTGGGTCAGGTCTTTACGTTTAAGTAGGAGCCTGGGGGCACAGCTTGGGGTCAGCACAGCTCGGGGTCAGGTCTTTATTTTTAAGTGGAGTAGCGCCGCACTTGGCTGTGAAGCCGTGGACGAAAGATTGAAACTTAATATTAAAGACCTGACCCCATCCCCCAGCGGCACCCCGCTGCCATCGATACTTAAAGTGCGGTGGCCTGTGCCGCGCGCACATGACTCAACCGCAGCACGCAAGAGGAGCCTGGATGGCGCAGCCTGAATCGTTTCAAACGGATGTCCTGGTCGTGGGCACCGGGCCGATGGGTGCGACCACGGCCTTGGCCTTGGCGAGCTCTGGCGTTCGTGTGCAGGTGGTCAATCGCCACAACTGGACCGCCAACTCACCGCGTGCGCACATCACCAACCAGCGCGCCGTGGAGGTGCTGCGTGACCTCGGTGTCGAGCGCGAGGCCAGGCTCGAGGCGACGCCCTGGGAGTGCATGGGCGACACGCTGTTCACCACCAGCCTGGCCGGGCCGGAGATCGCACGGCTGCGCACCTGGGGCACGGGCGACGAGCGCTTCGGCGACTATCTTCAGGCCAGCCCCTGCACCATGCTCGATCTGCCGCAGAGCAAGATGGAGCCGCTGCTGGTGCAGCACGCCGCCGCGCGCGGCGCGGTCTTCACCTTCAACACCGAGTACCTGGGACACGAGCAAGACGCCACCGGCGTGACGGTGGCCTTGCGCGACGTGCCAAGCGGCCGCGAGCACAGTGTGCGCGCGCGTTATCTGGTCGGCGCCGACGGCGCCAAGTCCAAGGTCATGGAGGACGCCGGCCTGAAGCTGGAGGGGCAACTGGCCCGCGCGGCCACCGCCTATGTGCTGTTTCGCGCCGACTTGAGCCGCTACGTCGCCCATCGCCCCAGCATCCTCTACTGGATCGTGAGCTCCAACGCCGCCTTCGGCGAGATCGGCATGGGCCTGCTGCGCGCCATCCAGCCGTGGAAGCAATGGATCGCCGGCTGGGGCCTCGACATGAACAAAGGCGAGCCTGATTTTTCGCCCGAAGAAGTCAGGCGCAGAGTGCGGCTCCTGGTGGGTGATCCAAATCTCGAGATCGACATCGACAGCTGCTCGGTCTGGTACGTCAACCAGGCCTATGCGCCGGTGTATTCCAAGGGCCGCGTGTTCTGTGGCGGTGACGCCGTGCATCGCCATCCGCCTTCCAGCGGCCTGGGCTCGAACACCTGCATGCAAGACGCCTTCAACCTGGCCTGGAAGCTGGCCTTTGTGGTGCAGGGGTTTGCCGGCGAGCGCTTGCTCGACAGCTACACGCAGGAGCGTGCGCCCGTGGGTGCACAGGTCGTGCAGCGTGCCAACCAATCCAGACTGGATTACGCCCCGCTGAACCGAACTTTCCGCGATGCCGATGCGGCGGATCCGGTGGCGGCGGGCCTCGACATGCTGGCCGACCCGGGGCCGCAGGGCGTGGCGCGGCGCGCTGCGCTGGCCGAGGCCTTGAAGCTGAAGAACACCGAGTTCAACGCCCAGGGTGTGGAGCTCAATCAGCGTTGCGTCTCCGCGGCCGTGCTGCCCGACGCCGACGCTGTCCAAGAGGTCTGGAAGCGCGACCCCGTGCTGCATGTTCAGCCGACGACGCGGCCCGGCGCCAAGTTGCCGCACGCCTGGCTGGTGGGTGCGGATGGGCGCCGCGTGTCCACGCTTGATCTGGTCGGTCAGGGCCGGTTCTCGCTGGTCACCGGCATTGCCGGCACCGCCTGGGTCGATGCCGCGAAGGCGCTGGATCTGCCCTTTTTGCGCACCGTGGTCATTGGCGGACCAGGCGCGCAGGACGCCTACTGCAGCTGGCATGCGCTGCGCGAGATCGACGAAGCCGGCGCCTTGCTGGTGCGGCCCGATGGCGTCGTGGCCTGGCGCCGGCATGGCGCGCCGGTCGACGCCGCGCACGCCCAGCGCGAGTTGGATCACGCCCTTGCGGTGCTGCTGGACCGCAGCGCCGTGGCGCCGGGGGCGACATGATGGACCGCGCCTTTCTAGGCATATCGCACACGCCGCTGATGGGGCTCAACCCCGTGGCCCCAGCAGTGCAGCACATGTTGCAAGCCGCCATCGCCGAGGCGCGTGCGCAGGTGCAGGCCTTCGCGCCCGAGCTGGTGGTGCTGGTGGCGTCGGATCACTACAACGGTTTTTTCAACGATCTGATGCCGCCGTTTTGCATCGGCACGCAGGCGCGTTCGGTGGGTGACTACCTCATGCCGGCGGGCGCGCTCAAAGTTGACGGCGAGGCCGCGCTCGCGCTGGCGACGCAGTTGATGGATGAGGACTTCGATATCGCGGTCTCGCGCCGCATGCAGGTGGACCATGGTTTTGCCCAGCCACTGCAACTGCTGTGGGGCGGGCTGGACACGCCGCCGCTGCTGCCGATCTTTCTCAACGCCGTGGCGCAGCCGGGCATCCCGCGCCTGCGGCGCTGCCGTGCACTGGGCCAGGCCATCGGCCGCTTTCTCGATGGTGAGCCGCGGCGCACCTTGCTCATTGGCTCGGGCGGGCTGTCGCACGACCCACCGGTGCCCACACTGGCCCACCCCGACGCGGCCGTGCGCGAACGCATCACCACCAGAAGCGAAGCCACAGCATCCGAGCGCGAAGCCAAGACGCAGCGTGTGATGGCCGCGGGCCGCGCACTGGCCGCGGGCGGCAGCGCGATCAAGCCACTCAACCCGGCGTGGGACCAACGCTGGATGGACGCCATGGTCGAGGGCGGCGCAGGCCTGCAAGCGCTGTGCCGCATGGCCGAGGCCAGCATCGAGCAAGACGCTGGCCTGTCAGGCCACGAGTCCAAGTGCTGGCTGGTGGCGCGCAGCGCCTTGCCCGTCGAGCGCGCACTGTCGTGCAGCCTGCGCCACTACCAGGCCATCCCCGAATACATCGCCGGCTTCGGCCTGATGCTGCTCAGGCAGCCCGACTGACCACTGGCCCTGGCATCACTGGGCGTGGGTGAGGTCTTGCTGATGAGCCATCGAAATCGGCCGAAAACTTAATATTAAAGACCTGACCCCAGCATTTTGACCCCAGCATTTTATGCTTCCGCTTGACGCGCCGGTTAGGCGCTGCGCATGGCTTTCTTGAGCGCATTGGCCTGGCTGCGCTTGGCGCGGGTGGCGGCGGCCTCGTATTGGGTCATGCCTTGCTCGCGGATCTCCAGGGCCTTGGACAGGGCTTGCTTGTACCTTGTCCGGGTGTAGGTGTTGGGCGTGCCGATGTGAACCTTTCTGGTGAGGTTGGTTTTGCCAAACCTGGGCACCGCCACCGACAGCACGGCCGACAGGCTTTCTGTGCCTGGCTTGCGCACGAGGATGGGCCCGGAGATGCCGGCGGGCAGGTTAGAGGCCTTGCCTTGGCTCGGCGCGCGGCGAAGCGACACAGGTGCGGGCAGGGTGGCGATGCGTCGCAGCAGCTCACGCGTGGCGGCCTCGAGGGCCTTGTGTGGCCCGGCTGCGCCGTCCGGGAAGTATTTGCTGCCCTGGTAGCGCACCTGCCAGCCGCGGGTGGTTTTCGAATCCAGGCGCTGAATGCCTTGGGTGACGGTGAAGGTCTCGCCTGTGGCGATGCTGACTGATCGGGTCTTCATGAGTGTGGCCCTCGGGTGAGGAAACAAACTCCCTGTAGCGGTGGGTGGCGTTCTGAGATGCCTAACCCTTTTGTGCAGGCGTGAGCCAATTTCGCAACTGGGCATAGACCTCGGCGCTGTAAAGCTGCTGAAGGTGGTCGATGCCATCGCCCACCCATTGTTGCTCAGGCGCGAAGGCCAGCTGGCGGGCCGGGTCGGCGTGGCGGCCCAATGCGCTGTCCAGCGGCACCAGGCCATCGCCAATGAATTCGTCCGCCATGCGATGCAGGCCGCGGCGCGTGTGGCTTGCTTGGCCCAGGCGTGTGGCCACGGCAAAGCAGCGCATGCCCGGCGGCAACGCTATGGGTTGATGGGGGTCTGCGGCGGTGGCAATGCGGTCTTGGTCGGCCCCATCCGCATCGAGCAGATTGCCAAAGCGCAGGTCAGTGATGCCGGCGCTGCGCAGCTTGCCCAGCCGCGCAAAGGGCGCGGTGTAGGGCGTGGCCGCGAGCACCCGGTCGAGCCAGTGGCCAGCACGCTCCAGCGGCGCGCCGTGGTGCGGCGTGCCCAGAAACAGCATGTCGCTCAAATGCGCCGGCCAGCCCAGGCCAGCCTGCTGGGCGTGGTGCACGGCACTGCGCGCGACCAGGCCGCCCATGCTGTGGCCCAGCAGCACCAGACGTTGCAGCGGCTGCGGCCAGCGCAGGCGCAGCTGCTCGAGCTGCAGCGCCAGGGCTCGGCCGTTGGCTCCCACATGCAGGCCGCTGTTGTAGCGCAGGTAGATGGGCGTGAACCCCAGGTCGCGGGCCAGCGCTGCGCCATGGTCGTGGCCGCCGCCCTGCCACTGGCCATCGTGCATGCACAGGCCGTGCAGCAGCACCAGCACCTGGCCGCTGGCGCCGGGCAGGTGCAAGGGCGCTGGCGCGCTGCCTGGCACATCAAGCTGCGCTGCCGTGGTGCTGGTGTGGCGAGTGCTCGGCGCTGCGCTGTCGAATGCCAGCGTGCGCCCGGCATGGCGCAGCACCATGGTCGTGGCCAGCGGGTTGTGGCTGGCGGCCAGATGGTCACCGAGCACGCCGTTCAGCGCCGCGACCAGGGCCTCACGTTGGGGCAGGTCGCCATCGGCGCTCACGGCCGGCGCGAGCAGGCCGAGCAGGGCATCCACACTGCCGCCCACCAGCCGCGTGACACCGTGAATCGATTTGTAGACCAGGCCGGTGATGCCGCGGGTGCGCCCGCTTTCAACGCCTGCCGCGGCGCCGGGCAGGCGCCCAATGCGCTCATGCAAGGCCTCGACCAGATCGGTCAGGCCAGCGGTGGCCTCGGTGGCCAGGCGCGCGGCGCCGCGCAGGTCGGTGGCCTTGATCGGCGGCGGGCGGGTCATCGCGGCATTCTCGGCGCCTTTGGTGCGATCAGGGTTGGCCAGCCCCGGCCAGCCACAAGCAGCCACAAGCAGCCACAACCAAGCTCAACCCGCGATCCCCGCCAGCCACCTTCGGCGGCCAGCACGGCGGGCGGCTGCCAAAAGCGGCGGGTCGCAGCGCGTCGCAGCCCGCCTACTCGCCAGTGAACTGCGGCTCGCGCCGCGCCGTCATGGCGGCCACCCCTTCTTTGAAATCGGCCGTCTTGAACTGCCAGTTCTGCTCGGTGCTCTCGTGCGCCACGGCGGCGCGGATTTGCTCGACCAGGCCGCGGCGCAAGGTGCTGCGGGTGGATTGCACGGCCAGCGGCGCCGACAGGGCGATTTCGCGCGCCAATTTGGCGGCCTCCAAGCGCATCTGGTCCTGCGCCACCAGCACATCGGCCAGGCCGATGGCCACGGCCTCCTCGCCGCCAATGCGCCGGCCGGTGTACAGCAGCAGGGCCGAACGCTGCGGCCCCAGCAGGCGCGGCAGGGTCACCGACAGGCCAAAGCCCGGGTGAATGCCCAGGCGGTTGAAGTTGGCGGAAAAGCGCGCCTGCGCGCAGGTGACGCGAAAGTCCGCCACCAGGGCCAGGCCCAGGCCGCCGCCGACGGCCGCACCGTGCACCGCGGCCACCACTGGTTTGCTGCACGAGAACATGCGTATGGCCTCGGTGTACAGCGGGTTGAGCGCGCGCGGGCTGCGCTGCTCGGGTGTGGCCTCGCGGTTGGAAAAATCAGCGCCGGCGCAAAACGAGGTGCCCTGCGCGGCCAGCACGATGCTGTGGCAGCGGCGGTCGGCCTCCAGGTCTTCAAAGGCGTCGGCCAGTTGGGCGATCAGGCCGATGGTGAAAAAGTTGTGCGGCGGCCGGCGGATCTCGACCGTGGCCACAGTGCCGTCAAAGGAAACATCGACTTCAGGGGTGCTCATGTGAACTGCCTTTGTGTGAGGGCCGGCCAGAAGCCGCTGGCCCGGGATTGAATGGCGGCGCGGCCCAGGCGCTCGGCCCAATGCGCATCGCTGCCAAATTCTTCGCGCCAGGCCCACAGCCGGCGGGTGGCGAAGTGCAGGGCGTGCTCGTGGGTGAAGCCGATGGCGCCATGCACCTGGTGGGCGATGGCAGTGGCGCGGGTGGCGGCCTCACCGCAGCGCACCTTGGCCACGGCGGTGCTGAAGGGTGTGGCGCGGCAGTCGGGGGCTGGCGCATCAGACATCTGCGCATCGGGTCCTTGAACACTCGGCGCGTCGGCCGCGGCCACCAAGGCCGCCATGCGCGCGGCGGCCACATCACCGGCCAGCAGCGCCAGGTTCTGTTGGATCACCTGGTTTTTGCCAATCGTCTTGCCGAACTGCACACGCTCGCCGGCATAGCGCAGTGATTGCTCCAGCGCCGATTCGAGCGCGCCCACCAGCATGGCGCTGCGCGCCACGGCGCCCAGGGTCCACACCGGTTGATGCAGGGCCAGCGGCTTGGGCGCCACCGCCTGCAAGCGCGCCTGATCGAGCAGGACGCTGTCGGCCGGCAGGCCGGCGTGGTTGGCCTGGGGCTGGATGCGCACGCCGGCCGCGCCCTGCAGATCCAGCCGCGCCAGGCGGCCATCGGCGAGTGACACCAGGGCAGCGGTGGCATGCCGCGCCCAGGGTACGGCATGGGCCACGCCACTGAGGCGGGGTGCGTCGGCCGCACCGTCTGCTAACAAGTTACTACCGCAGCCTTGCTCGATCAAGGTGAGCGGCCCCTCGGGCATGTCGATGCCCGCCAGCGAGGCCAAAAAGGCAGCCACCATGGTCTCGGCCAAAGGCAGTGGCACCTGCCAATAGCCCAGGCCGCGCAGAACGGGGAAGGCGGCGCTCCAGCTCTGGCCAAAGCCGCCCGCGGCCTCACTGGCCAGCAGCCCGGTGAAGCCGCCCTCGGTCACGCGCTGCCACAGCGCGCTGTCGAACTCGCCGGCCTCGGTGCGCAGGCGCGAGGCCTTGTCCACCTGCTCGGCAAACAGCCGTGCGGCGCTGTCTGCGATCAGGCTGTCTTGCAGGGTGTTTGAGGTGTCGTTGCTCATCGCAGATCCAGACCTTTGGCAATGATGCCGCGCAAGATTTCGCGAGTGCCGCCGCGCAGTGAAAACGAGGGAACGGCCAGCGTGGTGTAGCGCATCGATTGGTCCAGTGTGGAGCCGGGTTGCACGTGGCCGGCAAACAAGTCATGCGCGATGTCGGGCATGGCCTGCTCGACCAGGGCGCCCTGGTCCTTGACCAGGGCCGCGGCCTGCGCCGGGTTCTCGCCGCGCGAGAGCATGCCGGCCACGCCCAGCGACATCTGCCGCAGCGTGCCGTACTGCGCCACGATGCGGCCCAGGGCCACGGCGTGGCGGGCATCGTCGGCCGGCGCGGCATCGAGCATCTCCAGCAGCAACTGCGTGCTGCTGAGGTAGCGCTCGGGGCCGCTGCGCTCGAAGGCCAGCTCGGCGCCCACCTGCTGCCAGCCTTCGCCCTCGGTGCCGATCAGGTTGTCATGCGGCACCAGCACATCGTCGAAGGTGACCTCGTTGAAATCATGCTCACCCAACTGGTTGATGATGGGCCGCACGGTCAGGCCCGGAGTTTGCATGTCGACCAAAAACTGCGACAGGCCCTGGTGCCGGCTGGCCTGCGGATCGGTGCCGGTGCGCACCAGGGCGATCATGAAGTGCGCGCGGTGCGCGCCCGAGGTCCAGACCTTGCGGCCATTGATCACCCAGCCATCGCTGTGGCGCACGGCGCGGGTGCGCACGGCGGCCAGGTCCGAGCCCGAATCGGGCTCGCTCATGCCGATGCAAAAGAAGGCCTCGCCGCGGGCGATGCGCGGCACGATCCTGGGCGCCAGGGTGTCGGGCGAAAAGCGCATCAAGAGCGGGCCGCTTTGCCGATCGGCGATCCAGTGCGCGGCCACCGGAGCGCCGGCGGCGAGCAGTTCCTCAAGCACCACATAACGCTCTAAAGACGTGCGCTCATGGCCGCCGTAGCGCCGCGGCCAGGTCATGCCTATCCAGCCGCGCTGGGCCAGCATGCGGCTGAACTCGGGGCTGGCACCCGACCAGCTGCGGTTGCGCTTGGCCGGTGGGATGGCGGGCATGGCCTCGGCCAGAAAGGCCCGCACCTCGGCGCGCAGGGTCTCGCACTCGGGCGGCAGGGTGCCGGGTTCAATCAACAGGCCATGCATGGCGGGGTCTCCTGGGTGGTGGCGTTCAGCAAGCAGGCCCACTGGGAAGCGGTTTGGGGGCGTGCGCTTGGCCAAGCCCTTGGGAATACGGCTAAGGATACGGGTGGGGATGCGGCTGCCAAGGGTAATTCTGGTTGATATTTGCGTGTCGCTCAACAAACATATGTGCTCATTGACAAGCTGGTGATCGCGCCGCACAGGCTGATGACACAACCCACGCAGGGGCCTGCTCCGGCGACGCCCCACCGCCCATCGCCGCACAAGCCCGGCGCGCGCCGCACCGGCCCGCTGTCGGGCGTGCGCGTGCTCGATCTCACCGCCGTGGTGCTGGGCCCGCTGGCCACGCAGATCCTGGGCGATTACGGTGCCGATGTCATCAAGCTCGAAGCCCCCGAAGGCGATTTGATGCGCGCCAATGGTGTCTCGCGCCAGGCCGGCATGAGCTCGATCTTTCTGGCCATCAACCGCAACAAGCGCTCGCTGGCGATTGATCTCAAGCGCCCGCAGGGCCTGGCCGCCGTCCAGCGCCTGCTGCCCACGGTGGATGTGCTGGTGCACAACATGCGCAGTGCGGCCATCGAGCGCCTGGGCCTGGGCTACGCCGCCTGTGCGGCCCTCAACCCGCGGCTGGTGTACTGCGTGGCCACTGGCTTTGGTGAGGCCGGGCCCGATGCCGGCAAGCCGGCCTTTGACGATGTCATTCAGGCCGCCTGCGGCCTGGCCGGCTTGATTGGCGGGCTGGGGCAGGACGGCGGGCTGGGCCAGGGCGGGGCTGTCGACCCGGGCGGGGCGGTCGGCCACGATGCTGGCGCGCCCGAGTACGTGCCCTCGCTGATCGCCGACAAGACCACCGGCCTGGCCCTGGCCAACGCCGTGCTGGCGGCGCTGTTCGAGCGCACGCAAAGCGGCCTGGGCCAGCATGTCGAGGTGCCGATGTTCGAGACCATGGTGGCCTTCACCCTGGCCGAGCACCTGGGAGGGCGCACTTTCGAGCCGGCCCTGGGCCCGGCCGGCTACCAGCGCCTGCTGGCCGGGGGCCGCAAGCCTGCGCCCACGCGCGATGGCCATGTGGCCATGCTGCCCTACACCGGCGAGCACTGGCGCAAGTTCTTTGCCCGCACCGGGCGCGACGATCTCACCGCCAAGTACGCGGTGGATGACCGTTATGCGCGCAATGCCCGCGTCAAGGAGCTGTACGCCGACATGGCCACGATCACGCGCACCCTGAGCACCGCCGAGCTGCTGGCGCTGTGCGCCGAGCTCGACATCCCGGCCACGCGCATCTGGCGCATCGACGAGCTGCCCGAGCACCCGCATCTGCAGGCCGTGGGCCTGTTCCAGCCGCAGCAACACCCCAGCGTCGGGCCCATGGTCGCCATCCGCCCGCCCACGCTGTTTGGCCGCACGCCGGCCGAGCTGGCCTTGCCCGCGCCTTTGTTGGGCGAGCACAGTGCGGCGGTGCTGGGCGAGGCGGGTTTTGATGTTGACGAGATTGCGGCCTTGCACGCCGCCGGTGTCATCCGCTTTTGCAGCGGCAGCCTTGATGCGCCCGCCGCCGCCCCATCCACCCCCAAGGAGAAATCCGCATGAAGCCGAACCGCCCGATGTTCTTGACCACGCTGGCCACGCTGTGGCTGGCGGCGCTGCCCGCGCTGGCCCAGACACCGGCACCTGCCCAGGCACCAGGCCAGGCCGCCAGCTTTCCCAACAAGCCGATCAAGATCCTGGTGCCCTTCACCGCCGGCAGCGGGGCGGATTCGGCGTCGCGCTTTTACGGCGAGCAGTTGGCCAAGATCTTCAACCAGCAGGTGCTGGTGGAGAACCGCCCGGGCGGCAGCGGCGTGGTGGCGGTGCAGGCCACGCGCGCCGCGCCGGCCGATGGCTACACCATCTTGATGGGCAGCAACTCGCCGGCGGTGGTCAACGCCATCACCATCAAGAACCTGCCGTATGACCCGATCAAGGACTTGCGGCCCTTGTTCGGCGTGGCCATCAGCCCGGTGGCCTTTGCCGTGCGCGCCGACTCGCCCTACAAAACGGTGGCCGATCTGGTGGCCGCGGCGAAGAAGGACAACCGGCCGCTGCAGCTGGGCAACTACTCGGCCGGCTATCAGCTGGTGGCGGCCTGGCTGGGCTCGGCCAGCGGCCTGCCCGTGAACCACATCCCCTACAAGGGCGGGGCGCAAATGCTCACCGATGTGGTCGGCGGCCAGCTCGACGTGGGGGTGATCGATTTCACCGGCACCACCGAGCTGATGAAGGGCGGCCGGGTGCGCGTGCTGGCCATCACCGCGGGCAAGCGCGACGCCAAATACCCGGACATCCCAACGATGAAAGAGAGCGGCTTTCCGGAGTTCGAGACCGGCGTCTGGTCGGCGTTTTTCATGCGCGCCGAAACCCCCACCGACATCGTCGACAAGCTCGCCGCGGCCCTGGACAAAGCCATGCACTCCGAGGCCGGCAAGGCCTACCACGCCAGCTTGCCTTCCACGCCCTTGTTGATGGGCCCGAAGGAGCTGGGCGAGTTCCAGCTGCGCGAGTTCCAGCGCTTCAAGCGCGTGGCCGATGCGGCCGGCATCAAGCCTGAGTGAGGCGGTGGCGGTGGGCGCCAAGCCGGGCGCCAAGCCTGGCGCCAAGCTTGGCAGCAGGTCTGCGGCCAAGCCTGGTGCGCAAAAGCCCGGCGCCCATAAGGCGGCGGCTGGCAGCCGCGTGGCTGCAGGTGTGCCCACCCGACGCAAGCGCCCGGATGACCCGGCCATCGCCAGCCGCCCCGAGCGTCGCAGCCACGCCCACCGCCGTGAGCTGGCCGAACGCCGCTTGCTGGACGCGGCGCTGCAGATCGTCGCCAAACGCGGCTCGGTGCGCATGACCCTGGCCGAGGTCGGCACCGCCGCGGGCTACAGCCGCGGCCTGCCGGCGCACCGCTTCGGCAGCAAGGCCGGCCTGGTGCACGCCCTGGCCGGCTACATCGGCGAGCGCTTTGGCCAGCAGCGTGGGCGCGGCCCGGCTGTGGCGCCGGGGCTGGCGGCGATCCTGGGCAACATCCACTTCTACTTCAGCCGCAAAGGCGGCGCCTGGCTGTCCGCCCGCGCCCTGCTGGTGATGATGACCGAGGGCTGCATGGAAACCGAAGCCGGCCTGCGCCAGGAGGTGGCGGCCTACAACCGCAGCGCCCTGGCCTGGTTCGAGCAGCACATCCGCACCGGCATCGCCCAGGGCGAGATCGCGGCCGACACCGATGCAGCGCTCAGCGCCGTCATCCTGCTCGGCGCCATGCGCGGCGTGATGCAGCAGTGGCTGGTGGATGAGCGCATCCCGCTGGCCAAGGTGCGGGATCGGCTGCTGCAGGTGGTGGAGCAGGTGTTGCGGCAGGGGTAGTGGCGGGGAGAGTGGTGGGGGTAGGCCCTGCCGGGGCTTTCGCCGCCGCGGCGCCGGCCACACAATCCGCGCCATGCTACCGACCGCCACCCCCGAGCTGCAGACCAGCCACTGGTTCAACACCCCCGCGCCCATCAGCCTGGCCAGCCTGCGCGGGCGCGTGGTGGCGATCCATGCCTTCCAGATGCTGTGCCCGGGCTGCGTCTCGCACGGCATCCCGCAGACGCTCAAGCTGCGCGCCACCTTCCCCGAGGACCAGCTCGTGGTGATCGGCCTGCACACGGTTTTTGAGCACCATGAGGTGATGGGCCCGCAGGCGCTGGAGGTCTTCATCCACGAATACCGCCTGGGCTTCCCGATTGCGGTGGACCAGGCCTCGGGCCAGGGCGGCCTGCCGCTGACCATGGCCGCGCTGCAACTGCGCGGCACCCCCAGCCTGGTGCTGCTGGACCGCGACGGCCACATCCGCCTGAACCACTTTGGCGCGCTCGATGACATGGCGCTGGGGGCCATGGTGGGGCAGTTGCTGGCGGCCGGGCTTGCATCGAAAGCTGTATGAAAGTACAGTCTTTTGGTGAACCTGTCCTTGCCACTGTTTTTGCCTGCTGAGCCACCTGCTGAGCTGCCTGAGCTGCCTGAGCTGCCTGAGCCTCCTGAGCCTCCTGAGTCGCCCGCGCGCACGCCCACGTCCGCGTCCGCGTCCGCAGCCAGGACCGCGCCCACGCCCGCCGCCGTACTTTCACCCGAACCCGCCCGCTCGGCTTCGTTGCCAGCAGGGCCCGCGCGGTTGCCGCCCGCGCCGCGGCCCGCTCCCGAAAACCTGCACCCGGCGCTGTGGCGCGCCAGCCAGTTGGGTGCGGGCCGTGCGGCGGTCACCCCCAGCGGCTTTGCGGCGCTGGATGCCCAGTTGCCGGGCGGCGGCTGGCCGCACCGCGTGCTCACCGAGCTGCTGCTGCCCCACCCCGGCCTGGGTGAGCTGCGCTTGCTGGCGCCGGCGCTGCTGCGGTGGGCGGGCGCTGGTGCCGCGGCCGCCGGCCGGGGCCCCGACGCCTGCTGCGTGATGCTGTTCAACCCACCGGCCATGCTGTGTGGCTGGGGCCTGAGCCAGCTTGGCCTGGATGCGCAGCAGTGGTTGATCGTGCAGGGCCGCGGCATGCCGGGCCGGGGCGGGGCTGATCAACCACCCCTGCACCCGCCCTCACAACCGCCCTCACACCACCCCGCACACCACCCCGCACACCACCGTCCAGGCCCCGGCGCCGACGTGCTGTGGGCGCTGGAGCAAGCCCTGCGCAGCGGCCACCTGGGCGCGGCTCTGGCCTGGTTGCCGGGCGGCTGCAAGGCCGATGTGCTGCGCCGGCTGCAACTGGCAGCGCAGGCCCACGATGGGCCGGTGTTCATCTTTCGCGAGCTGCAGGCCAGCAGCCGCCCGAGCGTGGCGCCGCTGCGCCTGGTTCTGGCGCCGGCCGGCATCGATGTGCTGGCACTGCGCGTGCTCAAGCGCCGCGGGCCGGCGCTGGCGCAGCCGCTGCATCTGGCCCTACCGCCGGTGCTGGGCTCGCGCCAGCGGGATCGGGCGCGGGTGGCGGGGCCAACGCGTGGGCTGCCGTCTGTTGGGGCATCGGCTGGGGCATCGGCTGTGGCATCGCCTGCGGTGTCTGCAGCGCCAGCCGTGGGCCGGCAAGCTGTTTCGGTCAGCAGGGCCTGGATTTGAGATGGCAGCACCCCGCCGTGCAACGCCATGCTGTGGATCGCCCTGCACCTGCCGACGCTGTCGCTCGAATCCTTTGCGGCCACGCTAGACAGCCGCCTGGCGACGCGCCCCGCGGCCTTGATCGAGGCCCACCGCATCGTCCAGGCCGATGCCACGGCGCTGGGCCTGGGCGTGCGCCCGGGCATGAAGCGCGCCACCGCCCTGGCCCTGGCGCCCGAGCTGGTGCTGGGCCAGGCCGATGCGCGCCGCGATGCCCAGGCCCTGGTGGCGGTGGCGCATGCGGCGCTGGCCTTCACGCCGGCGGTGTCGGTGGATGCTGCCGGCGTGCGCCTGGAGGTGCAGGCCAGCCTGCGCTACTTTGGTGGCCTGGGTACCTTGCTGCAGCGCCTGAAGGCCGCGCTGCAGCCTTTGGGCCACCAGGTGCAACTGGCCAGCGCACCCACGGCGCTGGGCGCCGCACTGCTGGCGCGCTGGCGCGCTGACCTGGAGCGCGGCGCCCACAGCACCAGCCTGGCCGCCTTGCGCCCCCTGCTCGATCTGGCCCCGGTGTGGCTGCTCGGCCCGGGCCGCGAGCACTGGCAGGCGCTGCAAGGCATGGGCCTGCGCCACCTGGCCGATCTGCGTGCGCTGCCGCGCAGCGGGCTGGCGCGGCGCTTCGGGCCCGAGCTGCTGCTGGAGCTGGACCGCGCCCGCGGCGATGCGCCCGAGCCGCATGTCTGGGTCGAGCTGCCGGCGGAGTTTGCCGATCGCATCGAGCTGTTCACCCGCGCCGACAGCAGCGCGCAACTGATCGCTGGCGCGCGCATCCTGCTGGCCCGCCTGGTGGCCTGGGCCCAGGCCCGGCGGGGCCGCATCGGCCAGTTCACCCTGCTGATGCACCACGAGCGTGGGCGCGGGGGCAGGGACGAGGGCAGCGGAGGCGGAGGTGAGGGAGGTGAGGGAGGTGAGGGAGGTGAGGGTGGTGAGGGTGGTGAGGGTGGTGAGGGTGGTGAGGGTGGTGAGGGTGGCGGCGGCACGCTGTCAGCAGCGCGCGGGCCGGCCGCCGGGAACACACCTTCCCTGAGCACGGCTCTGCCCATCGCGCTGGCCCAGCCGGCCATCGATCTGGCGCATTTGCAGATGCTGCTGGCCGAGCGCCTGGAGCGCCTGACGCTGGCCGCGCCGGCGCTTGAGCTCAGCCTGCGCTGCACCGCCCTGGTGCCGGGCGAGGCGCCCAATGCCGAGCTCTTTCCCAGCCGCAGCAGCGAACACGCCGGCCTGGCCCGGCTGATCGAGCGCCTGCAGGCCCGCTTGGGCCACGAGCAGGTGCGCAGCCTGCAGGCCGTGGCCGAACACCGGCCGGAATGCGCCACCCGAACCCAGCCGGTGGATGCGGCCGCAGTGGCCCGGGGTGGTGCGGCGGCGGTGGCCCGCGGCGCTGGGGCCGCAGTGGCCCCCGCTCGGGCCCACCCCAGCGCACCCGCGCCCCCGCCCTGGCCGCTGCCCCAGCTGACGCGCCCGGTCTGGCTGTGGCCCGAGCCACTGCCCCTGCCTGAGCGCGGCGTGCACCCGCTGCTCGATGGCCGGGCCCTGCAACTGCTGGCCGGCCCCGAGCGCATCGAATCCGGCTGGTGGGACGGCGCGCCAGCGGTGCGCGACTACTTCATCGCTGAGGCCGGCGACGGCGCACTGGTGTGGATCTACCGCGCCCGCCTGCCAATGGCCGGCGATGAAGGCTGGTTCTTGCACGGCCGCTTCGGCTGAAATTCACGGGGTCAAAACCCATGGGGTCAGGTCTTTAATATTAAGTGCCGCTGAACGCCAAGCGCAGCCCCATCGCAATGAACAGCAGGCCCGCGCAGCGACCTAACCACTGTGTCCAGCGGCCACCGCCACCGCCACCGCCCAGGCGCCGGCCGACAGCGGCGAAGGCGCAGGCAAAGCCCAGGTTCACCAGCGTGCCATTGATGTTGAAGATCAGCCCCAGAGCGATGAAGGCCAGGGCTTTGTCCACCGCCTCGGGGGCGATGAATTGCGGCAGGAAGGCCAGGAAGAACAAGGCCACCTTGGGGTTGAGCACATTCGTCATGAAGCCTTGAGCGAAGGCCCGCGTGGCCGACGGCGCGGCATCGCCGGCCCGCGGGCTGGCCGGGCGGGCAAGGCCAACGGCAGCAGTGGCAGAGCCCTCACCCACAGTCGCGCCCTTTGACGCAAGGGTGCCCGAAGGCGCGGCCGCTGCCGCACCGTCACCCGCAGGCACAAGCGCCGCCGCACCGCGCCCAACCCCCAGCAACCCCCAACCCAGCCACACCAGGTAGGCCGCACCCAACCACAACAGCAGCTGATAAGCCTGGTTTGACGCCATCAGCACCGCCGAGACGCCCAGCGCCGCGGCCACGGTGTGCACCAGCCCACCCGCGCCCACGCCCAGCGGCTGCGGCCGCGCCGACGCGCAGGCCATGGCCCGCGCTGCGCGCCGCGATCAGTGCCACATCGGCGCCCGGCGTGAGGTTCAGCGCCAGCCCGGCGCCGATGAACAGCGGCAGGTTCTGAATACCGTCCAAAAGCAGTACCGTCAATCAAGCACCCGCCTCAAGCCCAGCCCAGCATGCCCACCACCGCGCCCAGGGCAATCAGCCACATCGGGCTCACCCGCGTGCCCAGCATCACGGCAATGGTCAGCGCCACCAGGGCCACGGCCGGCCATTGGCCGCGTGTGGGCTCGGTCAGGATCCAGCCGGTGGCCAGCAGCAGGCCCAGGGTCAGCGGCACCATGCCGCCGGTGAAGGCGCGCAGCGCCAGGGCGTCGGCGCGGCGCCGGCCATAGCGGCCCACCGCCAGCGCCAGCAAGGACGACGGCCCCATCATCCCGCCCATGCTGGCCAGCACGCCGGCCACCCCGGCCACCTGCCAGCCCATCAGCGCCACGAACAGGATGTTGGGCCCCGGCGCGGCCTGGGCGATGGCGACCGAGGCGGTGAACTGCTCGGCGCTGAGCCAGCCCTGGCTCTGCACCAGGTAGCGCTGCATGTCGGGCGCGGTGGTGATGGCCCCGCCAATGGCCAGCATCGACAGCAGGGTGAAGTGCAGAAACAGCTGCAGCAGATCGGCCCAGCCCAGGCCGTGCAGGCCCAGCATGGCCCAGCCGGTGTGGCTCATCAGGCAGGCTCCATGCTGCGCACGGCGCAAGTCGACCGACGGGCGGCCCGGCGGCTCACGATGGCGACGCCCGTGCCGCCAGGCGGCGCCACGCCACCCCCATGCCCAGCGTGCCCAGGCCCAGCACCACCCACACCATGGGCCAGCGCAACCAGCCCACGCCGACGAAGGTGGCCAAGGTGAGCCCCACGCACAGCGGCAGGCCGAGCACGTTTTTCTTCAGCGTCGGCCACAGCTTGATGGCCGTGGCCAGCACCAGGCCGGCGGCCACCGCGCCCATGCCGCGCAAAGCGCCGACGACCAGAGGCTCGTGGCCGAACTGCCGGTACAGCGCGGCCAGCCCCAGCACGATGAGCATGGGCACCGACAACAGGCAGGCGCACGCTGCCAGCGCACCGCGGCCACCGAAGTGCCTATCGCCGTAAATGAGCGCCATGTTGATGATGTTGGGCCCGGGCAGCACCTGGCCCAGGGCGAGCAGCTCGACGAACTCGTCGTTCGTCATCCAGCGCTGGCGCTCGACCAGCTCGCGTTGCGCCACCGGCACCACGCCACCAAAGCCCTGCAGGGCCAGGCGCTGAAAGACCAGGTAGAGCTCACGGCATGAGCTCGGCCGGCGTGCAGTGGTCGGCTCAAGCATGCTTGCCAGGACCACCGGCAACAACGGCCGCATCGATTGCGGCATGCGCGGCCGTGCTGGCCATCAGGCTGGCATCGCCCGCAATGCCGCCAATACCGACAGCAGCGCCAGCAGCGCCAGCAGCGCCAGCAGCGCCAGCAGCGCCAGCAGCGACACCACCGCCTGCGCCGACACCAGCGCCTGCGCCGACAGCATCGCCTGCACCGACAACACCGCCAGCACCGCCAGCGCTTGATGCCGCCGCTGCCACCATCCGCCGCTGCGCCCAAACACTCACGCCTATGGCGGCGACCAGCCAGGCCAGGCCGGCCCAGTGCAGATCAGCAAAGCCGCTGGCCGCCAGCATGGCGCCGCCGCTGCTGGCGCCCAGGGCCTGGCCGACATACATCGCCGAGCTGTTGAGCGCAATCAGCGCGGGCGCCAGCGCCGGTGCAGCCAGACCGAGCCGCGCCTGCTGCGCGGAATTGGAGGTAAAGCAGCCCAGCGCCCAGGGTGCCATCACCACAAACATCACCGCCACGCTGCCGGCCAGCGGCCACAGCAGCATGGAGCTGGCAACGGCGCACAGCATCGTGGCCACGGCGCGCGCACTGCCGATGCGATCAATGTGGCGCGACAGCAGCACATTGCCGACCACGCCAATGCCACCAAAGGCCAGGAACAGCAGGCTGATCTGCTGCGGGCTGGCCCCCAGCACCTGGCGGTAATAAGGCGCCAGGTAAGCGAACAATGTGAACTGGCCAGCAGCGCTCAGTGCCGTCACGGCCACCACCGCCATCAAGGCCGGGTGGGTAAGCACCTCGTGCCACTGCGCGCGCGACAGCGCCGCCGGCCGCACGCCATCGGGCATGGCCTGCCACACCCAGGCCGCGGCCAGCAGCGACAGCAGGGCGACGCCAGCGAAGGCGTAGCGCCAGCCGTAGACCTCGCCCAACCAGGCGCTCATGGGCATGCCCAGCACCGAGGCCAGCGACCAGCCCAAAAAGATGAAGGTGATGGCCCGGCCGCGTTGCGCCGGTGGCGCCATCACGCTGATGGCCGCAGCCGCTTGGGGCGTGAACACCGCCGCGCCCAGCACCGCCAGGGCGCGCAGCAGGGCCAGGCTGGCCATCCCCGGCATCAGCGCCGACAGCGCGTGAAAAATGGCGTACCAGACCAAGGCCCAGGCCAACAACCGGCGCCGATCAAAGCCGGCGACAACAGCCGCCAGCAAAGGCGCGCCCACGGCCATCACCACCGCAGAAATCGTGATGAGCTGTCCCGCCACCGCCACCGCCACCGACACGCCTAGGAGCCTGTCGGGCTTTGGGTCGGGCCCGCGCCGGGGTGAGTTGCGGCGCCAGGCTAGGCGCCGAGGAGGCGTGTGGCCAAGCCACACAACGAGTCGGCAACGACGCCCGGCGTCGCAAATCACCCCGGCCCGGAGGGTTGGGCCTGCAAGCGGGCTGATCCGTCGTTGCAAATGCTCGCCATACCAAAGGGTATGGCTGCGCTTTGCGCCTAGGCTGAGCCCGCTTGCAGGCCCAACGCGGGCCCGACCCAAAGCCCGACAGGCTCCCAGGGCTGTCGGTATCAAAGTGCAGCCACTCGTCGGCGCGAAACGGGCGGTGCCACCACAGCGCATGGTTCAGGCTGGCGATGAACAGGCGCTGGCCATCCACCAGCCTGGCGCGGTGCACGATCACGCTGCTCAGGTTCATCCACCAGTCCGACAGGTAGGCAAAGGCCGCTGCCTGCATGCCGGGCTCATCAGGCACAGGCGTGCGCACCTTGGACCAGAAGCGAAAGCGCCGGCTGGGGTTGTGCAGGCTGAGCTGCTGTTCGATATCAGGGATGCGCAAGTCCAGGCAGGCCTTGCCACGCAAGGTGTAGCCATTCAGGCGCGACAGGCTGGCGTCCAGCGCGCTGCCCGGTGCCGGCACCGGCGGCAGCTCGTCGGGGCGGGTTTCGGTGGCGGCGCTGGGCTCTTCATGCTCGGGCGAACGCAAGGGCAGCGCAAAGCTGATCTGGGCATCGAAGACGATGCGCTCGACCTGGCCGCCGCCCGCACCACCGCCCGCACCACCCTCGCGCTGCGTGCCCTGCACCTTGCGCGATGAAAAGCGCTTGCCCTCTTGCAGGCTGCTCACCACAAATTCGACCGGCTGCTCGGGGATGACGCCGCGCAGGAACATGAACTGCATCGATGCCGCGCCGCGCGCCGCGTCCACCGTCTGTGCGGCGGCCATCAGCGCCTGCCCCAGCACCTGGCCGCCATAGCCGCGGCGGCTGGAGTTGGCATCACCGTGGCGGTTTTGAAAGCGGCCCGGGCCGAGCGCATGCAGTCTCAGCAGCGCTGGCAAGTCATTCGGGTTCCAGGGTGGCAAATGCCTGTCTTGTTCGCTCATGTCTGCTTGCGGCTTTGGCCCACAGCAGCCGGCGTGATGCCGGGCAGCAGGCGCCAATCGGGCCCAAAGTGGGCTTGCGGGTGAAAGTAGATCGGCTCGGCCTGCTCAATGTGACGCAGGCAGTGCGCGTAGTTGTCGAGGTAGCTTTGGCGCTGCTCGGCCATGCAGTAGTGGATGGACCAGGCCATGAAGGGCGGCAGCACCTGCATGCCGGCATAGGCCAGGGTGCCATGCTGCAAATGCCAGAGGTTGACGTTCAGGTCGCCCAGCAGGCCATCGGGCTCGACCATGCCGGGGTAGCAGCCGGTGGATGCGGTGAGCATGGCGCGCCGGCCTTTGAGGCCACCCGTGTCCATGCGTTGGCCCTTGCCATAGGCCACGCCGTTGACGAAGACGCGGTCGATCCAGCCCTTCAGGATGGCCGGCACGGAAAACCACCACAACGGGAACTGCAGGATCAAGAAATCACACCACAGCAGCTTGTCGATCTCGGCCTGGATGTCGGGCGCAAAGGCACCGTGCTCATGGGCAAATTTTTGCTCGCGGTCGTATTGCAGGGCCTGCGGACAGCGGCGCTCGGTGAAATCGGCGGCACTGGCCACAGGGTTGAATTGCATCGCATGCAGGTCGCTGACCTGCACCGCATGGCCATCTTCTTTCAGCGTTAGCACGGATCGCGCCAGCATGGCCGCGCTGAAGGATTGCGGCTCGTGGTGGGCGTAGACGATGAGCACTTTCATGAAAATGCCAGCGCCAGCAGTCGCACGAACTGGGTCTGGAGGGCCTGCGATGTGCTCAATGTACCCGGCCTGCGCCCATGGCCATGGCCGTGGCCGTCAAACATACAGCCCCTCAATCACCTCGGCGTACTTCTCGGCAATGCTCTTGCGCCGCACCTTCATGGTGGCCGTGACCTCGCCGTCGTCGTGGTCCAGCTCTTTGGTCAGCAGATGGTATTTGCGCACCTGCTGCACCTGCGCCATCTTGGCGTTGGCGCTGTCCACCTCGCGCTGGATCATGTCCTGCAAGGGCTGCAGCTCGACCAGGCTGCGAAAGTGGGTGTAGGTCAGGCCCTGGCCTTCGGCCCAGGTGCTGCAGGCCTCGAAATCGATCTGGATCAGGGCGGCCACAAAGCGCCGCTTGTCGGCCAGGACGATGGCCTCCTTGATGTAGGGCGACAGGCGCATCGCGTTCTCGATCTCCGAGGGCGTGATGTTCTTGCCGCCGGCGGTGATCATGATGTCTTTCTTGCGATCGATGATGCGCAGCTCGCGCTGGGCGGCGTCGCCCGAGGCGTGCGCCATCCAGGCCGCGACATCGCCGGTGTGCAGCCAGCCCTGCTCATCGATCGCTTCGGCTGTGGCCGCGTCATTCTTGTAATAGCCCTTGAAGACCACCTCGCCGCGGATGAGGATTTCGCCATCCTCGGCGAGCTTGAGTTCGATGCCCGGATAGGGCCGGCCGACACTGCCCACGGGCGAGTCGTCGTGGGGCTGCATGGTGGTGGCGCCCGAGGCCTCGGTCAGGCCATAGGCCTCGCGTATGGGCAGGCCCAGGACGCGGAAGAAGCTGAGAATTTCCGGCGCGATCGGCGCGCCCGATGAGATGGCCATGCGACAGCGCCGCAGGCCAATGAAATTGAGCAGCGCGCGCAGCACCAGCAGATACCAAAACCCATGCTTTAGGCGCTGCACCAGGCCCCATTGCGAACGCGGCGTGCTGGCCTGGGCTTGCAGTGTTGACATCGCCGCTTGATAGATGCGCAGGCGCAGGCCACCGGCCTCACGCAGCTTGGTCTGGATGCTGGCGTGAAACTTCTCCCAGATGCGCGGCACACCGAAGAAGACCTGCGGCGCGAGCTCGCGCAGATCCTCCTGCACCGTGCGCAGGCTCTCGGCAAAGTTGACCACCGCGCCGCTGGCCAGCGGAATGTGGATGGAAAACATCTGCTCGGCCACATGGCACAGCGGCAGGTAAGACACCAGGCCATCGCCTTGGCCGCAGCCGATCACGGTGTTCAGGCCATGCGCCGCAGCGCCCAGGCCGCGCCAGCTCATCAAGGCGGCCTTGGGCCGGCCGGTGGAGCCTGAGGTGAAGACCATCAGGCCGATGTCGTCCAGCGCCGGGCCTTGGGTGGCGGCCGCCGCGGCGCTGGCGTCCTCAGCCTCGAAGCCTTGGCCAAGCACCAGCACATCCTCAAAATCCAGCAGCGCCACGCCATCGAACTGCCTGGCGTAGTGGCGCAAGCCGCGCGGATCGATGACGACGATGGCACGCAGTTGCGGCAGTTGCTGGCGCACGGCCAAGACCTTGTCGAGCTGCTCCTGGTCTTCGACGACGATGATCGGCGCCTCGGCCAGGGCCAGCAGGTAAAGCACCTCAGGCGCCGGTGATGTGGGGTACACGCCCGCCGTGATGCCGCGCACCAGGGCCACGCCAAGCTCGGTGAAGGCCCACTCCTTGCGATTCTCGCTGAGCACGGCCACGCTCTGGCCGGGCTGCAGGCCCAGGCGCAACAGGCCCAGGCCGGCATGCCGCGCACTTTGCGCGTACTGCGCCCAGCTGACGGGCTGCCAGATGCCAAACAGCTTTTGCCGCAGGGCGACCTCGTGCGGGCGATGCTGTGCCCAATGCACAAGCTGCTGTGGCAGCGGCAAGTGGCGCAGGTCGGTGGGCGGTGGATGGGTCGCGCTCATAACAGATTAGGTGCTAAGACAGCCAGCGTTTGCGCCGCTTGTAGTGCTTGACATCGCGAAAGCTCACATGGCCTTCCCCGGCATCGCCCCCGCCCAGGTAAAAGCGCTGCACATCCGGGTCACCCAGCAGCTTGGCCGTGGGGCCGTTGAAGACGATGCGACCGTTTTCCATGATGTAGCCGTACTGCGCCACGCCCAGGGCGACATGGGCGTTTTGCTCGACCAGCAGCATGGCCACACCCTGCTCGCGGTTGATGCGGGCAATGATGTCGAAAATGGTCTTGACGACCAGCGGCGCCAGGCCCAGCGAGGGCTCGTCCAGCAAGATCAGCCGCGGCTGGCCGATGATGGCGCGGCCGATGGCCAGCATCTGCTGCTCGCCGCCGGACAGATAGCCTGAGACCTGTTTGCGGCGATCCCGCAACTGCGGAAAGTAGCCAAAGACCTTGTCGATATCGGGTTTGGCGCCGCCGCGGCCGATCAGTGCATTGGCCGCAGCGATGAGGTTTTCTTCCACCGTCATCTCACCAAAGATGTGCCGGCCCTCGCGCACATGGGCCATGCCGGCGCGGGCCAGCTCGTGCGCAGCCAGGCTGGCGATGTCCTCACCAAAGAAGTGCACCTGGCCCGAGGCGAGCTTGCCTTTCTCAAACGGCAGCACGCCTGAGGCGGCCTTCAGCGTCGTCGTCTTGCCCGCGCCATTGGAGCCGAGCAAGGCGACGATCTGCCCCTGGGGCACCTTGATCGACATGCCCCGCAGCGCCTGCACGCTGTGGTTGTAGACGACCTCGATGTTCTCGATGGCCAGCGCAGCGGTCATGTCACCTGACGCTTGCTTCAATCAGACCCGGATCCAGCCGCTGGCGGGTTCCATGGCCTTCTTTTCGAGGTCATACGAGTACATCCGCCCGGCTGGCAACTGATGCCCGCTCATGTCGGCCAGCACGCCGGAGATGCCGCCGGTGTCCCACTGCTTCATGGATTCGAGCGCGGCCTTCATGTTGGGCAGCGTCAGCGGCTTGCCGGCCTTGAGGCAACGCTCGGCGATCTCGGCGAAGACCATGCCGCTGAACCAGGTGGAGATGTAAAACGGCGAGATGTTCTTGACCTCGGGCCGGTTCTTGGCCAGGTAGTCACGCATGTTGTTGATCATGTCGGAATCGGTCTCGTGGCCATAGCGGTACATGCTCACGCCGGTGAGGCGCGTGCCCAGCGCGCCCAGGGCCTCGTAGGCCGGCCGGTCCAGGCCCCAGGCCGTGCCCATGACCTGCGGGTTGAGCCCGGCCTCTTTCATCTGGCGCACAAATTCGGGCATGGGCGCCAGGATGTAGCCCTGGAAGATGACGATGTCCGGCCGCGCGCGGCGCAGTTTGGCGACCTCGGGCGCCACATCCACGCCGGACTGTTTGGTGACGATCTCGGCCACGATGGGCAGGCCAAGCTTGGCCGCACGCGCCTTGCCGGCGGGGATGCCATCGCTGCCAAATTCGGTGTCGGAATAGACGTAGGCAATGTTGGGCTTGGCGCCACCGCTGTGGGTCTTGGCGATGTACTCCATGAGGATTTCGTGCAGGCGCGGGTAGGTCGGCCCAGGCACCACATGTTGAGGCATCCTCACCGGATCGGCCACCACCTGGGCCAGCGAGGTGGACGAGGTCATCACCGTGCCGGCAGCGATGGCGTCTTGCGACACCGCCTTCACCCACTGGGTGGAATCGCCATAGAAGAAATTCGGCTTCTCGGCGGCCATGATCTTCTTGAAGATGGCCACGCCCTGGTCGAGCTTGAAGCCGGTGTCTTCGGACACATAGCGCAGCTTGCGGCCGGCGACACCGCCCTTGGCGTTTTTCCATTGCACGAAATCATTCAGGCCGTAATTCATGGCCACGCCGGCGAATGAAAAAACGCCGGTGATGGGCTGTGCGGCGCCGATGACGATCTCGCCCTTGCCGGCCTGGGCCAGCGAGGAGCCAATGGCGAATGGCCCCAGCGACGCGGCGGCGCCAAGGCTTTGGACGATTTTGCGGCGGGTGAAATCAGACATGGTGGTCTCCTGGATGGATCGGTTAGGTGGGCTTGAATCGCCCGGGCAGGGTGAGCTCGGGTTTGAAACGTCAAGGGTAGTAGGTCAAGTGCGGAAGGGCCAGATGTGAAAGCTGCGCCGGATGCGCGCCCAGATCGCCGCCAGGCCGTGCGGCTCGAAAATCAGGAACACGATGATGAGCACGCCGAACACCACCTGCCCCATGGGCAAGAGCAGGCCAGCCACGCCCGGGTACCACTGTGAGCTGGCATGCGCCACCAGGCGCAGCGCCTCGGGCACAAAGGTCATGAACAGGGCACCGAGCACACTGCCCAGCACCGTGCCCAGCCCGCCGACGATGACCGCGGCCAGGTAGTACACCGACAGCGTGAGCACGAAGTAATCGGGCGTGATGGCACCATAAAAATAGCCCAGCAGGCCACCGGCCACGCCGGCATAAAAAGCCCCCACGGCAAAGGCCGTGAGCTTGGTGCGCAGCAAGTTCACACCCAGAATTTCGGCCGAGAAATCACGGTCGCGCACGGCCACGAAGGCGCGCCCGATGTAGCTGCGCGCCAGGTTGCGTGCCGCCAGCGCGCCGATGAAAGCGCAGCCGAAGATGAGGTAGAAGTTGCGCCGGTCGCCGATGAAGACGAAATCAAAGAACTGCGCCCGCGGGATGGAGGTACCGGGCACGCCGCCGGTCACCGGCTCCCACTCGCGGAAGATGAAGGTCAGGATGAAGTGCGCGGCCAAAGTGGCAATGGCCAGGTAAATGCCCTTCACGCGCAGACTGGGCAAGCCGACGATGACGCCAAGCATGGCGGTCAGCAAGCCGGCCAGCGGCAGCGTCAGGTAAAACGGCAAGCCCAGTTTGGCCAGCCAGGCCACGGTGTAGCAGCCCACGCCCAAGAAGGCGCCATGGCTGAGCGAGATCAGACCCGCATTGCCGGTGGTCAGGTTCAGGCCCAAGGTGGCGACCACATGGATGCCGACGATGCAGGTCATGGCCAGCAGGTAGTCGCTGCCCCACAGCGGCAGGCTGAACAGCATCACAGTGAAGGTCGCCATCCAGCGCCTGGCGGTGGCGGAATCCCACAGCCGCTCCTCAGAGGCAAAGGTTTCGTGGAAGACGGCGGTTCGCATGGTTTGGTTGGGTGTTAGGGTTTGAGGCCGCCGGGCTTACACACGCTCAATCGTGCGCGTGCCAAAAATGCCGTAGGGGCGCACCACCATGATCGCCAGCACCACCACAAAGGGCACCAGATCGCGCGATTTGCCGCCCAGGTAGCCGGCGGCCAGGGCCTCGATCCAGCCCAGGATGAGGCTGGCGACGATGGCGCCCAGGATGCTGTCCAGCCCACCCAAAATGATGGCCGCGAACACGCCCAGCGCGGCACCGGCCAACAGTGGGGACAGCCCTGCCGAGCTGGCAATCAGCACGCCGGCCACCGTGCCCACCAGGCCCGAGAGCACCCAGGTCAGGCGCTGCGAATAGTTGATGTTGATGCCCAGCGTGGCGGCGGTGACCGAATCACTGGCGGTGGCGCGCAAGGCGATGCCGGTGCGCGAGTAGCGGAAGAAGGCCAAAAAAGCGGCGATCAACACAGCGGCCACGACGAAGTTGCCGAGCATGGTGCCCGGGATCAAGATATCGCCAAAAGTGAGCGGCGTGCGCGGCAGCAAAGTGGGCGGCGAGTAGGTGTCGCCACCCCACACCGCCTCGATGCTGCCGTGGATGATGCTGGCCATGCCGATGGTGGCCATCATCACCGCCACCGGCGGCTGGCCCGACAGCGGACGCAGCACGATGCGCTCCAGGATCACGGCCAGGATGCCGATGCCCAACAAGGAAAGCAAGAAGGCGATCCACGGCGCGAGGCCGAAGGTGACGGCCGCGGCGTAGTACAGATAGGCGCCCAGGATCATGAATTCGCCCACCGCAAAATTGACGACACCGGTGCCCTTGTAGATCAGCACAAAGCTCAGCGCGATGAGGGCGGTGACGCCGCCGGCCAAAAGGCCGAGCAGGCTGTATTCAATGAATTCACTCACTGCAGCCCCTCGTCCGCCGAATACGTCGGCCGATCCCCCAAGGGGATGCGGGCCGGCTTGGGAGCGGCCCGGCGCTCGACCCGCGCTCCTGTCCTCATGCCACCGCCTCCACGCCCAGGTAGGCCTCGACCACCTGCGGATGCGCCCTCACCTGGGCCGGTGTGCCGCTGGCGATGACCTCGCCGAAGTTGAGCACCACCACATGGCTGGAGATGTCCATCACCATGCCCATGTCGTGCTCGACCAGCAGCACGGTCACGCCCCACTCCTCTTGCACATCGAGGATGAAGCGCGCCATGTCTTCGGTCTCCTCGCGGTTCATGCCGGCCACGGGCTCATCGAGCATCAGCACGCGGGGCCGCATGGCCAGGGCGCGCGCCAGCTCGACGCGCTTTTGCAGGCCATAGGGCAGGCCATCGACGCTGCGGTGTCGGATGTGGTCGATCTCCAGAAAATCGATGACGCGGCGCTCGACTTCCCTGCGCAAGGCCAGCTCTTCGTCGCGTGCGGCGCGGCCATAGCGCAGTACAGAAAACAGCCCGGAGCGCATCACGTGGTGGCCGCCGAGTTTGATGTTGTCGAGCACCGTCAGGCCATGAAAGAGCGCGATGTTCTGGAAGGTGCGCGCCAGGCCCAGGCTGGCACGGGCATGCACCGGCACGGTGGTGATGTCGGCCCCACCCAACAGCACGCGGCCCGCCGCGGGCTTGTAGAAGCCCGAGATGGTGTTGAAGACGCTGGTCTTGCCCGCGCCATTGGGGCCGATGATGGCGGTGATCTGGCCGGGTGCGGCGTTGAAGGAGACATCGCGCAGCGCGTGGATACCACCAAAGCGCAGATCGATGCCCTCTACCGCCAAGGCCAGGCCGGTGCTTTGCGCAGCGGTGGTGGCCTCAGACATCTTCAGCCTGCAAGTAGCCCAACAGGCTACGCTTCATGGCGTCCAGGGTTTCAGCAGCAACCTCAAGCTTGCTCTCTGACAAGCCCTGCAGGATTTGCGCATTCATGCGGTGGCTGACCTTGCGCATGCGCGTGATGAGTTGCTTGCTGCTGGGCTGCAGGTAGACGCGGTTGACGCGCTTGTCGGCGGGGTCGGCCTCGCGCCGCAGCAGGCCGGATTTCTCGAGCCTGTCGATCAAGCCGCCCACCGCCACCTTGCCCAGATCGAGCTCGGTGGCCAATTGCGACTGCGTCATGCCGTCCTGCCGCGACAGATAGGCCAGCACCCACCACTGCGAGCGCGTGACGTTCAGGTGCTTCATGCAGCGATCAAAGGCGCTGCGCCGCAGCCGCGAGACATCGTGGATCAAAAATCCCAGGCGCAATTCCCAATCGATGATGTGCGTGTCAGCGGCCATGTGTGTGGGGCAATGTAGTACGCTAGTGATCGATCTAGACCGCGGGAAACCCCTTAAGCAATGGCCGCCGTGGGTCTGGACACTTGGTATCGACACTGTTCGCAGTGTTTGGTCTTGATGCCCGCCCCTCCAACCCAGCAGCCACAACGACATGGCCCCCAACTACAAAGACATCCTCTACGAGGTGCGTGACGGCGTCTGCCGCATCACCATCAATCGCCCCGAGGTCTACAACGCCTTTCGCAACCAGACGCTGGAGGAGCTGATCGATGCGCTCAAGCGCGCCGATGAGGAGGCCAGCGCCAATGTGATGGTGCTGGCCGGTGCCGGCGACAAGGCCTTTTGCACCGGTGGCGACCAGAAGGTGCACCTCAGCGAAGACGGCCTGTATGGCCCGCGCGGCACGGTGGGCATGCCCATCGAGGACATGCACGCCGCACTGCGCGATTTGCGCAAGGTGTCCATCGCCAAAGTGCAAGGTTTTGCCATTGGCGGTGGCAATGTCTTTGCCACCATCTGCGACATCACCCTGGCCAGCGAGAAGGCGCAGTTCGGCCAGGTCGGGCCCAAGGTGGGGTCTGTCGATCCGGGTTGGGGCACGGCCTATTTGTCGCGCATCGTCGGCGAGAAAAAGGCCCGCGAGATGTGGTTCATGTGCCAGCGCTACAGCGCCGCAGAGGCCCTGGCCATGGGTCTGGTGAACAAGGTGGTGGCGCATGACCAACTCGACGCCGAAGTTGACAAGTGGTGTGCCAACATCAACGACATGAGCCCCACCGCGCTGACCATCGCCAAGCGCTCCTTCAATGCCGATTCCGAAAACATCCGCGGCATTGGATTCCTGGGCATACAGACCGTGAAGCACTACTACCAGAGCGAGGAATCGAAAGAAGGCGTGCGTGCCTTCAATGAGCGGCGCAAGCCTGACTTCAAGAAGTTTGCGTCTTGATGGCGCCCAGGTCGGCAGCGGCCACGCCTCGCGATGGCGCCGCGCAAGTGCGGTGCCGTCTGCTTGCCTTGGACGACCTGGCGCCTAACAAATATTTCAAGCCGACGGAGGCCGCATGGCCGATCTGATTCAAACCCGGCTTGACGCCGATGGCGTGCTCCTGGCCACGATAGACATGCCCGGGCGCACGATGAATGTGTTCTCGACCGAGCTCATCGCCGCGCTGGACGCGCTGATCGATCGCGTTGAGGGCGACAGCGCCGTGCACAGCTGCGTCATCACCTCGGGCAAGCCCAGCTTTCTGGCCGGCGCCGACCTGGCCATGGTGAGCAACTACTGTGAATCGGCGCTGCGCCTGGACCACGCCCAGATGTTTGCGCTGTGCGGGCACCTGGGCCGGCAGTTCTTGCGCATCGAGACCTCGGCCAAGCCCTGGGTGGCCGCCATCAATGGCCTGGCCATGGGCGGCGGCCTGGAGCTGGCCCTGGCCTGCCGCGTGCGCCTGGTGGGCGACGACGCGCGCATCCAGCTGGCGGTGCCCGAAGTCAAGCTCGGCCTGCTGCCCGGGGCCGGTGGCACGCAGCGCCTGCCGCGCATGATTGGTTTGCACAAGGCGCTGGATCTGCTGCTCAGCGGCCGATCCCTGAGCCCGGCGCAGGCACTGCAGTGGGGCCTGGTGAGCCGCGCCGTGCCGGCGGCCGAGTTGGTGTATGTGGCGCACGCCAGTGCCAGGGCCCTGCATGGCCAGCCCTATGTGGCCAGCCAGAAATTTGCCTGCCTGGCACAGGATGAAGTGCCGGCCCACAGCCCGGCGCAATCGCGCGATCTGGCGCGGCAACTGGGCGTCGATGACGAGTCTTTTGTGCGTTATCCCGCCTACAGCGCCATCATGGACAGTGTGCTGCTGGGCGCGCGGCTGCCCATGGCTGAGGCCAACACGGTGGAGATGAACCAGTTCCTGCGGCTGATGTTCGAGCCCACGGCGGCGCGCATGGTGACCACGCTGTTCTTGCAGCGCCAACGCGCCGAACGTGAATTGGCGCCACTCCGCGCGGCCAAGCTGGCCAGCCTGCGCCATGGCCCCTTGAGCGCCGCGCGCCGCGTCTGGATCGAGGCCCTGGGCAAGCTGAAATTGCCGCGCGAGGAAGATACTGCGCTGGGCCCGGACCAGTTGCAGCTCATCTGCGCCGATGGCCAGATCCAGACCTATGCCATGCGCACCCTGGACGACGTGCCCGACGCCTTCATTGCACCGGCATTGGCCGCGCCGGCCTGCCTGGTGTTGTCGCCCGCCGGCGCCTACGGCCGCGTGCTCGAGATGGTGGGGGCCGATGCCGATGCGGCCGCCGCCGCCGCCGCCCTGGCCCAAAGCCTCTGGGCCCTGCCCTGGCGCAGCGCCGCGCCCTACAGCCTGCTGCATCGCCTGCGTGGCGCCAGCCTGGTGCAACAGGCCGACATCGCCCGCGCCTATCTGGCCTTGCCGGCATCGGGCGACGCGGCCTTTGTCGATGTGGCGGCCTGCCTGGCCGGCGTGGCGCCGGCCTGGAGCGGCGGCCCCTTGAGCTGGGCCGCGCGGGCGGGCGCTGAGGCGGTGGGCGGCCAGACCGACACCCGGCCGCTTGCGTGACAGCACGCATGACGGAGCGCCTCACCGAGAGCCTGGCTCCGGGCCCAAGCCAAGGCCCGCATCATGGCCAGGCTCAAAGCCTGAATCAGAAGCTGCTTGCCGGCCTGCAGCCCGGCCACCGCGTCTTCGTTCAAGGCCTGGGCGCCGAATCCGCCCTGCTGCGCGAGGCCCTGTTGGCCGACCCGGAGCGCGCCGCAGGCGTCACCTTCACCGGCGCGCTGTTCCCGGGCATTGACAGCATCGACTACCTGGCGCTGCATCCGCAAGCGCGCTTGCAATCCTACTTCATGTCGCCTGCGCTGCGTGCCGGTCAACGCGCCGGCCGTGCCGACTTGTTGAACCTGGATTACCTTGGCATAACGCGTTATTTGCGCGACCATCCGCCGATGGACGCAGTCTTTGCCCAACTCACACCGCCCGATGCACAGGGCTGGTGCAGCCCCGGCCTGTTCAACGACTTTTTGCCCCTGGTCTGGCGCCAGGCGCGGCGCCGCGTGGCCCACCTCAACCCCATGCTGCCGCGCACCAACGGCAGCTGGCGTGTGCATGTCTCAGAGCTTGATGTGGCGGTGCAAGCCCAGGCGCCCCTGCACCAGTTCAAGGAGGCCGACGCCGGGGCGGTGGAGGCAAGTATCGGCGCCCGCGTGGCCGAGCTGGTGCGCGACGGCGACACCCTGCAGTTCGGCATCGGCGCCGTGCCGGTGGCACTGGGCCGCGCACTCACCAGCCATCGCCAGCTGCGCATCCACAGTGGCATGGTGTCCTCATCGCTGCGCAATCTGTGGGAGGCCCAGGCCATGGATGCCGATGCGCGCATCACCACCGGCGTGGTCTTGGGCGACACCGCGCTGCACGACTTTGTCGCGCGTCTGGCGCCCTTGTGGATCACCGACGCCAGCCACACCCACAGCATTGCCGAAATTGCCGCCATCCCGCGCTTCATGGCCATCAACAGCGCGGTCGAGGTCGATCTCTTCGGCCAGGTAAATTCCGAGCGCGCCGCCGGTGTCATCCAGGCCGGCGCCGGGGGCCTGCCGGCCTTCGCCCAGGGCGCACAGGCCTCACCGGGCGGGCGCCTGCTGATCTGCCTGCCCAGCACGGCGCGCGGCGGCAGCGTCTCGCGCATCGTGCCAGCGCTCGATGCCCAGGCCCTGTGCACCGTGCCGCGGCACCTGATGGACGTGGTCGTCACCGAGCACGGCGTGGCCGAGCTGCGAGGGGCCTCACTCGATGGCCGCGCCCAGGCCTTGATCGGCATCGCTGCACCCGAGCACCGCGACGCGCTGGCCAATGCCTGGGAAGCCATTCGCCAGCGCGCCTGAGGGGCATCTCGCCAGGGCGGGTGAGGCGACCGCGATTGCTATAGTAAACATGCGTACCAATTCGGTGCCGGCCGCGGCGATCAGATCAAGATGAGCGCGTCTTGTTCGCACGGCTCGCACCCTTGCCGCATTCGCCCTCAGGTCCCAACTCACCGCATCAGGAGCTCCACCCATGGCAGGCCAGTGGTTTGAACAATTCAGCGTCGGCCAGACCTTCGCACATGAGATCAGACGCACCGTCACCGAGGCCGACAACGTCTGGTTCTGCGGTGCCACCTACAACCCGGCGGCACTGCACATCGATGCCGAATACTGCAAGGGCACCGAGTTCGGCAAACCGCTGGTGAATTCGATCTTCACGCTGGGGCTGGTGATCGGCCTGTCGGTGCAAGACACCACTTTCGGCACCACCGTGGCCAATCTGGGCATGACCGACACGCGCTTTCCGGCGCCGGTGTTTTACGGTGACACCATCCATGTGCGCACCACGGTGCGCGAGATTCGCGAGAGCAAGTCGCGGTCCAATGCCGGCATCGTCACCTTCTTGCACGAGGGCCTGAACCAGCGCGAGGAGCTGGTCTGCGTGTGCACGCGCCAGGCCCTGATGCTGAGGACGCCGGCATGAGTGCCGCGCTGGCCCCTGGCCATGCTGCGCGCGGCACGAAGCTGCGCTCCATGCTCTTCGTCCCGGCCGACAGCGAGCGCAAGCTGGCCAAGGGGCTGGCCAGCCCGGCCGATGTGCTGATTCTCGATCTGGAAGACGCTGTGAACGATGCGCGAAAGCCGATGGCGCGGGCCATGGCGGCCGAGTTCATCGAAGCGCATGCGGCCACGCTAAGGTCTCGGCTGTACGTGCGAATCAACCCGCTGGACACGGCCTTTGCGATGCACGATCTGGCCGGCGTGGTGGTGCCCGGCCTGGCCGGCATCATGCTGCCCAAATCCAACAGCGCCGCCGACATCGCCCGCCTGGGCCATGGCCTGGATGTGCTCGAGGCCAAGGCCGGCATGGCCGCTGGCTCGGTGCGCATCGTGCCCGTGGCCACCGAGACGGCGCCGGCCATGCTCAACCTGCACAGCTTTGCCAGCGGCCACGCCATGGGCCTGGGCGCGCTGCCGCGGCTGGAGGGCGTCACCTGGGGGGCCGAGGACCTGGCCGCCACCCTGGGTGCGCTGGCCAACCGCGATGAGGATGGCCAGTACTCGCCGGTGTTTGATCTGGCGGCCTCGCTGTGCCTGTGCGCTGCCGTCTCGGCCGGCGTGCTGCCCATCGACACGGTGTTCACCGACTTCCGTGATTCGGCCGGCCTGGCCGCGGCCTGCCGGGCCTCGCGCCGGCGCGGCTTTCGCGGCCGCATCGCCATCCACCCCGATCAGGTGCCCATCATCAACGAGGCCTATTCGCCCAATGCCGCCGAGCAAGCGCATGCGCAGCGCATCGTCGATGCCTTTGCCGCCCAGCCCGAGGCCGGCGCCTTGAGCATCGATGGCCAGATGATTGATAAACCGCATTTGACACAGGCGCGCCGAACCCTGGGCCTGCCCACATGATCAAGCGCCAGCTCTTCAATGAGGACCATGACGCCTTTCGCGCCATGGTGCGCAAATTCATCGCCAACGAGATCGCGCCGCATCACGCCCAGTGGGAGGCCGATGGCGTGGTGCCGCGCGCGCTGTGGCTGAAGGCGGGTGCGGCGGGCATGCTGTGCTGCACCATCGATCCGGCCTATGGCGGCGCCGGTGCCGACTACCTGTTTGACGTCGTGGTGTTCGAAGAGATGGCCCGATCCGGCTTCACCGGCCCGGGGTTTTTGATCCACTGCGATCTGGTGGCTTCATACATCAAGCGCTTTGGCAGCGAGGCGCAAAAGCTGCAATGGCTACCACGCATGGTGAGCGGCCAGGCCATAGGCTCACTCGGCATGACCGAGCCGCACGCCGGCTCGGACCTGAAGGCCATCAAGACCCGCGCGGTGCGCGACGGTGGCGACTACGTCATCAATGGCCAGAAGGTCTTCATCTCCAATGGCCAGACCTGCGATGTCATCGTGCTGGCCACCAAGACCGATTCCGGCGCCGGGGCCAAGGGCATCACGCTGTTTTTGGTGGATGCCAGCCTGCCCGGCTTTCGCCGCGGCAAGAACCTGCAAAAGCTGGGCATGAAGGGCCAAGACACCTCGGAGCTGTTCT
The DNA here is from genome assembly GCA_043720415.1 of Ideonella sp. Taxonomy (GTDB): domain Bacteria; phylum Pseudomonadota; class Gammaproteobacteria; order Burkholderiales; family Burkholderiaceae_C; genus Pseudaquabacterium. The sequence continues at coordinate 33,778 of JAYSSS010000155.1, forward strand.
TTGACGACCTGCGCGTGCCGGCGTCTTGCATGCTGGGTGCCGAGGGCAAGGGCTTCGAAGTGATGATGACCCAACTGGCCCAGGAGCGCCTGGCCCAGGCCATACGCTCGGCCACGGTGGCCGAGACGGTGATCGAGTGGACGGTGGAGTACACCGCCAACCGCAAGGCCTTCGGCGGCACGATTGGCGACTTTCAAAACACCCAGTTCAAGCTGGCCGAGCTGAAGACCGAATCGGTGGTCGGCCGGCAGTTCACCGACAAGTGCATCGAGGTCTTCATGCGCGGCGAGCTCGACGCCGTGGACGCCGCCATGGCCAAGATGTGGCTCTCAAACATGCACTGCAAGGTGGTCGATGAGTGCCTGCAGCTCTTTGGCGGCTGGGGCTATATGTGGGAGCTGCCCATCGCCCGGGCCTATGCCGATGCGCGCATCGTCAAGATCGCCGGCGGCTCGATCGAGGTGATGAAGCACATCATCGGGCGGCAGATGTTTGCGGCCTACGCGACGAAGAAGTGATGGCGGTGTGCGTGGGCAGCGGCGACCAGGTCCGCGCCCGCACCGGAAACCGCATCCGCACCGGAAACCGCATTCGCACCGGAACCAGAACCCACACCACCGCCCCGGCTTGACCGCCTAACCCTTGGATCCATACGCCATGACGCCTTCCACTTTTCGCGCCGATGTGCTGGCCGGCAAGCGCATCCTCATCACCGGCGGCGGCACCGGCCTGGGCAAAGAATTGGCCCGGCAATTCGTGGCGCATGGCGCACAGGTGCACATCTGCGGCCGGCGCGAGGCGGTGCTGCAGGCCGCCGTAGCCGAGCTGCAGGCCAGCGCCCAACATGGTGGCCACATTGCGCACCACATTTGCGATGTGCGCGAGGCCGAGCAAATTGAGGCCATGGTCGAGCGCATCTGGGCCGATGGGCCGCTGACGGGCCTGATCAACAACGCCGCGGCCAACTTCATCACGCCATCGGTCGACATCACACCGCGCGGCATGGCCGCCGTGCGCGCCACCGTCATGGATGGCGCGCTGTTCGCCACCCTGGCCTGCGGCAAACGCTGGATCGCCCAGGGCCTGCCGGGCTCGGTGGTGAGCATGCTCGTCACCTGGGTGTGGACGGGATCGGCCTATGTGCTGCCCTCGACCATGGCCAAGACAGCGGTGCATGCGATGACCATGTCTTTGGCAGTGGAATGGGGCAAGCACAACATCCGCGTCAATGCCGTGGCACCGGGGCCCTTTCCGACCGAAAGCGCCTGGGAAAAGCTCTCGCCCATCCCCAAGGCCAATGTCGGCGCGGCCTCCAGTGACGAGGTGCCCATGCAGCGCTTTGGCCGCATGCCCGAGCTGTGCAACCTGCTCACCTTTTTGCAGGCCGACGGCTGCGACTACCTCACGGGGCAAAACATCGCCATTGATGGTGGCCATCACCTGGCCGCGCCCTCGACCTTTGCCGCCTTGGGCAAGCTCACGCCCGAGGATTGGCTGCAGGCCAAGGCCATCGTGCGCGGCAAGGCCGAGCAGGAAAAGGCGCAGCGCAGCACGGGTTGACAGCCCCCACAGACGGCACGCCTTAGAAACCACCGACAAAAGTTTATGGACCCCCTCTTTGACCTGCGGCGCCATGCCGTTGAAGCCCCGCAGCGCACCGCCATCGTCTGCGGCGACCAGCAGCTGAGCTATGCCCAACTGGAGGCACTGGCCAATCGCCTGGCCAGCAGTTTTCGGCAACTGGGCCTGCAGCGCGGCGAACATGTGGCCATCTGCATTGGCAACCGCCCCGAGGTGCTGGCCCTGGCCTGGGCCGCCTGGCGCTGCGGCCTGTACCTCACGCCCATGGCCACCTCTCTCACACCCACCGAACTGGGCTATCTCGTGCAGGATTGCGATGCCAGGGCGGTGATCGCCGACGGCGCATTCGCCGCCACCGTGGCCGGCTTGCCGGCATTGGCCAAGGCCGCCAACGCGACAGCGACGGACAGCGCGCCGCCGCACTGGTTGTCGCTGCACGGCTCCATCGACGGCTTCACGCCCCTTGAAGCACTGCTGGCAGGGGCCTCGGATCAGCCGCACGAGCATGAGCCCCCGGGTGCCTTGATGATGTACACCTCGGGCACGACCGGCGCCCCCAAGGGAGTGATCCGGCCGCTGCTCCCCGCCGATTGGCGCGGCACACCCAGCTTCGCCGCCGACCTGCTCACGCTGTTTGATCTGGCCGGTGAAGAGGTGCGCTACCTCTCCACCGCGCCGCTGTACCACGCTGCGCCGCTGCGTTATTCGCTCAGCGTCACCGCGGGCGGCGGCACTGTGGTGGTGATGCCGCGCTTTGACGCCGAACAGGCCTTGCAATTGATCGAGCAACACGGCATCACCCACAGCCAGTGGGTGCCGGCGATGTTTCAGCGGCTGCTGGCGCTGCCTGCGGCGCGACGCGCGGCGTTTCACTCCAACACCCACCGCTGTGCCATCCACGCGGCCGCACCCTGCCCGCCCGAATTGAAGTGCGCCATGATCGACTGGTGGGGGCCCATCCTGTTGGAGTACTACGCCGGCAGCGAAGGCGTGGGCATGACGCAGATTGGCTCACAAGACGCCCTGCTGCGGCCGGGCTCGGTGGGCCGGGCGGTGCGCGGTGAGCTGCACATCGTGGATGAGGCCGGGCAGGAGTTGCCAGCGGGCCAGACCGGCTTGATCTGCTTTTCCGGAGTCGCGCCCTTTGCCTACTACAAAGCGCCCGACAAGACCGCCGCGCGCACCCAGGCCAATGGCTGGCAGACCCTGGGCGACATCGGTCATGTCGATGACCATGGTTTCCTCTACCTCACCGACCGCATGGACGACATGATCATCGCCGGCGGGGTGAACATCTACCCGCAGGAAATCGAAGCCTGCATTCGCGCCACACCGGGCGTGTGGGACTGCGCGGCGCTGGGCGTGCCCGATGAGCGCTTTGGCGAGCGCCCTGTGGCCTATGTCGTTCAGGCGCCCGACAGCGCCATGTCACCTGCCGATCTGGTGGCCGCGGTGCAGTCGCGCTGCGAGCAGCACCTTGGCCGCTTCAAGCGCCCGGCGCAGATCAGGGTGATCGCTGAGCTGCCGCGCTCACCCACGGGCAAGCTGTTGCGCCGACTGCTGCGCGAGCACGAGGCCAAGCTGCAGGCCGCATAGGGCGCGGCTGTGCGCGGTCGGTCGCCGTGTGCTGCGAGCTGTGATTGGGATGGGGGGGGATGGAGGCGCGACCCGGAGTCGAACCGGGCTAGACGGATTTGCAATCCGTTGCATAACCGATTTGCTATCGCGCCACTTATCGCTTGCGATTTGCCGTTTGCGATTTGCCGCTCGCGATTTGCCGCTCGCCTGGATCACGAGCCGGTCTCAAATGAAGCCGCAAGCATGACAACACAAGCTGGCCATCACTTGACAAAAAGGGGAAGCATCAGCTTCCCCTTTTCTTGATTTGGAGCGGGAGAAGAGTCTCGAACTCTCGACCTCAACCTTGGCAAGGTTGCGCTCTACCAACTGAGCTACTCCCGCAAAAATTTCGTTGCCACACATTGTGTATGCGCCGCAGCGAAGGGCGAATTCTATACCGACACGAATCCGCCTTGCAAGCCCTTGGACCGCAATTTCTCAGTGCGGCAAGGCGTCGCCGCCCACCACCGCCGCGACCTCGGCGACGACAGCGACTGGCTTGACCGCCACAGGCTCGTCCTCGGGCAATGGCTTGGGCATGGAGACCAAGGCCATTTCGAGCACGGTCTCGATCCAGCGCACGGGCACGATTTCCAGATGGTTCTTCACGTTCTCGGGGATGTCCTGCAGATCCTTGACGTTCTCTTCCGGGATCAGCACGGTCTTGATGCCGCCACGGTGCGCCGCCAGCAGCTTTTCTTTCAAGCCGCCGATGGCGGTGACCTCGCCGCGCAAGGTGATCTCACCGGTCATGGCCACATCGGCCTTGACGGCGATGCCGGTCAGGCAGGAGACAAAGGCCGTGGTCATGGCGATGCCTGCACTCGGCCCATCCTTGGGCGTTGCGCCATCGGGCACGTGGATGTGCACATCGCGCTTCTCGAACAGCTCATCCTTGATGCCCAGGCGGGCGGCACGGCTGCGCACGACCGAGCGTGCGGCCTCGACCGATTCCTTCATCACGTCGCCCAGTGAGCCGGTGCGAATGATGTTGCCCTTGCCCGGCATGACGGCGGACTCGATGGTCAGCAGATCGCCGCCCACTTCGGTCCACGCCAGGCCCACCACTTGGCCGACCTGGTTGCGCTTCTCGGCGCGGCCGAAATCAAACTTGCGCACACCCAGAAAGTCGTTCAAGTTGTCATCGGTGACCACCACCTTGCTCGTGGCCTGCTTGAGCTGAATGCTCTTGACCGTCTTGCGGCAAATCTTCGAGAGCTCGCGCTCCAGCGAGCGCACGCCGGCTTCACGCGTGTAGTAGCGAATGATCCCGCGGATGGCGGCCTCGGTGACCTCGAGCTCGCTGTCTTTGACGCCGTTGTTCTTCTGCTGCTTGGGCACCAGGTAGCGCTGGGCGATGTTGACCTTCTCGTCCTCGGTGTAGCCGGACAGACGAATCACCTCCATGCGGTCCAGCAGGGCCGGCGGGATGTTCATCGAGTTCGACGTGGCGATGAACATCACATCCGACAAATCGAAATCGACCTCGACGTAGTGGTCGCTGAAGGTGTGGTTCTGCTCGGGGTCAAGCACCTCCAAGAGTGCCGATGAGGGGTCACCGCGGAAATCCATGCCCAGCTTGTCGATCTCATCCAGCAGGAACAACGGATTGCGCACGCCCACTTTGGTGAGGCTCTGCAACACCTTGCCCGGCATGGAGCCGATGTAGGTGCGGCGATGGCCGCGGATTTCGGCCTCGTCGCGCACACCACCCAAGGCCATGCGCACAAACTTTCGGCCGGTGGCACGCGCCACGCTCTGGCCTAGCGAGGTCTTGCCCACACCCGGAGGGCCGACCAGGCACAGGATGGGCGCCTTGACCTTCTCTACGCGCTGCTGCACCGCAAGGTACTCAAGGATGCGTTCCTTGACCTTGTCCAGGCCGTAGTGGTCTTCGTTGAGCACCTTCTCGGCATTGGGCAGGTCGTGCTTGACCTTGCTCTTCTTGCTCCACGGCAGGCCCACCAGGATGTCGATGTAGTTGCGCACCACCGTGGCCTCGGCCGACATCGGTGACATCAGCTTGAGCTTTTTGAGCTCACCCTCGGCCTTCTTGCGCCCTTCCTTGGACATGCGCGCGGCAACGATCTTTTTCTCAAGCTCTTCGAGATCAGCGCCCTCTTCGCCATCACCCAATTCCTTTTGGATGGCCTTGACCTGCTCGTTCAAGTAGTACTCGCGCTGACTCTTCTCCATCTGCCGCTTGACGCGGCCACGGATGCGCTTTTCGACCTGCAGGATGTCGACCTCGTGCTCCAGCAGCTCAAGCAACTTCTCCAAGCGCTTGGAGATCTTGAACAGGTCAAGCACCGACTGCTTGGCCTCGAGCTTGAGCGGCAGATGCGCGGCGATGGTGTCGGCCAGGCGGCCCGGATCGTCGATGCCGGCAATGGAGGTGAGGATCTCGGGCGGGATCTTCTTGTTGAGCTTGACGTACTGGTCAAACTGCTGCGTGACCGCACGGCGCAGAGCCTCAACCTCGGGCGAGGGTTCGCTGTCGGGCTGCACTGGCACGGCCTCAGCTGAGAAATGCTCTCCGGTATCGGCGATGCTCAGCGTGCGTGCGCGCTGCACGCCTTCGACCAGCACCTTGACGGTGCCGTCGGGCAGCTTGAGCATCTGCAGCACGCTGGACACGCAACCCACCTCGAACATGTCCTCGGGCTTGGGCTCGTCCTTGCCTGCGGCCTTTTGCGCCACAAGCATGATCTGCCGGCCAGCCTCCATGGCCGATTCAAGCGCCTTGATGGACTTCGGGCGCCCGACGAAGAGCGGAATGACCATGTGCGGAAAGACCACCACATCGCGCAGCGGCAACAGGGGCAGGGTCAGGGGATCAGGGGGCAGGATGGGATGTCCGGACATGCAAACCTCTCTTTCGTCAGCCGACGTTGGGTCGGGCGGCGGTAATGCAAGTGTGGCGAGTTTCGGCGGGGCCGAACTCAGCAATCAGTCGTGCAATTGAGCGGGTGATCAGGCGCTGGCCTTGGCCTGTTCCCGATACACCAGCAGCGGCTTGGCACCTTCGTCGTTGACGATGTGGTCGTCAATCACCACCTTGGCCACGCCAACGAGGGTCGGCAGCTCGAACATGGTGTCGAGCAAGACCTGCTCAAGGATGGACCTCAGCCCGCGCGCCCCGGTCTTGCGCTGCAAGGCCTTGCGGGCGATGGCCGAGAGGGCTGAGCCGCGCAGCTCAAGCTCGACATGGTCCATGGCGAAGAGCTTTTGGTACTGCTTGACCAAGGCATTCTTGGGCTCGGTGAGGATGCGCACCATGGCGTCTTCGCTCAGCTCGCCCAGCGTGGCCACCACGGGCAGGCGCCCCACGAGCTCAGGGATGAGGCCGAACTTGATGAGGTCTTCGGGCTCAGCCTGGCGAAACAGATCGGCCGCGCGTTTGTCGGTCTTGCTGTGCACCGAGGCCGCAAAGCCAATGCCCGAGCGCTCGGTGCGGTTTTGAATGACTTTCTCCAACCCATCAAACGCACCACCGCAGATGAACAGGATATTGGTCGTGTCGATCTGCAGGAAATCTTGATTGGGATGTTTGCGACCGCCCTGCGGCGGCACCGAGGCCATCGTGCCTTCCACCAGTTTCAGCAGGGCTTGCTGCACGCCCTCGCCCGACACATCACGCGTGATGGAGGGGTTGTCGGCCTTGCGACTGATCTTGTCGATCTCGTCGATGTAGACGATGCCGCGCTGGGCGCGCTCAACGTCGTAGTTGCAGTTTTGCAGCAGCTTCTGGATGATGTTTTCGACATCCTCACCCACGTAGCCGGCTTCGGTCAGCGTGGTGGCGTCGGCAATGACAAAGGGCACATTCAGCAAGCGCGCCAGGGTCTGCGCCAACAGGGTCTTGCCCGAACCGGTGGGCCCGATCAGCAAGATGTTGCTCTTGCTCAGCTCAACTTCATCTTTGCCACCCGTGCCCAGATAGCGCAGGCGTTTGTAGTGGTTGTACACCGCCACGGCCAAGGTGCGCTTGGCGCCATCCTGGCCGATCACGTAGTGATCCAGTGATTCTTTGATCTCGGCCGGAATAGGTAGATCTGCACGCGCTGACTTGCTACCTGCCACTTCAGCGGGCGCCTCATCGCGAATGATGTCGTTGCACAACTCTATGCATTCATCGCAGATGAACACAGAGGGGCCGGCAATCAGCTTCTTCACCTCATGCTGGCTCTTGCCACAGAAGCTGCAGTAAAGAACCTTCTCGCCAGCAGTGCCTTTCTTCTCGGCCATTTCAGGTGACGCCTTGTGCGTGAAGTGAAGTCTTGAGAATCATCATAGGGCAATCGCTTGCCCATGCCGGGGTATGCCTGTCCACGCGCTCGATGCCGATCAAGGGCGCTTGTCGATCACCTGGTCGATCAAGCCGTAGGCCTTGGCCTCTTCCGGTGACATGAACAGGTCGCGCTCCATGTCGGCGGCCACCTTCTCTATCGTTTGGCCAGTGCGGTCCGCATAGATGCGGTTGAGTTGCTCGCGGGTCTTCAAGATCTCACGGGCGTGAATCTCGATGTCCGTGGCCTGGCCTTGCGCACCACCCGAAGGCTGGTGAATCATGATTTTGGAGTTGGGCAAGGACAAGCGTTTGCCCTTGGCCCCGGCCATCAGCAAGAAGGAGCCCATGCTCGCGGCAATGCCCATGCACAGGGTCGATACCTCGGGCTTGATGAACTGCATGGTGTCAAAAATCGACATGCCGGCGCTGACGCTGCCACCCGGGGAGTTGATGTAGAGAAAGATGTCCTTGTCCGGGTTCTCGCTTTCGAGAAACAACATCTGCGCGACGACCAGATTGGCCGTGCCATCGTTGATCGGCCCGACCAAGAAGATGATGCGCTCGCGCAGCAGGCGGCTGTAGATATCGTAGGCACGCTCGCCACGACCGGACTGCTCGATGACGATGGGCACCATGCCCAGACCTTGAATGTCAGATGCGCTCACGGAAATCCTCAAAGATGATGGCTGCGCAGATTATGTCGCCCAGAGCTTGTGCGCCCAGGCGAAGAAAAACAGGGCGTGGACACGACAGTCCGCCGCCCTGTTTGCTGCTGGGGCCTGGGTCAGGCGCTCATCAGAGCGTCGAAGGGCAGTGACTTGTCAAGCACCTTGGCGTTCGACAAAACGTACTGCGTGACGTTGTTTTCAACAACGATCTGCTCAACCTCGGCCATGCGTTGACGGTTCGACAGGTACCAGCGCAAGACCTCGGCAGGCTTCTCGTAGCTCTGTGACAGCTCTTCAATGTGGGCCTGCAATTGCGCGGGCTGGGCTTGCAGGTTTTGTGTGCGCACCAGGTCCGACACGACCAAGCCCATGCGCACGCGGCGCTCGGCCTGCGGGCGAAACAGCTGCAGCATGTCGGGCGGAATCGGCGCTTTATCCGCGTCCTTCACGCCACGCTTTTTCAAGTCCTCGCGGGCCATCTCGCCCATGCGCTCCACCTCGCCTTCGACCAATGCCATGGGCACGTCGAGGTCGGCCACTTTCACCAGGGCTTCCAGCGCTGCGGCCTTGTTGCGCGCCATGACGCGGAAGCGCACCTCGCGTTCCAGGTTCTTGCGGACGTCGCCGCGCATGGCTTCCAGCGAGCCATCACCAATGCCCAGCGACTTGACGAAGGTCTCATCCACATCGGGCAGGTGTTGCGCCTCGATCTTGCGCATGGTGACCAGGAAGTCGGCCTCCTTGCCGGCCACGTCCTTGCCTTGATAGTCATCTGGAAATTGCAGCGGGAAGGTCTTGGAATCACCCACCTTCATGCCACGCACGGCGCGGTCAAACTGCTCCAGCATCTGACCCTCGCCGATCAAGAACTGATAGCCTTCTGCGCGGCCACCGGAAAATGGCTCGCCATCGATCTTGCCCTCGAAATCAATGGTCACGCGGTCGCCCTCAGCGGCGCCGTCGGCCGCCGGACGCTGCGCAAAAGTGCGGCGCTGTTTGCGCAAGATGTCGACCGTCTTGTCAATGGCCGCGTCCGTCACCTGGCTGGCAACGCGATCAACTTCCACCGTTGACAGGTCACCCAGCTTCACCTCGGGATAGACCTCGAAGGTGGCATCGAAGGCCAGTTGTCCCTCTGGCGAATCGTCCTTCTGGGTGATCTTGGGCATGCCGGCCACACGCAACTTCGCTTCGTTTGCGGCGTTGGCGAAGGCCTGACCGACCTTGTCGTTCATCACCTCGTATTGAACCGAGTAACCGTAGCGCTGCGCGACCACAGACATCGGCACCTTGCCGGGGCGAAAGCCATCGGCCTTGACCGTGCGCGACAGCTTCTTCAGCCGGGTTTGCACCTCGCTGCTGATGTCCGTAGACGCCACCGTCAGGGTCATGCGTCGTTCAAGTTTTTCGAGGGTTTCGACTGTGAATGCCATGAGGGAACTCTGTTGTAGATTGATCTGGTGCGCGGGGCCGGACTCGAACCGGCACGCCCGTGAAGGCGTCAGGACCTAAACCTGGTGCGTCTACCAATTTCGCCACCCGCGCCCCGAGCGTCGCCGCCACTTTGGCCTCGGTTGAGGCCCGACAGCGAAGGCCGGCCCACTTGGAATGGCGCGTCGCATCAGGCCGCAGAGCCCTGCGGCGACTCGGTAAACGTGGGATTCTAGCTGTGCACTTTGGCGCCATGGCATTCTGAGCCGTGGCTGGCCTGGCGCATGCCCGTGCGGCCGAGACCACCGCGACACGATGCCAACGACAATTGCGCCGTGGCAGTCAAACACTATGAGAACTTTCCGGTGGCGTCCATGCTGTGCCCTCCAGGCCTGCGTGCGCCGATCACATCGATCTACCGATTTGCGCGCACCGCGGACGACATCGCCGATGAAGGTGAGCACTCGGCCCAGGCCAGGCGACAGGAGCTGCGCGACTACGCGACCGAGCTGAACAACACCGTCAACGGTCTTGCGCCTCGGCGTTGGCCCGAGGTTTTCAATCCCCTGCATGAATGCATTGTTGGCCATCGCTTGCCGGTCGCGCTGCTGCACGACTTGCTGGATGCCTTCATGCAGGACTGCGACAACCCGTGCTACACAACGCGCGATGAGCTCTTGCACTATTGCCGCCGCTCGGCAAACCCGATCGGCCGCCTGCTGCTGCACTTGTATGGGGTCAGCGACTCGCTGGCCCTGCGCCAATCAGATGCCATTTGCTCGGCCTTGCAACTGATCAATTTCTGGCAGGACCCCAGCGTTGATCTGCCTCGCGGTCGAAACTACTTTCCTGCCCAGGACCTGCAAGGGCATGGGCTTGCCCATACCGATCTCCACGCCGGACAGGACAGCCCTGCAACCCGCGCGCTGGTGCGTGACTTGAGCGCTTGGGCCCATGGGCTGATGCTGGAGGGCGCGCCACTGGCGCAGCGCCTTCCGGGCCGCATCGGTTGGGAGCTGGGCCTTGTGGTGCAGGGGGGGATGCGCATCCTGGCGAAAATCGACACCATGAACCATGCCACCTTCAGCAGCCGGCCACGCCTGTGGCCACCCGATTTCCCTGGCATGTTGTGGCGGGTCGCGAAACTCAGGCTGGCCATGGCCACAGGGATTGCACGATGACGCCACAGCAGTATGTCCAGAGCCGCGCCGCGTCCAGCGGCTCGTCGTTTTACTACGCCTTCTTGTTTTTGCCAGCGGAACAACGCTCAGCGATCACCGCGTTCTATGCCTTCTGCCGAGAGGTCGACGATGTCGTCGATGAAATTCAGGATCACGGCGTCGCTGCTCTAAAGCTCGAATGGTGGCGGACCGAAGTTCAGGCCGCGTTCGCCGGCCGCGCCAGTCACCCCATCATGCTTGCCCTGATGCGCGTGGCAGGCGATTTCAACATCCGCCAGGAGCAGCTGTTGGCCGTCATACAGGGCTGCCAAATGGATCTCGATCAGACACGGTATCTGGACTACGCCGGTCTGCAACGTTACTGCCACCTGGTGGCCGGCGTGGTCGGCGAGGTCTCCGCCAGCATCTTTGGCTACCGCGAGGTGCAGACCCTGGACTACGCGCGGCAACTGGGGCAGGCCCTGCAGTTGACGAACATCATTCGCGATGTCGGCGATGACGCCCGCCGGGGGCGCATCTACCTTCCCGCCAGCGAGCTCAAGCAGTTCGACGTCAAGGCCCAGGAGCTGTTAGGCCGCCAAAGTCCATGGGGGTACAGCGAGCGCTTCACCGCACTGATGCAGTTTCAGGCTCGGCGTGCGCACCTGGCCTATGACCAAGCCCTCGCAGCCTTGCCGGTGGCCGACCGCGCGGCGCAGAAGCCCGGCCTGATGATGGCCAACATCTACCGGGCCCTGCTTCGCGAGATCGAGGCCGACGGCTTTCAGGTCTTGCATCAGCGCACCTCCTTGACCCCGCTGCGCAAGCTCTGGATCGCGCTGTGCACCCATCTCCGCGGCCACTGACGCCCTGAACATGGGCCAAGTTGCCGTGGTGGGTGCTGGCTGGTCAGGCCTTGCCGCGGCTGTGCAGCTGTGCGATGCGGGCCACCAGGTCGCCCTGTTTGAGATGTCCAAACATCTGGGCGGGCGGGCGCGAAGTGGTGCCATCCATGGCCAGCAGCTCGACAACGGCCAGCACATCATGATCGGTGCCTATGGCCATGCGCTGGCATTGCTGCGCCGTGTGGGCGTGGACCCAGGCCAAGCGATGCTGCGCATGCCGCTGGAGCTGCGCTATGTTGACGGTCCTGCCTTTGCCCTGCCAAAAGGCCATCCATCGCTGTCCTTCGCACGCGCCGTGCTCTCGGCCCAGCGCTGGCGCATGGGAGAGAAGTTGTCATTTCTGCGCGCCGCCCTGGGTTGGCGGCTCAGCGGTTTTTCCTGTGCGCCAGACGCCACCGTGCAGGCCCTGTGCTCAGGTATTGCAGCGACCATCGTGCGCGACCTCATTGAGCCGCTGTGCGTTGCGGCGCTGAACACCCCAATGCAGTCCGCCAGCGGACAGGTCTTTCTGCGGGTGATGCGCGACGCCCTGTTCTCCGGGGTTGGCAGCGCCGATCTGCTGCTCTCAAAGCATGGTTTGAGCCGCCTGCTGCCCGATCCGGCCAGGGCCATGCTATTGGCCGCCGGTGCCCGCGTCACAGCCGGGCATCGGGTCATGAACCTCCAGGGCCTGGCAGACCAATGGCTTGTTGACGGTGAACGATTCGACGCAGTGGTGCTCGCGACCACGCCGCGTGAGGCCGCCAGGCTGGTGCTGCCCATTCATGCCACATGGAGCCAACTGGCGACGACCTTGCCCTATCAACCCATCGTCACCGTGTGGCTCGCCGATGGTCAGCTGAAATGGCCGACACCGATGATGGCCTTTCAAGGCCAGGCCGATTCACCCGCGCAGTTTGCCCTGGCACTGGAGGCCTTGACCGGGCCGAAAGGGGTGTTCACCTGGATCGTGAGTGGCGCAGCAAGCTGGCTCGACAAGGGGTTGCAGACCACGGCTGAGGCCGTGCTTGTCCAGGCCAGGTCTGCATTTCCGGGGTCATTTACCTCAAGCGATGCCATCGTCCATGTCGCCGCCGAGCGACGGGCCACGCTGGCTTGCGTGCCAGGCCTTGTTCGGCCAGGCGCCTGCATCGCCAAGGGCCTGTTTGCCGCCGGCGACTATGTGGATGGCCCCTACCCTTCCACACTTGAGGGTGCCGTGCGCTCGGGCGGTTTGGCCGCTGCCCTGGCCCATGAACACCTGTGCAGTGCTCGACCGACCCCGACATAGTCGCCGGCCATTGCCAGCCGCACGGCTTTGAAATCGTTTTTCGCCATGCGAAAATGCGCCGATGACCACGTCAAAGAAAGATGCCCGCCCGACCATTCAGGTGATCGAAAGGCAGTTCGCTTTGCTCGATACCCTGGCCGCCCATCCAGACCCCGTCAGCCTGAAGGTTCTGAGTGAAAAAACCGGCTTGCATCCGTCGACCGCACATCGCATCCTGAACGACCTGACCATCGGCCGGCTCGTCGACAGGCCTGAGCCGGGAACCTATCGCCTGGGCATGCGCTTGCTTGAGCTCGGCAACCTGGTCAAAGCCAGACTGGACGTGCGCGAAGCGGCCATCGGGCCCATGCGTGAACTGCACCGGCTCACGCATCAAGCTGTGAATCTGTCCGTCAGGCAAGGCGATGAAATCGTCTACATCGAACGCGCCTACAGCGAGCGCTCGGGCATGCAGGTGGTGCGCGCCGTGGGTGGCAGCGCGCCGCTGCACCTCACCTCCGTCGGCAAGCTCTTTCTGGCCCACGACGAGCTGTCACGGGTGCGCGCCTATGCGACTCGCACCGGCTTGGCCGGCCAAACGCGCAACAGCATCACCGAGCTCGCGAGTCTGGAGCGCGAACTGGCACAAGTACGCGAACAGACCGTGGCGCGCGACGACGAAGAACTTGAACTCGGCGTGCGCTGCATCGCCGCCGGCGTTTTTGATGATCAGGGCCGGCTGGTGGCCGGGCTGTCCATTTCGGCGCCAGCAGACCGGTTGGAAGAGTCCTGGGCCGACCGGGTCAAGGCCACGGCATCCGCCATCTCCGCTGCATTGGGCAATCGCTGATCAGCTCCGTCAAGCAACTTGACGGTGAGGGCCACCGAGCACCGAAATAAGCCCAGACCCCCCAATCACTCCCACTCAATCGTCGCTGGCGGCTTGCTGCTCACGTCATAGGTCACGCGGTTGATGCCGCGCACCTCATTGATGATGCGGCCGGAGACTTTCTTCAGCAGCGCGTAGGGCAGCTCGGCCCAGTCGGCGGTCATGAAATCGCTGGTCTGCACGGCGCGCAAGGCCACGACGTAGTCATAGGTGCGGCCGTCGCCCATCACGCCTACGCTCTTGACGGGCAGGAAGACAGCAAAGGCCTGGCTGGTCAGGTCGTACCAGGACTTGCCCGTGGCCTCGTCGCGGAAGCTGCGCAGCTCTTCGATGAAGATGGCGTCAGCGCGGCGCAGCAGGTCGGCGTACTGCGGTTTGACTTCGCCCAGGATGCGCACGCCAAGGCCGGGGCCGGGGAAGGGGTGGCGGTAGACCATGTCGTGCGGCAAGCCCAGGGCCACGCCCAGCTCGCGCACTTCGTCTTTGAACAGGTCGCGCAGCGGCTCCAACAACTTCAAGCCCAGCGTGGCCGGCAGGCCGCCGACGTTGTGGTGGCTTTTGATGGTGGTCGCCTTCTTCGTTTTGGCCCCGCCGGACTCGATCACATCGGGGTAGATCGTGCCCTGGGCCAGCCACTTCACGCCGCCGCGGTGGCCTGCACCCTGCGCGGCCTTCAACTTGGCGGCCTCGGCTTGGAAGACCTCGACAAACTCGCGGCCGATGATCTTGCGTTTGGCCTCCGGATCGGTGACGCCGGCCAGGTGGCCGAGGAACTGCGCGCTGGCGTCCACATGCACGACCTTGGCGTGCAGCTTGCCGGCGAACATCTCCATCACCATCGCGCCTTCGTTCAAGCGCAGCAGGCCGTGATCGACGAACACGCAGGTGAGCTTGTCGCCGATGGCGCGGTGGATGAGTGCGGCGGCGACGCTGGAATCGACACCTCCTGACAGGCCCAGCAGCACTTCTTCGTCGCCAACTTGGCTGCGGATCAGCGCCACCGCCTCGGCAATGTGATCGCGCATGACCCAATCGCCGCGCGCGCCGCAGATGCCGAGCACGAAGCGCTCGAGCAGCGCCCTGCCCTGCACGGTGTGCGTCACTTCCGGGTGAAACTGCACCGCGTAATAACGCCGGTCTTCATCGGCCATGCCGGCAATCGGGCAGCTCGGTGTGCTGGCCATCAGCTTGAAGCCGGGCGGCAGCGCGGTGACCTTGTCACCGTGGCTCATCCACACCTTGAGCATGCCGTGGCCGTCAGTCGTGCGGTGGTCCTCGATGCCATCGAGCAGCTGGGTGTGGCCGCGCGCGCGCACTTCGGCATAGCCAAATTCGCGGTACGACGAGGCCTCGACCTGGCCGCCGAGCTGCACGGTCATGGTGAACATGCCATAACAGATACCCAGCACAGGCACACCGAGCTGCCAGATCACCTCGGGCGCGCGCAGCTCTTGCTCTTCATAGGTGCTGGCGTGGCTGCCCGAAAGAATGATGCCCTTGGGCGCAAATTCTCGGACGAAGGCCTCGGAGACATCGTTCGGGTGGATCTCGCAGTACACATGCGCCTCGCGCACGCGCCGGGCGATGAGCTGGGTGACTTGGCTGCCGAAATCGAGGATCAGGATCTTGTCGTGCATGGTGTCGGTCGGTGGATTGGGCGGGGGCGTTTGCAGAGGCTGCTTACATCAATCGCTAGGCGCTGCTCATGGCGCCGTGGGCGCCGCATCACGGGCCACGCGGCGAAAGTGCCAGACGGCAATCATCGTGCCGATGAATTGCAGCAAGGCGCAGAAGTAAAACGGCAGGCCAATGCGCCAATCGCCCGCCGGCAGGTGCGAGACCATGCCCAGCAGCGGCGCGCTGACCACCGGCGCGATGACCGCCATCAGGCTGTTCAGCCCAGCCACCGAGCCCATGGTCTGGCCCTGGCTGCGGGCGTCTGCCGCGTTGGACACGAGGCCCTGGATCACGGCCGCCGCGCCGCCGCCCAGGATGTTGCCGACGATGATGATCGCGAACATCATCCAGCCCTCGCTGGCCGCGCCGAATCCGAAATAGGTCAAGGCCGAGGCCGCCAGGCCGACGATGGCCAGCAGCCGGCCCGAGAAGCGCTTGAGCAGGTGCTTGAGCAAGAAGCCCTGCACCAGCACCGACATCAGCCCGACCGTGAACAGCGCCCAGCCGTTTTGCGCCGGTCCCCAGCCGAACTTGAAGGTCGTGTACAGCACGAAGCTGTTGTGCAGCGTGAATTGCGCGAGCGAGGCCATCGCGATCACCGCCACCAAGGGGCCAACACCGCGCAACTGGGCCAGGCCGCGCAGTGAAGCAAAGGGGTTGGCGCGCTTCCACTCGAAGGGCTTGCGTCTATCCACTGGCAGCGATTCGGGCAACACGAAGTAGCCATACAACCAGTTCACGACCGCCAGCCCACCGGCCACAAAGAAGGGCAGGTGCAGGTTGATCTCACCCAGCAGTCCGCCCATCACCGGCCCCAGCGTGAAGCCCAGGCCAAACATCGCGCCGACCAGGCCGAAGCGGCGCGCGCGGTCTTCGGGCGCAGTGATGTCAGCCACATAGGCATTGGCCACCGCCGCATTGGCCTGCATCGCGCCGCTGAACAAGCGCACCACGATCAGCATCCACAACGCGGTGGCCAGACCGGTGACGATGAAGCTCAGCGCCAGGCCCGAAAAACCTAACAGCAATACGGGGCGACGCCCGTACTTGTCGGACAAGGCGCCCAGGATCGGCGAGGCAAAGAAGTTGGCCACGCCAAAAGTCAGCGCAATGGCGCCAAACCAGAAGGTCTGCTCGGTGGTGTTGCTGGTGAAGGTGCCGACCAGCGGCGCCAGCACCGGCACGATCAGGCCGATGGCGATCATGTCGATCAGCACGGTGATCAGGATGAAGGGCATGGCGGCCTGGCGGCCGGCGTTCAATGCCGGAGAGTCGTGAACTGCAGCGTCTGACAAATCAATTCGATCCTGAGTGCGGGGGGTGTGGCGTGTGTCGTGAGCCGTCGTGCGACCTGGGGCGTGGTGCGCGGGTGCCTTGGCCGGCCCGAGCGCGACGGAGCTTTGTTCCAGGGCGGCGCGCCGGTCCCCGGCAGGTGCTTGCAGCAGCGGTGGCGCCCCCTCACTCCATCCGATAGTTCGGCGCCTCTTTGGTGATCTGCACATCGTGCACATGGCTTTCGCGCATGCCGGCCGACGAGATCTCGACGAACTCGGCGCGCTGGTGCATCTCGCTGATGCTGGCGCAGCCGCAGTAGTGCATGGAGGCGCGCAGGCCGCCAGCCATCTGGAAGATCACCGCCACCACCGAGCCCTTGTAGGGCACCTGGCCCTCGATGCCCTCGGGCACCAGCTTGGCGCTGCCCGAGCTGTTGCCCGAGTTCTCTTGAAAGTAGCGGTCGGCCGAGCCCTGCTGCATGGCCCCGATCGAGCCCATGCCGCGGTAGCTTTTATAGGTGCGGCCCTGGTAGAGGATGGTCTCGCCCGGGGCTTCTTCGGTGCCTGCAAAGGCGCCGCCCATCATCACGGTGTTGGCACCAGCGGCAATGGCCTTGGCCAGGTCGCCCGAGTAGCGCACGCCGCCATCGGCGATCAGTGGCACACCCGAGCCCTTGAGCGCCTTGGCCACCGCTTCGATGGCGTAAATCTGCGGCACACCGACGCCGGTGACGATGCGCGTGGTGCAAATCGAGCCCGGCCCGATGCCGATCTTCACGGCATCGGCGCCGGCTTCAACCAGGGCCAGGGCGGCTGCACCGGTGGCAATGTTGCCGCCGATGACATCGATCTTGGGGAAATTCTTCTTCACCCAGCGCACACGCTCCAACACACCAGCCGAATGGCCGTGGGCCGTGTCCACCACCAGCACATCGACACCAGCGCGCACCAGGGCCTCCACCCGTTCCGGAGTGTCGTCGCCCACGCCCACAGCAGCGCCGACACGCAGCTTGCCGTGCACATCGCGCGCGGCATTGGGAAAGCTGGTCTGCTTGGTGATGTCCTTCACCGTCATCAGACCGCGCAGCTCAAAAGCCTCGTTGACGACCAGCACGCGTTCGAGCTTGTGCTGATGCATCAGCGCCTTGCCGTCCTCGATGCTGGCGCCCTCGCCCACCGTGATCAGGCGTTCGCGCGGGGTCATGATTTCGCGCACCGGGGCGTCCATGCGCGTCTCGAAGCGCAGGTCGCGGCCGGTGACGATGCCGACCACGCGGCCGTCTTCCAGCACCGGGAAGCCCGAGATGCCATGCTGGCGCGACAGCGCGATGACATCGCGCACTGGCACGCCTGGCGAGATGGTGATCGGGTCGCGCAGGATGCCCGATTCATAACGCTTGACGCGAGCGACCTCGGCCGCCTGGCGCTTGGCCGAAAGGTTCTTGTGGATGATGCCGATGCCGCCCTCCTGCGCCAGGGCGATGGCCAGGCGCGACTCGGTCACGGTGTCCATGGCGGCGGACACCAGCGGCAGGTTCAGGGATATGTTGCGCGACAGCTGGGTCGCCAGACTGGTGTCGCGGGGCAACACCTGGGAGAAGGCGGGCACCAACAACACATCGTCGAAGGTGAGCGCTTTGCCTAAGAGGCGCATGGGAATGCTCCAGACGCAAAAGTGAATTATACGGAGGGGGTCACGTCGGCCGAACGTCGCCGGAACGCCGCCCCGACCGCGGTCACGTTTGCGCACAGGCCGTGATGACCGCGCCGCTACACTGGCCGCCACACTCCTGCACACACCCGACCATGCGCTTGCCTGCACTGCTTTTTGGCCTGATGGTGGCCACCTGTTTGGCCCTGCCGGCACATGCCCAGTGGAAGTGGAAGGACGCCAGGGGCCAGGTGCATGTGAGCGACACACCACCGCCACGCGAGGTGCTGGACAAGGACATCCTGCAACGGCCCGCCGCCCCTGTGAAGCGGGCACCGGCCGCCGCAGCATCAGGCCCACCGACCTCCGCTGCGGGCCCCGCAACTACAGCCTCAGCGCCCAGCGACGCGGCCACTGGCAAAGCCCGGCCCACCACCGATCCCGAACTCGAGGCGCGCAAGGCCAAGGCCGAGGCCGAGCAAAAGTACAAGGCCAAAGCCGATGAAGAGCGCCTTGCAGCGCAGCGCGCCGAAAACTGTCAACGCGCCCGCCAGCAGGTGGCCGCACTGCAAAGTGGTCAACGCATCGCGCGCGTCAACGCCGGTGGCGAGCGTGTGATCCTCGACGATCAGGCCCGCGCCAGCGAGATGTCGGCGGCGCAGCGGGTGGTCAGCTCGGATTGCCGCTAGGCCGCGTCGATTTGGGCTTTGCCGGCTTGACCGGTTTCTTCAGGCCATCGCGCTGATATCGGCGCCGCCTGGCCTCCATAGCATCCACCTGCAAGGGCCGAAGACACTCCACCCGATCGTTGTCGCGCAGCACCAGTTCGGCCGAACACAAGCGGCCCCAGCAGGCCAGGCGCCAGCCGCCATCGGCCGGCGCAGCGCCCGCGGTCACCACCCTTGCATCCACTGCCAAGGTCAGGCCGCAGGCCCTCAAGGCATCGGCCGCCGTGGCCCCAAGGGGCAGGCGCAGGCGATGGCAGTCGACCTGTCCCGGGCCGCGATCCACCACCACGTCGACGCCGATGTCAGCGCTGGCCATAGACCTGCTCGGCGCGCTGCACGAAGGAATCAACAAAGGTGTTGGCCACACGATCAAACACGGGGCTGAGCACGGCTTCCAGCGGCTTGCTGGAGAAGGCATAGCGCAGGTCAAACTCAATGCGGCAGGCGGGCGGGCTGCCAGCCGCGCCGATGGTGCTGAAGCGCCAGGCGCCCTGCAGCGCCGAGAAGGGGCCGTCGATGAGCTGCATCACCACCGATTGCTCGGCCACATTCACGTTGCGGGTGGTGAAGGCGTGCTTCAGGCCGGCGTAGGCCAGATGCAGGCGCACCGACATGGCATCGGCTGAGCTGTCAAGCACCTCGGCGCGCTCGCACCAGGGCAGAAAACTCGGGTAGGCCTCGATGGCGGTGACCAGCTCATACATCTCGCGTGCCGAGTACCACAGCAAGACAGACTTCTTGACATGCTTCATGGCAGCATTCTTGTTGGCCGCACTTGTGCTGCACTTGTGCAGGGCGCTTCATACAATGCCGAAATTCTAGGGGCCCGCCCTTTTCGCCATGAATGCCCCCACCGCCTCCACCACTGGCAACACTGCCACACGACCCGCACGCGCCGCCCCGGTGAGCTCGGCGCCGATTGCCGAGAACCGCCGCGCCCGCTACGACTACCACATCGAAGAGCGCTACGAGGCCGGCATGGTGCTCGAAGGCTGGGAGATCAAGGCCATCCGCGCTGGCCAGGTGCAGCTCACCGATGGCTATGTGGTGATCAAGCACGGCGAGCTCTACCTCATCGGCTGCCGCATCAACGCCCTGCGCTCGGCTTCGACCCATGTGAACCCCGAGGCCGACCGCACCAAGAAGTTGTTGATGCGCAAGGAAGAGATCAAACGCCTGGTGGGCAAGGTCGAGCAAAAGGGCTTCACCCTGGTGCCGCTGAACCTGCACTACAAGGGCGGGCGTGTCAAAGCCGAGCTGGCCCTGGCCAAAGGCAAGGCCCAGCACGACAAGCGTAACACCGAGAAAGAGCGCGACTGGGAGCGCGAAAAAGGCCGCTTGATGCGGCACAAGGTGTCGTCAAAACCTGGCCGGGATTGAGGCGCAGCGCCGTGCGGCGCGGCCCTGCTAACGCCAATCCGGCGCGCGCTTGTCGATGAAGGCCTGCACGCCTTCCAGGGCCGAGCGGTCCATCATGTTGCAGGCCATGGTGCGCTCGGCGTCAGCATAGGCCGCGGCGATGCCCAGCTCGATCTGACGGTAGAACAGCGCCTTGCCCATGGCCAGTGGCAGTGCCGGTTTGCTGAGGATGGCCGCGAGCAGCAGCTCCACCGCGGCGTCGAGCTCGGCCGCGTCACAGACCCGGTTGACCAGGCCCTTGGCCAAGGCCTCGTCGGCCGAGATGAAGCCCCCGGTGACCAGCATCTCAAACGCCGCCTTGCGCCCCAGATTGCGCGACAGGGCCACGCTGGGGGTGGAGCAAAACAGCCCCAGCTTGATGCCGCTCACCGCAAAGCGGGCGTCGCGCGCGGCCACCGCCAGATCGCACATGGCCACCAACTGGCAACCAGCCGCCGTGGCGATGCCCTGCACCCGCGCGATCACCGGCACGGGCAGCGCCTGGATGGTCAACATCATGCGGCCGCACTGCGCGAACAAGGCTTCGTAATAGGCCAGTGAGGGCTCGGCGCGCATCTCGCGCAGATCGTGCCCGGCGCAGAAGGCGCGGCCGCTGGCGGCGATGACGACGGCGCGCGCACTGTTGTCGGTGGCAATGTCGTCCAGCGCCGCTTGCAGCGCTGCGAGCATGGCCTCGGACAGCGCATTGAAGGCCTGCGGCCGGTTCAGTGTGAGGGTGATGACGCCGCGCGTGTCGGCACTGCGCAGCAAGAGGGCATCGTCGGTGGTCAACATGTCGGCTCCGGGTGTGAGGATGGCGGCGCGGCTCATTCGATGGCACTGCCAGAACGTGCGCGCTCGCGCAGTTGGAACTTCTGAATCTTGCCAGTGGAGGTCTTGGGAATGTCTTCGAAGCGGATGTCGCGCGGCACCTTGTAGCCCGCCAGCAGGGCCTTGCAGTGGGCGATCAGCTCGGCGGCAGTCAACTCGGCGCCGGCCTTCAATTCCACATAGGCCAGTGGCGTCTCGCCCCATTTGGCGTCGGGCTTGGCGACCACGGCACAGGCCAGCACGGCCGGGTGGCGATAGAGCGCGTCTTCGACCTCGATGGAGCTGATGTTCTCGCCGCCAGAGATGATCACATCCTTGCTGCGGTCGCGGATCTTGACGTAGCGGTCCGGCTCCATCACCGCCAGGTCACCGGTGTGAAACCAGCCGCCCTCGAAGGCCTTGGCGGTGGCCGCAGGGTTCTTCAAATAGCCCTTCATCACGATGTTGCCGCGGAACATGATTTCGCCCATGGTCTGGCCATCGGCAGGCACTGCTGCCAGGCTGTCGGCATCGAGCACCGCCATGCCCTCTTGCAGCGGATAGCGCACGCCCTGGCGGCCATTGAGCCGCGCCTGCTCCGACAGGCCTTCATCGGCCCAACCGGCGCGCTGCACGGCCACGCTGGCCGGGCCATAGACCTCGGTCAGGCCATAGACATGGGTGATGTCAAAGCCGATGCGCGCCATGCCCTCGATCATCGACGCCGGCGGCGCTGCGCCGGCCACCATGCCGCGCACTTTGTGCCGGATGCCGGCGCGCATGTCATCGGGCGCATTGCACAGCAGGCTGTGCACGATGGGCGCACCACAGTAGTGGTCCACACCGTGTTCGCGCATGGCGTCAAAGATGGCCTTGGCCTCCACCTTGCGCAGGCAGATGTGCGTGCCCCCGAGCATGGCCACGGTCCACGGAAAGCACCAGCCGTTGCAGTGAAACATCGGCAGCGTCCACAGATAGCGCGGGAAGTTCGGCATGGTCCAGGTGGCGGCGTTGCACACGGCGTTCAGGTAGGCGCCGCGGTGGTGGGTGACCACGCCCTTGGGGTCACCCGTGGTGCCGCTGGTGTAGCTCACGGCGATGGCGTCCCACTCGTCCTTGGGGCCTTCCAGCGTGGCCAGCGGCGCGTGTGCGGCCAGCAGGGCTTCGTACTCGTGCGTGCCCAGCAGCACGCCCGGCCCGGTGAATTCACTGTCGGCCACATCGATGACCACCGGCGTGCGGCCAAACTGCTCGCGCAGCAGCGCGAGGGCCGGGCCCATCACCGACGAGAACTCGCGGTCGGTGATGACCACGGCGGCCTCGCAGTGGTTCATCTGCCAAGCCAGCAACGCAGCATCCAGTCGCGTATTTAAGGTGTTAAGAACGGCGTTCAAGGCGGGCACCGCGTAGTGCACCTCCACCATCTCGGGCGTGTTGGGCAACATCACGCTCACCGTGTGCTGGCGACCCACACCCAGGCCTTGCAATGCGGCCGCCAGGCGGGCGCTGCGCTCTCGCGTTTGCGCCCAGGTGTAGCGCCTGGCCCCATGCACCACCGCCGGCAAATCAGCAAACACCTCGGCGCTGCGCTCGACAAAACTCACCGGTGACAGGGGCACGAAGTTTGCACTCTGGCGATCCAGGTGCTGGTCGTAAATGCTGCTCATGGTGCGGGTCCGGGTTGGTTGACGCAAATCGAAGTTTGGTGGGGCACGACGATTCTCCATGGCCGCGGCTTGGGCAGCCAGCGCGCGCCGCCCTCCTTGGCAAGCATTCATACACGGGCGTTGTCACCCGTGTGTCAGGGCAAGCCCGGGTGGCCCCATGCCACCTTGCCACCTATAAACCGCACACCGCTGCGGGCATGTCGCTCGCCCCGCTCACCGACCCGGATCACCGACCGATGGCAGAACCCGCTCCACCCTTGCTCAGCGTACGCGGCGTCACGGTGCGCTTTGGCGGCATCGTCGCCCTGGATGGCGTGAGCTTCGATGTGATGCCCGGCCAGGTCTGTGGCCTGATTGGCCCGAATGGCGCCGGCAAGACCACGTTGTTCAATTGCATGAGCCGGCTCTACCAATACCAGGCCGGCGACATCCAGTTCGAAGGCCGCTCCATCACCAACACGCCCACGCATGAAATTGCCGGCTTGGGCATGGGCCGTACCTTCCAGAACCTGGCGATGTTTCGCACCATGCCAGTGCTTGAGAACGTCATGGTCGGCGCCCATTGCCGCTCGTCGTCGGGCTTCTTCTCCAGCGCCCTGCGCCTGCCAAGTGTCAAAGCCGAGGAGCAACGCCTGCGTGAGCAGGCCAGCAAGATCATTGCCGATCTGGGCCTGCAGTCGGTGGCCCACAGGCCGGTCGGCGATCTGCCCTTTGGCATCCAAAAGCGCGTCGAGTTTGCGCGCGCCCTGGCCGCCGAACCCAAGCTGTTGATGTTGGACGAGCCCGCCGCCGGCCTGAACCACGAAGAGCTGGACGACTTGGCGGGACTGATCCGCGATGCCCGTGATCGCCTGGGCCTGACGGTGCTGCTGGTCGAACACCACATGAGCCTGGTGATGAGCGTCTCCGACCACATCGTGGCACTGAACTTTGGCCGCAAGATCGCCGAAGGCACACCCGCTCACATCCAGGCTCACCCCGACGTGATCGCCGCCTACCTGGGGGCGCCTGCATGACCACCAGCCCCCAGTCCGACGCGCTGCGTCGTCCGCCCCCCGAGGGGGTGAGCCCTCTCGGGAACGGCCCTTCGATGTCTCCTGATCTCTTGGAAGTCAACAAGCTGTGCGCCTTTTATGGCCCCACACAGGTGCTGTTCGATGTGGATTTCAGGCTGCAGGCCGGCCACATCACCGCCATCCTCGGCGCCAATGGCGCGGGCAAGACGACCACGCTGCGGGCCCTGTGCCAAGTGGTGCGCACCACCGGCACCATCACCTTCGATGGCCAGCAACTGGTGGGCAAATCCACCGAGAACGTGGTGCGCATGGGCGTGGGCCATGTGCCCGATGGCCGCGGCACCTTCACCTCGCTCTCCACCGAAGAGAACCTGCGCCTGGGGGCCTATACCCGCGGCAACAAGGCCGAAGCCGAACTCGACATGGAGAAGGCCTTCACGCGCTTCCCCATCCTCAAGCAGCGCCGCACGCAGCAGGCCGGCACGCTCTCAGGCGGCGAGCAACAAATGCTGGCCATCAGCCGCGCGCTGATGCTGCGGCCCAAGCTGCTGCTGCTCGATGAGCCCTCCTTCGGCCTGGCGCCGCTGATCGTGGCCGAGATCTTCGAGATCATGCGCAAGATCAACAAGGAAGACGGCGTGAGCATGCTGCTGGTCGAGCAAAACGCCAACCTGGCGCTGGATCTTTCTGACCACGCCTATTTGCTGGAAACCGGCCGCGTGGCGCTGTCCGGGCCCAGCCAGGACATCAAGCGCGACGAGTCCGTGCGCAAGGCCTACCTGGGGTACTGAAACAGTTATGGAAGCCTTCCTGCATCAAGTGTTCTCCGGCCTGGCCAATGGCTGTATTTACGGCTCGGTGGCGCTGGCCCTGGTGATGATTTACCAGGCCACGCACCACATCAATTTCGCCCAGGGCGAGATGGCCACCTTCTCCACCTTTGTCGCCTGGTGGTTGATGCAAAACGGCTGGCCCTATTGGGCGGCGTTTTTCTTCACCGTGGCGCTGTCGTTTGCCGGTGGCCTGTTGGTGCAGCGCATCATCTTGCGGCCGATCGAGAAGGCGCCGGTGTTGACCAACGTCATCGTCTTCATCGGCCTGCTGCTGATTTTCAACGCCCTTTCGGGTTGGATCTTTGACCACACCGTCAAGGCCTTCGCCAGCCCCTTCCCCAAGGATGCGTTCTTTGCCTCGAAGTACTTCAATGCGCACCAGATCGGCTCGGCCGGGGTGTTGATCGTGGTGCTGCTCGGCTTGTACTGTTTCTTCCGCTTCACCTCGGTCGGCTTGGCCATGCGTGCTGCGGCGCAGAACCCCGATTCAGCGCGCCTGGTGGGCATCCGCGTCTCCTGGATGTTGGGACTGGGCTGGGGCTTGGCGGCGGCCATCGGCGCCATCGCCGGCATGATGGTGGCGCCGGTGGTCTTTCTCGATCCCAATCTGATGCTGGGCATCTTGCTCTACGGCTTTGCCGGCGCCCTGCTCGGCGGCATCGACAACCCCTGGGGCGCGGTGCTTGGCGGCCTGGTGGTGGGTGTGCTGGAAAACGTGCTCGGCGCCTATGTGATTGGCACTGAGTTGAAGCTGACGGTGGCCCTGGTGTTGATCGTGGGCACGCTCACTCTGTGGCCCGACGGCTTGTTTGGCAAGAAAGTGGTGACCAGGGTATGAACTCGCCAGACCGCGCCGGAGTGAAGCAATGAAGCCTCTCGACAAGAAATGGGTCTGGTTCTGGACCGCCGCATTGGCCGTGGGGCTGCTGATCCTGCCCTTCCTGTTCAAGAACTATCGGGTCTTCCAGTTCAATCTGGTGCTGGTCTATGCGGTGGCCATCCTCGGCCTGAACATCCTGACCGGATTCAACGGCCAGTTCTCACTGGGCCACGGTGCGTTCTATGCTTTTGGCGCCTACACCGCGGCCGTCCTGATGGACAAGCTGGGCATGCCCTACTGGGCGACTTTGCCATTCGCCTTTGTGCTGTGTTTCGCCTTCGGTTTCCTGGTCGGCTTTCCGGCGCTGCGCCTGGCCGGTCACTTTCTGGCCTTGGCCACCTTCGCGCTGGCCGTGGCCGTGCCGCAGCTGCTGAAGTACAAGGGCATTGAGAACCTGACGGGCGGTGTGCAAGGCCTGGTGCTGAGCAAGCCCGAACCGCCCTTTGCGTTCAGCCTGCTGGGCCAGCCCCTGAGCCCGGACCGCTGGCTGTACTTCTTCACCTTGGCAGTCAGCGCCGTGATGTTCTTGCTGGCCTGGAACCTGCTGCGCGGTCGGGTCGGCCGGGCCCTGGTGGCGGTGCGCGACCATCCCATCGCGGCCACCGCCATGGGCATCAATTTGCCGATGTTCAAGTCGCTGGCCTTTGGCACCTCGGCCGGCTTCACTGGCCTGGCTGGCGCCATGGGTGCCATCGTCGTGGCCTTCGTCTCGCCCGACAGCTTCACCGTCAACCTGTCCATCTTCTTGTTGGTGGGCGTGGTGGTGGGCGGCCTGGCCTCCATCCCTGGCGCCATCTTTGGCGGCATGTTCATTCAATACGTGCCCAACATCGCCGACGAAATTTCCAAGTCCGCACCGGCCGCCGTCTATGGCGTGCTCTTGATCGGCTTGATGTACCTGATGCCCACCGGTGTGATGGGTGGTTTGCATTCCCTGTGGGTGCGCATGCGTACCGCGGGTAGACCCGGATGACGGCATGGGCCAATCCGGCGTTTGATACCGACCTTTGTTGAAGGAGTCCCTGAACCATGAACCTCAAGAACCTGTCCCTCATCGCTGCAGCGGGCCTGGCCTCGCTGGTCCTCAGCAGCACTGCGCTGGCGCAGAAGAAATACGACGTCGGCGCCAACGACAAGGAAATCAAGCTCGGCCACATCAACCCCTATTCGGGCCCGGCATCGTCGTATGGCGCCATCGGCAAATCGATTGGTGCCTACTTCGACAAGATCAATTCCGAAGGCGGCGTGAACGGCCGCAAGATCAACTTCATCACCCTGGACGACGGCTACAACCCGGCCAAGACGGTGGAGCAAACGCGCAAGCTGGTCGAGCAAGAAGAGGTGCTGCTGCTGTTCCAGACCCTGGGCACACCGCCGAATTCGGCCATCCACAAGTACATGAACGACAAGAAGGTGCCGCATTTGTTCGTGGCCACCGGTGCCACCAAGTGGGGCGACCCGAAGAACTTCCCCTGGACCATGGGCTACCAGCCCAACTACCAGAGCGAGTCCAAGGTCTTCGCGGCGCACATCCTGGAGACCAAGCCCAACGCCAAGATCGCCATCTTGATGCAGAACGACGACTACGGTAAGGACTACCTCAAGGGCTTTGAGGATGGCCTGGGCGACAAGGCCAAGACCATGATCGTGGCCCGCGCCACCTATGAGGTCACCGACCCGACGGTCGACAGCCAGATGGTCTCGCTCAAGGCCTCGGGCGCCGACACCTTCTTCAACATCACGACGCCAAAATTCGCCGCTCAGGCGATCAAGAAGGCAGCGGAGCTGGGCTGGAAGCCGGTGCACTATCTCAACAGCGTGTCCACCGCTGTGGGCACGGTGCTGGTACCGGCCGGGCTTGAGGCCTCGATCGGCATCTACACCGCCGGCTACATCAAGGACCCGACCGACCCGCAATTCCAGAAGGGCAAGGAGTGGGACGACTGGGTGGCCTACATGAAGCGCTGGCACCCCACCGGCGCCATGAACGACAACCTCAACGTCTATGGCTACACCGTGGCGCAGTTGATGGTGCATGTGCTGCAAAAGGCCGGCGACGACCTGACGCGCGCCAACATCATGAAGC